>CAVXTE010000108.1:0-64053 GCA_963764475.1 uncultured Bacteroidales bacterium
CTTTGTCGAATACAAGCCGAGCGAAACCCGGGCTCGCTGTTTTGTCGCCAACTCGGCCAAGGCCCTCGTCCTTCTGAACGACATTGGAAGCAAGAACATGGGGATTACCCTGGATTTTGGTCACTCGATGTACGGGAACGAGAATCCGGCGGAATCGCTTTCAATGCTCGCAGAAAGTCAGTATCCCTATTACGTTCACATCAACGACAACGACGCCCGCTGGGATTGGGACTTCATGGCAGGTACGCGCCACTACCTCGACTATGTTGAATTCCTTTTCTATTTGCAGGAATACAATTATCAGGATTACCTGACTTCGGACACATCCCCGACACGTTGGGACGTCATCGGTACCTTTGAGCTCAACACACGAATCACCAACAAGATATGGAATCGCCTGCTGGAGATTGATCGGAACAAGCTGCGGAAGCTGGTCAGTTCCCGTGATTTTCTTGAAACGTGGAAATTCATCGAAACCGACATACTGCGGGTGTAAGGGAGATGATAACAGCGGAACAGAAAGCCCAGGCGCAGCGTCGTGCGGCTGAGCTATTTCGCGCCGCAGGGATAGCGTTCACGGCGGCGGAAGCGGAGCGGATAGAAGTGGCCGATTTCGGACTGAGCAACCTTGAAACTGAAGGCGCGCAGATACTGACTATGGTACAGACCGAACGTATTGGTGCGAAGGTAATTGCGCTGACCCCCGGACAGACCTTGCCGGAGCACTGGCATCCTCCCATGGGCGGCGATCCCGGAAAAGAGGAAACCGTGCGGATGCAGTGGGGAACGCTCTACTTCTGCACGGACGGGCCGGATACGCTCAAGAAAGCTTCAGTTCCCGCAGGGAAAGAAGACGTCTACACTCTGCGGTCCGAAACGGTGATGCAGCCCGGCGACCAGCTCTATTGCAGTCCGGGTGAAAAACACTGGTTCCAGGCTGGGCCGAAGGGCGCTGTGGTGTTCAGCTTTTCGAGCGTTGCGCGCGACGTGCTGGACCAGTTCACCGACCCTGCTGTGCGCCGTGTTACCCAGCTGAAGGAGTACTCAGGTGGCTGAGAGAGAAAAAAGAAAGATAGTGGTGGCGGTAGCACCGGTTGGCAAGAATATATCAGATTCTCAGGTGGACAATCCGCTGACGCCGGAGGCGATAGCCGAACAGACCATCGCCTGTGCCCGGGCCGGCGCCGCCATGGTTCATCTTCACGTCCGGGACGAGTTTGGCGAACCGACGGGAAAACTGGATACCTTCAAAAAGACGCTTGACCTCATACGGGCAGGATCCGATATCGTCATCCAGGGATCGACGGGAGGCGCCTCAAATCTCAGTCTCGAGGAGCGGTGCGTGTCACTCGACGAGCCTCGGACTGAAGTTGCCTCGCTCAATATGGGCAGTGTGAACTTCGGCGAGGATGTCTACATTAACCGCTATCCCGACATCCGATTCTGGGCAGGACGAATGGCCGAGCGTAGGGTGCTCCCCGAGATGGAGGTCTTTGATCTGTCAATGATGGAGACTATCCGTCTCTTCCACGGGGAAGGCATTCTTACCGAGCCGCTCCACATCAACTTCTGCCTGGGGTTCCACGGTGCTCTTCCACCCCGTGCCGAAATGCTGCAAATCCTGAAGGAGCAGCTTCCGGCCGGAGCCCGGTGGGGTTTTCTCCACGACGGGATGGAAGACCTCGAGCTTCACGCCGCGGCCCTGGGAATGGGCGCTGATGTTCTGCGCGTCGGGTTCGAGGACGGTGTCTCGTGGGCCCGCGGAAAGAAAGTTCGCAGAAATGTCGAGCTCGTCGAGCGGCTTGTCGCGCTTGTGCAGGCCACCGGTTTTGAATTAGCTACAGCTTCCGAGGCCCGGGCGATCCTCGGCGTGCTCAAATAGTGAACGGAAGGAGAGTACCACGATGTTCCTCGGAGTAAGTACTATGATCTGGGAGAAGAGCGGGCGCGGACTCGCGGACAGCCTCAAAGCGATAGCGGGCATGGGCTTTCGGCATATCGATATTGCCGGAACGCGATCCGCAGATCCGACGAAGCTGTCAAAACAGGACCGTGCGGCCGCCGTGACCATGGTAAAAGACCTTGGCCTGTCGGTGAACGGCATGGTGCTCCTGGAGGCTGACGACATTGCGACGCCCGATCCGGAAAACCGCCGCCGCCAGATGGAGTTTGCGAAGCAGGGTGCCCGCTTCATGGTCGAGCTTGGCGGCGAGCACCTTCTTGTCGGGCTGGGGTGCGGGAGCGTTGCGATGTCAACAGGAGCGACCGCAGCGTGGGTCAACTCTTCCACCTTCCTTGGCGAGTACTGCGAATGGCTTCAGCGAGAGGGGATCACCCTTCCTGTACTGCTCGAGTTTGATCCCGCGGTCTTCTACGTGGTCCGGGATACCATTTCGCTCGATCGGATGCTTTGCGACGTTGGCCGGTCGAACCTCTTTGCCAATATCGACGTTGGTCACATGAATGTAACGAGAGAGATGCCGGCGGCAATGTGGAAGCTGAAAGACCGAATCCTGCACGTACACCTGAGCGATAACGACGGTCGCGACGACGCACATCAGGCGCTCGGCCGCGGAAATGCGCCGATCAAGCAGTTTGTCGACGAATTGGTCAGAATGGACCTCGACTCGACCTGCGGCCGCCACGGGGTGACACCGGTGGCCACAATCGAGCTCGGTGAGCGCAAGGAGAGCGATCCCGAAGGAGCCGTCCGACTGAGTGTCGAATACCTCGAACGAAACGGTATAACGCTGGAGAAATAGACTTCAGGCGGGGCGATGCAGAGACTCCGGAACGATCCGGACCATATTGTTGACGACATGCATCGCCCGAATCCGTTCTTCCGCCACAACCCGGATTGTCTTTTGATCCAATCCGGCGCACAATTGAGATCAATTGAGGAGGAAGACTTGGCACTCATCGACTGTAAGTTCTACTCAGAGGCGCTCGCACTCTCCACGTCCATGATGGTCATTCTGCCACAGGAGACAAAGAGCCAGATCGGCATGCAGAACGTTTCATCCGGAGGCAAGCATAAGACGCTTTTTCTGCTTCACGGGCTGAGCGACGATCACACTATCTGGACGCGTCGTACGTCGATCGAGCGGTACGTTGCGCCGCTTGGTATTGCCGTGGTCATGCCTGCGGTGCATCGCAGCTTCTATGCTGACATGAAGTACGGCCTCGCCTACGAAACGTTCGTAGCCGAGGAGTTGCCCTGATTTCCCCTTTTGCAATTCGTGCCTGTGGATGTACGTATGCTAAGGGTTGATTCATTTGCTGATAATTGTTGTTTGCTTTTGCTCTTTTTTTGAAATCTGGGCAAGCATTTCCCCTTCAATCACCGGTTTGTTTGCTACATAGCCTGTCCCTTTCATATGGCACAATCCCCGGCGAATGGGCGAAACAAGTTCGAGGCTAAAAACCAGTGTATCGCCCGGAACTACTTTATTTCTGAATTTAACATTATCAATTTTCAGAAAAAAAGTAAGGTAATTTTCAGGATCTTCTAATTTGTCAAGCATAAAAATTCCACCGGTTTGCGCCATTGCTTCAATTTGCAAAACACCCGGCATAACCGGTTCATCAGGAAAGTGACCAACGAAGTATGCCTCATTCATGGTTACATTTTTTACACCGATAACCCGTGTGTCGTCCATATCCATAATTTTATCCACCAGTAAAAAGGGAGGCCGGTGGGGTAATACCTTTTTGATCCGGTTGATGTCATACAACGGAGGTTTGTTCAGATCATAAGGCGGTTTGAACCGGTTATTATTTTTATCCATAATGTATTGTTTTATAACTTTTGCAAATTCCACATTTGCTTTATGCCCGGGCCTTCTGGCTATGATGTGTGCTTTAATGGGTACACCGACAAGAGAAAGATCACCGACTACATCCAGCAATTTATGCCGTGCCGGTTCATTTTCAAAATAAAGATCGAGGTTGTTGAGTATTCCTTTCCGGAGAACTTTCACTGATGGTTTGTTAAATAATTTTGCCAGTCTGTCGAGCTCTTTCTGCGAAATTTCACGGTTTACAAAAACAATCGCGTTACTCAGATCGCCTCCTTTGATCAGGTTGTTGTTCAGTAAAAATTCCAGTTCATGTAGAAAAACAAAGGTGCGGCAATTTGCAAATTCGGAATTAAAATCTTCAATTTTTTCGAGAACAGCATTTTGGGTAGATAAAACGTCTGTTTCAAAGTCAATCATAACGGAAACTTTGAATCGATCAGATGGAATGGCTAACATCTCAACCTTGTTTTCTTCATCCGTGTACGACAGGATTTTATCAACGACAAAGCACTTCTTTTCAGCTTGCTGTTCAATAATTCCAACGCTCTTCATGGCATTGGTAAAAAACTTTGAACTTCCGTCTTTAATCGGGGTCTCAAAATTATCGATCTCGATAAGGGCATTGTCAATTTCCATTCCTTTTAAAGCGGCCATCACATGTTCGATGGTACTGATGCTGAAGCTTTCATTGCCGATTGTAGTGCCACGGTTAGTATCGATAACATTAAAACAATCTGTACTAACTTCAGGCTGGTTTTCCAGGTCAATACGTTTGAAACGGATACCTGAATTTTCAGGTGCCGGCTTTATCGTTAGGTTTACATCGACACCAGTATGCAATCCTTTACCTGAAACAGTTACCGGTGAAGCGATCGTTGTTTGTTTAGCTTCCATAATTAGCGGGCAAATATAACCATAAATCCAATAAACAAATTGAGATGAATACTAATCTATTAACCACGTAATTAACAGGAAGGTTTTAAATGTTTTAAGCGTTCTGGTTTATTGATTGAAAGGGACTATCACTCGTGTGCTTTTTTAATCTCTTTTTCCAGTTCGTTAAGTTTGGATTTGATGGCATCCAGGTTTCTGAAGTGAACATATGATTTCCGGTATTTGCCAATTTCAAATGCAGGTGATCCCTGTAAAACAGCGCCTTTCTCCGTAATACTCTTACCGATACCCGACTGGGCTGCAATTCTCACATCATCTGCAATGATTATGTGTCCTACAATACCAACCTGCCCTCCGATCATGCAATTTTTTCCGATTTTGGTTGAACCGGAAACACCCGTTTGTGCAGCAATTACTGTATTTTCCCCGATATCCACATTGTGAGCGATCTGGATCAGGTTGTCAAGTTTTGCCCCTTTTCTTATTATGGTCGATCCTAATGTAGCCCTGTCGATAGTTGTATTAGCCCCGATCTCAACATCATCTTCGATCACAACATTACCGATTTGCGAAACTTTCATGTAGTGATTTTCGGCCTGTGGTGCAAACCCAAATCCATCACTACCTAAAACAACACCTGCATGTAAAATACAATTGCTGCCAATCACAATATCCGAGTTTATTTTTACACCAGCAAACAGGGTGGTATTGTCTCCTATTTTTACATTATCCCCAATGTAAACATGAGGATATAATTTTGTATTATTGCCTATAATTGCATTGTCGCTGATTACAGCAAATTCTCCTATATAGACATTTTCACCAATTTTTGCTGAATCTGAAATGAATGCTTTTTCTGACTTTCCTTTCTTGTCATTTTTAATTTTGTTGTACATCTCGAGGAGCTGGGCAAAAGCAGTGTAGGCATTTTCAACCCGGATGAGGGTAGCAGAAATACTCTTTTCAGGTTTGAAATCTTTATTAACAAGGACAATCGAGGCCTTTGTGTCGTAAATATAAGGTGTATAGATCGGGTTGGCTAAAAAACTAAGCGTTCCTTTTTTCCCTTCTTCGATCCGTGAAACATAGTTTATCCTGACTTCAGGATTTCCATCTACAACACCATTTAAAACTTCAGCTATCTGACTTGCTGTAAACTCCATTTCAATGAAATAACAATTATTCCGGCAAAATTAATTATTTTTAAAGATGGGATCAAGATTCCTGAATCAGTTATTAACATCCTTCGGGTAACAAATAAAATGCTTGGTAACGATTTTCGAAAATGTGTTCCGGTCGAATTGATCGGAAGCATCCATAATATCCAGAATCCTGCCTGACTTTGTCACCAGGTTTATCTGCTCCGATTCGAGATTGTAAGCATAATTAGATGTAGTATCGGTGTAGATGAAATATTCAAGTTCGTCGTCCTGAACTTTATACTTTTCCTGTATTTTGGATTTAAGTTTTTCAATGTAAAAATAATCAAATGGTTCCGACTGGATTTCACATCGGAACAAATGCCTGTTTACAAGCTTTTGGCTAAGGATCGACAATATTTTATCCGGATGATCACACCATACTTTTATCGAAGTCATAATATCAAAATCGTCCAATTTTGCATACTGGTGCAAAATGCCAGGATCCTTTAAAATTACGGAATGCTTGTAATCCTTGCTCAGAAAAAATTTCAGGGCAGGCGAAGCAAACAACTCTGCGTCGTTTTTTGCCAACCAGGATGCTCTTTTTAAAATCTTAATCAGAAGATTCTCAGCAGAAAGTACAGTTTTATGGAGATAAACCTGCCAATACATGATCCTGCGGGCAATGATGAATTTCTCAAGGGAATAAATCCCTTTAATATCAACTACAAGATTACCGTCAACTACCTTGAGCATTTTAATGATTCGCTCTGTTCCGATTACACCTTCCGAAACACCCGTGAAATAAGTGTCCCGTTTCAGGTAATCGAGGCGGTCAACATCGAGCTGACCGGAAACGAGCTGGCTCAGGTAGGTTTTAGGATGAGAATGGTTAAAAATCTGAAGACCGGTTGCAAGTTCATTGTTGAATTCCTGATTCAGTTGTTCCATAAATATTTTTGATATTTCCTCGTGAGGAATACCACTGATAATAGAATTCTCGAGTGCATGCGAAAAAGGCCCGTGTCCAATATCATGCAGAAGTATTGCAATGTAAGCTCCCTGAACTTCCTCTGCAGACATTTTATGACCATTTTCGCGCAAAGTTCCCAATGCTTGCTGCATCAGGTACATAGCGCCAAGAGAATGATGAAAACGGGTATGCAGCGCACCCGGATAAACGAGATGCGTAAGTCCCAGTTGCTTGATCCTTCTTAACCTTTGAAACCACGGGTGTTCGATTATTTGAAAAATAAGATCGTTGGGGATATTGATAAACCCATAAACCGGATCGTTAATAATTTTTCTTTTGTATAGCAGTGATAGTGTCAATTGTATTTTTTTGCAAATTTAAAGATTTGATATAAACGCATTTTCCCCGGAAAATTCAGGAACACCTGTTATCTAACATTCCGTCATTATTTCATAACAATCTTACAGCCAATTTAATAAACAGCAACGGCTTTTTTGCAAAACGTAAAAACCAGTGGTTTTCCACTATTTTTTTTTTAGTGGTTTTCGGGGGTATATCTAAAGAAAGTAGGATTTAATTTTACCAAATATTATAAAGCATAAATTACGACAAAAATGAACTACATGCTTATAAAGAGACCTGGCAAAAAGAGTAGAATGTAAAAATAGCGCTAAAACCAAATTGGAAGTCCGGAAATGCCACCTTACCATTAAGTAGTTCCGAGTTCGGAAATTAATTTGATAAACCACAGTCGACAGGCTGTGGTTTTATTTTGTTGCATACAATAAAAACCTACTTCACGCATTTATAAAGAGGAGAACAAATTTTTATTTGTTTAATCTTTATCATAAAGTTTTCATTTCATTTTTAAAACCTGTTGATGAAAAGCATAGCATTCGGGTAATTTGTGTATGGATTTGATGTTAAGATAACTAAATTAATTAACTGAACCTAAAAAACGTAGTAAATGGATAAAATAAGCATTTTATGGGTAGATGATGAAATCGATCTTTTAAAACCGCACATCATGTTTTTAGAACAAAAGGGGTACGATGTAAAGACATCGAATAATGGAGCGGAAGCCATAGAAATGGTAAAGTCAAATCTCTTCGACATTGTTTTTCTCGACGAACAGATGCCGGGTATGTCGGGAATAGAGACACTCGAACAAATGAAGGTTGAACACCCGAATCTTCCGGTTGTAATGATCACAAAAAGTGAAGAAGAGACCATAATGGAAGAAGCTATCGGTTCGAATATTGCTGATTATCTTATAAAACCGGTGAATCCAAAGCAGATACTGCTAAGTTTGAAAAAGAATCTTGAAAATAAAAAACTGGTGAGTGAAAAGACCACTTCACAATACCAGCAGGAATTCACCAAATTGGGTATGAGAATCGGAAGTAATCTCGATTTCGAAGAATGGGTTGAAGTTTACAGCCGGTTGGTAAGGTGGGAGCTTGAACTCGAAAAATCTGCTGATGACAGCATAAAAGAAATCCTGAATATGCAAAAGCTGGAAGCCAACCAGGTTTTTGCCAAATTTATCGAAAATAATTACCAGGACTGGATTAATGGAGAGGTGAACAAAACGCCTTTGTTTTCACATACCATCCTGAAAGAAAAACTATTTCCCAGGCTCAATGGGGCAAAACCTTTGTTTTTAATCCTGATCGATAATTTACGTTGGGATCAATGGAAGATCATTCAGCCAGTTTTAGAAGATAATTACCGGATTGCCAATGAAATGACCTATTACAGTATACTTCCTACCGTAACACAGTATGCACGTAATGCTTTATTTTCGGGGCTAATGCCTGCTGAAATTGAAAAAAAATATCCGCAGTACTGGGTCGGAGAAGACGAGGAAGGTACACGCAATCAGTTTGAAGAAGAATTGCTGGGTGAATACCTCAAGCGGTACGGAAAAAATATTAAATACAGCTATGCGAAGGTATCTGAATCTGAATGTCGGCAAAAAATTGCTGGAAACATTGCCAAACCTTATGGGAAACAGCTTAAACGTGATCGTTTACAATTTTGTCGATATCTTGTCGCATGCACGGACTGAGATGGAGATTATTCGTGAACTGGCCGATGATGAAGCGGCTTATCGTTCACTAACGCTATCGTGGTTCGAACACTCCCCTTTGAAAGAGATCATCGATTTTTTGGGTGAAAAAGGAATTGATATCATCATTACTACCGACCATGGTTCGGTAAGGGTAAACGACCCGGTAAAAGTTCTTGGTGACAGAAACACAAATACAAATCTGCGTTACAAAACCGGTAGAGCTTTGCAGTTTAATAAGAAAGAGGTTTATGAAGTGAGAAATCCGGGTGATATTTACCTTCCGCGTTTGAACATGAGTTCTTCCTACATCTTTTGCAAAAAGAACGATTTCTTTGCTTATCCCAATAATTATAATTATTACGTAAATTATTACCGAAACACGTTTCAGCATGGAGGTATATCTATGGAGGAAATGATGATTCCGTATATCGAACTCAATGCAAAAAGAGAATACAGCTTTTAAAGTTAACTGACCCATCAGTGTAAACGCTATTCTATAAGTAAAATGAAAGATGGAGAAACCAGTATTGTTGCAAAGGATGTAGGAGCTTTACGTAAAGCTGCGAAAGAAATTCTTGCCATTTATCCGCATGATTACATTTTTGCTTTTTACGGTGAGATGGGGGCCGGGAAAACAACATTTATCAAGGTGCTTTGCAGTGAGCTGGATGTCATCGATACGGTTACAAGCCCGACATTTGCAATTGTTAATATTTATAAAACCGGTTCCAATAAAGAAATTTATCATTTCGATACATACAGGTTGAAATCCCTATCAGAGTTTTACGATATAGGCTATGAAGATTATTTTTACAGTGGCAATTATTGCTTTATCGAATGGCCGGAAAAAATAGAAAAACTGTTACCTGAAAATGTCATTCGGGTTCACATTCGCGTAGAAACCACTGATAACAGCAGGATCATATCATTTTGACTGCTGTTATTTGAAGCCTGTTAATTAGTTTGTCAGGAAACCATAAGTTTTGTATTTTTAGGCCTGAATTTTTACCTGATCAGATGACGTATGAATACAGAACAAAATGGTTTTTTAAAATACCAACCATCCGAAAATTTACTACCTCAGGAAGAAATTTTAGAGGTTCACAGGAAAAAAGGCACACTCACTATCGGTGTGCCGAAGGAGACATCTTTTCAGGAATGCAGGGTGCCGCTTGTTCCCCTTGCTGTCGGCTTGCTGATCGCCGAAGGCCATCAGGTTTTGTTCCAGTCCGGAGCCGGTAATATGGCGCATTTCAGCGATAAAGATTTTAGTGAAGTAGGTGCACAAATCGTCGATACGGCTGAACAAGTTTACAAAGCCGATATTATCATCAAAGTGGCGCCACCTTCACTTAAGGAGATCAATTACCTGCATTCGCATCAAACCATTTTGTCTTCAATTCACCTTACAGGACAATCCCGGGATTATTTTGAGAAATTAATGAAGAAAAAAATGACGATGGTAGCGTTCGAGTTCATTAAGGACAAAACGGGAAATTTCCCTGTTATAAGAGCCATGAGCGAAATAGCCGGGACGACTTCGATTTTTATTGCTGCAGAATACCTTCAACATCCTGATTATGGAAAAGGAAATCTTTTTGGCGGATTTCCCGGAATAGCGCCGACAGAGGTTGTTATTCTCGGTGCAGGTACTGTCGCTGAATATGCTGCCCGTGCTGCGATGGGACTGGGAGCCGTTGTAAAAGTTTTCGACAATTCGATCTATAAACTCAGAAGACTGCAGGATACCCTGAACTGCCGGATATTTACATCCATTTTGCAGCCTAAAGTACTTCAAAAGGCGTTGAAGACTGCTGATATCGCGATCGGTGCCGTTCATTCGAATGAAGGGAGAACACCGTTTATCGTTAGTGAAGAAATGGTTGAAAAAATGAAATTCGGTTCGGTGATTATTGATATTAGCATCGACCAGGGCGGATGTTTTGAAACCTCCCAGATTACTAACCACAATAATCCCGTGTTCAAAAAATATGATGTGACTCATTATTGTGTTCCCAACATTGCATCCAGGGTTCCTCATACGGCCTCTTATGCTTTAAGTAATTTCTTTGCACCCATTTTGATCAAAATCGGTGAGTCGGGTGGAATTGAAAACAGTGTCAAGATGGACTGGGGATTGCGATCGGGTGTTTATCTGTTTAATGGGATCCTCACCAAACCTTACATCGGAGAATATTTTACACTACCTTACCAGGATATTGAACTGCTGATTGCAGCCATGCGATAACGCTTACAAATCCCAGGTTTCTTCTACATCCCAGTTGGCCCGGATAACAATATCTTTCTGGAAAAACTTCACCTCTTCGGGCTGAATTTTCATGGGGTAATTTCCAGTATCCCACCGGCGATTTTTGTTCCGGTCATAAATAACTTTTAGTCGATAGGTAGATGGAATTAAATATTTAAACGAAAGTTTCTGGCCCTGATGGATGATCATTTCTTTTACAATTTTATCCTTTTCGAGAAGCTGGATAATATAGTTGAAAGTTGTATCAGTTATCCCTGCTTCCAGGTAGAAATTTCCAATATCTTCGAGTGCTTTGGTTTTAAACTTCAATACAACCGAATCGTTGGCTGACCCTTGAAGATCAATAAATGCCGAGTCGGGAATGACAAGTTCGTAAGTGGTAGCTGGTTTCAAAACGTGATCGATGATCCCAATCCGTTTTATCGAATCGGTAAATGAAAAAGGAGCCTTCATCGTATCTTCCTGTTCGATGAACAGCATACCCGAAATATCTGATTTTATCACAGGATAGCTAAACGTAAGGCTTACCGGATTATTCAGGTCGGCAGAACCACGAACATTTGATTTTATTTCCAATGGCGGAATCTTATTTTCCTCCTCTTTGGCTTTTCTTCCCCGACTGCGCTTCACTATTGCAACATCAACAGTATCAGTATTCATGTTCTTCTCGCTGATTTTTAGTTTCAGCGAATCTTTATCAATATCCTTTAGCCAGTAAATCAGGGTATCCTTTGTATTATTCGCTTCATGAAGGCTCCAATCATAACCTTCTGGTAAGTTCAGGGGAACAACTTCGGGGTTAATGGTTGGAAGTTTAAAAATGATGTCCACCTGGCCTTTTTTCGCCAGGAATGCTTTTATAAAACGCTGAACCGTATCTTTTTCTGTGAAAAGGGCCAGCTTAAATTCAGGGATTTCTTCCAGCTCATTATCTATTTTCTTTGCCTGAACCGTATCGGTTACTAAAGAGTCGTTAACCAGCGAATCGGAAAGAGCAACAGGAATATAATAAGGCTTTACCGGTTTTTCCACAAACGCAATTTTTTCTGTTGGCTGGTCGTAAATTAGGTTTGCATTACCATCGGCGAGTGCAAATAATTTAAAAGATTTATTAGGTAAATTGGTGATAAGATAATCTCCTGCGGCATCTGATTTTGTCATATAATAAGGCTTCACAACGTATGGCAGCGAATCAAACGGAACCGTATCGTTATTATTGAGGTAAAGCATAATATTGATCCCTTCTTCAGCTGTGAGGTCGAAAGCATCATTAATACTGCCTTTTATTGATAATGAATCAAGAATATCTCCCGTAGAAAAAATATACCGGAAATTGAGTGCCGGGTTGTTTTCCGTAAGGTCGATGATGGCATTACCGAAAAAAATGTTATAAGTCGTATTTTCCTTTAATTCCTCTTTTAACACAATTACCACCGATTTTCCCTTTAACCTTACTTCGGGTGTCTTTAGCATAGGAGGTGAAATAATAAGCTGCTTGGTTAGATCCTTAAGCTGAATAAATTCACTGAATGTCAATTTGATCTTTTCTGCATTAAAATTCCGGGTATACATCGGCGGATAAGCCTTAACCAGGGTAGGAGGTGTAACGTCTTTTGGCCCACCTTGCGGACTTACTGGGTTTGCACATCGTGTCATCAGCAGGATGACCGGAATCATTAGTATTCCGAAGACTACGCTGTGATGGATTTTCGATCTGCCGGCCAATTGTGTAATCTTTAAGATATTAAATCAATTCTTTTTTTAACGGCTCAAAAGTAAACCCCTTTTTTGAAAAATGATCGAGAAAGCGAGGTAATACATACAAAACTTTTTCACTTGCTTTTTCCGAATCATGATAAACAATGATCGTCCCTTTTTCTGAATAGCGAACCGAACGTCGGAGAACCGTTTCTTTCGAAACTTTTTCATCGAAATCTCCTGGCATAACGGTCCACAGAATGATCTTGTAGTTATCTTTCAGCTCTTCAAGTTGCTCTTTTTTATACGAACCATAGGGTGGCCTGAAAAAGCTGGTGCTGATAAAGGCTTCGCATTTGCGGACATCCCGCAGGTATGTTGCGGTATTTGTTTCCTTTCCTCTTAAATGGCTGTATGTGTGATTTCCGAAAACATGACCCTCATCCTTTATCCTTTGCAATAAATCAGGATATGCTTCAGCTTTTTTCCCAAGACAAAAAAAGGTGGCTTTCGCATCGTATCTCTTTAAAATATCGAGAATTTCCGGTGTTGTTTGCTTATCCGGGCCATCATCGAAAGTCAAATAAATGCTGTCGGTTTCCGTCCTGATTCTTGTAATCAGGTACCGGTTCATCAGACTTACGATTTTTGGCATTCTTACGAAATACATTGATAAGCTTTTGTTACTGTGTTGCTTTTTATGCTCTTATCTTTCCGGTTTACCGGTAAAATTTGTACAAATGTACGTAAACCCTTCGATGTTTTGTTTGGTTCAATTTGTTTCAAATGAATATTAGTCAGTAGTCCATGGCCTATGGTCCATGGTTTTGACCATGGGCAAAAATGATATTTACTTTTTTGTAGATTTGTATTTGTTTTTCCTGAACCAAGCGGAATGAATGGAAAACTATAAATTTCACAGCTATGGCTTTTTAGACTCTAATCTTTATGACCCAATCTCCTAAACGTCTCCGGTTCATTTTCCAAAAATCTTCCCCGATCCGGTCTCAGCTACCATCCATAGCCATTTTATTAATCGGAGTTATAAGTATTTTTCTGGTGAAGGAATGGGCTTGGAACGGAATAACCGGCAAGGACTATCAACAAATTATCGACAGCGATGCAAAAGGCTATTACATGTACCTGCCACATATTTTCCTTGATCATTCTCTGAGTCATCAACAAACTGACAATCGATATATTTTTAATCTTGAGGGCGGTGCAGTCAATAAATATTTTGGCGGAACGGCCTTGATGATGCTCCCTTTCTTTGGCCTGGGTTATTCAATTGCATACTTGCAGGGGGATGATCTGGATGGATATTCTCCTCCTTTTCAAAAAGCTATTAGTATTGCAGGTATCTTCTATTTTTTAGCAGGACTGTTCTTTCTTAGCAGATTATTACGGCTTTTTGAAATACATGATTCTATCATTGCCATAGTGCTGCTTCTCATCGCTTTTGGAACCAATCTGCTAACCTATGCGATTATTAGCCCTGGAATGTCACATGTCTATTCCTGGTTTGTCATTACCGCTTTTCTGTTCGTTGTGAAAAAGCTGATCCAGACAAAAAGGACAAAATATCTTTATTCCGGAGCCATCCTTTTTGGCATTATCGTATTGATCCGCCCTTTAAACGGATTGATCCTGTTCGCTGTTCCTTTTTTAACCGACTCGTACACGGAATTCAAATCCTTCATTAAAACCAATTCTGCATTAAAAAGTACGATCATTGCCTTTATACTTGTGACAGCTATTGTCATCATTCAGCCGGTCCTTTGGTACATACAATCCGGATCCTTCTTTATCTGGAGCTATAAAGACGAAGGGTTCAATTTTACACGTCCGCAAATAGTAAAAGTTTTGTTCAGTTTCCGCAAGGGACTTTTTATTTATACACCCATGGTTCTTTTGGCGTTAGCGGGCTCGTTGTTCTGGTTCAGGAAAAACAGGTTCCGGTTTAATTCGCTGTTCATCTTTTTGATTATTTTGCTATATTTTATAAGTTCATGGTGGAACTGGTATTACGGACCCTCGTTCTCACAACGACCGTTTGTTGAATTTTATGCCATTGCCGGTTTATTGCTGGCTGCATTATTTACGCACATTCGAACTTTAATCGCCAAAATTTCTATTTACTTCCTTGCCATCGCTTTCGTTGTGTTGAACATGGTTCAAACATACCAGTATAAGTACTATATCCTGTCGACATGGGATATGAGTTTTGAAAAATACAACTATGTCTTCCTGAAGACATCGGAGCAGTATCGGTCGTGTCTGGGAGGTAATGACGATTTGGTTCCTTACAATAGCAATTTAAAATTGTGCTATCACGGACATTTCGGGTTTGAACAGAATAAAAACGAATGCAGTGTCAGTCAAACATTGTATGATCCTGTTTCAAGATCGATTGTGGCAGATTACTCGGGAAGGGAATTTGATGTACTTGTCGAACCTCCTGTCACGGATAGTATGCTAACCGACAGAGGCCTCTTTGCCGAAATACACTTAAGTCGTTTTGAAAACGACCGCAGTAGTTGCAGTTATTCCTATTTTGTCATTGATTATTCCGATTCACAGAGCAAGAACTATTATTATTATGCTTTCCTCGTAAATGAAACGCCCTCAATGAAAACCGCATCATGGAAAAATATTTCCTACACTGTGGAATTACCAAAACTTCAATCGGCGGATGATATCATAAAACTTTATGTATGGAATCCGAAAAAGTTGTCGTTTTACATCGACAACCTTGACATCCGCTTATACTCGGTCAATTGAGAAGGAATTTTCAGGGATTTAAGAAAGCAGCTGAAAACGGGTATGAATAAGCATTTGTTACAAACGGAGAAAAGAAAGACTGCTAAAATAGTTTTAACTTTGGGTCGTTCAATGCAAATAATTAGGTTCACGATGAGAAAAGGCATTTTGTTTATTACGATGATGATTAAACCCGGGAGGAACATTCAATGAAGGCACTTGTTCTTTTTACATTATTGATATTGGCTGTCAATACATGCCAAAAAAAACCGGCCGGAGAATCCGACCCGGTTGTGTTCTCGACCGATAAGCAATCCTATTCCCGGTCGGATACTATTGGTCTGCAATTGAAAAATACCACCAATTTCGATTTAGTGGTGGGACTGAGATGCGGCAACTACCTCGAGATGGAATACCAAAAGAAAGAGGGTCACACATGGTCGGACAACCTGTCGTTCGGTTATATGTCGCTTCGTTGCCTCACGAAATTAGATACAATACGTCCAAACACTACATTTACACATACACTTTCTGCTGAAATGCTTGGTTCGGAAGGTACATTTCGCTTGTCGGTAAAGGTTATGTCTCCACTGGTATCGGAGGCTGAAACACTTTTTTCGAATGAATTTATTATTAAATAGCAGGATTACAGATAAATTGTAATATGGCACACGGTTTAAACCATGGGCTAATGTTAAATTATCCTACTTCAGAATTTCTATCTTGTCTTACTACGTTAAAAATTCTTAAAAACCCTTCGAGCATTAACGTAGCTATTCCAAAATGATACGATTATTCCTTTACTTCCGTTAAGAAATTTATAATAAATCAAAATGGACAGAAGAAATTTTGTAAAGTCATCATGCACTATCGGTGTGCTGACCATAGCTACCCCGGTTGCCCTTCTCGAAAGCTGTACAAAAGACAATACATCGACAACACCACAGGGGCCTACTGTCAATTTTACACTTGATCTCTCAAAACCGGTGAATGCTGCGTTAAATAATACCGGAGGTTCTGTGCATGCCGATGGAGTAATCGTTGTTAACACAGGTGGTTCGTTTATAGCTATCGCAGAAACATGTACCCATGCCGGCTGTATGATTAATTACAATAAAAGTGCGAATGATTTTGTGTGTCCCTGTCATGGTGGAACCTATGACCTCAGTGGAAACGTAATTTCAGGACCACCGCCTGCCCCTCTAAAAAAATATACAGTTGTGGAAAACGGGAATAACCTTACAGTTTCGGGATAAATTACGACCACAGAATTGTTCATGCATTCAATATTTGGTCATTCATTGATTTGAGGCAATATCTTTAAGTATCCAGTTTAAAGTTCATTTGCAGCCAAAAAAATAAAACCTTTAATTTAGCGAATTCAATTGATGAAAATATTTCCATGTATTTATAAGTTAAAATTCTAAATAAATAGGGATATTGGAAAAGTTTGTCCACAAAATACTTAATTATAACTGGTTAATTCTTGTAATCGTTGTTCTCCTTACATTTTTTCTGGGCTATCAATTAAAGAACCTGAAAATCAATGCGGACATCCTCAGTTCCCTACCCGACAATGACCCCCATGCAGCTTTACTTAAGAAAATCGGTGAAAAATTTGGCAGTAATAATATGGGTATTGTTCTCCTTAAGACCGATAATGTATACCAGACGAAAGTTCTGGAGGATGTAAGAACAATAACGGATACCTTAAGCACAATTGATGGCATATTATCGGTTACCAGTCTGACAAATATCATTAATATCAGTAAGGACGAGGAAGGGTTTGAAATAGGAAAACTTATAGATGAAAATAATTTACCATCTTCTTCGGAAGAATTGGACAGCCTCAGGAAAAGCGTATTGTCCAATAAGATGTATAAAGGTTCCATTGTATCGGAAGATGGAACTACCACATTGATAATTTTTTCGCTGAACGATCATGCCGATGTACAATCTGTTGCAAAAAATGTTATCGATAAAACTAAATCACTTGCTACAACAGGGAAACTCTATTACATTGGATCACCCATGCTGGTTACTTATATTTCCGATTTAATGAAAAAGGATTTGATACGGCTGCTGCCTTTTGCATTTTTACTTATTGCCGTTATTTTATTATTGAGTTTCAAGTCAATCAGCGGAGTTGTCTTACCTTTAATGACAGCCATTATATCTATCGTCTGGAGTCTGGGGATAATGTCGTTGTTGGGTTACAAAATGTCGATGATCTCAAACAATATTCCGATCATCCTTTTAGCTGTGGGTTCGGCGTATACAATTCATGTTTTAGTAAGGATAAATCAAATTGCCGAAATGAACCGGAAGAAAGCGGTAGAAAAGGCACTGGAATATGTTTTGATACCCGTGATGTTATCGGCGTTAACTACTATGATCGGGTTCATATCCTTTATTTTTGGTTCCTATCTCGAAATGATAGTTGATTTTGGGATTTTTACTGCCCTCGGAACAATGTTTGCCTGCATTCTGTCTGTCTTTTTTATACCGTCGTTACTAACGTTGTTCAATCCGGAACAAAAAAACAGCACAATAATTTCAAATAAGATCAAAAAATCATATTTGTCCGAAAGCACACTGGCGTCTTTGAATGTTCTGTTATTTAAACATCCTAAGTATGTCCTTGCAACCTGGAGTACATTGATCGTGATTAGTATCGTTGGCATCTATTTTATTAAAAGGAGTGTTGATATTAAGGATTACTTCAGGAAAGGAAATCCGACCCGCGAGGCCGAGCAAATAATGGTTGATAAATTCGGAGGAAGTAAACCGGTATTTGTTATGTTTAAAGGAGATATGCAAAATCCGGAGGTGCTGAAAACTATGTTGGAAACGGGGAATTATATGGAAAAAAGCCCGGATATCTATACTACACAATCTGTTGCTGATCTCATTTCGCAACTAAATTATGTTATCTCAGGGAATAAGGGAATTCCGGATGACAAAAACAAAATTGAACAACTTTGGTTTTTGCTCGACGGCAACGAAATTATGTCAAGACTCGTTAGCGATGACCTTCAGGAAGGAATAATAATTTCAAAATTTAAATCGCCTGATATTAAAGCCAAGAAAAAATTTGCCGATTACATGAATAACTACATCAAGGAGCATTCAACAGAAAATTGCCAGATAGAAATAACCGGGATGCCTTTTGTTGACATTACAATGGACAGAAGTTTGCTGAACAGTCAACTCGTCAGCATTACGTTTGCAGTTTTATTTGTTGTGATCATCGTTGGGATTATCTTACGCTCATTTTCAAGCGGTGTTTATGCAGCCATTCCAATAATTGCAGCCATCGTTATTTTATTTGGTGTGATGGGAATTACCGGTATTTCTTTGAATATCGCAACTGTTTTAGTTGCAAGTGTTGCCCTGGGGATCGGTATCGACTATTCAATCCACATTATTTCACATTTTAATCAGATCTATAAATCTACAGGAAATGCAAAAATAGCAATCGAAGAGACGATCATGATAAGCGGGAAAGCGATAATTATCAATGTAATTTCTGTATCTGCAGGATTCCTCATTCTGATCTTTTCTGAAATGGTGCCCTTACAATACTTTGGATTTCTTATCACATTGAGCATGATTGGTTCGAGTTTGGGCGCTTTGACATTGTTGCCGGTAATTCTTATACTTGTACACAGAAATAAAAACAATAATCAATTCAATATAAAATGAAATATCTTCAGACTATAATCCTCAGTTTGATTTTTTTAGTTTTTGCTGCAGCGAATTCAATGGCTCAAAGTGCAGATGTGCTTCTACAAAAGATGGATGACCTGATGTCAGCACCCAAAGACAAGCAGGGTATTATTGAAATTACGGTTACAAATAAATCGGATAAAGAGAAAGTTAGGGAAGCGATTATGATGCAGAAAGGCAAGGACAAAAAGTTATATCGCTATACAAAACCTGAAAACCAGGCTGGAATTGCCACTTTATCATTGCCCGATGATGTCATGTGGCTTTATATGCCGGCTTTCGGTAAACCTAAAAAAATATCACTGCTGGCCAAGAGTCAGTCATTTACCGGTACTGATTTTTCGTATGAAGATATGGACAGCAAGACCTACAGCGAACGCTATACTCCAACTTTGTTGTCGACTGCATCCGATACTGTTAATATCCTTGAACTCAAGCCGAAATCAGACAAGTCGAAATACACGAAGATCATTTTGTACCAGAACAAAAAGTATTTTTATCCTGAAAAAATGGATTATTACGACAAACATGATGATCTTTTCAAAACTGCCATATATAAATACAAGAAATCGGGTCCGTACTGGTACGCAGAAAATGTTCTCATGACAGATATTAAAAAGGATCACTCTACTCAGATCACGATGAAAGATATGAAGTTTGATCAGGGTTTGAAGGATGATGATTTCACAGTTGAAAAATTGGAACAATAGCTGTTAAAGAATAAGTTCAATCAAGCCATTCAAATCGCTGATTTTGATATTTATCCTCAGCGATAATCTCTCTTAGTTTTTTAAGTGTGTAAGTGGGGGTTGTCGTCACAAAAATATTGGCTAACCATGCGGGGACATTACCCCCGGGATCGATTTGCAATTGAAACATGACATTGAGTTGATTTTGACCTGTCACCTTCACACGCCACAATCCTTTTCCAAATGGGATTCGAACAAAATTTTCATTTTCTTTCAGGTAATTCGGATGTACTTCAATATCGATCAGCAGCAGACTGCTGTCGCTTTTCCAGGTAAAGCTGTTCATGAAAACAGCATCACGATCGCTGAATGGAAAAGGCATTGAGACTTCAGTATAATATATCTGCAAAGAATCTTCCTTTTGTTGAAGCAACCTCGGATTTTTAACATGGTATGACCATTTATCAAGATTTTGTATATCCATGATAACGGCTAAAAATGAGTGAATGGATTGGTTCAATTCCATTGTTGCCCTGAATTCATCAAAATTTGTTCTATCGGTTGACCTTGAAAAAACCTTTATTCCATCTTTATCTTGCCTCAACGTCCAGTCTTCCTGCCCGTGCACTGTAACAAGCAAACTATAAGCAGAAATAAGCAAGAAAATTCTATGAAATAAATTGACCATGAATTGCTTTACAAATAATCAAAACAAGTTACTAAATTCTTTTCCTAAAAGGCAGGTACCCTAACTTAAATCTCTTCACCTGTCCGGTACTGGAATATCCGAAGATCAAATTCCGGAATAACCGCTAAAACATGATCGAAAATATCAGATTGCAAATCTTCGTACTTTGCCCATTCCCTTATTTTACTGAAGACATATATTTCGATAGGTATTCCTTTTTCAGAAGGTTGAAGCTGTCGTATCAGAAAAGTCATTTCGTTGTGTACCTCGGGATGGTTTTGAAGATAAGAAGCCAGGTAAGCTCTGAAAACACCGAGATTCGTCTGTCTGCGACCGTTTACAAGTATGGAATTATCGATATTCCATTTGGTGTTATATTCCCTGAGTTCTTTTTCCTTATTTTCCAAATACGACTTCAGGTACTGTATTTTGTTGAATTTTTCAAGCATCTGCGGTGTACAGAATTTAACACTTTTCATGTCGATATTGATCGAGCGTTTAATTCTCCGTCCACCCGATTCTTCCATTCCTTTCCAGTTTTTAAAGGAATCCGAGATCAGGGAATAGGTTGGAATGGTAGAGATGGTCTTATCCCAGTTCTGAACCTTAACCGTGGTAAGCGCTATATCGATCACAGTCCCGTCGGCATCGTACTTTAGGCATTGAAATCCAGTCTCCGGGTGAAAGCATTTTATTTACCGAAAGCTGTATGCCTCCGACAAAGCCAAGGATCGGATCTTTGAATACAAGCATGAGTACGGCACTGAAAGCACCCAGTCCACCGATAAGTCCGAGGGGGTTCTTGCCGAAAAGATTGGCTAAAATAATGATACCGCCGATAAATATGATCAGTATTTTTATGATCTGCACATACCCTTTGATCGGTTTCGATTTTG
The DNA here is from genome assembly GCA_963764475.1 of uncultured Bacteroidales bacterium. Taxonomy (GTDB): domain Bacteria; phylum Bacteroidota; class Bacteroidia; order Bacteroidales; family JAADJA01; genus JAADJA01. The sequence continues at coordinate 21,613 of CAVXTE010000108.1, forward strand.
CAACCGAAAAATCCTGATATATCACTGCTACTGCACTTAAAAATGCATTGATAGCCATGATGACAAGGATCACCATGCTGATTGAAAGAAGAGTCTGTAGTGTTGATACTGTTTTCGGGAAGTTTTCGAAAACGAGCGGACTCAACAGATAAAGAATATAAGCGGGTATCAGATTCGACAGCCAGGTGAAAAACTTATTTTCGAGAAGCACATCATCCCATTTAGTTTCCGTCTTTTTGGTGGCTTTTACGATCATCGCCAGGAGAACCCTGCGTGCGATGAAATAGATAAGCCAGGCCAGTATAATGAAAATTAGAAACAACACTATGGCGGCAAGTGAGTCGGTGATCTGTTCCGACATACCCTGCCGGCTTAACCAGATCGAAATTTCATTTACAATGCGTTTAATCATGAAAGGTTTATTGAACAGATTATCAAATACAAAAATAAAAAAGCTTACATTCCCGTAAGCTTTTCTACCAGTTATGCCGTATTAAGTTTGTTAATAGCTTCCTTGTATTTCGAACGGATCGTATACAATTTGTCAAGCGAAAAGTGTTTATCATAGATCCTCACAATGTCGATAAGGCAGTTTTTACGGTAAATCGTCCCGACAGCTGCATCAAATTTATTGTCTTCGAGGTTGTGTTTCATGTCGAGGGTAATCCGTTCAAAATTATCCCAGTTCAGAAAGCCCGGTATCTGGATGTAGCTCATTTCCGGGACTTCTCTATCCCTGTATATACCAGGCTCGATGGTTTCGAGCACGAAATATTTTTTCACGTCGATCAGACCTGTATAAGGTTCAATTTGCCGGTATTTAAGGAAGTGTATATCCTGTTGCCTGAATCGATCAACCAATTCGGGAATGTCATTATATTCCTTGAGGAATTTGAGTCGAATGCAAGGTTGCAATTCGTTAAAGACAGTTATTTTGCCCAGGGCTGCATCGAAGTTTCCGGTATAGCTTTTTTTTATCTGCTGGTTAATTCTCATCAGTTTAATCTCGTCGATGTTACCCCGTGTAATCAGGTATATACTATCGGGATTCAGCTCAATTACATCCGGTACGGAAGGCTGATAATATCCAGGATAGGGGAACTTGCTCTCAATTACAAGAGCTTTTGCACAAAAGGCTTCTTCGAGTGTAGCCAGGGTTTCTTTCTTCTTTATTGTACCTGTTGTTTCTATAAGTGTTTGCTCCGTTTTCATACGCGACAATTAATGGAATTTAATGATACGAATCGAAATTGGGTTACAAATTTACGAAAAATCGATTTCTATATGCACATTTATAAATATCATTTCTCATCCAACCATTGATTCCTGATTCAATCATGAAGCCAATTTGATGAAATAGTTTTAAATAAACAGAAAGCCTCCTTAATTTTCAGGACTGAACATCGGATCCCATGGTGGCAGCATGACTGGTTTTTCTTCAAACAGTTTTAACATCGCATCGTCTACATATTTTTTATTTACTACCAGCCTGAACATGTATTCACTGAACCATGCATCTGTCATGATCAGGTGACCTTTAAAACCTGAATCACCCCAACTGTTTTCAAGCAGCCACTTTACGGGTTTACTATTCTGGATATCTACACCCATGAGTGCCATTCCGTGGGTCGAACTGCTTTCGAATGTCTCGATTCGTTGCTTTTTATCCATTGAAAATTTTACCCCAAGCAGATCACTTACATCGTAATTATTAACATCCAGGTAGCCGTTCGATCTGTCGAGTTGCTTTCCAACATCGCATGAAAAATACAGGGCTTCATTTCCTTTGATCGAATTGACTGCAAACGCTTTGATCTTATCAGCTTCCAGGTTGAGGTATTTCCAGTTGCTTCCCTCAAATACATGCCGGTCGTTTTCAATTTCATAAACCTGTCCGTATGGTCGCGAAGGATCATTCATGAACATTACATAATCATTCAAATCGACATTGACGAATTCTTTAAAAAAAGTAATTGGTGTATATTTTTCCAGTTCAGATAGATCACCATTTTTATCCTTGTACCGCCATTCAAATTCTGTTGGTGGTTCGCCGAGCATAATTGCAAGGATGCGGTATATATCGCCCAGCATCACTGTTTTCTTATCCCTCAATGCACTTTCCTTTGTTCCCTTCGCATATAATTCACGAAGTTTTAATCCGTTTTCCCTGAGTTTTGATCGCAAAAGCCGCGACAGGGACGAAGTATTTTCACTGTTGAACGATTCGGGGAATATTTCGGAAGGAACCAGGCCGTATTTCCCGATTATGTCGACTACACCTGTCCATTGACCGCCATCTCCAATTGGGTTCTTAAAAAGCCAATCTACTTTTTTATCATCCATCGGTTTATCTGCTGTAGCGATAATTCCTTCGAGAAAAAGATTTGATTTTTCAAGCTGATCATAAAAGAAATCAAAGCTCTGTGAAAAGCTGAAATTTTCAAGATTTTTTTCTTCAATCACCCGGGCCCTGAAAACATTCAGCCCGGTAAACAACCAGCAGCGTCCGGTGGATTTTTGATTCGTTATTCCGGAAGACTCCACACGGTAGGTGAAAAAAGTGTCCGATTTATCAGGATTTTCCCGGTTCATGGTAAGTTTTTTGATATCGTTGGCGGAAGCTGCATTCATCATAGCTTTAGCGTTTTTATCCTGGTTAAAATCATGCTTAAGTTTGCTGAGCATGTTTAAATCAATTGCACCTGTATTCTGCGCCTGGCTTATGACAGTCATGCCAAATAAAAATAAGGAAAAGATTAAAAATGTCTGTTTGATCATCATTATTGTGTTTATGAATTAATTATTGTTTTGGATTCAATGTTCCGGTTTTTTTTAAATATATCACATTCATAACGGTATTTTAAACTGTTCCATCCCAAGTTTAAGCGCTGATAAAAACTGTGATGTTCCAGCAATTTCTTTCATAATGAGTGGTTTCTTAGGAGAATCATTATAATTACTGATAGGTCGCTGCCACCAACTGGTAGAATGCCAGGCATTTGCTTTGTACCCGATGTGATCAAAAACCCCGATACTCGAAAAGCCAAAGGATTTGTGGAATTCAACGCTCTTTTCATTTGGCATAGTAATTCCGGCCAAAGCTGTTTTGTATCCCTGGATTTTAAGGATTTCAAATAAAGCAGTATACAATCCAGTTGCAATGCCCTTTCTTTCAAAAGTATGTTTAATATATACCGATGTTTCGACCGACCACAGGTAGGCAGACCGATGGCGATGCTTGCAGGCATAGGCATAGCCGATGATGTTCCCTTCCAGTTCAGCAACAAGCCAGGGGTAATTTGTTAAAATCTGAGTTATCCGCAAACCAAATTCATTGATAGATGGTAATTCGGTCTCAAATGAAATGGCGGTCATTTCTACAAACGGCTTATATATTGAAAAGATTGACCTGTAATCATTCGGGCTAGCCAGTCTTATTTGCTGCATAGAATCGTTTAAAATCTTTATTGAGGAGTCAAAGTTAAATGAATTATTTACGATCAGGTTCAAAATATTTCATGTCAATGTTTTTATGGATAATAGATGGAGTGTAATTACGGAGGCAATTGATTTTGAATTTACCTGAAAAAGAAAATCAAATACCAGTTTTCAAGTACTGTTATATGGTTCATCAGAATAGTGTTACTGTAATTTTCCGTAAAGCAGCGAATAGATTTTCTATTTTTGTCGAAAATTGAAATGATGAAATTCAAGGTAGGCGATAAAGTAAAATTTTTGAATGAAAAAGGCGGAGGAGTTGTTAGTAAAATTATCAGTCCCGGACTGGTGAATATAGCCATTGAAGAAGGTTTCGAAATCCCTCATCTGACCAGTGAACTTATTAAAGTTGAAAGTGAGGAATCTTTTTATTCGCCGAATCACATGTTTCGTGAAGATTTTCAGGTAGCTACAGATACATCCGAAAGTTCAGGTTATGAAAATGATGACAGAAATGTTCCCTTACTGAAGCAACCGGCAAAAGGCACACTTGCGGATGGAATCTATTTTGCTTTTGTTCCCCGCGATCAAAAATGGTTGATCACAGGAATGATCGATGTATATCTTATCAACAATACCGGATACGATGTTCTTTACAGCATCTGGCTTGAAAATTCTAATAAAAAATTTACCGGTTTTGATTATGGCTCGGTGGCTGCAGACTCCATGGTTCAGATCGAAACGCTTGACAGAGAACAAACCGGTAAATGGGAAAAAGGGATCATCCAGGTGTTGTATCACAATGATTCGGATAATCATATTTTAAATCCCGGAACTTCGGCATTCAGTGTGAAAGGATCGCGCTTTTACCAGGAAGGGAGTTACAAATCGTCGGGTATTTTGGAAGGAAAGTCCATACTCATATCTTTGCTGCCTCTTTCTTCGTCTGTATATTTATTCGGAAGTGATTCTGCAGGAAAAGAGAAACCTGTTGAACCATCGACGGTAAAATCGGCCACAGTTGAACCGGAACACATCATTGACAGATACCGCACGGGCCCCGGGGAAGCGGTTATCGACCTCCATATTTACGAACTGGTAGAAAATGAACATGCTCTCGATAATTCGGAGAAACTAAAAATTCAGGTAAACCATTTCACAAAATGTCTGGAGAGTGCCATCGCGAATCATTTTACGAAAATAACGTTCATACATGGTGTAGGAACAGGTGTTTTAAAAACTGCAATAAAGGAAATTTTGAAAGAATATCCCGGCGTATCGTACCAGGATGCATCGATGAAACAGTTCGGTTATGGTGCTACAGATGTAATCATACGGTATAAATGAGCGTTGAATTAAAGTTGTTATGAAGCTTGATATTAAAGATAAATTATTTGTTGTAACGGGTGCCAGTAGCGGCCTGGGAAAAGGAGTCGCTGAAGGGCTTTTAAATGAAGGTGCAAAAATCATTGCTGTTGCACGAAATCGGGACAAACTCGAAGCATTTGCATCCGGATACAAGGAAATGGTTGAGATATTTGCTGGTGATATTACGCAGTCAGATACCATTCAGAAACTTACAACTTTCATAGGAAATCGGCGCATTGATGGACTCTTGGTAAACGCAGGCGGGCCTCCGGCCAAATTATTTATGGAAACCGGGTTAGCTGACTGGGATGAAGCGTATTGCAGTATCGTAAGGTGGAAAGTTGAAATTACTCAAAAGTTGCTGCCGAAATTCATCGATCAGCATTATGGCCGGATACTTTACATCGAAAGTTCGGCTGTTAAACAACCTGTAAAAAATCTGGTTTTAAGCAATTCGTTGAGGCTTGCCGTTGTTGGGTTTGTAAAAACACTTTCTCAGGAAGCTGGTAAAAACGGAGTTACACTCAATGTTCTGGCTCCCGGATTTCATGCAACGGCTGCCGTCGAACGTTTGTATATAAAGCGCAGCCAAAATGAAAATATATCTATCGGGGAAGCGAAGAAAAAATATGAAGCTGAAACAAAAGTCGGAAGAATCGGCCGGCCGGCCGAATTCGGTAAACTTGGTGCATGGTTGCTTTCGCCCTTATCAGGCTACATTACAGGTCAAACCATCAGTGTCGACGGTGGATCGATTGTAGGAACAATGGGCTAAATTTTATTATTTCAAAAATTAAGGTATCTATGGATCTCACAAAGCTAAAAGAAGAATTTATTAATTTTTTTGGAGGGGGAGCAGAATCTGTTTCGGGTTTTTTTGCTCCCGGTCGCGTAAACCTTATCGGTGAACATACCGATTATAATGGTGGATTTGTTTTGCCCTGTAGTCTGCAATACGGTACGTATCTGCTGGCACGGAAAACTGAAAATCCGGTACTGAAATTCCGTTCGCTGAATATAAATAAGTCGGCAGAAGTCGACCTTCAGAAAGAAATTACAAAAATAGGAAATGAATGGATGAACTATCCGCTGGGGATTGTGCTTGAATTCCAGAAGAAAGGATTTAAAATCCCCGGGCTTGAATTGCTCTATTCAGGTAATATTCCGAATGGCGCGGGATTATCTTCTTCTGCTTCTATCGAACTGGTCACGGCGTTTGCTTTAGATTATTTTTTGGGTTCGAACCAAAAAAAAATGGAACTAATAAAGCTTTCGCAACATGCCGAAAATGAGTTTGTCGGGATGAAATGCGGGATCATGGATCAGTTTGCTGTAGCAATGGGTGAAAAAGACCATGCTGTATTCCTGAATTGTGATACACTTGATTATGAGAAAGTCCCGCTTGTTTTGGGGGATTACTTTTTGATGATTACCAATACTGACAAACGCAGAGAATTGGCCGATTCAAAATACAATGAAAGGAGAGGGGAATGTGAGCAGGCAGTCGCTGCATTGAATATAGAACTTAACCTGAAAAATCTTTCGGGGTTGAATTATGACGAATTTCTTAATTATGAACATCTGATCGTAAACCCGCTCATCCGAAAAAGGGCAAAACATGTTATATCGGAAAATCAGCGGGTAATTGAAGCAGTAAGTGCTTTGAAAAAAGGTGATCTCCAAAAGTTGGGACAGCTAATGTATGCATCGCATGAATCACTTAAAAATGATTATGAAGTCAGTTGCAGGGAATTGGATGTACTTGTCGCCGAAGCTTCGGCCATAGATGGTGTGCTCGGTTCCAGGATGACAGGCGCAGGATTCGGAGGGTGCACTGTGAGTCTCGTACATAAGAATTCGGCTGAAAAATTTAAAGCTGAAATTTCAAAGAATTACACACGAAGTACCGGTTTAATTCCTGAATTCTATGAAGCGGAAACCGGAAACGGGATCATGAAAGTTTTTTAAGAATTTTGCAGGCAGATAATCATTAATTCATAAACAGAATGGGAAAAAGCGGCAACAGCAAAAAGAAAAAAGAGCTTAGCAATAAAGCCTATGCAAAGGAACTATCTATCCTCCAGCTTGAACTGGTGAAATTGCAGGAATGGATCCGGGACCAGGGATTGAAAGTTGTCGTAGTATTTGAAGGTCGTGATGCTGCCGGTAAAGGGGGAACAATAAAACGAATAACCGAAAAATTGAATCCCAGGGTTTGCCGGATCGCAGCTCTTGCCAAACCGACCGACAGAGAGCAAACACAATGGTATTATCAACGCTATATAGCTCATTTGCCTGCAGCCGGTGAAATGGTACTGTTCGACAGGAGTTGGTACAACAGGGCTGTCGTCGAGCGTGTCATGGAGTTTTGTACAGATGATGAATACTGGGAGTTTCTCCGCTCATGTCCTGAATTTGAACAAATGCTTATCCGATCAGGGATTATCCTGATCAAATACTGGTTTTCGGTAAGTGACAGGGAACAGAAAAAAAGATTCACTGCCCGGATAAATGATCCAACCAAACGATGGAAATTCAGTGAAGTCGATTTGAAATCCTATGAAAAATGGACTGAATATTCAAAGGCCAAGGACGAGATGTTTTCCTATACTGATACAAAAAAATCACCCTGGTATGTTGTTGAGGCCGACGATAAAAAACGTTCGAGACTGAATTGTATTTCCCATTTGTTATCGATGATCCCTTACAAATATATGGATCAAGAACCGATTAAACTTCCCGAAAGGAAAAAGCAAAAGGGGTATTTGCGTCCGCCCATCACCGAACAGACTTTTGTGCCCGAAAAATATTGACCTAACAGGTTTTTTCAAACCTGTTAGGTCAATTTGATAGAAAAAATCTAATATATGCCCCGTATAATCCATAAAAACGCAGTTCTTGAACCGGAAAAGCATTATCATATATTTAATAGGGCGGTGGGTAATGAATTGCTTTTCAGGGAAGATGTAGATTATGCGTATTTTCTTAATAAAATTGAAAGATTTATTCTCCCGATAGCTGAACTGATCGCATATTGTTTAATCCCCAATCATTTTCATTTATTTATCCGGATGCTGGATCATGAAACAATCCTAAAAAACCTGAAAATTGTTTATGCCGACTCTATTGAAGAAAGGCTGAATCAGGCTTTCAGTAACTTTTTTAATAGCTATTCAAAGACCTATAATCTTAGGTACAACCGAAAGGGAAAGCTTTTTATGTTACCCTATAAAAAGAAGCTTGTAGAGGAGGATGCATATTTCATTTCTATTATCAACTACATTCATCGGAATCCTATTCATCACGGGTTGACCCATGATCATACATCCTGGAAGTATTCATCGTATAATGCCTACCTTTCTATAAGTAAAACGAGGATAAAGCGCGATATAGGCATGGAATATTTTGGCGATATTAGAAGTTTTATCGAATTTCATGAAGAAAACAAGTGGAAGCCGGGCAGTGAAAAATATCTGACAGATATAACCTAACCTATTGAGAACCTAACAGGTTGGGAAAAACCTGTTAGGTTACATCGAGCAGACTTTTGTGCCCGAAAAATATTGACCTGACAGGTAGGACTTATTTTACACTGAACCTATATGCTGTCTGCTGTGTGTATTCTTCTCCAGGCCGCAAAATCGTATTCGGAAATTCAGGATGGTTTGGAGAATCCGGAAAATGCTGAGCTTCCAGGCAAAGCCCGAAATGCTGTGTATATTTTAATCCTTTCTTTCCTGTTATACTCCCATCCAGAAAATTACCAGAATAGAACTGAAGTCCGGGTTCGGAAGTAAAAACATCCATCACCCTGCCGCTAACGGTATCCTGCAATTCAGCCACCTTAGCGAATTTACCATGATTGTTCAGTACATAATTGTGATCGTAGCCTCCCGGAACCTGGCCGATTCTGCTTCCGACAGACATCGGCTTCCTGAAATCCATCGGACCACTGACATCCCTGAGTTCGCCGGTTGGAATTAAGGTGGAATCAACCACTGTATATTTATCGGCATTGATCCATAATATTTGGCCAAGAATATTTCTGCCTGAAGTTCCCGCAAGATTAAAATAGCTATGCTGACTTAGATTGATGGGAGTTGGTTTATCTGTTTTGGCATTGTAGGCGATTATTAGTTCATTATTATTGTCAAGTGTGTAATTTACCCTTACATCTAGATTTCCGGGATATCCTTCCTCTTTGTCTTTTGACTGATAGTGCAGTTTCAAGCCTACAGTGCTGTCCGTTTTAATTTCTGCTGCATTCCAAACCACTTTATCAAACCCTTTAATTCCTCCATGAAGATGATTCGGGCCATTATTTACAGCAAGCGTATACTCTTTACCATCGAGTTTAAACCGCCCTTTTGCAATCCGATTGGCATAACGTCCTACAATGGCGCCGAAATAGGGTGTATCGCGAAGGTATCCGGCAAGACTATCATAACCTAAGACGACATCATCAAAATCACCATTTTTATCAGGTACTGAGACCGAAGTGATAATTCCGCCGTAATTCGTGATCTTAACAGTCATTCCATTGTTGTTGGTCAATGTATAAAGGCTCACGTCTTTTCCATCAGCCTGTCCGTATTTTTCTTTGCTGATATTCATTTGCTGCTCCTGTTTAACTTCTTTTTTCGATGAATTTGTACATCCAGCACTAAAGATATACACCCATACTAAAATATAAATCCCGGATTTTTTCATGGTTTGAGTTTATTTGCGTAATTATTTGCTTCCTGAAGAAATCTTACAGCTATGGGTCCTGATAATGGATTTGAATAATCCATCCTTTCGGGATGCCACTGAACGCCAAGTAAAAAGGACTTATTTTCACTGTTTTTGTAACCGATTGCTTCAATTAATCCGTCATTGGTATATGCCATACCAACGAGTGAATCAGACAATATATCGATTCCCTGGTGATGATTGCAATTGGTTATCCCATGGTTAATTCCGCTAATTTCCTCAAGTAATGTCCCTTTTACAAGGCTAACATCATGAAAACAATCTTCATAATTTGTCATTTGATGTTTTACAATCGTATCAAGATCGGCAGGAATATCGATAATCAGGCTTCCACCGAAATAAACATTCAATACCTGAAGACCTCTGCAGATTCCCATAACAGGCTTATTTGACTGAATTGCCTCGCGGATCAAAAGAAATTCAAGGCTATCTCTTTTAAAATCGGGTTTCCAGCAACGGGCTGTGTCGTATTCCTTACCATATCTGCCTGGGTAAACATCCGTACCACCAGTCAGCAACAAACCGTCGCATCCCCGGAACACGATCAAAGCCGAATCATAACTCAAATGGTACATATCTTTGTAGAATACAGTTGAATCCCCAAACCTCAGCCATTGGGGATAATGCGCATAATCGGCCTCCGGTACGGCCTTTGAAATTGCTATTGTAACACTGTGTTTCTTATGCGTTGTATTGCATGCAAAGGTGATCAGGGCCAGCGAAAAAAGGACTGTTTTAATTAAAAGATTCCTCATACGGAATTAATATTTGATTAGATAAAACCTGTAAACAGCATTAAGGAACAAACTAATTATGATTAATGTTATCGAAAGAATGATCAGGATATTTGTAATTTCAAATGTGGGAATTAGATAAAATCCGGCAAGAAAAACGCCTAAAATACTGCCTACGGTTGAAATCGCATAAAGATTACCGACTGTAGCTCCACTATTCGCAATAGAATTCATTTTTAACCTAGCTGCATAAGGAGAGACCATACCCAAAAGAATTGATGGTATAGCCAGTAGCGCAATTGATGACATAACAGAATTCAACTTAATGTTTGGGATTAAGTCGGCGAACCAGGTAAGAACCCAATCCTTCACAGCTGCTGACAAAAGGATGGACAAACCAGCAAAAAAAATAATGAACGAAAGGAAATCAGCCCGTGGTTTTCTGTCTGCAACCCAGCCACCAAAACGATAACCTACACTCAAGCTAAACAGAATGATACCGATGATACTTGTCCATACAAAAATGGACGTTCCAACATACGGACCGAGCATTCTGGACCCAATGATTTCAAATGCCATTACTATGGCACCGCAAACAAATACTATTATCTCGAGGTAGATACGCTTCATGATTTTTAGTGGCCGTAAAGATAGAGAATATTTAATTTTGGGGGTTTAACTTGAAAGCGTATGCCTGATAAATTTGCTGTTATCTTCGATATGGATGGAGTAATTGTTGATAATTATGCCTTTCATCAACAAGCGTGGTCCGTTTTCTGCGCAAATCATGGAATTTCCTGGAAAGATGATTTCAGGAGCCGGATTTTCGGCAGTACCAACAAAGAGCATTTTCGGGCATTTTTCGGAAGGGAGCTTTTGGATACGGAAATTGATCGGTATGAAATTGAAAAGGAACAAATTTACAGGGAGTTGTACAGGTCTCATATTAAACCCGTTGAAGGTCTGGAGAAATTTTTAGAGCAGGTTAAAGAGAAGCTAATCCCTTTGGCACTTGCCACGTCTTCACCAAGAGTAAATGTTGATTTTGTTCTTTCTCAAACGGGATTACGCGGTTATTTCCCGCTTATCCTTGACGCAACATCCGTTATTCATGGCAAACCCGATCCTGAGGTTTATTTAAAAACGGCTAAAATGCTTCATTTCGAAACAAGCCTGTGTATTGTTATTGAAGATTCGATTCCGGGTATTAAAGCTGCAAAAGCTGCCGGAATGAGAGTAATCGGAATATCTACTTCACTAAAAAAGGATGAACTGACCGAAGCCGACCTGATCATTGAGGATTTTAATGAATTGAATTTACGGGTGCTTGAAAATCTTACCTAACTTTGTCACCATCACTTATTCAATATACAATGTACTATGAAATCTTCCTTAACGCCACCTTATCATAATTTATCCAGATTGTTGATCCTTTGTTCGTTAGGAATACTGGTATTAATATCCTGTAATAATGAAGAAAAGTCGATCACTGAAAAAGGCCCTAAAAGTTATATTGTGCATCCGGAGTGGAGTAAAAACGCCAATATTTATGAGGTGAATATCAGGCAATATACACCAGAAGGAACATTTAGTGCCTTCGAACAGCATTTACCAAGGCTGAAACAAATGGATGTCAATATTTTATGGTTAATGCCTATTTATCCTATCGGCTTGAAAAACAGAAAAGGAAGATTGGGGAGTTATTACGCCGTAAAAGATTACAAGGCGATCAATCCGGAATTTGGAACAATGGATGAATTTAAGAACCTTGTTCACAAAGCGCATGATATGGGATTTAAGATCATACTCGACTGGGTTGCAAACCACACAGCCTGGGATAATCCTCTCATTACAGAACATCCGGACTGGTATACTAAAGATTCATTGAATAAAATTATATATCCCGCAGACTGGACCGACGTTGCCGACCTGAATTATGATAACAAGGACTTACGAAATTATATGGTCGATGCGATGAAGTTTTGGCTACAGGAAACGGATGTTGATGGATTCCGTTGCGATGTAGCGGCGATGGTGCCAACTGATTTCTGGGATTCTACCCGAGTTGAACTGGACAAAATCAAACCCGTTTTTATGCTTGCTGAAGCTGAACAGCCCGACCTGCAAATTCATGCTTTCGATATGACTTATGCATGGGAACTCTATCACATGATGAACAGGATCGCAATCGATTCGATGCGTGCTGATACCATTGTATCCTATTTTACAAAACAGGATACACTTTACCCAGCAAATGCATACAGGATGAATTTTATTACAAATCATGACGAAAATGCCTGGAATGGAACAACATTCGAACGGCTCGGAAAAGGTGTTAAACCTTTTACCATTCTTATTTATACACTTCCAGGTATGCCATTAACTTACAGCGGACAGGAGACAGGTTTGAATAAACGGCTATCATTTTTCGATAAGGATACCATTCAATGGAACCCCAATTCCCCCTGGTTAAAATTTTATTCTGCCTTAAATAAATTGAAAACCGATAATCCAGCGTTGTGGAATGGTGAATATGGTGGTAGTCTGAACTTCATCCCTTCAACCCTCGGGAAATCTGTTTTAGCCTTCATGCGTGAATCAGGCGATAACAAATTGGTTGTCATTACAAATTTGTCAGCGAATTCTCAAACCTTCAAATTAGAGGGTAATGATTATGCAGGTGAGTATACCGACGTATTTTCAGGAAAGAAAAATTCATTGACCAGGGATATGTCGTTTCAGTTTAACCCGTGGGAATACCGAATTTTAAGGAAATAGGGCAATTCTGAGAATACATAAAAAATAATTTCAGAAAAAATTTGATTTATTAAAATAAGTTGTACTTTTGCACCCGCTTTAGTAGACGTTCAGTATTTTGATAGTTAAAATAAGGTAACCTGATAAGTTAAGACAGATAAAGGTTCCGGCTTGTAACAGATGATGTTAATCCGATTATAAAAAAGGAGTTTGCAAGTGTGTCTTAATAAACCTTCCTTTGTTGTACTTCCAGGTATCTTATATATTAATCAATCAATATTAACATATTGTTGTTAATTATTTGGATAGAATAAGTATCCGGTAATTAAATAATATATACTTTTGCGCTCCCGTTTTACGGGATATATAGTTAAAAATATTTAATAAACAGCTTGATATGCCTACGATACAGCAATTAGTAAAAAAAGGTAGACAAAAACTTACAAGTAAAAGTAAATCACCGGCGCTGGATTCTTGTCCACAACGCAGGGGAGTTTGCGTGAGGGTATACACCACAACACCTAAGAAACCGAACTCTGCAATGCGTAAAGTTGCCAGGGTGAGGCTGACGAACGGTAAAGAAGTGAATGCATACATTCCGGGTGAAGGTCACAATCTGCAGGAACACTCCATTGTGTTGATCAGGGGTGGAAGGGTTAAGGATCTGCCTGGTGTAAGATACCATATTATCAGGGGTGCATTGGATACATCAGGAGTTGAAGGCAGAACACAGAGACGGTCGAAGTATGGTACCAAGCAACCTAAGAAAAAGTAATTGATAAAGTAGATTTAAGCTTAATATAAAATGAGGAAATCTAAACCGAAAAAAAGAATTATTCTTCCCGATCCGAAGTTTAATGATACGCTGGTCACAAAATTTGTAAATAATTTAATGTACAGCGGAAAGAAAAATAACTCGTATGCTATCTTTTATGAAGCTATTGATATTGTAAACGAAAAAATGGAAGAAGACGGTCTGGATGTTTGGAAAAAGGGATTATCAAATGTAACTCCAAATGTGGAAGTAAGAAGCAGACGGATCGGTGGTGCAACATTTCAGATTCCTTCAGAAATCAGGCCGGGAAGAAAAATGTCGATCGGTATGAAAAATCTGATCGGATTTGCCAGGAAACGTCACGAAAAATCGATGGCACAAAAACTGGCTGGTGAAATTATGGCAGCTTACAAGGAAGAAGGCAGCGCATTTAAGAAAAAAGAAGATACACACAGGATGGCAGAAGCGAATAAAGCATTCTCCCATTTCAGGTTTTAAAAATTAGAAAAGGCAGGTAGTACAAAATAATGTCAGACAGGTTACATCATATTCGGAACATTGGCATCATGGCACACATCGACGCGGGTAAAACCACGACGACGGAGCGTATTTTGTACTATACCGGCATCAATTACCGTATCGGCGAAGTGCATGAAGGAACTACAACAATGGACTGGATGGTACAGGAACAGGAGCGCGGAATCACCATTACATCAGCCGCTACTACTGTTTTCTGGAACTACCATGACGATGAATTCAGGATTAATATCATCGATACCCCCGGACATGTTGATTTTACGGTTGAGGTAGAACGGTCTTTACGGGTTCTCGATGGTTCCATCGCAATTTTCTGTGCAGTGGGTGGAGTAGAACCTCAATCCGAAACAGTTTGGAAACAGGCTGATAAATATCATGTGCCGCGAATATCCTATGTAAATAAAATGGACAGGGCCGGCGCAGATTTCTTCAGAGTAATTGCTGAAATAAAAGATAAGCTTGGTGCCAATCCTGTTCCCATTCAAATTCCCATCGGAGCGGAAGATGATTTTGATGGTATCATCGACCTTATTTCAAACAAAGCTTTTAAATGGAAATCCGAATCCCTTGGAAAAGAATTTTATGAAATTCCCATTCCGGAAGAATTAAAAGAACAAACTGCCGAATACAGAAAATTATTGATCGAAGGAGCAGCTGAAGAAAACGAAGAACTGTTTGCCAGATACCTTGAAAACCCCGATTCAATTGGTGAACAGGATATTATCAATTCATTGCGGAAAGCTACTCTTGAATTGCGTGCGACACCGGTATTGTGCGGTTCATCATTTAAAAATAAAGGTGTACAGTTATTACTCGACGCCATCGTAAATTTCCTTCCTGATCCAACCGAGGTAAAAGCTATAACCGGTATTAATCCTTTCACTGATAAAGAAGTTTTAAAACATGCGGATGTAAATGAACCCTTTGCCGCCCTGGCTTTTAAGATAGCGACCGATCCGTTTGTTGGCAGAATTGCATTTTTCCGGGTCTATTCCGGAAAACTTGAGGCTGGAGAAATCATTCTGAATGCCAACACAAATAAAAAAGAACGGATCATGCGGCTAATGCAAATGCATGCCAACAAGCAAAAACCACTAAAAGTGATTGAAGCAGGTGATATTGGAGCCGCTGTAGGATTTAAAGAAATCAGAACAGGTGATACCCTTTGTTCACCTCAGCATCCCATCGTCCTCGAATCCATTACCTTCCCCGAACCGGTTATAAAAATGGCTGTAGAACCGAAAACACAGGACGATTTTGACAAACTCGCCAGTGCACTAAAAAAGATGGCAGAGGAAGATCCCACATTTACCGTCAACATTGATGAAGATACTGGACAGACTATAATAAGCGGTATGGGCGAACTTCACCTCGAAGTGATCACCGACAGGTTGCAAAGGGAATTTAAAATTGATTGCAACCGCGGAAATCCAACTGTAGCTTATAAAGAGGCTCTGTCATCGGTTGTAACACATACCGAAACGTATAAAAAACAAAGCGGTGGTAAAGGAAAATTTGCTGAAATCACTGTTGAGATCGGACCAGCCAAATCGGATTACAAAGGCCTCGAATTTATTAATGATACGAAAGCCGGAAGCATTCCAAAAGAATTTATTCCTTCGGTCGAAAAAGGATTTAAATCAGCTATGTCGAATGGAGTTGTGTTGGGTTTTCCGCTTGTAAACCTCAAGGTTAGATTGCTCGGAGGTTCGTACCATACGGTCGATAGCGATCAGTTGGCGTTCGAGATTGCTGCGAATAAAGCATTCAGGGAAGCCTGCAAAAAGGCTAAACCGGTTATCATGGAGCCGATCATGAGGCTGGAAGTAGTAACACCCGACATTTATCTGGGCGACATCACGAGTGATTTAAATAAGAGAAGAGGACATGTCGAGGATGTAGAATCGAAAGTTCGGTATCAGATCGTCAAGGCAAAAGTCCCGTTGGCTGAAATGTTCGGTTATGTAACTACATTACGAACGATAACTTCTGGGAGAGCAACATCGAGCATGGAATTTTCCAATTATGCTCAGACGCCGCCCGATGTGCAGGAAAATGTTATTTATAAGATAAAAGGATATTTGGTTTCAGTGTAATATAAATTTACGTAACGTGAGTCAAAGAATTAGAATAAAACTTAAATCATACGATCATAATTTGGTTGACAAATCTGCCGAAAAGATCGTAAAAACAGTGAAAACCACAGGAGCTATTGTAAACGGTCCAATCCCACTACCGACAAACAAAAAGATTTTTACCGTTAACAGGTCGACCTTTGTCAATAAAAAGTCAAGGGAACAATTTCAATTGTGCTCTTACAAGCGGCTTCTCGACATTTACAGTTCCACTACAAAGACCATTGACGCATTAATGAAGCTTGAATTGCCGAGTGGCGTGGAAGTGGAAATAAAGGTATAATTTAAGTTACAGGATAAAGAATTAATAAAAGTATAGTAACATGTCAGGTATTATCGGAAAAAAAGTAGGTATGACCAGCATTTTTGATGCAGACGGGAAAAACGTCCCCTGTACTGTTATTACTGCTGGTCCATGCGTTGTTACACAGGTCAAGACCAGGGCTGTTGATGGTTACGAAGCCATTCAGCTTGCCTATGAGGACAAAAAGGAAAAACATACGACCAAATCACTTAAAGGGCATTTTGAAAAGGCAGGAGTCACTTCAAAAAAAGTCCTGGCTGAATTTACCCGTTTCGAAGAAGGGCATCAGAAAAAATTTGGGGATATTATCGATGTTGATGTATTTATCGAAGGAGAGTTCATCGATGTGGTAGGAACGTCAAAAGGTAAAGGATTTCAGGGTGTAGTTCGACGTCATAATTTCAAAGGTGTAGGTGATAAGACACACGGCCAGCACAACAGACTTCGTGCTCCCGGTTCGATAGGCGCATCTTCATGGCCTTCAAAAGTTATGAAAGGTATGCGGATGGCCGGTCACATGGGTGCAGGAAGAGTAAAAATGATCAACCTGAAGGTCGTGAAAATTATCTCTGAAAAAAATATCATTCTTGTTAAGGGATCTGTTCCAGGTCCCAATGGTTCATATGTAAAACTTGAAAGATGGAGTTAGAAGTTTATAACACAAGTGGTCAGAAAACAGCTAAAAAAGTTAAGCTGGACGATGCTATTTTTGGTATTGAACCCAATGACCATGCTATATATCTTGATGTCAAGCAATATATGGCGAATCAACGCCAGGGAACTCATAAATCGAAAGAACGTGGTGAGGTTGCAGGGAGCACGAAGAAAATAAAAAGACAAAAAGGAACCGGTACGGCACGTTTTGGTGATATCAAAAATCCTTTGTTTAAGGGTGGCGGAAGAATCTTCGGACCGGAGCCTCGGGATTATGGCTTTAAGCTGAACAAAAAAGTGAAAAAGCTTGCCCGTAAATCAGCACTAACATATAAAGCAAAGGAAAACAGCATATTTGTTGTTGAGGATTTTAGCTATGATACGCCGAAGACAAAAAACATTTTGGAATTATTGAAAAATTTCGAAATGCAGGATAAAAAAGTGTTGCTGGTTCTTAAAGGCAACGACAAAAACCTTTATCTGTCTTCACGAAACCTGCAGAAAATGAAGGTCGTTAGTGCTGCCGATGTGAATACATATGATGTTCTGAACGCAAACAGCATTTTAATTGCAGAAAGTTCACTCGAAGAAATCATAAAATTAAATACAGTTAAATCATTATAGTAGCGATACCATGAATATCATTATTAAGCCGGTAATTACAGAAAAGATGACAGCGATAGGCGAAAAAATGAATCGCTATGGGTTTATTGTTCATAAAAAAGCAAATAAGCTGCAAATTAAAAAAGCGGTTGAAGAACTTTACGGTGTCGATGTTGATTCTGTCAATACTATGAATTATTCCGGCAAAAAGAAATCCCGGTTTACAAAAGCAGGAGCTATTACTGGCAGAACCAATGCGTATAAAAAGGCTGTTGTAACATTAGCCGAAGGAGAAACAATTGATTTTTACAGCAATATTTAAGATAAATGGCTTTAAAAAAATTCAAACCGACAACATCTGGTCAACGCTTTAAACTGATAAGTGCGTTTGATGAAGTGACTACCCATAAACCTGAAAAGAGTTTACTGGCACCAATGAAAAAGTCAGGCGGTAGAAACAACGAAGGAAAAATGACCATACGATATGTAGGTGGTGGTCATAAACAGAAGTTTAGAATAATTGATTTTAAAAGGGATAAAGAGGGCATTCCGGCAACTGTCAAAACCATTGAATATGATCCCAACCGGACCGCACGAATCGCACTTTTATCTTATACAGATGGTGAAAAACGGTACATTATCGCACCCAATGGATTAAAAGTTGGACAAAAAGTTGTTTCCGGAAAAGGAATATCACCTGATGTTGGAAATACACTTTATTTAAGTGAAATTCCGTTCGGTACAATTATTCATAATGTCGAGTTGCGTCCGGGTCAGGGAGCTAAAATGGCAAGAAGTGCAGGTTCGTATGCACAGCTTATGTCGCGTGATGGCAAATTTGCTGTTCTGAAGCTTCCTTCAGGCGAAACACGAATGATATTGCAAACATGCAGAGCTACCATTGGAATGGTTTCAAATGGTGACCACAGTCTTGAAGTGTCGGGAAAAGCTGGAAGAAGCAGATGGCTGGGACGCCGCCCAAGAACAAGGGGCGTTGTTATGAACCCTGTCGATCATCCGATGGGAGGTGGTGAAGGTCGTGCTTCGGGTGGCCACCCGAGGTCCAGAAAAGGACTTCCTTCAAAAGGTTATAAAACCCGTAGCAAGAAAAAATCATCCAATAAATACATTATTGAAAAAAGAAAAAAATAATACGTTAAGAATATGAGTCGATCGCTAAAAAAAGGACCCTATATCCATTTTAAGTTGGAAAAAAAGGTATTGCAAAATATCGAACAGAAAAAAAAGACTGTCATTAAAACCTGGTCGAGAGCATCCATGATTTCCCCGGATTTTGTGGGTCTGACTATCGCCGTTCATAATGGAAATAAATTTATTCCGGTATATGTTACCGAAAACATGGTAGGTCATAAACTGGGTGAATTTGCACCCACCCGGATTTTCAGGGGTCATGCAGGAAATAGAGATAAAGGCAAAAAGTAACTTAGAATACAAGAAAAAATTCTGAAAAATGGGAGCCAGAAAAAGACAAAGTGCTGAAGAATTAAAAGAGGAAAAAAAGCAAATCGCTTTTGCAAAGCTGAACAATTGCCCGACTTCACCAAGAAAGATGCGTTTGGTAGCCGGACTTGTCAGAGGCATGGAAGTGGAAAAAGCACTGCATATTTTAAAACATGCACCACAGGAAGCAGCGATCAGGTTGCATAAACTGTTGTTATCGGCCATTGCCAATTGGCAGGCTAAAAATGAAGGCGTGCGCATTGAGGATGCACATCTGATCGTGAAAGAAATTTCCGTTGACAGCGGACGCATGTTGAAACGCATCCAGCCTGCCCCACAAGGCAGAGCTTTCAGGGTACGGAAGCGTTCAAATCATGTAACAGTAATTGTTGATAAGACAATCAGTGAAGAAAAAAATTAATAAAGGATTAAATAAGTATTAATGGGACAAAAAACAAATCCGATAGGCCTCAGATTAGGAATCATTCGCGGATGGGATTCCAGCTGGTATGGCGGCAAAAATTATGAGCAGAAGATACTTGAAGACGATCAGATCAGAAAGTATCTCAATGCCAGGTTATCCAAAGCCGGAATATCTAAGATTCTTATCGAAAGGACATTAAAGCTTGTTACAGTAACTATTTTCACGGCACGTCCGGGAATTATTATCGGGAAAGGCGGCCAGGAAGTTGATAAGTTGAAAGAAGAGCTGAAAAAACTGACGAAAAAAGAAATACAGATCAACATTTCAGAGATTAAACGTCCTGAACTGGATGCAGTTATTGTTGGTAATACGATAGCTCGCCAGATCGAAGGCAGGGTTTCATACCGTCGTGCCATAAAAACCGCGATTGCCTCATCGATGCGGATAGGAGCTGAAGGAATCAAGGTTTTGATTGCCGGAAGGCTGGGTGGTGCTGAAATGGCCAGATCGGAACTTTATAAAGAAGGACGGATCCCATTGCATACGCTGCGTGCCGACATTGATTATGCTATGATAGAAGCGCATACTTCCTACGGCAGAATAGGTGTTAAAGTATGGATTTGCAAAGGTGAACTTTATGGAAAGCAGGATTTGACAGCGAATTACACGCAGGACAATAAAAAACCACAGCCGGGAATGTCCGGTGGTCAAAAACCGAAGAGAAGAAGAAGATAATCATTAGGTGGAATCATTACAATACGAAAGATAATGTTACAACCAAAGAAAACAAAATACAGGAAACAGCAGAAAGGGAAAATGAAAGGCAATGCCATGCGGGGCAACCAGCTTGCATTCGGTTCTTTCGGTATTAAAACCCTTGAGGAATCATGGATAACGGGAAGGCAAATCGAGGCTGCCCGTCAGGCTGTCACGCGTCATATGAAACGTGAAGGTCAGATTTGGATCCGTATTTTTCCTGACAAGCCGATTACCAAGAAACCTGCTGAAGTTCGTATGGGAAAAGGAAAAGGTGCTCCTGAAATGTTTGTCGCCAGGGTAACTCCGGGTCGTATTATGTTCGAGGCAGACGGGGTTGCGCTTTCGGTCGCACAAGAGGCACTGAGGCTTGCCGCACAAAAGTTACCTGTAAAAACAAAATTCGTAGTCAGAAGAGATTACGTTGAAGAAATACTATAAATCATATGGAACAAGAAGTAATCAGAGAACTTTCAACTCCTGAACTTGTGGAGCGTCTTGAAGAAGAATCAAAACAACTCGTAAAACTCAGGTTGAACCATGCCGTTTCTCCTTTGGAAAATCCGAACAAGATAAAGGCTTATCGTAAGACCATTGCGAGGATTAGGACAGAACTGAGAAAAAGAGAGCTTGAAGAACAATATAAAAGCGAAATGAAGTAATGGAAACAAGGAATTTAAGAAAAGAAAGAGTAGGCCTTGTTGTCAGCGACAAAATGAATAAATCTATCGCTGTTGTGGTCGAACGTAAAGTCAAGCATCCCATTTATGGCAAGTTTGTAAAACGGACAACAAAATTTATTGCGCACGATGAGAACAATGATTGCCATATCGGGGATACCGTACGAATCATGGAAACTCGTCCACTGAGCAAAATTAAATGTTGGAGATTAGTTGAAATTATTGAAAAGGCAAAATAACCATGATACAACAGGAATCAAGGCTGGCAGTAGCCGACAACAGCGGTGCAAAAGAAGTTCTTTGCATCAGGGTATTGGGTGGAACCGGTAAAAGGTATGCCACTATTGGTGACAAAATTGTTGTGACTGTAAAAAATGCATTACCTTCAGGAAACATTAAAAAGGGTACGGTTTCGAAAGCCGTCATCGTTAGGACAAAGAAGGAAAACAGACGGCAGGATGGTTCTTACATCCGGTTTGACGACAATGCGGTTGTACTTCTTAACAATGTTGGCGAAATGATCGGTACCCGTATTTTCGGTCCGGTAGCAAGGGAACTCAGAGAAAAGCAGTACATGAAAATTGTTTCACTTGCACCTGAAGTGCTTTAATAACGATACATCATGCAGAAGAAATTGAAAATTAAAAAAGGAGACAACGTTAAAGTCATTGCCGGCGAATCAAAGGGTCAGCAAGGCAAGGTTCTCGTTGTTGATGTTGATAAAAGCAGAGCCATTGTGGAAGGTGTGAACATGGTTTCAAAAAACGCCAAACCCAATGCGGATAATCCAAAAGGCGGAATCCTGAAAAAGGAAGCCCCGATCCATATTTCAAACCTGAAAATAGTTGATGGAGCCGGGAATGCAACCAGAACAGGAAAAAAGCTGGATGAGAAAACAAATAAAAATGTTCGATATTCAAAAAAGACCGGGGAGGTAATCAAGTAATGGAATATACACCAAGGTTAATTACCAAATATAAACAGGAAATAGCCCCCGCATTGATGCAACAGTTTGGTTATAAAAGCATCATGCAAGTACCCACATTGAATAAAATAAGCATCAACCAGGGATTGGGCACAGCGATCACAGATAAAAAACTGATCGACACAGGTATTGAGGAAATGTCGTTAATCACCGGACAAAAAGCTGTCGCTACCCGTTCGAAAAGGGATATTTCGAATTTTAAGTTACGAAAAGGTATGCCTATAGGTGTCAGGGTGACGCTTCGGGGAGATAAAATGTACGAATTTCTTGACAGGCTTATTTCGGTGGCAATTCCGAGGGTCAGGGATTTTAAGGGCATTAATGACAAAGGCTTCGATGGGAGGGGAAATTATACATTCGGTGTGACCGAACAAATAATATTTCCAGAAATCGATATCGATAAAGTCAGTGCTATAAATGGAATGGATGTCACTTTTGTGACAACGGCAAAAACAGACAGGGAATGTATGGCATTGCTTCAGCAATTTGGTTTACCATTTAAAAAATCAAAATAAATAAATTGTATGGCTAAAGAATCAATGAAAGCGCGGGAGCGGAAACGGATTAAGATGGTTGAACGCTATGCTGCAAAACGGGAAGAACTGAAAGCAGCAGGCGATTTTATCGCTTTGCAAAAACTGCCCCGCAACTCATCAAAAGTCAGAATCCATAACAGGTGTAACCTGAGTGGAAGACCAAAAGGATATATGCGTCAGTTCGGTCTTTCACGTATTAATTTTAGAGAAATGGCATTAAAGGGACTGATCCCCGGAGTTAAAAAAGCAAGCTGGTAATAAATAATAAAGACAGAGAAATGAATACAGATCCAATTGCAGATTTTCTTACACGGATTCGGAATGCCGTAATGGCCAATCACCGGGTAGTGGAAATACCTGCTTCAAACATTAAGAAGGAGATCACCAAAATTCTTTTTGATAAAGGTTATATTCTCAACTTTAAATTTGAGGAAGATTCGAAACCCGGAGTCATAAAGATTGCATTGAAATATCATCCGGTTACAAAATTGTCAGCGATTAACAGCCTGACAAGGGTGAGCAGGCCCGGTTTAAGAAAATATGTGGATGCAGATAATTTACCGCGCGTATTGAATGGCCTTGGTGTCGCCATCATGTCGACCTCACAGGGACTGATGACAGACAAAGATGCAAGAAAACTGAAGATCGGCGGTGAAGTGTTATGTTATGTTAGTTAATTTGAAGACTTTGTAATTATGTCACGAATAGGAAAATTACCCATCAAAATACCAGAAGGTGTCCAGGTCGATATTTCACAGGACCATGAAGTTATTGTGAAAGGCAAGCTGGGTGAATTGCATCAATCCATTGATCGGGGTATCAGGGTTAAAGTGGAAGACGGAAAACTCTTGCTTGAAAGAGAAACCGAATCGAAAGAACACAAATCGAAACACGGGTTGTACCGTGCATTACTTGCTAATATGGTTAATGGTGTCTCCGAAGGGTTTACCATCGTTCAGGAACTGGTTGGTGTGGGTTATAAAGTTGAGGC
Organism: uncultured Bacteroidales bacterium; assembly: GCA_963764475.1. GTDB lineage: Bacteria > Bacteroidota > Bacteroidia > Bacteroidales > JAADJA01 > JAADJA01. Next base: position 45,503 of record CAVXTE010000108.1, read on the forward strand.
GAAAGGTCAGGTACTTGAAATGTCGCTTGGTTATTCACACAACATTATTTTCGAAATACCGACAGAAATAAATGTTGAAACGCTTACGGAAAGAGGTAAAAACCCGAAGATAACAATGAAATCTGCGAACAAGCAATTGCTTGGACAGGTTGCTGCGAAGATCAGGTCATTACGTCCGCCCGAACCATATAAGGGAAAAGGGATACTTTACCAGGGTGAAATTATCAGGAAGAAAGCAGGGAAAGCTGCAGCAGAAAAATAGTATAACGCAATAAATTTTGTAAGAATGTCAACAAAAAACAGAAAACAGTTCAGAAGGAACCGGATCAAAATGAGAATCCGCAAAATTGTCAGCGGTACTGCCGACAGGCCTCGGATGACTGTATTCAGAAGCAATAAGCAAATTTATGTCCAGTTGATTGACGATACTGCAGGACAGACTTTATTATCAGCATCCTCAGCAATCGATGAAATCGCTTCTGCCAAATCGAACAACACTGAAAAAGCAAAAAAAGTAGGAGCAATAATTGCGGAAAAAGCGAAAGAATCAGGAATTGAAACCGTAATTTTTGATCGTAATGGTTATTTATATCACGGTAGGGTTAAAGCATTAGCCGAAGCTGCCAGAGAAGGGGGACTTAAATTTTAATTTATTATGGCAAATATCAATATTAAAAGAGTCAAATCAAGCGAAATAGAGTTTAAAGACAGGTTGGTCAGTATTCAGCGTGTTACTAAGGTAACCAAAGGAGGCAGAACATTCAGTTTTTCGGCAATTGTCGTTGTTGGCAACGAACAGGGTGTCGTCGGGTATGGACTCGGAAAGGCTAAAGAAGTTACCTCTGCCATCGCAAAAGGCATCGATGATGCCAAGAAAAACCTGATCAAAGTTCCTATCCTCAATGGTACTTTACCACACGAGCAAAACGGAAAATATAGTGGTGCCAGAGTTTTTCTGAAACCTGCAGCTCCGGGAACGGGTGTTATCGCGGGTGGTGCTATGCGTGCAGTGCTCGAAAGTGTCGGTGTAAAAGATGTTCTGGCAAAGTCCAAAGGTTCATCGAATCCTCACAGTGTTGTAAAGGCAACGATTAATGCACTTGTCCAGATGCGTGATCCTTATACAATCGCTCAGCTAAGAGGTATTGATCTGAATTCTGTCTTTAATGGTTAATTTGCTAAAATTGTATTTACAGATATGAAAAAACTTAGAATCAAACAGGTTAAAAGCGGAATCGGAAGAGAGGCACGGCAAAAAAAAACTTTGATTGCCCTGGGTTTGAAAAAAATGCAGCAGGAGCGAGAAGTTGAACCCACCCCGCAGATACTGGGCATGATCGAGAAGGTAAAGCATTTAATTACAGTCGAAGAAGTTTAATTATTTAATAAAGATAACGATGGATTTAAGTAATCTTAAACCGGCAAAAGGTTCAGTAAAAAAACGGAAAAGGATAGGCAGAGGTCAGGGATCCGGATTTGGCGGAACATCTACAAGAGGCCACAAAGGGGCAAAATCAAGATCGGGATATTCACGTAAACCCGGATTTGAAGGAGGACAGATGCCGTTACACCGGAGAGTGCCAAAATTCGGTTTTAAAAATATTAACCGTGTCGAATACAGGGGCATCAACGTTGATACGCTGCAAAAACTCTCCGATGAAAATAAAATTACATCGGTGAATATTGAAACCTTAATTGAAAAAGGGTTGGCTGATAAAAACGATTTGATCAAAATTTTAGGCCGGGGCGAATTAAAAGCAAAGCTGGATGTTACGGCACATGCTTTTTCAAAATCAGCGGTCAAAGCAATTGAATCAAATGGTGGCACAGCAACTAAAATTTAATTTTAGATGAAAAAATTAATTGAAACAATTCGAAATATTTTTAAAATAGAAGACCTGCGCAACAGGATACTTTATACGCTGGGTATCATCCTGATTTACCGTTTGGGAGCCTATGTTGTATTGCCGGGTGTCGACCCGCATCAACTGGCTAACCTGCAAAATCAGGGTTCATCCGGATTGCTTGGTCTTTTGAATATGTTTTCAGGTGGTGCGTTTTCGAATGCAAGTATATTTGCGCTTGGGATCATGCCCTATATTTCTGCTTCGATTGTGGTACAGCTATTAGGCATGGCTATTCCTTATTTTCAGAAATTGCAGAAAGAGGGAGAGAGCGGGAGAAGGAAGATCAATCAGATAACACGTTACCTTACAGTTGTTATTCTTATTTTCCAGTCACCAGCTTATATTGCTAATCTTGTAAGACAATTGCCGCCGGAAGGTATTTATCCGTTTGATCCGGGAACAACATCACATTCGATATTTTCGTTTTTCGGAATTTCTTCCATCATTATACTTACTGCAGGGTCATTGTTCATTATGTGGCTCGGTGAAAAGATTACAGATAAAGGGATTGGGAACGGTATTTCACTCATCATCATGATCGGAATTATTGCCCGGTTGCCGTTTGCACTTGTGGGTGAATTTGCAGCAAGGATGGAACAAAAAGGAGGTGGGCTTGTTTTCTTTGTGGTTGAAATTGTCGTGCTTATCATGGTTATCCTCGTTACGATTTTACTTGTTCAGGGTACCCGAAAGATTCCGGTTCAGTATGCAAAAAGAATAGTTGGAAATAAGCAATATGGCGGTGTCAGGCAATATATTCCCTTAAAGGTTAATGCAGCCGGGGTTATGCCGATCATTTTTGCACAGGCCATTATGTTCCTGCCAATCACACTGGCAGGTTTCACAGCCTCCGAAAGCATGTCGAAATTTGTAAATGCATTTGCCAACATCAACGGATTTTGGTACAATTTCACTTTCTTCATGATGATCATCGCGTTTACTTATTTTTATACAGCCATCACAATTAACCCGAATCAAATGGCTGATGATATGAAAAAGAATGGTGGCTTTATACCTGGAGTAAAACCGGGAAGAAAGACAGCGGAATTTATCGATAATGTGATGTCGCGGATTACACTGCCGGGAAGTATATTCCTGGGATTTGTGGCAATCATGCCGGCACTGGTAGGACAGTTTGGAGTCAGTAGTCAGTTTGCGAGGTTTTATGGAGGAACATCCTTGCTGATCCTTGTCGGTGTTGTACTCGATACGTTGCAGCAGATTGAAAGTCACTTGTTGATGAGGCATTACGATGGACTGACCAAGTCAGGAAGAATTAAAGGAAGGTCATCTTTCAGTATGACAGGATAAAAAATAAAACGGATCGGATCCAATTGCCATGATTTCGATTAAAACGAAAGAAGAAATAGAGTTAATAAAAGAAAGTTCTTTGCTTGTTGGTAAAACCCTTGCTGAAGTAGCAAAACACCTGAAACCCGGGATAAAAACAATTGTTCTCGACAAATTGGCTGAAGAGTTTATCCGAGATAATGGTGCAGTACCAGGTTTTAAGGGATATAACGGGTTTCCTTTTACGCTGTGCATTTCAATTAATGAACAGGTAGTGCATGGATTTCCATCGGAAAGAGAATTGAAAGAGGGGGATATTGTTTCGGTGGATTGTGGTACGCTAAAAAATGGATTCTACGGCGATTCAGCTTACACCTTTGCAATCGGTGAAGTGAAAGAAGAATTGCTTAACCTGATGAAACGGACGAAAGATTCACTTTATGAGGGGATTAAAATGGCAGTTGCTGGTAACAGGGTTGGGGATATTGGAAACACTATCCAAAGTTATGTAGAAGCCTTTGGATATTCGGTTGTAAGGGATTTGGTCGGTCATGGTGTTGGCAGGAATCTTCATGAAAAACCGGAAGTACCTAATTTCGGAAAAAGAGGCACCGGCCCAAAATTAAATGATGGGATGGTTATTGCAATCGAACCGATGATCAACCTTGGTAGTAAAAGGGTCGTGCAGGAACGTGACGGATGGACGATCAGGACAGCAGATCTTTCCCCTTCTGCTCATTTTGAACATACGGTAGTGATAAAAAAAGGGGAAGCAGAGATTTTATCAACATTCAAATTTATTGATGAAGTATTAAACAGAAATTAAGTTTAAAAAGATTAAGTATTAAATAAGTATCCGGTTATTTATGGCAAAACAGGCCTCAATAGAGCAAGATGGGACAGTGATTGAATCACTGGGAAATGCTATGTTTCGTGTTGAACTTGAAAACGGGCACATCATTACCGCCCATATTTCTGGTAAAATGCGCATGCATTACATCAAGATATTGCCAGGTGACAAAGTAAAACTTGAAATGTCGCCGTATGATTTGACAAAAGGCCGGATTTCATTCAGATACAAATAAAAAAAAGATAAAATGAAAGTCAGGGCATCCATAAAGAAGAGAACACCGGAATGCAAGATCGTCCGAAGAAAAGGCAGATTGTACGTGATCAACAAAAAAAATCCGAAGTACAAACAACGGCAGGGATAAGCCCGTCAGATCACTGTTTTGTAACAATCACTAAAGTTTGAAACAAAAAAGGAAACAAAATTAAAATAATATGGCTCGTATAGCAGGTATTGACATACCAAAAAACAAAAGAGGAGTAATTGCCCTTACCTATATTTTCGGTATTGGTAAACCGACTGCTCAAAAAATACTGGATAAAGCCGGGGTAGACGCAAACAAAAAAGTGGAGGAATGGACGGATGACGAACAAAACCAGATTCGTAATGTCATCAGCGGCACTTATAAGATTGAAGGTGAATTGCGTTCGGAAGTACAAATGAACATCAAACGGTTGATGGATATTGGTACCTACAGAGGGATTCGTCACCGGACCGGCTTACCGACCAGGGGACAGAGTACAAAAAATAATGCACGGACACGGAAGGGAAGGAAGAAGACTGTTGCCAATAAAAAGAAAGCAACAAAAGGTTAATCGTTTCTAATATAAAACATTAAGTAGGAAAAATCATCAATATATGGCTAAAAAAACCAGAGCATCAAAAAAACGGGTTGTTAAAGTTGAGCCGATAGGAAAAGCATATATCAATGCATCATTCAACAATATCATCATCACGCTGACGAACAATTCGGGTCATGTTATTTCATGGGCTTCTGCCGGTAAAATGGGATTCAGAGGCTCGAAGAAAAATACACCTTATGCTGCACAGATGGCTGCTGAAGATTGTTCGAAGGTGGCGTACGACCAGGGATTACGAAAAGTTAAAGTTTTTGTAAAAGGTCCGGGTTCTGGCAGGGAATCCGCTATTCGTACCATCCATTCGGCCGGAATTGAAGTGACTGAGATAAATGACGTTACTCCGCTTCCGCACAACGGTTGCAGGCCTCCTAAAAGAAGAAGAGTATAAATTGAAGTGCAATTAAAATTTAAAATTAGTTAATAAAATGGCAAGATACATTGGTCCGAAAACGAAAATAGCCAGAAGATTCAAGGAAGCGATTTACGGCCCTGATAAATATTTCGACAGGAAAAATTTTCCGCCTGGACAGCATGGCGCTTCTAAACGCAGGAGAAAACAGTCAGAATATGGCGTTCAGTTGCAGGAAAAACAAAAAGCCAAATATACGTACGGGATATTGGAACGCCAGTTTAAAAACACATTCATTAAAGCATCCCACAGAAAAGGGATCACCGGCGTAATTTTGCTTCAATTGATCGAAGCCCGCCTCGACAATGTGGTTTACAGGCTGGGAATTGCTCGCTCACGTCCGGCAGCACGGCAACTGGTTTCGCACAGGCATATTACAGTGAATGGAAAAGTCATTAATATTCCATCATACGCGATTAAACCAGGAGACGTAGTAGCTGTGAGGGAAAAATCGAAATCATTGATCGCCATCACAGATTCACTGGAATCGCGGCCAACAATTTTTTCGTGGCTGGAATGGGATGACGCTTCAATGGCTGGAAAATTCCTGAATTATCCCGAAAGGGAAGACATCCCGGAAAATATAAAGGAACAGCTTATTGTGGAGTTGTATTCGAAATAATTATAAATGCGTTAACCAAATTTTTACCTAAAACAACTGATAATGGCAGTTTTAACATTTCAAAAACCTGATAAAGTCATCATGATCGAAGCCGACGAATTCAAGGGGATTTTTGAATTCCGTCCACTTGAACCAGGCTTTGGTATTACCATTGGTAATGCACTTAGAAGAATATTATTATCATCCCTTGAGGGATATGCAATTACCTCCATTAAAATTGAAGGGGTAGAACAGGAGTTTTCAACAGTAAAAGGAGTTGTTGAAGATGTTACGGAAATTGTTCTGAATTTTAAAAAGATCCGATTCAAAAGGCAGATTGATACCGAAAACACTGAAAAAGTACATATTGTGATCGGTGATCAGGATGTTTTCAAAGCGGGCGACATTAACAAATTTCTGTCAGTATTCCAGGTGCTCAATCCTGATGTGGTGATTTGCCACATGGAACCCAATGTAAAAATATCCATCGAACTCAGCATTGAAAAGGGAAGGGGATATGTTCCTGCTGATGAAAATAAAAACCTGAATGCAAGCATCGGAACAATTTTCATGGATTCCATCCACACACCCATCAAAAATGTTAAATTCAACATTGAAAATTTCAGGGTGGAGCAGAAAACAGACTACGAAAAGCTGATATTAGAAATTGAAACCGACGGTTCCATTCATCCGAAAGAAGCATTGAAGGAAGCTGCTAAAATTCTGATCCATCATTTTATGCTTTTCTCTGATGAAAAGATTACACTCGATTCTGAGGAAAAGACGGTTACCGATGAGTTTGATGAAAGTTCGCTGCATACAAGGCAACTGCTTAAAACGAAACTTGTCGACCTTGATCTGTCGGTGAGGGCTTTAAACTGCCTGAAAGCAGCAGATGTGGAAACACTGGGCGATTTGGTTCAGTTTAATAAAAACGACCTGTTGAAATTCAGGAATTTCGGTAAAAAATCACTCACCGAACTGGAAGAGCTTGTAAAGACCAAAGGCCTTGAATTCGGGATGAATATCGCTAAATATAAATTAGATAAGGAATAATTGAGATGAGACACAGGAAGAAAATCAATCATTTATCACGAACAAGCACACACCGTAAGGCGATGCTTTCGAATATGGCTGCTTCGCTGATCATGCATAAACGAATTAATACGACTGTTGCAAAGGCAAAGGCTTTAAGAATTTATATTGAACCGCTGATTACCAAATCAAAAGAAGATACAACGCATTCACGTAGGGTCGTTTTTAGCTACCTGCAGAATAAAGAAGCGGTCACGGAGTTGTTCAGGGAAGTATCGGTTAAAGTTGCTGAGCGTCACGGTGGTTATACCAGAATTATAAAAATCGGTACACGTTTTGGCGATAATGCTGAAATGTGTATGATGGAACTGGTAGATTACAACGAGAATTTACTTGGCGGTAAAGATGCTAAGAAAACGAAAACAACCAGGCGCAGAAGGGGAGCAAAGAAAACTGCCGGAGATGAAACCAAAGCAGAAGTTCCAAAGGCAAAGAAAGAAACTGTTCCCGAAGATAAAACTGAAGAACCAAAGAGTGAACCGGATGATAAAGTGAAAGCAGAGACTGAAATACCGGCTGAAGAAGTGAAAGCAGAAACTGAAACACCTGTTGAAGAAGTGAAAGCAGAAGCTGAAACTACGACTAAAGCAGTGGAAGAACCGGCGGAAACGAAAAATCTTACAGATCCTGGAGATTCCGGAGAAGAAAAAGCACCCGATGAACCTAAAGAAACTAAAGAATAACGATCTTCCAGGGATATTAAGAGATTGAATATTTGAAAAGGATAAAGTTTCAGACTTTATCCTTTTTTGTATTTTCGCAGGAAACATCACAAAATAAAAAAACTAAAACTATGAGTACAATATTAAGCATACATGCAAGACAGATTCTGGATTCGAGGGGAAACCCGACAATCGAGGTTGATCTTATGACCGATGCCGGTACAATTTCGCGGTCCGCAATTCCTTCAGGCGCGTCTACAGGAATTCACGAAGCTGTTGAATTACGGGATGGTGATAAAAAAGTTTACATGGGCAAAGGTGTTCTAAAGGCCATTCACAACGTAAACACCATATTAAATGAGGAATTGAAGGGATATTTTATTTCCGAACAGAATGAAATCGATGCTCGGATGATCGAAATTGACGGAACACCGAACAAAGGAAATTTGGGTGCCAACGCCATTCTGGGAGTTTCACTGGCAGTTGCAAGGGCTGCTGCACTCGAAAGCGACCAGGCGTTGTTCAGATACATCGGCGGAGTAAATGCCAATACTTTACCCATACCGATGATGAATATTCTGAACGGAGGCTCACATGCAGATAACAGTATCGATTTCCAGGAATTTATGATCATGCCCGTGGGTGCAAAATCTTTCAGCGAGGCTATACGCATGGGTTCTGAAGTATTTCATAACCTGAAAGCAGTCCTGAAAAAGAAGGGCTACTCAACGAATGTAGGTGACGAAGGTGGTTTTGCACCAAGCCTTAAAGCGAATGAAGAAGCTATTAAAGTTATCTTGCAAGCCATCGAAAAGGCTGGCTATAAACCAGGTGATGAGATTTGTATTGCGCTTGATCCCGCTGCTTCCGAATATTATCTTCCGGATGAAAATGTGTATCATCTGAAGAAATCGACCGGAGATAAATTAACACCATCACAAATGGTGGATTACTGGAATGAATGGATTGAGAAGTATCCAATTTATTCGCTCGAAGACGGTATGGCAGAAGATGACTGGGACGGCTGGAAGCTGATGACCGGTAAAATGGGGAAGAAAGTCATGTTGGTTGGGGATGATATTTTTGTTACCAATACCGACCGGTTACAAAAGGGGATCGACATGGGTGTTGCCAATTCCATTCTTATCAAATTGAACCAGATCGGTACGCTTACCGAAACTATTGATGCGGTAAACCTTGCTTACCGCAATGCCTATACTGCAGTAATCAGCCACAGGTCGGGCGAAACGGAAGATACGACCATCGCCGACCTCGCCGTAGCATTAAACACAGGATTTATAAAAACCGGATCTGCAAGCCGCACCGATCGTATTGCCAAATACAACCAGTTGCTCCGCATCGAAGAACAATTGGGGAACCAGGCCAAATATATCGGCAAAGATTTTCAATACATGAGATAAATAACCCGTAAAATTATTTTATAGAAGGGCGGCTGGTTGCTGCCCTTTTTAATTATCGATGCGACTTAAAAATTTACTCGGTTTTTTCAATATACAAATAGTCCGGTTTGATCGTATTCCACCTTATTTTGAGAAAGTTATAGACCGTTCAGACATTCTTAGGTCGGTTCACAACCGATCAGCTATGTTTGAATTGCATCATCCTCATCAATAGCGATGGATTATTAAACATAAAACTATATCTTTGATCCGCTTTTAAGGTTACAGAGTGAAAAAATTATTCTCCATATTACTACTTTCGGTTTTTTTGTATAACATCATCGGATTTTATCCAGTCTTTCTTCTTAGGCAGAATTTTCAGCGGAAGCAAATACTCGATCAAAGAGTAAAACGGATAGATACAAACAGGCTAACCGTGTTAAAGCTTACCAGCGAGCAAATCAAAACACTGAAGTGGATTGCTGAAGATGAGTTTTTTTTTGAAGGAGAATTGTATGACGTCGTGACAAAGTCTTCCGGTATAGACGGAAACATTGATTTTTATTGTCTATGCGATGTTGCCGAACGGAAACTTTATATTCTGCTCGGGGAAGATATAAATAACCAAATCGATCAAAATAATACACAATCCGGGAAAGATAACAGTCTGGCAAAAAACTTACTTAAAGATTATTTGGCTACGGTCAATATTAAATTGCAGCATTACAGCAAATTCAACGGATATAATGTTCATGCATACGTTGTGTTTGATTCCTTTATCCCAGACAAACCATCCCCTCCTCCAAAAAAGGTTTAATAAAAAACGAAGGAATTTATCCTCCTGCTTTGGTTTTCTGATGCAAGTTAGGTCGGAAAGTAATTGATGTAGATTACCCGATTAATATTTTATTTACCTTAAATTTATTATAAAAATGAAAAAACTAATTGGAAACTTATGTTTCCTAACTATCTCTCTATCCCTTTTTTCGCAATCCGTTCTGGTCACTGATGAAACAACCCTTCAACCGATGGCAGGAGTTGAGATATTCAGTCATATTCCAGGGGTTTCTGCGATTACAAACCAGGATGGTATTGCAGATTTTTCACCATTTAAAAATGCAGACACTATTTATTTTAACCATGTAGGTTACCAAAAGTTGACTTATAGTTATAAGCAATTGGAAAATTTGAAGTTTTCAGTCTTTATGGTCCCAAGAGCTTATGACCTGAATACCCTTGTAGTTTCTGCAAGCCGTTTTGAAGAAAAAATGACGGATGTTCCTCAGCAAATACAAGTATTGAATGCCCGCCAGCTTGAATTCATGAACCAGCAGACTACTGCTGATGTCATTCAGCATTCTGGGAATATATCAGTTCAAAAAAGCCAGTTAGGAGGGGGTAGTCCGATAATCCGTGGTTTTGAAGCGAACAAAGTGCTACTCGTCGTTGATGGAGTTAGAATGAACAATGCTATATTCAGGGGCGGCCATCTCCAAAATATCATATCAATGGACAATTCTATGCTCGAAAAAACAGAAATCGTTTTTGGGCCGGGTTCGGTCATATACGGAAGCGATGCGCTTGGCGGTGTGATCCATTTTTATACCAGAGATCCGCAATTGGCTGTTGATGGTAAAACCAATGTGAAAGCGGGTGCTTTTGCGCGCTATTCATCCGCTTTTAATGAAAAGACCGGCCATGCCGATTTCAATATAGGACTTAAAAAAGTCGCCTCCTTTACCAGTTTTACCTATTCTGATTTCGGGGATCTTCGACAGGGGAGTGTTCGCAATCCGTTTTATGGTGATTGGGGCAAACGGCTGTATTATGCCGATCGCATTGACGAAAGAGATACGACGCTTGCGAATAGTGATTATAATATTCAGAAACAATCGGGTTATAAGCAATACGATCTGCTGGAAAAGGTGTTGTTCAAGCCGAATAAGAATGTGAGTCATATCCTGAATTTTCAATTTTCCACATCTTCGGATATTCCTCGTTATGACCGGCTTACTGAAATGGGCTCCAGCGGTAATATGAAATATGCCGAATGGTATTATGGCCCACAGAACAGAATGTTCCTGGCATATAAACTGGAAATAGATGAGAAGAATGAACTATACGATATGGCGAATATAACATTAGCCTATCAGAATATCGAAGAGAGCAGGCACAACAGACGGTTTGGCAACAATTCGTTGCGAAATCAAATGGAGAAAGTCGGCGTATTTACATTGAATGCCGATCTTAGTAAAATGATCGGACAAAACGAACTGCGGTATGGTATCGAAGCTACTTATAATGATGTGAACTCGACAGCAAACAGCGAAAATATTGTCACGGGTGAAACTACACCTGCAGTTACGCGCTATCCCGACGGAGGTTCAAATATGAAAACTTTTGCCGTGTATTTAACCCATACGCTCGAAATCACACCAAAACTGATCCTGAGTGAAGGATTGCGTTATAATTATATTTCACTCTATTCAAAATTCATTGACAAAGCATTTTTTCCGTTCCCGTTTAATGATGTAACGCAAAATTCAGGAGCACTGAACGGAAAGATAGGATTGGTGGCAATGCCATGTCATTCATGGCGATTTTCGGTACTCGGTTCTACCGGTTTCCGTGCGCCGAATGTAGACGATATGGGCAAAGTCTTTGATTCGAGCCCGGGAACCGTTATCGTTCCAAACCCTGATCTTAAACCTGAATATACCTACAATGGAGAATTCAGCATAACGAAAGTATTCGAAGAAAAGATCAAGGTTGAAGGAATTGCATACTACACAATTTACAACAACATCATTACAGCGCAGCGATCCACGTTTAATGGTCAGGATTCTATTGTGTACGATGGTGAACTGAGTGCGGTAATCACCAGTAAAAATGCCGAAAAGGCCTATATTTACGGATTCTCAGGTAACCTTTCTGCTGAGATCACAAAGGCTTTTTCCATCGAATCTACCCTGAATTATACATTTGGAAGGATTAAAACCGATACGGTTGACTATCCGCTCGACCATATTCCTCCTGTCTTTGGTAAAACAAGTTTTAATTTGAACATTAAAAAGTTCAGAGGTGAATTTTTTGTGGAATATGCCGGATGGAAGCGATTGAAAGATTACAACCTGGTAGGGGAAGACAACATACAGTATGCTACAGAATACGGAATGCCTGCCTGGTATACATTGAATGTTCGCGTTGCCTATCAGTTTAACCGAATTCTTCAGATACAACTGGCTGCCGAGAATTTAACGGATCAGAACTACCGGGTTTTCGCTTCGGGTATCAGTGCGCCGGGAAGAAATCTTGCCCTAACATTACGGGCAAGACTCTGATCATTTTTTTCAACTTTAATCATCCACGATCAGTATATCGTACTTGTCTAATAGCCCCGGCAGGCCATGTTTGGAAAACTTTGCTTTTTTTAATTTATTCTTTTCCGGATCGATTGAATAATTATAGGAAGTGCTGAAATCAACTTTTTCAAGATTTGTATTTTCAAATACAGCTCCTTTCAGGTCACAATTGTCAAATGCGGAACCTGTCAGTTCACATTCGGTGAAATCGATTTCCTGTAACAGTGAGTTTTTAAAAACAGTCATTTTAATTTTTGTTTTGTAAAATGAAGAATGACTAAGGTTGCAATTCGTAAATCCGAATGAAAGCCCGAATTCGTTGCAGTCTTCAAAATGAAGCCCTAACATTTTACAATCCTTAAAATCTGTGTCCCGGAACACCGTCATTGACAGTTTTACCAAACTCAGGTCACACCGGATAAATTCACAATCTGCAAATTTAAAATCAGACAGATCGGCTTCCGAAAGATCACAATCGTAAAAACTGCAATTCTCATAATATCCTTTTTTTAACGGACTTTCTTTCCCGTGGATTTTATTGAATTTTTTATCTGTGATATAAGCCTGTTCCATATTAATTGTTTCTTCTGTCTAAAATATTTGCACCAAATGATCCACAAATATCGGTTATTAATTCGCATGTGTGATTACTCTATTGCATTAGAAATGTGCTATTAATTGCGAACTTATTAGTAATGAGGTTGAGTTGAGGAAGATTTCGGTTGTAGGCACAAATCAGGGAGGGATATTACAAATCAAGTTTTGAGTATCAACAGGAAAACACTGAAGTAATAGTGCAAGATGCATCATGAAATAGAAAACAAAATGCAGGAACTAATCTGGTCGAACAAGGAGATAAGCCGTCAGAATGAGCATATTAAAAGTATTCCGGGAGTTGGTTCTCAATCGAAGTTTATTTGATCATCGCCACCAAATGTTTCATAGCCTTTGACAATTGGCAGCAAATGGCATGTTATTCAGGTGAGACTCCATTTGAATTTTCGTCGGGATTATCGATTAGGGACCGGATAAAAGTAAATCACCTGGCCGGCAAGAAAATGAAATCGTTACTGATAAATTTAAATATTTTAAGTGTTAGATAGATTATTTTTTCAGGCTGCAGCTTGCCAGGATATGTTCGACTAAGGGATATGGATAACCCCTACAAGGGAATAACGGATCGTTCATACCAGTCAACCAGAATATTTCGTAAAACCAAACAAATTTACCGTTAAAAACCACTATTTCTGATTAAACCTGTAATAGAGTGTAACTTACCAAAAGAGATTGCCGTTAAATGAAGAAAATTACCAATGTCGACTAAAGCAGGGGTTATGATAAACCAACCATGTTTTATTTAAACCATTGGTCAGTATTAACACATAAAAATAAAGGATGATATGAAAAAATTGATTTTGATTTCTGTTTTAGCTTTGACAGGTTTTTTTGCTGGCGCCCAACAAAGAGTGGCTTTGCACAGCAACGGTACAACAACTATTTTTGGTGGATCGACGCCTTTTGTCGATGCATACAATGCATCCGTTTCTGGGGATACGATCTATCTGCCGGGGAGCGCGCTTACTGTTCCTGCATTGATCGATAAGAAACTGACCATCTTCGGAACCGGACATTACCCCGATTCAACGGCGGCTACCAACAAAACATTTCTAAGTAGTACACTTAACATCGGTGAAAATGCAGACAGCCTGTTTCTGGAAGGTGTTGAAATAAATGGTGACATTCTTTTTAATAACAATGCAAAAGTGGATTATGTTGTCATTTCAAGGTGCCGGTTCAACACCATCACCTGGCAGGGTACCCAGATAACTCCCTGTGAATACAATACCATTAAGGAATGTGTGATCAATGGTACGGTAAATCTCAATAATGCGAATGGTTGCGCGCTCGCAAACAATATAATCAAGGATAAAGTAAACAATGGAAACAACAATGCTATTTATAATAATATCCTGCTTTATACTGCATATTATTATTATTATACGCTGAACAATGTCGATAATTCGAGTATTTCGAATAACATTTTCCTCAAAGGGGACGCCTCTATTCATGTCAGTTGTGAATCAAGCACTCTTTCCAATAATATTTTTGGAAGCAATCCCGGAGCCGGAGCTAATCTTTTTGTAAACAATTATCCAAATGTGGACCTGTCTTCCTTATTTGTCGATCTGGGCTCAACTACCTTCGATTATTCATATGATTTCCATTTAAACGATCCGGCCACATATCCGGGAACTGACAATACGCAGGTTGGAATTTACGGCGGATTATTTCCTTATAAAACATGTGCTGTTCCGATAAATCCACACATCAGTTATAAGAACATTTCATCCACAACTGATGACAACGGGCTGCTGAATGTTGAGATTCATGTGAATGCACAACAGGACTAATATGAAAAAGTATACGACTTTCCTGTTGATCTTATTTTGCATTTTCGGAAATGTTCTGTTGGCGCAAAATAAAATTAGCGGGTATAAATTCTGGTTCGACAATGATGAAGGATCGTCCGTGACGACCACAATAACGCCTGCTGAACACGTGGAGTTGAATACATCGGTTTCTGCAACTCTATTAAATACCGGTTTGCATGTTTTGAATGTGCAGTTTTGGGATGACAATTCTGACTACAGTTCGGTAATAAGTCAGTTTTTTTATAAAGTACCCGAACAAACCGTGTTAGTTAAAGAATTAATTTCTTACGAATACTGGATTGACGATGATTATACCAGTGCAGTATCACAGAATATTTCAAACGTACAGCAATTCAACATGGACGAAAACATCAACGTAAGTTCATTGAGCACGGGACTTCATGTGATAAGTCTGCGGTATAAAGACAATACAAATCTGTGGAGTAGTACGGTTAGTCAGTTTTTCTATAAGATACCTGAACAGACAGTACCAGCGAAAGAATTGATTTCTTACGAATACTGGCTTGACGATGATTATGAAAATGTGGTCACACTAGCTGTATCGCCGGGTCAGCAATTCATTCTGACGGAGAATTTTGACCTGAATGAATTGAATACAGGGTTGCATGTAATTAATGTCCGGTTTAAAGATAATACACAGGTATGGAGCAATACATTGAGCCATTTTTTCTTTAAAATCCCAGAACAAACGGTTTCTTTAAAAGAGATGATCGCTTACGAATACTGGCTTGATGGTGATTATTCAACTGCAGTATCAGAAACAATTTCACCGGCACAACAGCTCAATCTGACGGATAATATTGATGTAAATTCCCTGAACACGGGATTACACATCATTAACTTCCGTTTCAGGGATAATACCAATTCCTGGAGCAGTCCGGTCAGTCAATTTTTCTTTAAAAAGGTGAATACATTTAACGAAGTTAGGGAAGTTACTCAATTTCGATATTGGTTCGACAATGCTTTCGATGATGTCTCTGAGGGGCAGTTTGATCCATCAGCCACATTTGTAAATCTTACGGATCAAATCGATATGACCCAGCTTTGGAAGGGTTCGCATATATTGCATTTCCAGTTTAAGGATTCGTTCGGGCAGTGGAGTGTGGTTGCTTCTGATTCGGTCGTAAAACAATCGTTGCCTGTAGCATCTTTCGATTTCAACGAACAGGTATCCTGTGATTCGACTGTAATTGAAACCGTAAACACGAGTATTGACGCGGATATTTATTCCTGGGATTTCGGTGACGGAACGACAAGCACTGACGTTGAGCCGGTTCATACATACATCGATCCGGGGGATTATTTTATCAGCCTCACGGTCACCGATACCCTGATCGGCTCTGACAGCACGATCGTTAAACCGGTTTCGGTGTTGCCTACTACAACCTACTCAAGCGTAGCTCCGGTAGCATGTGACAATTATATATCGCCCAGCGGAAATTTTAACTGGACAACAAGTGGAATGTATAGCGATACAATTCTAAATGCAATTGGATGCGATAGTATAATAACAGTAAATCTGACAATTCTCAACAGCACTTTTGCTGAAATTGAGGTAACAGCTTGTGACAGTTATACATCACCCAGCGGAAATTTTATATGGACGGTCAGTGGCATTTATTTGGATACGATTCCGAATTCTCTTGGTTGTGACAGCATCATCACGATTAATCTGACGATTGATGCCGTGGATGTAACGGTGACAAATGACGACCCTGTCCTGACGGCCAATGCAGTTGGTGCTGCTTACCAGTGGATCGATTGTAGCACGATGCTGCCGATACCCGGAGAAATCAACCAGAGTTTTACCGCTGTTATTAATGGTTCGTATGCTGTAGAGGTTACTCAAAACGGTTGTTCGGATACATCAGTGTGTTACCCGGTGATAAGTGTTGGTATGCAAAATGACAAAACAACGCCTGCAATTGTCTGTTACCCGAATCCGACGGATGGAATGGTGACGATTGATCTTGGAAAAGAATACGGGAATGTAATTATAAAAGTCAGTGATGATAAAGGAGTGAGGCAGTCATCGATTCAATATAAAAATGCAGCGAAGGTGATCGTGGAATTGAAGGGTCCGGCAGGACTTTACCTCATCGGCATACTGACGGATGACGGATTAATAAAAAGTATCAAGGTACTGAAAGAATGATTTATAACAGCGGTTGTACGCTGATGATTTGAATTACAACCTGAAGTGTCCGGTATGACCGGAACATGGTTTTTCATAATGAATACGTTGAAGTAAAGATGGGATCGTGCATCCCATCTTTTTTATATATCCATTTCTGATAAACATTATGCCTGCAATTATTAGGTTTATTCCGTGTTCTCTTCAATGAATGAATAATAATTGTTGTGTAAATATTTGATCGAAAATTATATTATTTATTTTTGACCAATCAGTAACCTTGAAATCTAAAGCAACAGAAATTAAACACAATGTCTCAATCATGCGGAATTTGATTTTTAAGCAAGGCTTCAAACGAAAACCTTCGCTATCGTTAGCAACAATTCTTTTTATCATGATTGTGATGACATGGGTAACATCGAACATAAACTGGGGTAAAGGATCATGGAAAAGAATTATTCAAACCGATGGAAAAGGATATTACGCTTACCTGCCTGCAATTTTTATTTACCATGACCTGAATTTTGGATTTTTTAATAAAATTGAAAAGAAAAAATATTTTTTCAGGGAGGTCTATCCATACAAAAGCTATCTAAACGGAAAGGCCTTCGATAAATATTATTGTGGAACAGCCATTGCAGAATTGCCGTTCTTTCTCATTGCACATGGTTTGACCGCTCTGACCCATGGCGATACCGATGGTTATTCTGCATTATATCCCACCTTTATTAGTGTTGCAGCGCTCTTTTATTTGTGGGTTGGTTTGATGTTCCTTAGTTCAGCTTTGAATTTCTATTTCATCAATGAAAAGCAAAAATCGTTAGCACTACTTGCCGCTGTTTTCGGTACCAATCTGTTTTATTATGCCATTGGAGAACCGAGTATGTCGCATGTATATTCCTTTGCTTTTTTTTCAATGTTCCTTTATTACTCGAAAAAATATTTTACAGAATATCAAATAAAGTATGTAATTGTTCTTGCGTCCATTCTTGCATTGATCATCCTGATCAGACCTGTGAACGGACTTATTATTTTAATCTGGCCATTTGCTGCCGGAAGTTTTCAAAATTTCATTAAAGGAATTCGGTTAGCATTTCAGCACTATATAGGTACTGCAGCAGCACTTCTTTGCTTTACAGCTATCATAATGATCCAATTGATTATTTATAAAATTTCAATGGGAAAGTTCTTTGTTTATGCATACGGTGGTGAATCTTTTCATTTTCTTAAACCGCATATGATCGATATTTTATTCAGTTACAAGAAAGGACTATTTCTTTATACTCCCATGTTTTTCATCGCATTGGCCGGGTTTTACTTTCTATATAAATCCAATAAATTTGAATTCTATTCCCTGGCAGGTTTTCTTATTTTAGTTACCTATATTTTATCGTCCTGGTGGATGTGGTATTATGGAGGAAGTTTTTCTTCACGGGTTTATGTTGAGTATATTCCGCTGTTCATGGTGCTTTTAGTTTTCACCTTGAAGGGGATCAGAATAAAATCGTTAAAAGTGACCTATGTGTCC
>CAVXTE010000109.1:0-17808 GCA_963764475.1 uncultured Bacteroidales bacterium
TATTCGCCAAAACAATCCAGCGAAAACATCATCATAAACAGGATGGCAAGGATACCGAGTATCCGGGGAATCCAGAAAAGGGTTTTGTCGCTCATAATAAAGATTTAATTGACAAATATAGGGTTTTTATAAATGAATTACAGAAAGAAAAAAGTAAATGACCGGAAGTATACAACTTGCAAATGCAATCAGAAGCCTGATAATTTCACTGAAAGGGAACTGGAAGTCGGTAGTTATTGTTATGCAGTTTGTTAAAGATTACAATGAATCCTGTTCGGGTGCATTTTTCCGTATCAGTATTAATATCAATCCGGCCGTTAAAAGAATTATAGCGCCCAAAGCTGCAATCCACGGAGGATTTGCATTGCTATGGTGTTTTACAAGCAAGGTAGCATACAGGGTAGGAATCAGAATGGACTGTCCGATCAAAAAGATGGCTACGACGAACCAGCGTTTTTCAAATCGGTAGAAACGGTAAAGAAGCACCGTCATTGCGATGGAAACGCCAAGCCAGCCGCCGCCGGAAACCTTCATCAGGGCAAGGATCAAGATCTGGAATTGCGGATCGACATCCGCCCATGCTTCGTTTACAGCGATCGAATGATAATGCATAAACTCCGGACGAAATATATAAATCAACGCAAAGGCAAAACCGAGCAGGGCAACCAATCCGTCGCAAATAAGTATGGCTATTTTTGTTGCTTTCATGGTATGGCTCATTTAATTCAAAGTTAAAATTTCAAGGTAATAAAAACGATAACAGTTTAACAGGCCAATTGTTTGGCTGTAAAAACAGGCAAGGATGAAAGTTATGAAGAGAATGACTGAAGAACTGGCTGGTAAATAACCGTTTTTAATTTCTTATAATTTCAGAAACTTTTTACAGAAAGTTTTACCATCCACCGAGATCATGAGGGCATACAATCCCCTGTTCATTTTATAGGAGCCAAGGTTAAAAACCAGTGGATCATGTGCTGAAGTCTGCTGCCGGTTCATTAATTCGGCAATAACACGACCATCAGTATTATAAAGGTAAACTGAAATAACTGAAACTTTATTAAGATTAAGATCGAGTGTCAATTCATCATTTACCGGGTTCGGAAAAATCCGGATATCTGCATTTTTGAGATTAGTTTCCGGAACACCGACAAACAGGTTACGAACCGAATCGATGTAACTGATCGTCGGCAACAAACCGTCATCCGTAACGGTACAAAGCGGAATCCCAAATCCATTGGCGAGCCATTTGTACTCCGTATAATTACGGACGAACGGGAAACCCGTGTTCAGCGAATCGAGGTAAATACTATCATACTCCTGGATGTCTGATTTAACCCGAAGTGTATTGAACGTTCCGAAAGGAGTACTCAGTGTTCCCCAGCCATCGACATGATTCACCCGCTTTTTCCATCCGCCAAGATAACCGATGCCCGGAATTGAAATTTCCTGGACTGAATTGGAAGAATCCGCATTTCCGGTTGATAAAGGAAATTTATAAATAATATCGTCTGTTTGAAATTTATCCGGGATTGGAATTCCATTCAGTGTAACACCAAATCCGACAGCCCTGTAATCGGAACTTGATTTTTTATAATACGAATAGGAATCGGTTACCTGAAATCCAGAAAACTGGTTGAATTCGAACCCGGGTTGTGCCAGATTGGCGGACAATATGAAAAATAACTGGTAGACAAAAGGTGTTTGGGAAACAGAAACAAAGGTGTCAACCGTCTGCGTTAGCGGGAATAACGAAGTAAAATCCCAGGTATAATTATTTCCGGTTGAAGCATAATCAATCCCATTCAGGTTGATCGTATTACTCTGGCGGATTGTATCACCGGCATTGGGCATGTCATCCTGGTTTATAACAACCTGAGAAAGCAACCAGACAGGAAGTACCAGCATGAGAGAGATAAGTTTCAGTTTTTTCATGAATGCAAAATTTTAAGCAAATGTATTTAAAACCTGTGGAAATTTAAAATAAAAGGCTGCTGATTTTTGTAATATTTGAAATTGCGGTAATTTTGGTCTGCGCGATCAAATTAATATTTTGACTGCCAATTTAGCTTCAAAACTATAGTGGAATGACATTTGATTTTGGAACCGACCATGATTTCTGAAAAGAAAAAAATAATCAATGCCCTGTATTTCCCGGTTATACTTTTAATTCTGTTGTGGATCATCAGGCTGATTGAAAACTGGTGGCATATCGATTTGGGGATACTTGGCATTTATCCGCGCAAGTTGTCGGGATTAACAGGAATTCTAACCGCTCCGCTTATACATGCCGGGTTTAGGCATTTAGCTGCTAATTCGATGCCTCTGCTTGTGCTGAGCGTTTGTTTATTTTATTTTTACAAGGAGATCGCCGTCAGGGTTTTTGTCCTGGTTTATTTGGTAACGGGTCTTTGTGTGTGGGTTGGTGCACGTGAAGCATACCACATCGGGGCATCGGGTGTTGTTTACGGGCTTGCTTCATTTCTCTTTTTTAGCGGGATTTTCAGGCGCGATATTCGTTTACTGGCCATTACTCTTTTTGTTGCTTTTTTGTATGGGAGCATGGTCTGGGGGATATTCCCGGATTTCTTTCCGGAGCGGAACATTTCTTATGAATCCCATTTCTGGGGATTGATTGTTGGGCTACTTCTTTCATTTTATTACCGGAAATCAGGTCCTCAGAGAAAAACATACGAATGGGAAGAAGAAGATGATGAAGAAGAACCAACTTTCTACGAAATTAATTGAAGCATTTCCTCTAAATTATCGGCAATACTTAGGGCAATAAGAAAATTATTAGCCTGTGTGTATTTTCTATATTAATCAATTGGCATGACGAATTTTTTTTGATTTTATGCAAATTTGATAGTACTTACAGTTACGAATTGCAATTTCTGCAAACTGACGTCCCCATTCTATTCAATATTCTCCTTTTATGCAAAATGAATGGTAGCGTTCGTAGAATTCCGTTTTAAAATCAGTGGTTTACAGATTAATTTTACTCGAACAAAAAATTAAAATTAATTATTATGAAAACACTGATGATAATCGAAACCACACACGGCGGGCTCTTTTATTCCCTCACCTACCTGGGAGCCATTTTAGCAGCAGCCGCTATAGTAACTTATTCAGGTTTCAGGAAAGGATATCCCAAAATTGCATGGTTGCTCATTCTTATGGCAGGTGGCCTGTTTTTTATTACCGGTGAAAAAGTCTTCACTTATACCATGGACTTGTGGAATACCGTCTTCACAAAATTCGTCCTGCCTCCTACTTCCCGAAAAACAATTCTGGGTGGAATCATTGGTTTATTTACCGGCCTCATCATTGCCAAAGTATTGTTAAAATTCAGGCTGCCGGTTTTTGATCATTTTGCAATTGCATTGCCTGTTGCAATGGCTATTTCCAGGATCGGCTGCCATCTGGCGGGTTGTTGTTACGGTACACCGACACAATTACCCTGGGGAATCCGTTATGATTCATTTGCCCCTGCTTATTATGACCATCTGTCACATGGATTGATCGATGTACACAATCCAGTCTCACTCGCTGTTCATCCTGTTCAGCTTTACCAGGTGATCGGATGTATGCTCATTGCGCTGTTCGTTTGGAAAATGAGAAAATTACTAAAGTCGAACGGGAATCTCTTTCTGCTTTCGGTCTTGAGTTATGCGGTCCTCCGGTTTTTTATTGAATTTGTACGCGATCCGGATTCAAGTTTTGTCATGGTGAAAATTGTATATGGATTGAAAATCTTGCAGTGGGTTTTGCTGGCTGTTATTGTATCGGGCACGTTGATCATATTCCACAGAGAATTAAAAGCAAAAAAAATAAATGTGGATACGTCCGGATTTAAAGCAAGAGACTTAAATGTTTTTTTGTTAGCCAGTATTCTCTGGGTAATTATAATCGCAGGAAGGAAATGGTTTACAAAACTTGAACTGATGACCATTTTGCTTTTTTTTATCCCATTTTCAATTGCTTTGATCGTTCGTATTTATCAAAAATATACCGTTTCCGGTTTTCGATGGGCAGCTCCTCTCGTAATGCTTGGTGGATGTATGCTGATGTCGCAAACAATGGAATCAGAAGGAAAACATAGTGATAAAGTTACTTTCACAGAAATCGGATTAACTGGTATGATCGGGAAGTATTTTGAGAATGTGAGCACAGTTTTTTATTCTGAAGATCCTTGTACAGGTGGTCATAAATATTTCAGTTCGCTTGGCGATCAGAAAAGAAATTTCTATCAAGGTGGGTTCGGTATATCGTATAATAGCTGGCATGGTAAGTATTATAAATTCAGAATAGGCGGAAGCCTTTTTATGGGTGATGAAAGCGGAGGTATGCATGTTGATTCACCTTCGGGAAGTTGTTTGGGAATTAAAACGAACATGAACTTCGACTGGCATTGGTTTGGCTTCGGTACTGGTATCGCTTTTGGTCAGATGAAAATACCAGGTTTAATTAGTCCGAATGATTATAAGGTCGGGGATATTGTTTCAACAGAATATAGGCAAAGTCATTTTGTACCTACCTTATCGGCGCGGGTTGGGCCTTACGACATTTTTTATGCTGAAGGGAATATTTTTAGTCAGTCAGTTTTGTTCGCTCCCTTTCCTAGCTATTTTTTCGGGGTCGGAACCGGCCTTGGAAAAACAAATGGAACAAAAATAGGATTGGGTTACTGTTTCGACGGATTGTATGCCGAATTGAATTATCCTTATAAAGACAAACTCATTTTTAAAGCATTTTATGCTGATTCTTTCGGATCTGCAGTAGATTCGTACAGGGCATTTTCCCTGGGTTTAAATTATAAATTCAATTCGAAAAACACGAACCCCAAAAAGTAGGCAGCTGCTTTTTTTAACCTGGTTAATAAATGAAACGTTCACTCTTCCTGCAGTTTTTTCTTTGGCTCTGCCTTCCTTTTTCCAGAATTATCAACCGGATCAACTGGCGTTTTGGTAGGCCATACAGTTGCAAAAACCTGAATATTGAAGATATTAAAAATTGGCTGGAACCGGGAATGGTCATACTCACACACAAAAAGTTCGAATGTTCTTCACTTTTCATCCCCGGTTACTGGACACACACTGCCATGGTGGTCAGGCAGGGTCAGATTATCGATGCCACCCGAAAAGGCGTCTGCATTAGTTCTTTCGAGACATTTTTTTCATCTGTCGATGATTTTGTCGTGTTGAAACCTGTTTTTTGTGGCAGGAAAACGATTCGAAAAGCCTGTAAAATGGCTTCCCTGCTTGTCGGATTGCCTTTTAGTTTCGATTTCCGGAATACAGGTTCTGTCTTTTATTGTTCGGGCCTGGTCTGCTGGGTGTATTCCCGGTTGTTTGTTAAAGAGAAAAAGAAGGCCATTCCGTTGTTTTTCAAAAATTTTATTGATGATAACATCATAAGGCCGATGGACTTTTATAAAAATCGGGAAGTATGGCAAATCATATCCTGATGTTTTTAACATTCATATGACGATTGTGAAATCCGAAAAAATAACAGGTGAAAAACATCGTTAAAATGAACTGACGGAATCGTCATTCATCCATTGAAGATTAAAAACACCATGCCGGTATATCGTCTGAACAAAGATTTGATTTTCCCTGAACCCGATAAAGCATCGGATATCGGCTTACTTGCCATTGGCGGCGATCTTTCGATCGAACGGCTGCTACTGGCTTATTCGAAAGGAATATTTCCATGGTTTTCAAGGGATGAACCCATACTTTGGTGGTCACCGGATCCACGGGCAGTTCTTTTTCCCGGGAATCTAAAAGTTTCTAAAAGTCTCAGACAGACTCTGAGGAATAAACTATATGAAGTAAAATTCGACACGGATTTTGAATCGATAATTGAACAGTGTTCTGTTATAAAGCGAAAAGGCGAAAAAGGGACATGGATTACGGATGAGATGAAAAATGCTTATATCGTCCTTCATAAGGCCGGATATGCTCATTCTGTCGAAACCTATTACGATGGCAGACTTTCCGGTGGATTATATGGTGTGTCGCTGGGTCATATTTTTTTTGGTGAGTCGATGTTTTCGATTGAACGTGATGCATCGAAAATTGCCTTATATTTTCTGACTGAAAAGGTTAAAAAATGGGATTTTCGCATGATCGATGCCCAGGTCGAAACAAGTCATCTCCTCAGCCTGGGAGCCGAAAACATACCCCGTATTGAATACTTAAACATGCTATCCAGGGAACTTACATTTCCTACGATAAAAGGAAAGTGGTAAATTCGCCGTCAAATTGTAGTGAAGTTTATGGAGGATAAGAAAAAATTTATGCAGGAAGCCATCAACCTGGCAAAAGAAAACCTGAAGCTGAATAATGGTGGCCCTTTTGGAGCAATTGTCGTTAAAGAAGGTAAGATCATAGGCAGAGGTGTAAATACCGTAACAACTAAAATGGATCCGACTGCCCATGCCGAAATCAATGCAATCCGTGAAGCGTGCGGCAATCTTGAAAGTTTCCAACTTGACGGGTGCGAAATTTACTCAAGTTGTGAACCCTGCCCGATGTGTCTGGGAGCTATTTACTGGGCTCGCCCTGAAAAGATATATTTTGCTGCAACCCGCGAGGACGCTGCCAAAGCCGGCTTTGATGATTCAGCCATTTATAAGGAAATCATCCTGCCTGTAAATGAAAGGAAAATCCCTTCGGAACAATTTATGAAGAAAGAAGCCGAAGTCGTTTTCGATCAATGGATTAATCTTGCACATAAAACATCCTATTAATCAGAAGAAACTAACTTTCACTTGTTGCATTTAGTTGGATGAACGAGGAAGATTTTATCTGATCAATCCTTTTTAAACTTAGCTATTCCGTATATTGATCCAGAGATAAGAAAAAACCAGTTCCTTTAAATTACAATCAAACAGATTATAATTCCTATTTTTGTGATGAATTAATAACGGCCATTTTATGAAAATTAGCGTAGTTGGAACAGGTTATGTGGGATTGGTTACAGGAACTTGCTTTGCCGAGGTAGGCCTGGATGTGACCTGTATTGACGTGGATAAGAAGAAAATAGATGAACTCAATAATAACGACATAGCGATCTATGAACCCGGTCTTGAGGATATGGTTGTCCGCAACAGGGAGAAAGGCCGATTGCATTTCACCACCGATCTTTCAGCTTCACTAAAGGATTGTGAAGTTATTTTCATAGCTGTCGGTACACCTCCGGATGAGGATGGCAGTGCCGATCTTAAATATGTTCTGGAAGTTGCTAAACAGATCGGCCGTTCGATAACGGATTATATTTTAGTTGTTACGAAGAGCACAGTGCCAGTCGGAACTTCTGAAAAAGTGAGGGATGCTGTACAATATGAATTGGTGCAGCGAAAGGCAGATATTCCTTTTGATGTCGCATCCAATCCCGAATTTTTAAAGGAAGGGGCCGCTGTTAATGATTTTCTCCGCCCGGACAGGATCGTTATCGGTACGGATTCGGAACGTGCAAACAGTATCATGCAGCGCCTTTACAAACCGTTTACATTGAACGGACACCCACTCATTTTTATGGATATTACATCCTCTGAGTTGACAAAATATGCTGCGAATGCATTCCTTGCTACAAAAATCAGCTTCATGAACGATATTGCCAATTTGTGTGAAATAGTTGGAGCTAACATTAACCTGATCAGAAAAGGTATTGGCAGTGATACGCGGATCGGGAACAAATTTATTTATCCCGGAACCGGTTATGGAGGTTCATGTTTTCCAAAAGACATTCAGGCACTGATCAGGACTGCTTCGGAAAACAAGTATAATATGGAAATCCTGAAAGCTGTCGAGGAGGTCAACAACCGGCAAAAATCGGTACTGATCCGCAAAATGGAACAATTTTATAAAAAGGATCTTAAGGATAAGAAAGTAGCGATATGGGGTTTGTCTTTCAAGCCGCAAACCGACGATATCAGGGAGGCACCGTCACTTGTCATCATCAATAAGCTGTTACTGGCAGGAGCCATTGTAAAAGTTTACGATCCTGCAGCGATGCAGGAAGTGGAAAAAATATACGGTAATCAGATCATCTATGCATTTGACCAGTTCGATGCACTTTCCGAAGCTGATTGTCTTGTTATACCAACGGAATGGTCGGAATTCCGGGTGCCTGATTTCAGTGAAATGAAACGCATGATGAAGAACCTGGTTATTTTCGATGGGAGAAACATTTACGATCCCAAAGAAATGAAGGAACAAGGCTTTACTTATTATTGCATCGGGATAAACACAGAAAAGATTTAAATGCAGAAACCATGATGGAATTCGGGAATACTCTTCAGCATAAAATTAGTAAAAACAAACTGATCGTAACATGATGAGAAAACGGATTTTGGTTACAGGTGGTGCAGGCTTTTTGGGTTCGAACCTATGTGAAAAACTTTTGAATGAAGGAAATGAAGTCAT
Source organism: uncultured Bacteroidales bacterium (assembly GCA_963764475.1). Classification (GTDB taxonomy): domain Bacteria; phylum Bacteroidota; class Bacteroidia; order Bacteroidales; family JAADJA01; genus JAADJA01. Next base: position 8,430 of record CAVXTE010000109.1, read on the forward strand.
CTGCCTGGATAATTATTTTACCGGCAGGAAGGAAAATATTATTCATCTGAAATCCAATCCCTATTTTGAAATCATACGGCATGATGTAACAATGCCTTATTTTATCGAGGTAGACGAAATTTATAATCTTGCCTGTCCGGCCTCCCCCATCCAGTATCAGTACAATGCAATAAAAACAATCAAAACCTCTGTGATGGGAGCCATCAATATGCTCGGTTTAGCCAAGAGAATACGGGCAAAAGTCTTGCAGGCTTCCACAAGCGAGGTGTATGGTGATCCCGAAGAGCATCCACAGAAGGAAAGCTATTGGGGACGGGTAAATCCCATCGGTACCCGCTCCTGTTATGATGAAGGAAAACGCTGTGCTGAATCATTGTTTTTTAACTACCATCGGCAAAACAATGTCAGGATCAAAGTACTGAGAATTTTTAATACCTACGGGCCGAAAATGGATCAGAATGACGGAAGAGTCGTTTCAAACTTTATCATCCAGGCTCTTACAAAACGGGATATTACCATTTTTGGGGATGGCCGTCAAACGCGGAGTTTTTGCTATGTTGACGACTTGCTCGATGGAATGATTAAATTCATGAATACTGAAGATGACATTACCGGCCCGATAAATATGGGCAATCCCGTTGAATTTACCATACGTGAATTAGCTGAAATCGTGATCCGGCTTACTGGTTCCTCATCAAAAATTATTTTTGAGCCCCTGCCGGCTGATGACCCATTACAACGCAGACCGGATATTTCAAAGGCAAAAAAACAACTGGGCTGGGAACCAAAAGTCGAACTTGAGGAAGGATTAAAAGAAACAATTAACTATTTTAAAAAATTAATTAGCTAAAGCATATGAAAGTACTGGTAACCGGTAGTAAAGGTCAGCTTGGCCGCTCGATATTGGATCGGATGAAGTCTTTCCCTTCTCTTGAGATCATGTTCACCGATATCGAAGAACTTAACATTACCCGACAACCGGAATTGCAAAAATTTGTGACGGCCAACAAATTCGATTGTATCATTAATTGCGCAGGCTATACTGCTGTTGATAAAGCAGAATCGGAGGCCGAACTGGCCTATACCATCAATGCGATTGCCGTAAAATACCTTGCAAAAATTTCGGCAAAAAATAATATTGCACTAATCCATATTTCCACCGATTATGTTTTCGATGGTAATAAATCCTCACCCTACCTCGAAACAGACAAACCCAAACCACAGGGCATTTATGCAAAAACCAAATACGAAGCTGAAAAACAATTATTGAAGCTTGCCTCGCATGCTGTCATTATTCGTACATCCTGGCTTTACTCGGAGTATGGAAACAATTTTGTAAAAACAATTAAAAAGCATGCAGAAAAAAAGCAGGTACTAAAGGTTGTTTGTGACCAAGTTGGTTCACCGACTTATGCTGGCGATCTTGCTGAAGTAATATTGGGTTTGATTTCCTCTCAATCGATACCCAAAGGTATCCGGATATACCATTATGCCAATGAAGGTATTGCAAGCTGGTATGATTTTGCGAAAGCCATTACCGAACTGGAAAATTTAAATTGTCGTATTCTGCCGATCCCTTCTTCTGAATATCCACTGCCTGCACCACGGCCATTTTACAGTGTACTTAGCAAAGTAAAGATCAAGCGGGAAAACAAAATTGAAATTCCTTATTGGCGCGACAGCCTTAAAACGTGCCTTTTAAATATGAACAAGCGATAAATTTTTCTGGTTTAAATGTATAGTCAGCCGAATATATTTTAATACGTTGCTGATTCATGAACGATTTTAAAATTTAATTTGAATACTATGTCAAATACATCAATAAATCCGGCAATTGTTGAAAGGGCAAAAACATGGCTCGACGACAATTATGATGAGGAAACCAAAAAGAAGGTGAAGGAAATGATCGATAACCAATCCGAAGAGCTGGTTGAGGCCTTTTATACCAATCTCGAATTCGGTACGGGAGGATTACGTGGTATCATGGGCGTCGGAACCAACCGTATGAACAAATATACAGTCGGTGGAGCTACACAGGGCCTGGCAAATTATCTGAAAAAAATGTTTCCGAATAAAGATCAGATTAAAATGGCTATTGCCTATGACTCGCGGAGGAACAATACATTTTTTGCAAACACTACAGCCGATGTTATGTCAGCCAATGGCATTAAAGTTTATTTATTCAATTCACTCCGTCCTACTCCCCTCTTGTCATTCGCCATCAGGTTTCTGGGTTGTCAGGCAGGTGTAGTCATAACGGCTTCGCATAATCCACCTGAATACAACGGTTATAAAGCATACTGGGAAGATGGCGGCCAACTCATTTCCCCACATGATAAGGATGTTATCAATGAAGTAAATAAAATTGAACGTGTTGACGCAATTAATTTCAAGAGAAATGAAAAGCTCATCGAAATGATCGGTGAGGAAGTGGATAGAGCCTATCTTAACAAGGTTATGAAACTCTCGTTATCACCTGAAATTGTTAGCAAGCACAGAGATCTTAAAATTGTCTACACTCCGATCCATGGCACAGGTGTAAAGCTTGTTCCCGAAGGACTGAAAGCATTCGGGTTCACGAATATTTATAATGTACCCGAGCAAGATATACCGGATGGGAACTTCCCGACCGTAAAATCACCGAACCCTGAAGAACCCGCTGCTTTGACAATGGCCATACAAAAAGCCAGGGATGTGAATGCTGCTTTGGTTATGGCCACCGACCCCGACGCCGACAGGGTCGGAATTGCTGTGAGGAATAACAGGAATGAATTCGTCCTGCTCAATGGCAATCAAACAGCCACTATCCTTCTTTATTACCTTATAAAAAAATGGAAGGAAAACGGAAAGCTGACAGGAAATGAATTCACTGTGAAAACCATCGTTACCTCCGAAATTTTAAGAGATATATCGGTAAAAGCAGGAGTAGAATATTTCGATACGCTTACAGGTTTCAAATACATTGCAGACATCATTCGGCAAAATGAAGGGAAAAAGCAGTTTATCGGTGGTGGTGAAGAAAGTTACGGTTTTCTGATTGGTGATTTTGTGCGTGACAAAGATGCGGTTAGCGCCTGTTGCATGATCGCTGAATGTGCAGCCTGGGCTGCAGATCAGGGTAAAACACTCTATGAATTGCTGCCGGATATTTACCACGAATACGGATTTTATAGAGAACGTCTGTTATCGGTCACGCGAAAAGGGAAGGAAGGTGCCGAAGAAATCAAGGCAATGATGGAAAAATACAGGGATAATCCACCGAAATCTATTAACAAATCCGAAGTAGTTGAAATTAAAGATTATCTGAAACGAAAGGAATTCAACTTAGCTGATGATACCGAAAAAAGCATCGATCTACCCATATCGGATGTGTTGCAGTTTTTCCTTAAAGACGGAAGCAAAATTTCGGTCAGGCCATCGGGAACGGAACCGAAGATCAAATACTATTTCAGCGTAAGGGAAGAATTTCCTGACAGGAAGAAATATGACGAAATGAAGGCCCACCTCGACAAGAGGATTGACGGAATTATAAAAGATCTTGGATTTTAATTCAATTCCCTGAGGTAACTCTTTCTTAATATTCTACTTGGATGCTCCTTTTTACAAAAGGATCAAACAGTGATAATCTCCCACTTTTCTATTTCGCCCGGAACTACTTTAAACATAGGGTGTGGGGAATATTCAGATTCTTTACTTAGTTCAAAATACCTGACCTTGTCCCTCGATTTGAGTTTATTCAACAAATGCATCCATTCGAATTCTATTTGTCCGTTCGTTACTTTCAGGAATTGGAATTTAAAATTCCAGTTGATTTTTTCTTTGTTAAACTGATAACCCCTTTTGACAGCTTCTTCGTAAACTCCGGCGAGATAGCAGTTGATACTTTCAACAGGGTCTATCGCTTTTTTAAATCGCAGGAGCTGCGGATGATTTCTATATCCTTTGGTTTTACCTTCCAAAACGTTTTTTGCCAGGAGGGCCTCTCTCCACAGAGCAACCAGCCCTTTCGAATCAAGATATTTCGGATGGATCGACCAGATTCTCATTATGATTTTATTGGATCAAAGATATACGATAATTCTCTTAACCGAATAGGATAATCAGCCGGAATGAAATTTAATTTTCAGTATCAGCATATACAATTTAAGGCTCCCTTCAAAACAATTAGCCCATATTTAAAACCTTTGTGTAATTTCGAAGTATATATGGTATTGCAAAATTGATTTATTGAAAATGCTTAAAATTAACCCCATGTGCACGCGTGCGATTAGGCTTTTCGGGATGCTGATGTTTATCTTCACGGCTGTCTTGAATTCCTTTTCCCAAAAAAGCAGCAATACATCCTTTTACAGGCATTACAAGGGTACATTCGATACTTCGATGCAAATTACCGCTGATCTTTTTTCGAATAATGGCATTGTAAAGGGCTATTACTATTATTTTTTTCCTGAACCGGGAACTGACACGGTTTATCATTACGGAAAAACTATTGAAATAGATGGAAGCATTATGGATAATTCAATTGTTCTTCATGAATTCTCAAATACCGAATCCAGTTTTACCGGAATAATAAAAAAGGATCATTCGATCAGCGGAACATGGGTTCGAAATGCGAAAGAAAAACCGATACCGTTTGAAATGAGCGAAGATTATGGCAAAAACAGTTTACCATTCAAAAGTTATGTACTTACCAACCAGCGATATTTAATAAAAAAAGACCATAAAAAAGAAGGTTCCCCAAAGGCAACCATCAATCTCTCCCTGCTTTTCCCCGACCTGAAATCCAGTGATCGGTTAAATGATTCACTTGATCTTCTCATTACGCAGGTTGTTGCGGATACACCGATGATTGTCAGCGACAGGGAATTGTTCATGCAGAATGTGATCTTTGACTTTTTCGACCGGTACCATCAGGCAACTTCAGGTATCGAAGATATTGCAGCCTCAGCAGCTTCTTTCAATTGGGAAAAGAATATTTCAATGGAGATCATCTATAACGAAAACAACATCCTTTCGCTGAAATTTGAAAAGTACGGATACACGGGAGGTGCGCATGGAATAAAAATTATGCAATATGCGGTTTTTAACACTGCCCTCAAAAAAAGAATAAGGTTGGATGATATTTTCACGGAAGGATATAAACCACAACTGGACAAAATACTCGAAACAAAACTGAGGAAGCTAAACGGACTGAAACAGGATGAAAAACTAAAAGAAGCAGGGTTTTTTATGGATCAGATTGAAAGTTCCGACAACTTTTTCATTAATAACGATGGGATCGGGGTTTTCTTTAATGTATATGAGATAGCACCCTATTCTACTGGAACAACAACACTCTTCGTTTCCTTTGATGAATTGAAAAATCTGCTGAAGCCAAATCATCCTTTTACCTGGATCAAAAAAAACCAGAATTAACAGGTATAAGCAACCTCCCTATTCTCTTACTTTTCCCCATGATATTTCTGAAGATCAGCACTGAATTGTCTTTCTGTTATCTTTATAACATTAAATGATTATTTCCTTTTTTTATCAGTTAAGATTTTTAATTTTGCCCGACTTTAAAATAGGGTTTTGTAATTAATTTTCTGATAAACAACAATTCAAATGATCACCGATAATTTTATAGCCCGGCACAACGGTCCCCGTATTGAAGAACAACAGCAAATGCTGGAAAAGATTGGCGTTTCATCGCTCGATGAACTAATCGGACAGACTGTTCCGGTTTCCATTAGAATGAAAAATCCTTTGCCCCTTCCCAACGGCCTGAATGAATACGAATACCTTTCTCACCTGAAGGAACTTGCCGCAAAAAACAAGCTTTATAAAACCTATATCGGACTGGGTTATTACAATACTATCACACCCGGTGTAATCCAGCGCAATGTACTTGAAAATCCGGGCTGGTATACATCATACACACCTTATCAGGCTGAGATTTCACAGGGAAGGCTTGAAGCCCTGCTTAATTTTCAAACGATGGTATCGGATCTTACCGCCATGCCGATTGCCAATGCATCGTTGCTGGATGAAGCCACTGCCGCAGCGGAGGCGATGATCATGCTGTTCAATGCACGTCCGAGGGAACTTGCAAAACGTTCGGCCAATCAGTTTTTTGTTTCGGAAAATCTCTTCCCCCAAACGATTGACGTACTGAAAACGCGGTCCAATCCACTGGGAATTGATCTGGTGATCGGGGACCATGCAAATTTTGAATTTACGGAGAAAGTATTCGGAGCAATCGTTCAATACCCCAATCAGAATGGGGAAATACATGATTACAGGGAATTTATTGGAAAAGCACACGCCGTGCAGGCTGCAGTTACTGTTTGTGCCGATTTGATGAGCCTTGCACTTTTAACGCCTCCGGGTGAATGGAATGCAGATGTGGTGGTCGGAAGTACACAGCGTTTCGGTATTCCGATGGGCTACGGCGGTCCGCATGCAGCTTATTTTGCGACAACCGATAATTATAAACGAAACATCCCAGGAAGGATCATCGGTGTTTCTGTAGACGCTAAAGGAAATAAAGCCCTGCGAATGGCACTGCAGACAAGGGAACAACACATCAAGCGTGAGCGGGCTACTTCGAACATCTGTACGGCACAGGCATTGCTTGCATCGATGGCAGGATTTTATGCAGCCTATCATGGCGAGGCAGGAATAAAGGCAATCGCAACTGAGATTAATAAACTGACGAAAATTCTTGCCGAAGAGATTGTCAAATTAGGTTACACAATCGCAAATACGTTCTTCTTTGACACCCTCACGGTTAGCTTACCGGCTTCTGTTTTACAGGATGATCTTAAACGAAAAGCAATCGCTGAAAAAATAAATTTCCGTTACCGGAAGGATGATAAAATCGGGATTTCAATTGATGAAACTACGAGTTTGAACGACATTCAAACGATCATTAAAGTTTTTGCTCAAACCAGCCAGAAAAAATTTAATGAACTTTCAAATCCTGATGACAGAGGTCAATCCCAATCCATACCAGTATCATTTATCCGTCAAACAAGGTTTCTGACCCACCCTGTTTTCAATACCTTCCATTCCGAAACGGAAATGATGCGGTATCTCAAAAAACTTGAAAATAAAGATCTTGCACTGAACCGTTCGATGATCCCTTTGGGATCATGTACGATGAAACTGAATGCAGCTGCTGAATTATTTTCCTTAAACTGGCCGGAATTTGCGGCACTGCATCCGTTTGTTCCGAAAGATCAGGCTGAAGGATACAAAGAACTGATTACAAACCTCGAAAATGATCTGTGCATCATCACTGGTTTTGATGCGATTTCATTACAGCCTAACTCAGGAGCTGCGGGTGAATATGCCGGATTAATGGTGATCAGGGAATATCTTAAAAGCATCGGACAGGGACACAGGTCGGTTTGTCTTATCCCGGCATCCGCTCATGGAACCAATCCCGCCAGTTCTATCATGGCGGGCATGTCAGTAAAAGTCGTTAAATGCGACGAACAGGGAAATATCGATCTGGAAGATTTAAAAACCAGAGCCGAAGAAAACAAAGACGACCTGGCGGCTATTATGATTACCTATCCGTCCACACATGGAGTTTACGAAGAAGGCATTCTTGAAGTCATCGATATAATTCATAAAAATGGCGGTCAGGTTTATATGGACGGCGCCAATATGAATGCACAGGTTGGAATTACAAACCCGGGTATTATCGGTGCTGATGTATGTCATTTGAATTTGCATAAGACATTCGCCATCCCTCATGGTGGAGGTGGTCCCGGTGTCGGCCCCATAGGCGTTGCAAAACACCTGGCACCATTTCTTCCAAAACATAACCTGGTTGAAACTGGAGGTGAAAAAGGTATTTCTGCAATTGCTGCAGCACCCTATGGTAGTGCTTTTATTCTGCCTATCTCTTACGGTTATATCAAATTGCTTGGAGGGAAAGGATTGACAGAAGCTACAAAAGTTGCCATATTGAACGCAAACTACCTGAAATCGCAACTTGAAGGATCGTATAAGATTCTTTATACTGGAAAAAACGGCAGGGTGGCTCACGAAATGATCCTCGATTGCAACCAGTTTTTGAAAACAGCCGATCTTGCAGTGGTAGATATTGCAAAACGGCTTATGGATTATGGCTTCCATGCGCCAACGGTAGCGTTTCCTGTACACGGAACCCTGATGGTAGAGCCGACCGAAAGTGAACCACTGAGTGAACTGGACAGATTTATACGAGCAATGATCGCCATACGTGGTGAGATAAAGGAAATTGAAGAAGGACAGGCAGACAAAGCAAATAATCTGATAAAAAATGCACCGCATACGGCTTCTATGGTAGCCGATGATGAATGGAATTATCCATATTCGCGAAAAATGGCTGCATTCCCGGATAAGAATATAAAAAGTTCGAAATACTGGCCACCGGTTACAAAAATCGATGACGCATTCGGCGACAGGAACTTAATTTGTACGTGCATACCAATTGAAGAATACGAACGAAATGCCTAAATATTTAAGGTTCTTTTGTTTAAATATGCACTGCTCATCATTCTCTATTTTTATTCAGATTGCTATCCAAAATATATTACTTTTGAACACTAGCAAATTATTTTCGTATAAATAATTTTGCAATAAGTCCGGTTTAATTATTATTTTCGACATGGATAAAGCAGGGAACGCTGCCGATATGATTTATGAACGAATCAGAAAGCTGATTGACCTGCAAAATCAGCTTAAAGAATACAACAGCGAATTGTTAAAGAAACAAGAAGACTTAAAACAAATTATTGAAAAACAAAAAAACGAAATCGAACAATTAAAAGATAAAAACAGAAATTTAAAAATTGCTAAATCAGTAAAACAATCAGAGGAAAATAGCGACGCAAAAAAAAGAATTGATGAACTGATGCGGGAAATTGACAGGTGTATTGGACTTTTAAACAAGTAGATATTTCCGGATTTTGATAACTAATTAATGGATAAATTAACAATAACAGTTACGATTGCCGACAGGCCTTACCGGCTGACGATTGAAAGGGACGAGGAAGAATTGATCAGAAAAGCTGCCAACGAAGTAAACAGGACAATAAAATCCTATTCTGAAAGTTATGCTTATAATGATAAACAGGACCTTTTGGCAATGGTAGCCCTTGAAAAGACATCGGATGCTATGGCATTTAAGAAAGTTGAAAGAGAGAGTGATACGCAAGTCGAGTCGAAGCTTATCGAAATTAATAGTATGTTATCGGAATACCTATCTGAACAATAAAAGTAAACGTTCTTTGAAAAACACAATCCCTCTAAACAGGGATATCAAAATTACCCGCATTCATTCATTTAATATGTTTATAAACTCAACATTTATAAATTAGCAATACGTAAACTCGCATTGAAAAAA
>CAVXTE010000110.1:0-19005 GCA_963764475.1 uncultured Bacteroidales bacterium
TTTGCGATACGCATCCCTTTCTTGAAGATGAGCGGATACGGAAAGTCAAGACATTTACTGAAAAACCTGGTCCCGAACTTGCACAAACATTTCTCGACAGTGGCGATTTTTTGTGGAACTCCGGAATATTTATCTGGTCGTTGCAAAGTATACTGAATGCTTTCGAAAAATACCTGCCCGAAGTCGATTCACTTTTCAAAGAAGGAGAAGAAATTTATGGTACTTCAGGTGAATCCGAATTTATAAACCGTACCTTTTCTGTTTGCCGGAATATTTCGATCGATTACGGGGTGATGGAAAAAGCGAATAATGTTTATGTACTGGCAACCGATTTTGGCTGGTCCGATCTGGGAACCTGGGGATCGTTGTTTGATACACGTCCGAAAGACGATAAAAACAATGCGATCATCGGAAAAAATGTACTGACATTCGATTCAAAAAACTGCATCATCAATATGCCGAACGAAAAACTCGTTGTTCTGCAGGGATTAAACGATTACATCGTGGTGGAAGATGATGGTATTTTGTTGATCTGTCCAAAAAAGGAAGAACAGATTATCCGTGAAATTGTCAATACGGTAAAAATTGAAAAAGGCGATAAATTCGTATAAAAATCTGCGCTCAACATTCATCCATACTTACATTTTACCAGTTATCTTCTTTTTTCTCAGGCCTGGGTTGCAAACCTTCCTTGAGGCTTGATATCCAGGATAGGGCAAATTCTTTGACCTGATCAAGGTAAGTATCCCAAACAGGATTGTATTGCGGGTCAGTTTTATCCATCCATTTTTCAACCGGGATTTTCGACGATTGTTTGAATATGAAATCAGTAAGCGTATAGCGATACCTTCCTTCTTTGAATTCGAGGGTGAATTCATACTGGATAACACCAGCATCTGTTTTTAGGCCCGTTTCGTCCGTATTGTAAAATTTAAACCGGTGAAGACCTTTAATGATACCTGATTCGGGGTCACGTGTTTTAGTCACATCAACAGGGTTTTTGTAATAATCATTGATCCATTCAATAGCCCGGTTAAAAAATTCCTGTTTCGTTCCCTTTTCCTGAACAACATCCTGATATGTTATCAGCGACGTTTCTTTGTCAACAGGAAGTTTACCTGATTGTGCAATCGTTTGCAGAACAGTGAAAAGAATGCAAATCGCGGAAAATGTTTTTTTTGAAAAGATTGTCATGCAGATTAAATTTAACGAATAACGTAAAACAGTATGAAATCATATTTGTAAATGAAAAAACCCCTTAACTGGATTTCCAGAGAGGGGTTTTAAAAAATTCGGATGTTATGTTGTTTTTAATACATTCCACCCATTCCGCCCATTCCACCCGGAGGCATTGGAGGCATGCTTTCTTTTTCTTCTTTATGTTCAACAATTACACATTCGGTAGTGAGCAACATACCTGCGATAGACGCTGCATTTTCAAGTGCAACGCGGGCTACCTTCGTAGGATCGATAACACCTGATTTAAACAGGTTTTCATACTTGTCGGTTCTTGCATTGTAACCAAAATCGCCTTTTCCTTCTTTTACTTTCTGAACAACAACTGAACCTTCCATGCCGGCATTTTCAACGATCTGACGCATGGGCTCTTCCAATGCCCTGCGAATGATCTGAATTCCGGTATCTTCATCTTCGTTGTCGCCCTTTAATTTTGGAGAGCGAATCAATGGCTCTCAGGTAACCAACTCCGCCACCCGGAATAATACCTTCTTCGATGGCTGCACGGGTTGCATTTAATGCATCATCGAAACGGTCCTTCCGTTCTTTCATCTCAACTTCACTTGCTGCACCGACATAAATGACTGCAACACCACCCGCTAACTTGGCCAGTCTTTCCTGCAATTTTTCCTTGTCGTAGTCGGAAGTTGTGGTTTCAATCTGTGCCTTGATCTGATTGATCCTGGCCTTGATGTCTTCCTTTTTCCCTTTTCCGCTTACAATGGTAGTATTGTCTTTATCGGTAGTTACTTTTTCTGCACTACCAAGGTTATCGAGAGAAGTATCTTCGAGCTTGTAGCCTTTTTCTTCTGAAATAACTGTCCCGCCTGTGATTATTGCAATGTCTTCAAGCATTTCTTTTCTTCTGTCACCAAATCCCGGGGCCTTAACGGCTACTACTTTCAGTCCGCCTCGTAATTTATTAACAACCAGTGTTGCCAACGCTTCAGTTTCAACATCTTCGGCGACAATAAACAATGGACGTCCGGTTTGAACAACTTTCTCAAGGAGAGGAAGGAGGTCTTTCATTACCGAAATCTTCTTGTCATGAATGAGGATATAAGGGTTTTCGTAAACCGCTTCCATTTTTTCAGCATCAGTTACAAAATACGGAGAAATATATCCTCTGTCGAACTGCATACCTTCAACCACATCCACATACGTTTCTATTCCTTTCGCTTCCTCGATAGTTATTACACCATCTTTTTTAACTTTTCCCATTGCTTCAGCAATCCGGCTACCGATTGTGCTGTCATTATTGGCGGCAACGGTTGCAACCTGCTCAACTTTTTCACCATCATCGCTGATTTGTTTGGTTTGTGATTTGAGTGATTTGATAACCTGAACGACGGCTTTTTCAATGCCTCGTTTCAGATCCATCGGATTCGCACCTGCGGTTACGTTTTTTAACCCGGTTGCAACTATTGACTGGGCCAGCACAGTTGCTGTTGTGGTGCCGTCACCTGCAATGTCATTTGTTTTTGAAGCCACTTCCTTCACCATTTGGGCTCCCATGTTTTCTGTTTTATCCGCCAATTCGATTTCCTTGGCTACGGTCACACCATCCTTAGTAATGGAAGGAGAACCGAATGATTTATCAAGAATCACATTGCGTCCTTTTGGTCCAAGGGTCACTTTTACTGCGTTTGATAATTTGTCAACACCCTCTTTCAGGGCTTCTCTTGCTTTAAGATCGAAAATAATGTCTTTTGCCATTTTTATTTGATTTTTAATTAATTACACAATATTTTTCAGATAATAGCATAAATATCCGATTCTTTCATGATGAGGTAATGATTCCCTTCATACGTAATTTCGGTTCCGGAATATTTGCCATAAAGAACAACATCACCGACTTTTACGGTTATTTTTTGATCGGTTGTTCCAGGTCCTACTGCTACAACAGTACCCCTTTGCGGTTTTTCTTTAGCCGTGTCGGGAATAATGATCCCTCCTGCCGTTTTTTCCTCTGCCGAAGCCGGTTCAATCAAAACACGATCTGCTAATGGTTTGATTTTAATTTTTGCCATAATCTTGTATTTTATTTGTTATTAATATTTTAATTAAAATGTGGTACATGGTTTTGACATATTCTATGCCAAACCGATTTTACATGTCATCCTGCAGTTCAATAACACTGTATTATTTTATTCGGGAAGTAATTATGCAGTCGGAATATAAGGCACATTAACTGTTACAGGTTTATTTGCCAAAAGAAAATGTAGTGACGGACTTGCTAATGTGGAATATTCATAAATAAAAAAATGTCAGAACTTTTATGACATTCTGACATTTTAAACATTTCTTTTATGTTACTTTATTCCTGCGAACTATCTGCATCTGAAGGAGGAGGTGTGAAATCCTGCACAGGCGCCGAACTCGGCAAATCTTTGTAGAGTTCCTGCAAATCCGTATCACCAACCTGAACTTTCGAACCCCGGGGGATTATAAATATTGAAAACAGGCTTAATACCAGCAGAACTACCGCCAGTGTCCAGGTAGACTTTTCAAGAAAGTCGGCTGTTTTCCTTACACCCATAAACTGGTTGGATGATGAAAAGTTAGAAGCCAGTCCGCCGCCTTTTGAGCTTTGCACCAAAACGATCAGTGACAACAGAACACAGGTTACAATAATTAAAACCGCAATGACAATATAAGCACCCATTTTATTATTTCTTTAAACTATTTAATCTCTTTTTGTATTTTCTCAATTCGGGCCGCAAAATAACTACTTTTTTTTGGATTAGCCAAACTTAATTTTTTGTAAATCTTGATCGCTTTGGCAAGGTTGCCCTGTTTATAATATATTTCAGCCAGCGTTTCGGTTACAATATCCTCATTGTCGATAAGGCTCTGTCTTGCTAAATCCATCGGATCGAAAAATTCTGTTTTTAGTTTGGGGACAATCTTGGGTTCTTCCTGAATGAACTTATCTATAAGCGCTTCGTTTGTAGATAGGTTGCTTTGTTTGATGTGAACGTCCCCGGTCTCCTCTAATGTGTAACTGCTACTCAGTGAATCAATAAATGAATCGGTTGTAACATTTGATTTCTCTTTTGATTCTTTTCGTTCAACCAGCTTTTCAAGATTTTCAGAAATATTTTTCAGCGTTGCTGTTTGCTGCTGTGATGATTCGGATTGTGAAGTTCGAATCAACAATTCATTTACTTCATTATGCAAGAGATTGAGTAATTCGGATAAATGTGGATCGCTAAAATCCGGATGTTTTCGATCAGTTGGTTTATTATCGATTTCCCTTTGCTGAAAATCCTTACCACCGGCATCTTCCTTTAATGAGTGTAAGCGTTGCTTAAGTAACTTTCGGTCAGAAACACAGGCCGAAGCATTCTTTAACTGGTTGCTGAATTTAATGTTATTCTCTTTGTATAAGCCGAGGGTCAGTAAAATTCCGGCACTCTGGCAATACGGATATTCTTTCACGAGATTTTCAATCTGATTCGTGCTTTCAGCATCCAGCAGGCGGGGATCTTTTAAATATCCGATAAATTGTTGACGGTTCATTCCAAAAATAATTACCAGTTTACAACTGCTTTATTGAATACATCCTCAATGAGCATTTGATCGATCTCGTCGATAAGCTGTCCCTGGACTTCATTAATATTTTGCGTTTCTGACGAATAATCGGCATACCTTGTAAAAGTACTTTCGAAGCTCATATTCTCATCGACTGTGTTGGTGTAGGTTACGTCGATTTTGATCGTCAGGCGGTTTAGTGCTGCTTTGTCATTTCCCTGGATGGCAACCGGACTTGTACTGAAGTCGGTAATAGCGCCCTCGATGATCAGGTCACCACCGTCGTTAACGAGTTTCAGATTGGTTTCTGACGTAAATTTATCACGCATGGCATCCGTAAGTTTTTGGCTGAGGCTTGCCTCTACAAGTGGTGCGTTGTTTTGGAAATACTTTATGTTAATAGTCTTCACTTCAGGCGGAATGGATGCTCCTGTAAAAGAATAATTCACACTGCAACCTCCCACTATCATTATGAGTACTGCAACGACTATCAGCAACCTTCCTCTGTTATGTGTTGATTTCAACCGATCCCTGTTATGAAATATCGTATTCTTTAATTTTACGGTATAATGTCCGTTCCGAAATACCCAGCTCTTTAGCTGCACTTTTTCTTTTTCCTTTATGCCGTGCAAGTGCTTTTTTAATCAGGTCGATTTCCTTTTCCTGAATGGATAGTGATTCCTCGATTACTTCCGATTCCTGAATGGGTTCTTCGAGATGCTCTGAATCCGGATGATGAAGGAACATTTTATGATCCACGTCTCCGTCGCTATCCTCTACTTCGTCATACAATTTTTTGATAAGCTGCGCACTGCTTTGCTGAAGTCCTTCGCTGATATCTTCCTTTTGTAAAATTTCACTCACCACCTTTTTCAAATCCGTAATGTCCTTTTTCATATCAAACAGGACCTTGTAAAGCAAATCCCGCTCCGAAATTTCTTTTTTATCTTCTTCTCGCCTGTAAAGAACCGGTAAATCCCTGTACTGGTTAACCGGCAGGTATTTCGATAAAATTTGTGGAGTGATATCCCTGGCATTCTCGATAATCGAAATTTGTTCGGTGATGTTTTTCAGCTGTCTCACGTTCCCGTGCCAGCGGTATCCAACCAGCATTTTTACCGCATCCTGGTCGAGCTGCAGGACAGGCATCCGGTATTTTTCAGCAAAGTCGGCAGCAAATTTACGGAACAGCAAATAAATATCCTCTTTTCTGTCTTTAAGCGGCGGAACACTGATGGGAACCGTATTTAATCTGTAGTATAAATCTTCCCTGAATTTTCCCTGGTTTATCAGTTGTGTCAGGTCGTCGTTTGAAGCAGCTATTACCCTGGCATCCGTTTTTATCACTTTTGAAGAACCGACTTTAAGGAATTCTCCGGTTTCGAGGACACGTAGCAGCCTGACCTGTGTCGATAAAGGGAGCTCGGCGACTTCGTCCAGAAAAATGCTGCCTCCGTTTACCACTTCGAAATAACCTTTTCTTGCTTCGTGTGCTCCGGTAAAAGAGCCTTTTTCGTGTCCAAACAATTCCGAATCGATGGTACCTTCAGGAATGGCTCCGCAGTTAACGGCGATGTATGGACCGTGCTTACGGGCACTCAACTGATGGATGATCTGTGGAAACACTTCTTTGCCCACACCACTTTCCCCGGTGACAAGAACGGTAAGATCGGTAGGCGCCACCTGCCGTGCTATATCAATCGCCCTCTCAAGAAGGGGAGAAGTCCCGATAATTCCGAACCGTTGTTTTATTGCTTGTATTTCCATCTAATCGAATAGCTGATTATGGGCGCAAAAGTACTTAAAAAAACTGCAAATTTGTCTTAATTATTGTTAATCCCGGCTGAATGATGTTGTTTTGACAGGTGGAAATTATTATCCGTTGAACAGCGATGATCAACAAACAAAATTCCCAATTTCTGAGAAATATAAAAGGACCGATCAAAGTAACAAAACAAAAAATCCCCCTCTTAAAAAAGAGAAGGATCTTCTGCAAAAAGATTTCCTATTATTTTTTACTCCGGATTTCTTTTTTGATTCGCTGCAGATGTCCTCTACCTAATGCCTTCACTTCACAGCCCAGCTCAAAATACCTTTTTATTTTATCATCCGTAAGGATTCCAAAAGCATCGATGATTGCTACTGGTCCACCGGCCCATTTTACGATGTCATCTGGTTTCAATGCCAGGTAGTCTTTATGCGGAACGGCAAGGATCAAGGCTTCAACATTTTTTAGTGCCTTGCGGAGATCTTTCTGAACCTTGATGTTTTTCAGTTCTTCCTGATTGCGGAAAAACCTGCTCCAGCTGTGATCCGGATCTTCTTCCTGGTTAATGAATTCGTACCAGTGATCGACATAGGGATCATGCACCCGCATTTCGGCACCCATTTCAGTCAGCTTCCTGACAACCATTTCACTTCCGCTGTAACGGGTATCGCCTACATCCTGCCGGTAGCTGGCCCCGCAGATCAGCACATCCGATCCTGCAATGTATCGTCCCATGTTCCGCAGCGCATCACGGGTAAGTTCAGCCACATGCAATCCTCGGGTATCATTGATATCGATTGCCGTCGGTGTGATTTTGAAAACGTCGTCACCATCTTCAAATCCCAGAATGTGACGGTAAGCCCAATAACCCAGTCCGCCGTCTTTTGGCAGACAGTAACCGCCAATTCCGGGACCGGGGAATATCATATTGTTATGCGTCGGCCGCATTTTAATGGCATTGATCACTTTGATCAGGTCAACGCCATTTCTTTCAGAGAACAAGCTCCATTCGTTCAGGAAAGCAAGGATTGTTGCCCGGTATGAATTCTCGACTATTTTTGTTGTTTCAGACTCAATCGGACGGTCCATCACAGTTAATGGGAATTTCTTTGTGTTCAGCACTTCATGAAGAAATTTCTCCACCTTATCGCGGGCTTCTTTGTTGCAGCCTGAACACACCCGCCAGAAATCACGAATCGAAGAAACATATTCTTTTCCGGGCATCACACGTTCAAAACTGTGAGAAAGCAGCGGTGTTTCTTTAAGGCCACGCTTAGTAAATGCCTTTTTCAGGATCGGCCAGGCAACAAATTCTGTCGTTCCCGGAGCAACGGTAGTTTCAATCAAAACCAGCGCATGAGGCGGAATGGTTTCTCCGATTGTTTTCATTGAAGCCTCGAGTGCTGCCATGTCTGTTTCGCCGGTCACCATCATCCCAAGGTCTTGTTTCGAATAGTCACATTGCACATCGACAACCACAACATCTGCGAGATTTAAACAATCGGGATTATAGGTCGCCACAAATGTTTTTGATTTGTTAACAGTTCGGGTAATCAGCTCATCCACTTCAGGATCTTCGGCTTTTACTGGTGATTCACCGCGGTTTACCAATGGGATTTTCCAGAAACTACGATAACTCGGGCGCTGATAACCGATCACAAATTTTGAATTTTTACCTTTTTTATCTTTTGTATCGGCAACGATGGCTGCCATGACAACACCGACAAATCCCAGTCCCATGACCACAACGATCTCTTTTCCCTCGGCTTTCGCCTTTTTGGCTAGTTTTTCAATCCGTTTATATTCTCCCGGATAATCTTCTTTTTTAGGGAGAGGAAAGGATTCTCCTTCCGGGCTTACTGCGAATTGCTTGTTCTTTTTTTCCATATTATTTTATTTAAGTTCATTACTGATTATCTAAATCCAGCCCTTTAGCTTGTAATACCCGAGGGCTGCTATTTCTCTGATTATTTTCAGTTCATATTCGAGTTGCTGCCAAAAGCGGTACCTGATCTGGATATTATCGCCGATTCCGGGTAAAAACCGGTAACGGCCACCTAAATCTTCATCTTCAAAATTAAGATTAAAATCAACCCATTTCTCAAACGCCGGCAAACCGTCAATATTATTAAAACCGGCTTTTTCGAATGACAACAATGCCCGTCGCATGTGGTCAGGTGAAGTCACTACCAGAAGCGGTGCATTTAACGAAGGAAGTTTGTCTTTAATTTCGAGGACCTGATAACGCGTATTCGTTCCTTTGTTCTCTATTCCGATCCTGTTCTGGTCGACACCTCTGATCTCCAACTCATCTATCATTAGGCTGAGCGAACTTTGCTTGTCTGTGGTATCTCCCGGCAATGCAACAATGATTTTAGCATCCGGAAACTTCTTTGCAGCCTTTGCTGCGTAATAGGTCCGCATTAAACCTGCATTTCCGGGAATTGCACTTCCGCCCATAACTACAATGTACGAAGGCGACAAACTATCTCCTTCTGCAGATGTACCCAGCCAGTAATACCCCCAAAACGGAAGGCTCGTAAAACTCAGGATCAGCATTAATATAGCTGTTATGCCTGAAATAATAACGAGGGTTTTTACCAGCTTACCCAGCCATGATAAAAGTTTTGCTATATGTTTCTTTCTGAAAAATTGCACTCCGACCGGTTTTTGGTTTACCGGATGACCGCTTTCATTTTATCCTTGTATGCATTCATCAGCTTTTGCATGGTTTTGTCGATCACTTTGTCAGTAAGTGTTTTTGCTTCATCTAATAATGTAAAACTGACGGCATACGATTTTTTGCCCGGTTCGATATTTTTTCCTTCGTATACATCAAATAGGTTCACTCTTTTCAGGAGTTTGTTTTCAACCTGAAAAGCCAGTTTTTTAATCTCATCGAATTTGATGGAGTTGTCGAGAAGCAGGGCCAGGTCGCGCCTGACCTCTGGGAACCTCGGTATTGGCTGATACTGAATTTTTGCTTTCGCAGATTCTTCAAAAATAAGTTCCCAGTTAAAATCAGCATAGTACATAGGTTGCTTAATATCGAATTCACTCAAAACACGACTTGAAATTTCACCAACCTCTAAAAGTGTTTTATTGTCGGTATAAAATGTCAAACCAGCAGCAAACAATGATTTATCGGTGTTTTTGAAGGCATATGATTCAAGGTCAATACCAGCCTTGCGAAGAAGGTTCACACAAAATGCTTTAAGAAAAGTAAAATCAACAGAACTACCGACAGTATACCAGCTTTCCGTTTCTTTCCGGCCTGTAACGAACAACGCGAGATGATTGACCTCGTTGTATTTTTGTGTGACTTCACTGGCTTTATCGTTGGCAACCGAATAAACTTTTCCGAACTCGAACAATTTCAAATCGTTGATTTTCCGGTTCAGATTGTATAAAATCGTCTCCAAACCTCCGAAGAGAAGTGTTTGCCGCATTACATTCAAATCCCGGCTTAGCGGGTTTAAAATCTTAACGGAATTATTCTCATGAAAATCCTTATGTGTTTCGTACAGGGCTGATTTTGTAAGTGAATTGTTAATAATCTCACTGAACCCGTTATTGCTGAGATAATTCATCACCACATTCCGGGTATTTTCAGGATCGGGCTTGGCTGTATGCGAAATGGATGAATTTTGTTTTACCGGTATTTCAATGTTATTGTATCCATATATTCGCAGTATTTCCTCAATTACGTCTGCTTCCCGCGTCACTTCGACCCGGTACGATGGAACCTTCAAACGGATAGAGGATTCATTTTCTTCCTGAATTTCAAATTCGAGTGAACGAAGAATGTTTTTTATAAGTTCTGAGCCCAACGATTTTCCGGTCAGCCGATCGATGTTTTTCAGGGTGACAGAAATCACCGTTTTTTCGATGAGTTTAGGATATACATCCTTTATTTCGGATGAAATCTTTCCTCCTGCCAATTCGCTTATCAGTAAAGCAGCTCTTTTCAATGCATATAAAACCATATCCGGATCAACACCCCGCTCGAACCGGAATGAAGCATCCGTTTGCAGGTCGTGATATTTAGATGTCTTACGAATATGAACCGGATCGAAATACGCACTCTCAAGAAAGATGTTTTTAGTCTTTTCATTTATTCCGGATTTGATCCCACCGAAAACGCCGCCGATACACATCCCTTCAACCGCATTGCAGATCATCAGGTCGTTTTCGGTCAATTCCCGTTCTATTTCGTCAAGTGTAATGAATTTCGAACCTTTTGGCAGCGTTTTTACGATCACTTTATTGCCAGTAATTTCATCCGCATTGAAGGCATGCAAGGGCTGTCCGGTTTCATGCAACACATAATTCGTAATGTCGACAATGTTATTAACAGACCGGAGACCGATTGCATTCAGCCTGTTTTTCAACCATTGAGGCGATTCGCCGACGGTAATCCCGGATATAGTAAGGCCGGTATACCGCGGACATGCAACAACATCTTCAACAATTACCCCGATATCGAGGCTGGTATCATCAGTTTTAAACTGTCCTACTGAAGGTATGGACAATTCCGTTTTTTGCTGCTTATTTTTTATGAAATCAATTGTATCCAGTACTGCTTTTATATCCCGGGCTACTCCAAAATGCGACATGGCATCCGTCCGGTTGGGAGTGAGGCCGATTTCGAAAACATAATCAGATTCAACGTCGAAATATTCCGATGCAGGAGTTCCGGCTTTTAACTGCGGATCTAAAACCATGATGCCTGTGTGAGAATTTCCGAGGCCCAGCTCATCTTCAGCGCAAATCATTCCTTCGGAAATTTCGCCCCTGATTTTTGCATTCTTGATTTCAAAGCTTTCATCTCCATTATAAAGGATCGTTCCAACTGTTGCGACCGGAACTTTTTGTCCTGTAGCTACATTCGGTGCGCCACAAACGATGGGAAGGATCCGGCCATTGCCAATATCGACGGTCGTAAGACTAAGTTTATCTGCATCCGGATGTTTGACGCATGTAAGAACCTCACCGATCACAACACCTGCTAATCCGCCTTTGACTGATTGCCAGGATTCCAGATTTTCAACTTCAAGCCCGCAATCGGTGAGCACCAACGACAGTTCTTCCGGTGTTAAATCAAAATCAAGGTATTGTTTCAGCCAGTTGTATGAAATTTTCATTGAATACCATTGAATTTATCAAAGTGCAAAGGTAAGATTTTCGAAAGATAAACACGACTACTATCAACTGATCAAACTCCAGTTCGGCTTATTTTTATTGATATAGTTTAAATGTTTTGAGATCGGGGCATTCTTTACCGTTTCGAGGTGAGGATCTTCCTCAAGAACTTCGATGGCCACTTTTCGGGCATATTTCAGGATTTTTTCATCTTTGATAATATCGGCGATCTTCAGGTCGAGGATACCGCTTTGCTGTGTGCCTTCGAGGTCGCCCGGCCCGCGAAGCTTTAGATCTACCTCGGCTATTTCAAAGCCGTCGGTTGTTTTTACCATTGTTTTTATTCGTGTCCGTGCTTCACTCGTCAATTCATATTTTGTCATTAGTATGCAGTATGATTGGTCAGCACCTCTTCCCACTCTGCCACGAAGCTGATGCAACTGCGACAGTCCAAAACGCTCTGCATTTTCTATCACCATAACGGAAGCATTGGGAACATCCACACCCACTTCAATTACTGTAGTTGATACCATGATCTGTGTTTCACCTTTTACAAAGCGTTGCATTTCAAATTCCTTGTCTTTAGCCTTCATCTGTCCATGCACAATGCTGACCGAGTAATCTGGTAACGGAAAAGCACGTGAGATGCTTTCATAACCATCCATGAGATCTTTCAGATCGAGTTTTTCAGATTCATTGATCAGCGGATAAACCACATAAACCTGTCGCCCCTCTTCAATTTGTTTTTTTATGAATCCAAATAGCTTGAGACGGCTTTTATCATAAAAATGGATGGTCTTGATTGATTTTCTTCCAGGGGGAAGTTCATCGATAACCGAAACGTCAAGATCACCATATAGCGTCATAGCCAGCGTTCTTGGAATAGGAGTAGCCGTCATGACAAGGATATGTGGCGGAATAATATTTTTTTTCCAGAGTCTGGCCCGCTGCGTCACACCGAACCGGTGCTGCTCATCGATGACAACAAAGCCAAGATTGCTGAATTGTACACTTTCCTCTATCAACGCATGCGTTCCGATGAGAATGTGCAATTCCCCGCTTTGCAGTTGTGGATGAATTTCTTTTCGCTGACTGGTTTTAGTAGAACCAGTTAGCAGATCGACTTGAATATCCAACCCTTCAACCATTTTGGAAATGGTTTTGTAATGCTGAGCAGCAAGAATTTCTGTAGGTGCCATCATACAGGCTTGATATCCGTTGTCCAGAGCAATCAACATCGACATCAGTGCAACCAGTGTTTTGCCGCTTCCAACATCTCCCTGCAACAAACGGTTCATCTGTTTTCCTGAACCAACATCTGCCCTGATCTCCTTTATTACTTTTTTTTGTGCATTGGTCAGTTCAAACGGAAGATTCTGATGATAAAAATTATTGAAATTGGTTCCGACAACGCTGAATTTATGCCCCCTTTGTTTTTCGGTTCGCAAAAGTTTCAGCTTTAACAAGCGGAGTTGGATAAAAAACAATTCTTCAAATTTTAAACGAGCACGCGACCGGTCGAGTAAATGCTGATCTTGTGGAAAATGAATGTTCATCAAGGCCTCTTCGCGCGGAATTAATTTTAAGGAGTTTAAAATAGATTCGGAAAGAATTTCAGGTAGATGACCTTTGACCTGAACAACCAGGTTTCGCATTATTTTACTGATCCCTTTGCTGTCCAGCCCTTTCGATTTACATTTTTCCGTCGAAGAATAAAAGGGCTGCAACTGTTCACCCAGTTCGATTTTCTGAGAAACAACCGGTTCGATCTCGGGATGCGGAAAATTATATTTATTGTTAAAAAGTGTTGGTTTTCCGAAAACAACATATTCTTCATCAACTTTTAGTTTTTCAACAACCCATTTGATCCCTTTAAACCAGACAAGCTCGGTTTCGCCCGTATCATCCTGCATTACTGCGACCAGACGTTCTGATCGTGGTTTCCCGATTTTCTGAATGCGAATGATCTTTCCTTTTATCTGCACATAGGTCGCATCACTGTTGATTTCACTGATTTTATAGAATTTACTTCTGTCGACATAACGAAAAGGAAAATGATGAAGTAAGTGATAAAAGGTAAAAATATTCATCTCCTTTTTCAGTACTTCTGCTCTCGTCGGACCAACACCTTTAAGGTATTCAATTGGCGTATCAAGAACATTGGTAGCTTTCATCCGGTTGAAATGATTTCAGCAAAATTAGGGATTTCAGAAAGGCAAGTCAAAAAAAAACTCCCCCGTATTGGAGGAGTCTTAAGTTTTTTATGTGATTTAGAATTCCCACATATCCTGCTGGAATTCGAAGAGTTCATTTTTAATCCGTTCAGCTTCGAGCAGTGCATCCATTCCGGATGAATATTCGGTGATTTCCCTGTTATAAACGTTTTCTTCTTTATAAATATAACTGGCAAACATACGCATCCAAAACAGTTCGTCGTATGTTCTTTTCTCCGCTGAGTTTTTTGTATTAAACACCTGGGCCTGGGCAAAAACCGGTCGTGCTTCGGGGAAATAAATCCAGAACATATTTTCGAGTGCCATAAAATTGCCATTGTCGTCGTACACATTTCTTACCGGACAAATTCCAAGTATTCGAACATCCATTTGCGAACGCTGTTTATCAAAGAACCAGACCTCTTTGAGTTTTATCCGCTGCACTTGACCAGGATCGAAATCTTCCTTAACCACATCGTAGCGAATAATCCTGTCAGGATTATTCGGGTCAACGACGGGAACCGTATCGACCCGGGTAAATTTATTTTCTATTTCCTGATAGGTCATCGGAACAAGGAACTGATCGTCTTTTGTCGGGTCGTAAGCTGTGATGGTCCCTTCCCGGATAGCATCCATGATCACCGTCATCAGGTTTTTCCAGCCTTTCTGCGGAGTTTCAGGATAATAAAACGGTAGGTTCATTTTCTGACGAAGATCAATGATCCTCCAGATTTTTTTCTGCCACACAACATCAGCTTCCCTAACGGATGTGTATGGAATAGGCTTCTTATCGGGAAGCTGTATCTCATCATATATGCCGTCGCGGGGACTATCGAGAATCTGAGCATTCGAAACGGTGTTTATTCCAAGGAATATACCGGCTATAAATAAAAAGCTCACTAGTGTTTTCATAATCACCTCCAACTAATTTATTTGGATATTTATAGATTCAATTTTACGGGAGCCTTCAGGACTCTTTACTTTAATATCTCTGAAAATAAGAATATCATCTTTTTTTAACGATCCAATCAGTGATTTCATTTTATCCGTGAACATCATACTTTCCGCTTTTTCTGTTGAAACATACTGTCCACTACCAGTAGGAACGATCATTGTAAAAGATGTCACTTTAAAATCGTATTTGAAATCAACCGATTCGGGCAATGAACAGATAAGGAAAGGATTGGTCAGCAGTTTACGGCCCGAAATCTGGCCGTCAACAGCCCCCACAACCCGTGCAATCGGGTCTGGTAACCGTTTAACTCTGAACAATTGTTGTCCCATAAATTTTTTACCTCCCATATCATCCGCATAAATTTTGATGATTGTTTGATAAGCATCAGAAGGTAAGCTATTTACGACCCATCCTGTATCACTTTTAATAATTTTTCCTGCACTTATCTCGGGATGCAACTGGGCTTCTGCTTTTCCTGATGCAGCAATTGCTACGGGGTTATCTACCCCCCTGTAAAACACGTTCATCTTTGTTGGAGAAATGGAAGCTGAAGGCTTCGCAACAATGTATTCACTTTTAAAGTGATAATCTTTTGTTGTTCCCCATGGCGTCAGCATCCGGATGATACCGGCATATTTTTTAGTCCCTTCTGAACTTGCTGGTAATTCCAATTTCACCCTTCCACCACTACCTTCTATTTTTTTGGCTCTATCGATCATCGCCTCGGTCAGTGTATCGGCACCTTCCAGTACATATACATCCGGGTTTTGAGCTGTATCGTAAGCAGCTACAAGGATTTCCGCCTGGTAATCCTCACCTTGAAAAACGTAATTGCTTTTTGATATCACCTTTGCACTTACCTGGTTAAATTTAAAATCTTCAGCGGTTATGGATGAGTATAAATAATTTACCACATTTGTTTCTGCGTTGTATACTTCAGCAATCGTCTTATTCAAAATGGTTATATCAGCCGCTAAAATAGTACGGTAGAAATGGTGTACCTGCCATGATTCTGCTTTCCCATCGGCATTCCGATAGTCGCCGTTTGTTTTCAAGCCAAGGTCGAAATTAGCCCTGTCAGGTTCACTGATGTATGTTAATAGTTGTTGTTTATAGTTTGATATACGTTCCAACAAATTATCAGCTTCCCCTTTTTTTGTTTCGTTACCTAAAAAGAAATTGGTGGGGTCGTCGTAATTATCCTTTTTAGTTACCCATTTCAGGTGAATAGTATCTGCTTCTGCCGTCGAAATTTTTTCGGTATAGGCGATTACATCGGTCTTCAATTTATTGATATAATCTACCATATTATTTGATAATTGCCTTACTCCTTTGGCTTTATCCCAGTAATCACCAACTTTGGTAGGATTGATCGTATACTGCTTTTCAAAATCGGCATAGATATCATCCACTTTTTTGGCAAATTGCTTTGTGGTGGTTTCCATACTTTCATTTACCGTAATAAAGGCACTTAAAATTTCGCGGGAAACATTAAGGGCTAAAAGTGCCGTCAGTACAAGGTACATCATGGCGATCATCTTTTGCCGCGGGGTTTCCTTATATCCAGCCATTTGTAATTCGTGTTTTTAAATTAGGTTTCAATTTGATTAATCTGCTTATTTTTCTGCTTTTACATTCATGGCTGTAAGCATATTTGAATATACCGTATTCAAGGCAGCTACTTTCTTCGAAAGATTTTCGAGCTCCTCATTATATTTTAAGGTTTTTTGAGCTGACTCATCGATTTTATTCAGGAATTGATCCAGTGTCGATTTAAGCTTTGCTGTAGTTTCAACGTGATCAGTCGTGCCTTTAAGCTGATTTTGGAAAACATTGTTCAATGCATTGATATTTTCCTGGTATTTTGCAGTGTTATCAATTGACCCATTGAGATTACTGACAAATTTATCAAGTGCATCCTGAAGTTTGTTTGAAGAGTCCGATTGCATTTTTGAATTTTGAACTTGCATTTCATAAATAGCATTCAGTGATGCCAGGTTTTGTGCAACCTTATTCAATTGTTCACCGTAGTTCTTTTCTTTTAATGCGGAAAAATCAAGTACTTCGGCTGACTGGGAAATCATCTCGGCAGATTTCGTATAATTTGCCGCAAAGAGATTGGCCGATTTGGCCGCTGCTTTAATGCTATCGGCAAATCCATCAGCGGCACCCAAATCGCCCATAATGGATTCACTTGCTTTTTGATAGGCATTTGATAATCCTGCTGCCGAACCAGAAATATTTTTTATAGAACCGACATATTCTTCGGTTGCTGTAATATCTTTATTGATAACATCGGCTTGTTTATCATAGGATTCAGTAAGTGATCCGACTGAACGGGAAGCACCTTTAACTTTTTCTGTAAATTCATTAGTCGCCACTGCTGCATTTGATACATCACTCAGCTTATGTGTGCTTTCACTCAGGTTTCTGAGACCCTTGCCAAGGCTTTCAATCAGCTCTGGCCCGATTTTCGCATCTGAAAGCATGTTATCGAGATCGCCTGTTAACCCTTCACGCTTAGTGTCCATTTCCTCAATTTCAGATGAAATCCCATGATACATACCGGCAAGTTCAGGATAAACCAAACTCCAGTCAGGTTCAACGTGCGGTGTTTCGAAAGCCGAAAAGAAGAAAATAATAGATTCCGTACTCAGACCAATAATCAGCATAATATCTGCCCCATGGTAGTGGTTAATTTTAAATAATGCACCTAAAATAACAACAGATGCACCAATACCATACAACTTGGCCATGAAATTTTTGAAACCCCTGCTTTTAACAATATTGTTTAATCCCATGATTAATTTTTAAAAGAATTTGAATTTTGATTTACACTCTAAATTTATAATTATGATAGGCATTATTTTTTATAAATATTGGAAGCCTTAGCAGGATTGTCATCTTTTTGTCTACCAAGGTAAGGTTGGACGCATCTGAACCCGATGTACGATTTTGCAGTATCCTGATATTCATAGGTTCTTGAAGCCACCTGTAAATAGTGTCCGATATCTTTCCATGATCCGCCTCTGACGACTTTTCTTTTCAGAACGGGGGGATCGTTATCATCAGCATTGTATGTGTACTGCGGATTTAAATCCCATGTAAAATTGTAAGCTGATTCGTCAAATGCATCGTTTGTCCATTCGGCAACATTTCCGGCCATATCGTAAAGTCCCCAGTCATTCGGGGGGTAATGGGCAACAATAATAGGAGTAGCGCCACCATCATCCGAATAATTTCCACGAAGAGGTTTGTAATTTCCAAGGAAACATCCTTTGTCGTTCCGAGTGTATGGTCCACCCCAGGGATAAGGGTTGAAATCGTGTCCGCCCCTGGCTGCCCATTCCCACTCAGCTTCAGTTGGAAGGCGGAAATCGTGGATACTTGCCTCTCCGTTCTTCTGGGCAAGGAATGTATTTTTTAATTGCGTCCTCCAGACACAAAATGCCTTTGCCTGTTTCCAGCTAACCCCTACAACAGGATAGTTGTCATAAGCCGGATGCCAGAAATATTTTTGAGTCAATGGTTCATTAAATGAATACGTATAGTCAAATAACCATACCAGTGTATCCGGATAAACATTGATGATTTCCTTTCTCACATAAACAGACCGATCCTGCAATCCTTGCGGACGGTTTGCCAATCCCCCGGCTTCTGGATTACCGGCTTTCGAGAAATCTTTTTTCGAAGCAGCCTTCAGGTCAACCCAGTAGTATTCATAATTGAATTTACGGGTATCAAATTCTTTTTTTCTGAAATACCTTTCATTTTCAGGAAGGTAAAGATCAGTGAGGACATCTCTTTCTTCCTCACCATTCCAGTCAATCCGTGTTCTCCAGTTAAGGAAAGGCGGATCAAATATTTCACCGGTCTTTGGATCCTCCTCAATCAGGTAATCTTCGGGCATGATATCGCCTAACATAACCCGTGCTATCGAATCCCTGACCCAATATACAAATTGACGGTACTCATTGTTAGTGATTTCGGTTTCATCCATATAAAAAGCCGAAATTGTCACTGTTTTAGGTACACGGGTGAGCGCATAAACGGCATCCTCTTCCCCGGTACCCATGGTGTAGCTTCCCAGCGGGATGTAAGCCATACCATAAGGCGTAGGCTGATAATACGGTTTTCTGTTCTGAACACCGATCAAT
>CAVXTE010000111.1:0-50220 GCA_963764475.1 uncultured Bacteroidales bacterium
TTTTCGTCCTGGAAGTGAATTTAACACTCAAAATTCTATTATTATTATCGCCGCAGTTTGGGGTAAAGGTTTAATTGATGCATACTTGAAAGTAATAAACCAAAATTGGGCAGGATGTGTTATTGATAATTTTGTTATTAGTAATATTAAAGAAAAAGCTACAAGAGATGTATTAAATGAATTTGCTTTATTGTATAAAGTTCCTTATAAAAATAAAGCCTACAATGCTCAAAGGTAGATGAGGAGTATGTTTTAAGGTTTCAAAAAGGACTAATAAATTTTGAAACAAAAGAACATCTAATAAAAGATATTGAAAGAGTATTTTCTTTAGACAATAAGCCAACGGATATAAAGAACGTAAAAATAAAATTAAAAAATACTATAAAATTTATAGAATATTCATTTAAGAATTAGAGCAGAAGTATTGATTTTATAACATTTCCCTGCTCTAGCATAGTCTCCAGACTATACTTGGTGAAGAAATAATCCCCAGATTATTGAATCAACTTCAATTATAATAACCAACCTGATGGATTCTATGGATGGCGTGTTAAGGTTATCGTTTACAGAATATGGTCATTCAGGAGATTGACACTTCAGGCGGTGAAGTCAGGAGATTTCACCGAGCACCTTAGTATTATTTATAGCAATACCTTTTCATCACTTCATACGATTCCTGAATTCCCAGTTCACCGGCCTGGCTAAGGTTGTCGCAGCCCACCGCTTTCAGGTTCTGATAGATCAGGATGAGGCCTTTGTTATAATACGCTTCTGAAAATTTAGGGTCGATCTTAATGGCTTTTGAAAGATCGCTGACGGAACCCCAGTAATCACCCAAAAGGCATTTTACATACGCCCGGTTGAACCATGCATAGCTGAAACCGGGATCAAGGCTGATGACTTTGTTGTAATCCTGCATAACCTGCTTGAGCGACTGGTTCAGCAGAGTAGTATCCTGCGACAAAGATCCCTGATGCGGGTTTAAAGAAGAACTTAAGGAATAGCGGCTTTCGCGTTCCGAATTCAGCAATTCGGCAAGAAGAAACCGCGTGTTGGCTCTTCCAAACCAGGCCATGATCAGGTCCGGATCGAGCCCGATAGCCCGGTCGTAAACCGAAAGTGCTTTTGTATAGTTCTGATCGGAAGCTAAGCGTTCTGCTTGTTTATACAGCGTGAGTGCATCATTTGGGTTGTCCTGAACCGGATTATTGGACGAATCGGCATCCGTACTCGTTTTTACTGAACCGGTTTCATTGTTAGCACCTGTGAGTGTGATGACATCGGTATGGTACATGGGCTTGTTAAACGTATCGAACAGCCTGACCGTATTTATATTCTTTGCATAAAGAACCGTAACAAAAATGGGTTTAAGCCCGATGGAAGTGATCTGTTCTTCACCATTCGTTGTATCGGCAGAATGCTTTGTAAATTCTCCGCTGAAAGCGATCAGCCGTTTCAGGTACATTTGTTCGGCTAACTTGGTACTGTCATTTTCGCTGAAAATAAAATCGTTGATCACATAGGCTTTTTTCTGATCTGCCTCAGCGCCCCTGAAATCCATCATTTGCTTTTTCACCTGCGAACGTTCGTAATAAGCGTCTGCAAAATCGGGATAGATTTCGAGCGATTTATTAAAATCATTCAGCGCACCTTTCAGGTCGCCGGTCTGAGCTCTGAGCCTGCCCCGGTAAAGGTAAATCACAATGTTATCAGGATTCAACGCAATTACTTTGTCGAGGTCGCTGATGGCTTCCTTGTTCTTGTTTTGGCCAATTTTCAGGATTGCCCTGTTATAATACGCGTATGAATTGTAGGGTGACAGGCTGATGACTTTATCAAGATCATTCAACGCGCCGGTTGTATCATGGGTATCCATCCGCGCCAGTGCCCGGTTGAAAATAGCATACGAATCGTTTTTGTCGATGGATATGGCTTTGTTGAAATCCAGAATAGCCGAATCGGGTTTTTGCATGTCCATTAAAACAGTACCACGCTGAACATAGCCCAGTGTGTTCTTCGGATCGAGGGTAACGGCTTTATTCAGGTCGGCAATGGCTTCATCGTACTTTTCAAGGCCTGCCTCGGCTATACCACGCAAAGCAAAAACACTGGCATCCTTATATTTCAGGGCGAAAGCCTTGTTGCAGTCGTCGATAGCAGCCTGGTACTGTTGAAGGAAAAGCCGCGTGCGTGCACGGTTCAATGGAAATACCGGGTTTTTTGGATCGAGTTCAATGGCTTTTGCAAAATCTTTCATGGCACCGCCGAAGTTATACTGCTGGCTTTTGGCAATTGCCCGGTAATTATAGATTTCGGAATTGTAAGGATCGAACTGCGAGGACTGGGTAAAATCGGCTTCGGCACCACGGTAATCACCCAGATTGTATTTGGCTATGCCTCGCAGGAAATAACCCTCGTACGAGGCGGGACGCTGGTTTACTGCATTGTTGAGATACCGGATGGCTTCGGTATAGTTTTCTTTCTCGAGTTCTGCCCTTCCATATTGCATATAGTCTCCGAACTTTTGCGCAAACGATAATACGGGAAGGAAGAAGACCAATGTAATGATATACACCGCAATGAACGAATCTTTTCTGAACCGACCCTTTGAAACCAATCTTACCTGAATTTTATATAATTAACGTCAATTTAGAATTAAAGTGCAAACATACACGATTTAATAAAAATGGTTCAGCCGAAAAACGACCGACTTTCCTGAAATGAAAGAAGGCCGGTATTGAACCAGCCTTCTTTGAGGTAAATTGATCAGTATATATGGATCCCTCTGTTCATCACCGGAACGAGGGCGATGTCATTATTTATGCGGGTACTGACGTGTCGCCGAACTTGCAGAGGAATGGTGCGGTTCCATTGTCTTTTTTTTAGAGGAATTCATTGCATTTTTTTGCATTTTCATTTTTCCATTGCGGGATGGTTCCGTTTTTATGAATTTGCCATTCTTATCATACCAAAACATTTCTTCATTCATTTTATTCTTTGCAATTACTTCATACGTGATAACTCCCTTTGTATCCACTTTGAATGCTTCCGACGCTTTCCAGTCCTTATGCTGGGTGCTGAGGTTATTAGAAATGGCTTTGGGAAGATCCTGAATTTTCACCATCGATTTTGTCTGTGCGTTTACGCTCAATGTCGTTACGAGCAACAAACCTATTATTGACATTAATGTTTTCATGACGTTCTATTTTTTAAGTGAATAAGTTTATAAATTTTATGCTGCAAAGTTAGAATCCGAATCTGGAGAAATTCTGGATTTTTACGTCATGAAAGAACTTTAAATCATAAGAAATGTTAAAAGCGGAGGATCAGTGTATGTATGTTTTCATGAATAGTATAAGAAATATCCATTTCATAAAGCGTAGCAATTTTTTTAACGATTGACAGGCCAAGTCCGGAAGATTCTACAGAAATATTTCCCTTTCGGAAGCGCTTGAACAAATTTTCCGGATCGGTAATGATTTCTGACCCCGTATTCGTTATGATCAGGTCCCTGGCGTTGAGTTCGATGGTTATAAATCCGTTTTGTACATTATGTTTAAAAGCATTACCAAGTAAATTTGAGATGAGGATGTCGGCAAGATCGGGATTCATCATCACCGATGTCTGGTCGTTGTAATGTTTGATAATGTCGATGTTTTTTTGCTGGATAACCTCTTTAAAATGGATCAGGAATTTTTCGATGATGTATGTAAGGTTGATCTCCTTCACTTCGGGATATTGCTGGTTTTGTATCCGTGAGATCAGAAGCAGTGATTTATTAAGTCTTGCCAATCTCGACACGGCTTCGTAAATGGTATGAATATTCTGGAATTGCTCTTTTGTAAGGTTTTCCGACTGGAACAACAATTCGAGCTTTGACTTTATAATGGATAAAGGCGTATAAATTTCATGCGAAGCGTCTTCTGTAAATTCTTTCAGGTTCAGAAAATCTGCCCTGATGCGGTCAGACATGGAATTCAAAACCCGGTTCAACTGGTCGAACTCCCGGATGCCGGTTGGGGTCAGGTTTAGCCTAAGATTCTCATTAATATTGTATTGTGACAACCTGTTAAGAATGGTATAAAAGGGTACCCATATTTTTTTCGAAATATAAATGTTGAGGGAAATTAAAATAACTACCAGTGCAACCAGAACCAGCCAGATAACGAGAAAAAAGTCGAGGATCAATTTATGTGTGTCCTCCATTGACTTAAAAATGTCGATGGTATAACCCCTGTAGTAGCTTCGTTTGTCCTGGTAATTACCTGAAACACGAAGGTGTCTGTAACTATTTGATGTGCCAGTTAAAGAATCTGCCATTACAGTATCATTGATCGTTTGTGCGTATCGGAGGGGCTGGTCGTAAATAGTAAGTTCGATCTGATGGCCGAATATCGTTGTAAAATCAGGCAGGCTGTCGGAATGGAGGATTTGCTCTTCGATAAGTGTTTTTTCTGTAACAAGGCTTTCGGTGATCTGGCCAATCACAATAATTCTGACGAGCTTGTAAAATACAATACCACCGGTCGAAAAAATAACCATCGTAACCAGGAGGTAGTAAATGATCGTTTTACTTAAAAGTTTCAATTTGAAGCGAGCTTGTATCCGATACCATAAACCGTTTGAATGTAATCATTGCCACCTTTTTCGACGATTTTTTTACGCAGATTCTTGATATGGCTGTAAAGAAAATCGAAAGAATCGACAAGATCAATGTTATCTCCGTAAAGATGCTCCGCAATTGATTCTTTGGAAATAACTCTGTTTTTGTTTGTAAGGAAGAACATCAGCAGATCATACTCCTTTCTGGTGAGGGTAAGCAAATTGCCGTTCACATGTACCGTCAGCATTTCGGGATCAATTCTCAACTCATTCCATACAATTTCTGTTTTACCATCAAAATCGCGCCGGCGGATCAGTGACTTTATCCGGGCATTCAGTTCCGATAGGTGAATAGGCTTTGTAAGATAATCATCGGCGCCGAGATTCAGTCCGTTGATTTTATCATCCAGGGCATTTCTGGCTGAAATGATGATAATACCGGACGTCGACCGGATGTTTTTTAGTTCCTCAATGAGTTTCAGTCCGTTGCCATCGGGTAATGCGATGTCAACAATAATTACATCATAGCTGTACAGGTGTATTTTTTCAAAGGCATCCGTATAGTTTAAAACAGATTCGCATACGAAATTTTCCTGCCGCATATACTCAGTAATGGAATTGGCTAACTCCTTTTCATCTTCAACGATCAGAATTTTCATACCAGATAAAAATTAGAACGGATTGTCTTAAATGAAGCATAGGAAAAAACGAACAAGCATTTGAAATATTTCAGGAAACGATCCTAAAGTTCCTGAATTAATGCCGAAAACAATTTGATCAGGTCATCTTCTGCAATGGCTGCCGTTTCAAGAATATCTTTTAAATCGACAGGGTGAAGATGATCCGGATCGCATTCGTCGGTCAGCACAGAAACAGCTGCACATGGGAGGCCCGCATGATTGGCTACAATTACTTCCGGCACTGTCGACATACCCACTACATCGGCCCCGATACCATTTAAAAATCTGTACTCGGCGCGTGTTTCGAGATTTGGGCCGGGAACAGCAACATAGATTCCCTTGAGTAATGTTATACCTGTTTTTTTTGAGATACGAAGCAGTTTTTCATTCAGAAAAGAAGAATAAGGGCTGCTCATATCCGGAAAGCGGGGACCCAGCGTATCATCATTCTTTCCAATCAAAGGTCCCGGTCCCAGCAAATTGATGTGATCGTCCAGCAACATCAGCGAACCTTTTCTAAACGCAGGATTCATGGTGCCGCCTGCATTGGAAATCAGGAGGTATTTCACACCAAGTGCCTTCATAACCCTGACCGGAAATGTGATTTGCTGCATGGTATAACCTTCATAAAAATGAAACCGGCCCTGCATGGCCAGTATTTTTTTACCGTTCATGTCGCCATAAATCAATAGACCTTTGTGAAATTCAACGGTTGACACCGGGAAGTTCGGAATCTTACTGTATTCAATTATCGTAGCATCGGTTATTTTATCGGCTAGTTTTCCAAGACCTGTTCCAAGTATAATTCCGATTTCAGGTTTGATCATCCCTCTTTCCCGAAGGAAACCTGCTGTTTGAGCAATGTGTTCCATCATATTAATTTTATTCTTCAAAAATTGTGTTTCTAACACCTTCAAAAGTAAGTTTTTTAGAAATCTGAAAGGAATAATAAAGTTTTGTGACGGGTCCATCGAAAATCTTTAATACTTTTATCCGTGAAAAATTAAATATAGAATGAAAAAATTCCTGTTTGCACTTGTTCTTTTTATTCCTCTTACCGGATTTTGCTATACCGGAGAAGTGATCAAATCGTTTGACATCCCCGGAGGATTTCCTACCGGATTGACATTTGACGGAACGTATATCTGGCTTGCCGATTATCATGCCGATTCACTGTTTTGTATAAATCCTGATAATGGCAAAGTAGTGCGGGGTATACCATCACCTGCATACTGGCCCGAAGGTCTGGCATGGGATGGAAAATATCTGTGGAATGCCGATGTAAAAGGTGGAATACCTTTATCTGAAAATTACCAGGGGATCATTTATAAGATCGACCCGAAAGACGGAACAATTTTAAAAACCATACAGGCTCCTTCATCCACACCCCGCGGTTTGACCTGGGACGGTACCTATCTTTGGTGCGTCGACAGCGA
Source organism: uncultured Bacteroidales bacterium (assembly GCA_963764475.1). Lineage (GTDB taxonomy): Bacteria > Bacteroidota > Bacteroidia > Bacteroidales > JAADJA01 > JAADJA01. The sequence continues at coordinate 6,719 of CAVXTE010000111.1, forward strand.
TGCGGATCAGGTTATCCAGTTCAGCCCGGATGACGGTACCACCATTCGCTCCTTTAAATCTCCTGCTTCCGATCCAAGAGGATTGACTTTCGACGGGAAATACCTTTGGATATCCGACAGAATTAAGGACGAGATCTACATGGTTGATCCCCTGACAGGCACAGTTATCATTATCACCGATGCTCCGGGTCCGTTTACAAGGGGTTTATGTTATGATGGAAAAACTCTATGGGCAGTCGATTATCAGGATGATAAGTTGTATCAGCTTAAGATTCGCGATGATGAAAAGTTCAGGATTCTCGATTCACATGAAGCTAAAATTGTCTATTATGATGAAATCACGAACTTTGGGCCTGGATTGGTGAAAACAGCAGATATCCATCTCGCCATAGCCAGAGACCGTCCAAGTCAGACGATTTTGAATCCTCCAGTTTACGAACCGGCCTATACCGACCTTGTTACGGATAAATGGGGACAGCAAACAGCTCATTTCCATTTTGAAAACATTAAACCGGATACAAAAGTTTCGGCGGTAATGACTACCGTTGCAAAAATCAATGAAATCCGCTATTTTATTTATCCCGAAAAAGTAGGTTCGCTTTCTGATATTCCATCCGACATAAAAGCCAAATATCTTGAAAACAATGAGAAATACCGGTATGATGATCCTGTTATTAAAAATGCGTTGAAGGCAGCAATCGGGAATGAAACTAATCCTTACTGGATATTCCGGAAAATATTCAATTACCTGATTGCAAATATGTACTATGAGATGTCGGGGGGATGGAACACAGCACCTACCGTATTGGCAAGAGGTAACGGTTCGTGTTCAGAATATACATTCGTTTACATTTCGATGTGCCGGGCAGCGGGATTGCCTGCAAGGTATGTAGGTTCGGTGGTTGTCAGAGGTGATTATGCCAGTATGGATGATGTTTTTCACCGCTGGGTTGAAGTTTATCTTCCCAATTACGGCTGGGTTCCCATCGATCCATCGGGAGGCGACCAGGGCTGGCCAAGGGATCAGGCCAATTACATCGGCCATCTCGATCATCGTTTTCTCATCACTACTGAAAGCGGAGGAGGTTCGGAGACCATGGGCTGGACTTACAATTCAAACGAATTCTGGACTACGGAACCTAAAGCATTTGTCGTTAGCGACCACTTTGCCGAATGGGAACCAATGGAGGAAGAATAAAGCTATAGCACAAATTTTGCCCTGATTCCTTTTCTTACTGAACCTTTTTGAATACACTTTGTTTAATTATTTTAAAATAATATTAAACAAAAAATTATTTCAACTAAAAACTATGAGGAATAAGCTGTTTGGTGTTGGTTTTTTATTGATACTACTTTCAGCTGGAATTTTTGCTCAAAACGGAAAGATCAGCGGAAAAGTCCTGGATAAAAATACCAACGAACCCCTGCCTTATGCCAATATTATCATCGACGGAACAGATATTGGAAGAGGAAGCGATTTAGATGGAAAATTTCTATTTACGGGAGTTCAACCTGGTTTTGTAAGGTTGAAGGCTACATTTGTCGGATACAAACCTGGCTATTCACCGGAAGTTCAGGTTACGAATGCCAATACATCCTATGTTGAAATTTATCTTGAACCTACCGGAACAGAGTTAAAGGAGTTTGTAGTTTCAGCATCACCTTTCGAAAAAGTTAGAGAAGCTCCGTTATCCATGCAACGACTTGGTTTATCCGATATTGAAACAAACCCGGGAAGCAACCGCGATATTTCAAAAGTCATTCAGTCTTTACCGGGTGTCGGTTTTTTACCGTCATTTCGAAATGATATCATCATTAGGGGAGGTGGTCCCAGTGAAAATGTATTTTACCTCGATGATGTTGAGATTCCCAATATCAATCATTTTGCAACACAGGGTGCTTCCGGCGGAGCTATTGGAATTATTAATGCTGACTTGCTGAGTAGTGTAAATTTTTATTCTGGTTCATTCCCGGCAAATCGTTCCAATACATTGAGCTCTATTTTTGAATTAAGGCAAAAAGAAGGGAATAAAGAAAAGCCAAAATTCAGGTTTAGTGTTGGAGCAACTGAAATCTCAGCATCTTCGGATGGCCCGGCAGGTAAAAAATCAACCTATCTTTTTTCTGTCCGGCGCTCTTATTTGCAGTTTCTTTTCAGTGCATTGAAATTACCTTTTCTCCCCACATTCAATGATTACCAGTTAAAATGGAAGACGCAGTTAAATACGAAGAATGAATTAAGCATCATCAGTATCGGTTCACTCGATAAATCAAGGCTGAATACAACAATTAAAAATCCCACTGAAGAACAACAATATATTCTCGATTATTTACCGGTAAATGATCAATGGAGCTATACCATCGGGGCTGTTTATAAACACTTTGGAAAAAACAATATCAAAACATTTGTAGCAAGCAGAAATATGCTTAATAATCGTGCATATAAATATCCTGACAATGATGAATCAAAAGAAAAAACGTACGATTACAATTCGGATGAAATTGAAAATAAATTACGGTTTGAAGAATCGTATCTGTTGAAAAACGATTTAAAAATAGGATACAGTCTGAATGCAGGATATATTGTTTATACCAACAATACACGTCAGAAAATATATCTTTCCGACCAAGTTGACCAGATCAACTATACATCCCGGCTCGATTTTTTTAGATGGGGGGCATCTTTTCAGGTCAGCAAATCCTTTTTGAGTGACCGGCTCGTATCCACCTTTGGTATCCGGTCCGATGCAAATAGTTATTCTAAAAGCATGGAAAACTTGCTTGATCAGCTTTCGCCGCGTCTGTCCTTGAAATATCTTCTCACTACAAAATTGAGTATTACCGGGAGTATCGGCAAATATTTCCGTCTGCCCCCTTATACATCAATGGGATACCGGGACTCAACAGGAAAACTGGTTAATAAATCCAATGGACTTAAATACATATCTGTTGTGCATTATATTGCAGGATTGGAATACGACCTAAATGAAAATATTATTTTCTCGCTGGAAGGTTTTTATAAAGATTACCAAAATTATCCTTTTTCGTTGAGAGATTCGATAAGCCTGGCTACAAAAGGAAGCGATTTTGGTGTCATTGGTGATGAACCGGTTGCTTCCATCGGGAAAGGAAGAGCCTTCGGCATCGAATTTCTTAACCGCACCCGGCTCAGTAACAAGCTGAATTTTATATTTGCGTATACATTTGTAAGAAGTGAATTTAAGGATAAACATGGCATGTATGTACCGACAAGCTGGGACAGCAGGCATATCATTTCAACACTTGTGACTTATAACCTGAAAAAAAACTGGTCAATCGGAGCCAAATGGCGGTTTGCAGGAGGTTTGCCTTATACACCCTACGATTTGGAATTGTCTGCTAATATAGAGGCCTGGGATTTAAAAGGGCAGGCCTACCCGGATTATAACCGCGTTAATTCCGAACGTCTTCATTCATTTAATCAGTTGGATGTGAGGGTCGATAAAAAATACTTTTTCAATAAATGGTCACTTATGCTATACCTTGATATTCAAAATTTGCTGAATTATAAGGCGCAGCAACCAGACTTTTACGTCCGTGAGAAAGATGCGAACGGAAACTACATTACCACCGACAACAATACCCGCTATGTCCTGAAACCATTACAAAACACAGCAGGAACAATTTTGCCTACAATCGGGATCATGATCGAGTTTTGAGAAATTCCAGTACATTTGTTATTATAATTGCGAAGAAAGATTTCAATGAGAAAAGTACATCTATATGTTGGATTGATGATCCTTTTATTTGGAATATCATGTTCAGAAAAAAAGGAAGAACCGCAAAATACAACTATAACACCGGTTGTTGAAGACACTGTTTTTTACAGGGCAATGGATTTATCGTTTGAACCCGAAATTGAGGCTGCCCAGGTAAAATTTTACGATGAAAACGGAAATGAAATTCAAATGCTTCCTTATGTCAAATCCAAAGGCGTTAACATGATCAGGCTTCGTTTGTGGCACACACCTGCTGATGGTCACAGTGGATTGCCTGAAGTGCTCGATTATGCAAAAAGAATCGGAGATCAGGATATGAAACTGCTTCTCGATATTCACTATTCGGATACCTGGGCTGATCCTGCACAGCAGAGTTTACCGGCAGCCTGGCAAGGGCTTGCCTTTACAGCACTAAAGGACAGTGTTTATTCCTATACAAAAAATGTTTTACAGAAACTTGATGCACAAGGTACATTACCGGCTATTGTTCAGATCGGCAATGAGACCAATGCCGGTTTTTTATGGGATTTTGGAAGAGTGGGAGGGACATTCAACAACAATTGGCCTGCCTATGCGACCCTCGTTAATTCAGCAATACACGCTATTAAAGAGGTTACCGATTCGTCCAGCGTACAAATTATGCTTCATTTGTCCGGATTTAATAGCATTGAATGGTTTTTTGACAATGCCATTTCAAGTGGGATAGATTTCGATATCATCGGTATTTCTTATTATTCGATCTGGCATGGCAATGATATGAATGTGGTTAAGAATGAACTTGTAAAAATTGCATCAACCTATTCAAAGAAAATTCTGATCGCCGAAACCGGTTATCCCTGGACGCTGGGGTGGAACGACTGGACGAACAATACGTACGGTCTCGAAGACCAGCTTATCCCGGATTACCCGGCAACTCCGGATGGACAAAAGGCATACCTGTTAAAACTAAGCCAGATAGTGAAAAATTTAGCCGGAAACCAGGGCATCGGATTTTGTTACTGGGCTCCCGATTGGGTTGCTTTCAAAGGGAATCAGGCAGCAAACGGTTCTTCCTGGGAAAACGTTGCCATCTTTGACTTTGACAATAAAATTCTGCCCGTAATCGATGCTTTCAAACCCGAATAATCCGGTAGCATTGTACTTTTTTAAATCTTTTGCAAGCCATCCCTGACCAGATAAGGATTCGAAACAGCCTTCCTGAATGGACCTGAAAAATATGCCCGGGCTTATGATTTGCCGATATTTTATGTCGATATTCAACGTGTAAAAAGAGGCCATTATACACTGAAATTTTTACTTTTGGCTGAAAATCCTTCAACCCTTGAAATCGGTGAAATCACTCAGCGATATGCGAATAAACTAGAAGAAATCATTCGTAAAAAGCCTGAAAACTGGCTGTGGTCGCATCGCAGGTGGAAAATGAACCGGTGACCAAATCCTAAAATTGTATAAAATCATTTAAATTTTTTCATATTTCAGTTACTTTTGCATCCGCATTGAACATTAGCTATTCATTTTGAGTTCTGTAGTTAAATATTTCTAAATAAAGGAGATTATCATGGTTTTTGATTTGGATTTAATAAAGCACGTCTATGGACAGGTAGCCGAACGCATCGAAATGGCCAAAAAAGTTGTGGGAAGACCCATGACACTTACTGAAAAGATATTGTATTCGCATTTGAATGAAGGTATGGCAACAAAATCGTACGATCCCGGAAAATCGTATGTCAACTTTTTACCTGACCGAGTAGCCATGCAGGATGCAACAGCCCAAATGGCGTTGCTTCAGTTCATGCAGGCAGGAAAAGAGAAAGTCGCAGTTCCTTCGACTGTTCATTGCGATCACCTTATTCAGGCAAAACTCGGAGCCAGTGAGGATTTAAAGACAGCCAATGTTACAAACAGGGAAGTCTATGATTTTCTGGCTTCTGTGTCGAATAAATACGGCCTTGGATTTTGGAAACCCGGTGCAGGAATCATTCACCAGGTGGTTTTGGAAAACTATGCATTTCCGGGTGGAATGATGATCGGTACCGACTCGCATACGGTGAATGCTGGTGGATTGGGAATGGTAGCCATTGGTGTTGGAGGAGCCGATGCGGTTGATGTTATGGCTGGCATGCCGTGGGAACTCAAATTCCCGAAACTGATCGGTGTTAAACTTACAGGCAGGCTGAGTGGCTGGACTGCTGCAAAGGATGTTATCCTGAGGGTTGCCGGAATTCTCACTGTTAAAGGTGGTACCGGTGCCATTCTCGAATATTTTGGAGAAGGTGCAAAAAGCCTTTCATGCACAGGAAAAGGCACGATCTGCAACATGGGAGCTGAAATCGGAGCCACGACTTCTGTTTTTGGTTACGACTCGAAAATGGAAGAATATTTGAGGGGAACCGGGAGGAGTCAGGTAGCAGATGAAGCAAATAAAATTGCCGGCCATCTTACTGGCGATCCGGAAGTTTATCAAAACCCTGAAAAATATTTCGACCAGGTTATTGAGATTAACCTTTCGGAACTTGAACCATACATCAACGGGCCTTTTACACCTGATCTTGCAACACCTGTTTCGGAATTTGCGGAGACAGTTAAGAAAAACGGCTGGCCGCAAAAACTGGAAGTTGGACTGATCGGTTCCTGTACAAACAGTTCATACGAAGATATTTCTCGTGCTGCCTCTGTTGCGCAGCAAGCACTTGACAAAAACTTGCATGTCAAATCCCAATACACGGTAACTCCGGGTTCCGAACAAGTACGTTATACTGTCGATCGTGACGGTTACCTCGATGTTTTTAAAAAAATTGGTGGTATCGTTCTTGCCAACGCTTGTGGACCTTGCATAGGTCAGTGGGCACGCCACAATGCTGATAAACAGGAAAAAAACTCCATCATGACTTCTTTCAACCGTAATTTTGCCAAACGAAATGATGGGAATCCTAATACCCACGGGTTTGTTGCTTCTCCCGAAATTGTAACTGCCTTTGCCATTGCTGGTGAACTTACATTCAATCCAATGACTGATTTTTTAGTCAATAAAGAGGGAAAGAAAGTAAAACTTGAAGAACCCCATGGTTTTGAAATGCCACGAAATGGGTTTGGCGTTAAAGATAGCGGCTATGTTGAACCAGCAAAAGACGGAAGTACGGTAGAAGTGAAAGTCGATCCATCATCCGAACGGCTGATGCTCCTCGAACCATTTTCTGCCTGGGATGGCCAGGATATGAAAGGATTGAATTTACTTATTAAGGCAAAAGGAAAATGTACTACCGACCACATTTCTATGGCCGGACCCTGGCTTAGGTATCGTGGTCATTTGGATAATATTTCGAATAATTTATTGATCGGTGCAGTGAATTATTTTAATGAAAGAACTAATTCTGTTAAAAACCAGTTGACCGGAAACTATGAGACCGTGCCGGATACAGCCAGGGCATACAAAGCAGCAGGCAAGGGTTCAATGATTATCGGCGATGAAAATTACGGGGAAGGTTCGTCGCGGGAGCACGCAGCTATGGAGCCGAGGCACCTGGGGGTGAAAGCTGTACTGGTAAAATCATTTGCCCGTATCCACGAAACCAACCTGAAAAAACAGGGAATGCTTGCGCTTACTTTTGCTGATAAAGCTGATTATGAAAAAATCAGGGAAGATGATTCGTTCGATATTGTCGGTTTAACGGAATTTTCAGCAGAAAAGCCACTCACAATCATTCTTCATCATGCGGATGGTTCAACAGAGAAATTTCTGGTTAATCATACCTTTAATGAAAATCAGATTGAATGGTTTAAAGCAGGGAGTGCACTGAACATGATCAAAATAGTGAGTAAATAAACATTTTATCTACATTGCTTCCCAATCTTTTGGGTTTATTCCCAAATATGATTCTATCAGCGATGAATTTTGACAATGGATTAATGCAGAAAATCCAAAAAACCTGACAAGAAGAGTTTTGATAATTGATTGTGAAGTTAACCCGCATAAAAGTGAGTCAATTGTTTTTCAATGATTTTAATTAACACATCAGGTCTTTTGTTTCTTTTTCTTAGCTGCGGGAAAAAGAACATTGTTAAGTATCAGCCGATATCCCGCTGAATTTGGATAAAGGTTCAGATCGGTTGGAGGATCGCCTACAAAATGCTGGTAATCTTCAGGGTCATGGCCTCCGAGAAATGTCCATGTTCCCTTACCGTATTCACCATGTATGTATTTGGCTTCATTCAACGCTTTGTTTTCACCCATGATCAGTACATTCGGTTTGATGTATTGCTTTCTGAATGCAGTTGTCTGACCCATAAAGCCCTTAATCAGTTGCGTATTATCCTGGCAAAGCATGGTTGGGACGGGGTCCCATTTTGCCGAAAACTCGAACAGTGAAAAATAATCGTCTTTGGGATTTATTCTTCGTTGACCGGGATCTACGTCAATGGATGAAATTTCATACTCATAGGGGTTTGTACTTATGGTGAAATTGCGAAAGGCAAAACATTTGGAATAATCCAGTTTTTGCTGGGCGTTGGGGTCCATTGGGTCTCCATCGAACATCTGGTCGCAGATGTCAACTCCTTCAGCCGCAAGAGCCACATCGTAGCTATCCGGAGCCGAGCACATCGCGAACAGGTAGCCTCCACCGGCAGTGAAATCCCTGATTTTTTTGGCCACAGCCAGTTTGCATTGTGACACTTTGCTGAAACCCATTTTATGCGCTATTTCCTCATTCACCCTAACATCTTCTTTATACCAGTCCGCATTCCGGTAGCGGGCCCAGAATTTTCCGTACTGTCCTGTGAAATCTTCATGATGCAGATGAAGCCAGTCGTACAATGGCAATACACCGTCCAGAATATCTTCATCGTAAACCACATCATAAGGAATTTCAGCATAGGTTAAAACAAGCGTTACAGCATCATCCCAAGGTTGTTTGTTTTTTGGAGAATAGACCGCAATTTTTGGTGCTTTAGTCAGTTTTACGACATCTTCATTAACCTGAGGGTCCGAAATTTCGAGCAAAATTGCCGTCGATTGTGCATCGGCTATAATCTGGTAAGTGACACCGCGGATAACACATTCTTGTTCGATAGCATCTGCGAATTTGCACATAAAACTGCCCCCATGGTAATTGAGAAGCCAGTCTACCTCGACATCCTGTTGCAACACCCAGTACGCAATACCATAAGCTTTTAATTGATTTTGCTGGCTTTCGTCCATGGGGATGAGCAGGTAGGCTGCCTTTACATTGATAAAAAGCAATACAACAAATATTGAAAGTACTATTTTTTTCATTCCCCGAATTTGGTATCAAACGACATAATCATTCGATTATTTTATTAATGAAAAAAGAGCAAAGTCTAAGTATGCAAACAAAAAACTGACTAAAATATGCAAATTTGAGGTAAAACTTTAGAAAGGCGGATCGTCTTCGGGTATGTCATCCATTCTTGACTGAATGGTGATGGAGTGTTCATTCGGATTAGAATAATCTGAGCCAAAACCGGCATTCTTATCCATCATACTTCCTTCATAGTCGATAAATTTGGCAAACCTGTCGATAAATTGTAGCTTCACCTCTGCCAGGGCACCGTTTCGATGTTTAGCAATGATAATCTCTGCCAATCCTTTCGTCGAGTTGCCTTCATCATCCGTATCCAGTTTATAATATTCAGGCCGGTAGATAAAGCAAACCAGGTCGGCATCCTGCTCGATGGCACCCGATTCTCTGAGGTCAGAAAGGATCGGGCGTTTTGAACCGCCTCTGGTTTCAACCGACCGGTTTAATTGCGACAGTGTAATAACCGGAACATTCAGTTCTTTTGCCAGTGCTTTCAGCGACCGTGATATGGAACTGATCTCCTGTTCGCGGTTACCTTTGTTATCTACACCGGTCGACATCAATTGTATATAATCGACAACAACCATTTGAATATTATGCTGTGCCTTCAAACGCCGGCATTTAGCACGTAACTCAAAGATGGAAAGCGCTGGTGTGTCGTCGATAAAGAGAGGTGCATCAACAAGCTTCCCTATCTTGGCGTTCAATTGTTCCCACTCATAGTTTTCCAGATTGCCTTTTTTCAGTTTATCAGCGGATAACATTGTTTCGGATGAAATTAAACGGGTGACTAACTGGATAGAAGACATTTCGAGTGAAAAGAATGCGACCGGGATATTGAAATCGACAGCAATGTTTCGGGCCATCGAAAGAACGAAAGCCGTTTTACCCATTCCGGGTCGGGCTGCGAGGATAATGAGATCCGATTTCTGCCATCCTGCAGTAACCCTGTCGAGTTCGGTAAATCCGGAGGGAACACCACGCAGGTTTCCTTCGTGGTCACGTGCCGCCTGTATATCTTTGATGGCTTCCCTTACCAGAGACTGCATGTTATCGTAATCCCTGCGGAAATTATTTTCACTTACTGAGAAGAGATTCTTTTCTGCCTTGTCGAGAAGTTCGAAAACATCTGTGGTATCCTCAAACGCATCTTTAATGATTTCTGAGGATATCCGGATCAACTCCCGCTGAATGTATTTCTGGGCGATTATACGCGCATGGTATTCAATGTTTGCTGTCGAAGCTACCCGGCCGGTAAGCTGGGTAATAAAATAAGCACCACCGACTACCTCAAGCTCACCGCTCGACTTCAGTTCGTTGGTCACAGTTAAAATGTCAATTGCTTCCGATTTGGAAAAAAGGTGCTGAATGGCGGTGTAAATAATTTTATGTGATTCCTTATAAAAAACTTCGGGTCTTAAAATGTCGATGACAGCGGTAAGTGCATTTTGTTCGAGCATAAGCGCACCCAAAACGGCTTCCTCGAGATCGACAGCCTGAGGTGGTACACGTCCGTGCTCGGAAAAAAGATTCACCATTGTATTTTTCTGAATCCGTCTTCTTACTTTATCTTGAAAATCAAGGTTTTGATCCTTTTTGCTTTCTTGTTCTGCCATTTTTCAAAAGTAATTTATATTGGATCGATCAACCTAATAAATTAACGATTTTTTTTATTAACATCGCTTTCCAAATATGGGAAATTTAGGAACAATTTCCTGTTAATAATTTCAGTATGACCACGCAACACTTTAAATTATTGAATACTTTTGCCTGATTTCTATTAATTTCATACGGCTACAAATTTGGACCAGAATAGTTCCAAATCAGCGTGTTGTAAGTTGAAAAATGAGATAATTTGTAATTACAATAAATAATGAAGAAAAAAATTTAGTTGAACAATCACATGAAAATAATTTGTATCGGAAGAAATTATGTTGAACATGCTCACGAGCTGAATAGCCCTCTACCAGAAAATCCTGTTTTTTTTCTAAAACCGGATACTTCCATAGTCATAAAGAACCGTCCGTTTTTTTATCCTCAATTTTCAAAAGAGGTACATTATGAAGTTGAACTTGTAATTAAAATCTGCAAGAACGGAAAGTTTATTCAGGAGAAATTCGCCTCATCCTATTATGAAGAAATTGGCCTCGGCATTGATTTTACTGCACGCGACATTCAGCGGAGATGCAAAGAAAAAGGGTTGCCCTGGGAAATAGCAAAAGGATTTGACAATTCAGCTCCCATCAGCAGTTTTATTAGGATAGATACTTTAAAAAATAAAGAGCACATCGGATTTTACCTTGACCTGAATGGTAAACGAGTACAAACCGGAAATTCGGATGAAATGATCTTCAGCTTTGCGAAAGTAATTGCCTATGTTTCGCAATTCATAACGTTGAAGCAGGGTGATTTGATTTTCAGCGGAACGCCGTCAGGAGTGGGTCCTGTTAAAATCGGAGATCGTTTGGAAGGGTACCTGGAAGATAAAAAAATGCTCGATTTTTATGTTAAGTAAGATACTGCTTTAAAAGCCTTCTGCAAGGTATTAAATTTTTTTGATCAGTACCACACAGTAAGCAACAATCCCTTCTTCGCGCCCGGTAAACCCAAGCTTTTCGGTCGTCGTGGCTTTGATCGAAATATCTTCTTCGGAGAGACAGCTTACAGTTGCCAGCTTTTTTTTCATCTCGGAAATATAGGGCATGAGTTTCGGTTTTTCAAGGCTGACAGTTGAATCGATATTATTGACAGCGTAGCCATTTTCCGCCACCATTTGACAAACTTTTTCGAGCAGTTTAAGACTGTTTATCCCTTTGTATGCAGGATCATTATCCGGAAAATGATATCCGATATCCCTTAAATTCAATGCTCCTAATAATGCATCGCATATAGCATGTGTGAGAACATCTGCATCGGAATGACCTTCGGCTCCTTTTTCAGAAGGGATGGTAACCCCGCCAATCCTAAGTTTTCGGCCTACTGCCAGTTTATGTACATCGAAACCAAAGCCTACCTTTATATCCATAATTAATCTCCAAAATTGAATTTTCCCATTAATATTTATGATGTAGGGAAAACGTACCTGCAAAAAAAAGGCCAATACGTATGCATCAGCCTAAAAATGTCTTTATTTTTTTTATTGGGCCTCTTTAACTCCAGCAAAATTAAACGTCAGTGTAAAACGTAACGTGTTTTGCAAAGGATTCTGCTGGTCGGTTGGTAAAAGGTAAGAAAAATCGAGGCCGAATACATTGTATCTCAAACCTGCTCCGAGGGTAAAGAACTGCCGGTTACCCTTCATGGCACTTTCATGAAAATAACCTGCCCGTACTCCGAATTGCTTGTCGTACCAGTATTCTACACCAACCACCCAAATAATTTCTTTCATTTCCTCACTGAAACCACCGGGTGCATCATAAAATGACTGGAGCATACCCTGAACCGGTGAAACATCAGGATCTTTTCCTTTATAAATCACTTTATTTCCAGCGTCATCGATGATCGGATTACCTAAGGTATCGGCAGCATATATTGGTGGAGTTGGAACTAATAATTTATCAAGATCGAATGAAAATCTCAGCGAGTTATAATCATCAAGATTCATTAGCCATGAAGGTCCGATCCGCAGATTGGTTGGAATAAAATCCTTTTTAGTATCGTCGTTTGAGTAGGAAATTTTTGATCCCAGGTTCGAGATTACTGCTCCAAAGCTCCATTTTGATGAAGTGAGCCAGTCAACGTTAAGGTCGTCAGTATAGAAAACAGCAATATCTGCTGCTACCGAAGTACCCGGTTTTGTTGCCTGTCCGGCTGCTTCCTGTCCTTGTGTAAGGTTTGAATAGATGAAACGGCCTGTGACTCCTCCCGATAATTTTTCGGAAAATTTACGTGAATAGCCGGCATCTACCGAAAATTCATTCGGCCGGTAATTACCAATGGTAGCGCCTTCAATGTTTGTAAAGGTAATATCACCAAGCGAGAAGAACTTTAGGGAAGCACTTACTGCTGAACGGTCATCAATTTTAAAGTATCCGGTGAGATATGCCAGGTTTATGTCGTTTACAAGTTTCCGAAGCCACGGACTGTAAGAGATAGCGATTCCCATTTTTTTGTCGATAAACGGAAATTTTGCCGGATTCCAGTGTTGCGATAATGCATCGGGTTCGGTTGCTGCTCCCAATTCTCCCATACCTCCTGAGCGTGCGTCAGGGCCGATGTTTACAAAAGGTACAGCAGTCGTAATTGTATTTTGTGATTCCTGTCCTATGTAATTAGGTTTATTATCTCCGGTTTGTGCACCACTTTTAAAACCGTTCTGTGCGAAACTTTGAACATACAATGACACGATCATTGTTGCTAAAATCAGGGGAAAGCCTCTTCTCATATTAATGTATTGAAAATATAACTATTAGAATTTTTTTGACGTGCAAAACTAACGAATTATTAAATATTATATTGCTTGTTGAATCTTTGTGCTTTTACTTGTTTATTTGGTATTTAAATCTTTTTTTACCTTCTGAATTTTGTCGTTACGTGCTTCACTTTTAAAGGTTTCCAAAAACAAAGTAAATAAACTCCGATTCATTTAAAATATTGTGCCTCTTAAAATAATGTGAGCATGATTTGAAATTCTGTTCTATATAAGGTATGGGTATGAGAAATTTGTAAGTCACTTTTTTCTACCTTTGCAGGCATTAAATTCAGCTTACTATGTTGAAAAATTCTGACAAATTTAAAGGTGAAGGACTTACTTACGATGACGTTCTCCTTCTGCCTGCTTTTTCTGAAATTTTACCCCGTGAAGTAGATACTTCCACCTTGTTTACAAAAAACATCCGCCTAAATATCCCTATAGTTACTGCCGCTATGGATACCGTCACCGAACATAAGATGGCGATTGCCATGGCACAGGAAGGAGGAATCGGTGTCATTCATAAAAATATGACGATCGAAGAGCAGGCTAATGAGGTAAAAAAAGTGAAACGGGCAGAGAACGGGATGATCATCGACCCGATTACGCTTCAGAAAGGAGCGATTGTCGGCGATGCTCTTAAGATCATGAGTGATTTCCAGATTGGCGGGATTCCCGTTGTCGATGGTGACAATACACTTGTCGGGATCGTAACCAATCGTGATCTGCGGTTTGAACGCGATCTGGAACGGCCGGTCGAAGAGGTAATGACACGGGAAAATCTTATAACAACTACCGAATTCACTGATTTTGAAAAAGCAGGGGACATCCTTCAGAAACATAAAATTGAAAAGCTTCCCGTTGTCGATAGTCGATATAAACTTGTGGGATTGATCACTTACAAAGATATTATTAAAATTAAAGCGAGACCCAATGCCTGTAAAGATAAGCGGGGAAGGCTGCGTGTTGCCGCTGCAGTCGGTGTGACATCGGATACACTTGAACGGGTGGATGCCCTTGTCGCTGCTGAAGTGGATGCCATCATTATCGATACGGCACACGGACATTCAAAAGGCGTTTTGGAAATGGCGAAGGCTGTGAAAAATAATTATCCTGCAGTTGAACTCATCGTCGGTAACATAGGAACGGAAGAAGCTGCCCGGGATCTTCTGAAACTCGAAGTAGATGCAGTTAAAGTTGGAATAGGACCGGGATCGATTTGCACCACACGCATCATTGCCGGAATTGGTATTCCACAACTTTCCGCGATTTATGAAGTGGCGAAAGGTCTAAAGGGAACGAATATCCCCATCATTGCCGATGGCGGCATTCGCTATACAGGTGACATTGTAAAAGCAATAGCCGCCGGAGCGCACTCCATCATGGCGGGTTCCTTATTTGCAGGTGTGGATGAATCGCCGGGAGAAACCATCATTTTCGAAGGCAGAAAATTCAAAACATATCGGGGGATGGGTTCGATAGAAGCCATGCAAAAAGGTTCAAAAGACAGGTATTTTCAGGACGTTGAGGATGACATCAAAAAGCTTGTTCCCGAAGGGATTGTAGGTCGGGTTCCTTTTAAAGGAGGTTTGTCGGAAGTCGTTCATCAGATGGTTGGCGGTTTGAGAGCAGGAATGGGTTACACGGGTTCAGCAACCATTTCGCAGTTGCAAAATGCACGGTTTATAAAAATTACCGCTGCCGGAGTTGCCGAAAGCCATCCGCATGATATTACAATTACTCGTGAAGCACCGAATTACAGCCGCTGATCAAACGTTAAATTTTCTAAAAAATAGTTGGATTGGCAAGGCTGTATGGTTTTATATTACTCCCGTTGTGATTAAATAAATTATATTTGCGCCGCAATAGAAATTAATTACCGAAAAATAATAAAAATGAACAAATTACAGATTGTGATTATTGGCATCCTGTCGTTAATTGTTGGATCAAGTTATGCACAGGATAACAGAACACTTGTCACCATTGCAAATGAAAATGTACCGGTCGATGAATTCATGTATGTGTATAAGAAAAACAATACACAGGACACCATGCTTGATAAAAAATCAATTGAAGAATATCTCGACCTATACATAAATTTTAAACTTAAGGTAAAAGAAGCCGAAGCACTTGGCCTGGATACCGTTTCTTCATATAAGAAAGAGCTCGCAGGGTATCGCGACCAGCTTGCCGAACCTTATTTTGTAAATGAAGATGTTCTGGACGACCTTGTAAAAGAAGCATACGATAGAATGAAAACGGATATCAGGGCGAGTCATATTCTCATAAAGGTCAATCCGGATGCGATGCCGGAGGATACGCTTGTCGCTTACAAAAAAATAATGGATGCCCGGAAAAGGGTAGAAAAAGGGGAAAGTTTTGCAAAGGTTGCAAAAGAAGTTTCTGATGATCCTTCAGCACGCGACCGTGTATCACCCCGAAATCACAGAACGGTGCCCGGAAATGGTGGTGATCTTGGGTATTTTACCGTATTCGATATGGTCTATCCTTTTGAAAACGGAGCATACGAAACACCTGTCGGAAAAATTTCAAAACCGGTGCGTTCAGATTTCGGATATCATATTATAAAAGTAACAGATAAAATACCTGCACAAGGCACAATAGAGGCAGCCCATCTGTTTTTACAAATGCCCGATTCTGCTTCTCACCAGGATTCGGTTAACATTAAATTAAGAATCGATTCACTCTATACGCGGATCAAAAACGGTGAAAATTTTGAAGACCTGGTGAAAAAATATTCTGACGACAAAGGCTCAGCAAGTCGTGGCGGATTGCTTCCGAAATTCACAGTCAACCGGATGGTGCCCGAATTTATTCAGGCGATAAGCCAGATGCACGACTCCGGAGATATTTCCAAACCGGTACTTACCTCTTATGGCTGGCATATCATCAAACTTTACAGCAAAACGGGAATAAAACCCTTCGACCAGGAAAAAGACGAATTGCTGATGAAGGTGAAAAAAGACAGCAGGGCTCAAAAAAGCAAAGATGTTATCATCAGTGATATTAAAAAGGAGTTCGGGTTTACAACCAATACAGCTGCACTGACGGAGATTTACAACATTATGGATTCATCCATCTACAAAGGTAAATGGGAAGTACCGGCAGATGCCAAACTCGATGCGGTTTTATTTACATTGGGAAAAGAAAAATATTCACAGAAACAGTTTGCAGATTTTATTGCCGGTGATCAAGCCAGCAGAAACGGGGAAACACTCAATGAATTCGTGAACCGGAAATTTAAAGATTTTACGGATAAAGAATGCAAGGAGTACAAAAATGCCCGGCTTGAGGAAATGTATCCCGAGTTTAAAGCAATCATGAAGGAATACAGGGATGGTATCCTTTTATTCGAACTAACAAATGAGAAAATCTGGTCGTATGCAACCAAAGATACCGTTGGCCTTAAGAACTATTATGCAGGTCATAAAAAGGATTTTATGTGGGATACACGGTTGGATGCGACACTTATAACTCTCAATGATACAGCATACCTGGGGCAGGCACGTGATCTGGCAAAAAGTGGCAAGACGGGTGATGAAATCCTGAAACAGTTGAATGGGGATTCACTGCATATTGTGCGTGTTGAACACAAAAAGTATTCGAAAGGAGATAGTCCGGTTATAGATGCTATTAAATGGAAAAAAGGAATCAGTGAAAATGTCCCGAATAATGGCAAAATTTCTTTTGCAATCGTAAACGGAAAACTCGATCCCGAACCCAAATCCTTTGATGAAGCACGCGGTTTAATAACGGCCGCTTATCAGGACTATCTTGAAAAAGAATGGATTAAACAACTCAGGGAAAAATACCCGGTGGTTGTACACGAGGATGTTTTAGCGACCCTGATCAAATAAACCGTAGCATTGAAGAAAATCCTGTTGCCGGTACTGATATTTTTGTCCTCCTGCTCTCTTAACCCGAATAAAAGATCGGATGACGTGCTGGCAAGGGTTTATAAGAACTATTTGTATGCTTCCGAACTTAAGGATATTGTCCCCCCGGGAACCAATCCGAAGGACAGTATTCTGCTGGTTAAGAATTATATCAATAACTGGGTTTCCAGAAATCTTTTTCTGGACAAAGCTAAACGTAACCTTCGGCCGGAAGATATGAATTTTGATAAACAACTTGAAGAATACAGAAATTCGCTCATTGTTTATCAATACGAATCAAAACTGGTGAATCAAAACCTGGATACCATTGTTCCGGATTCAGCAATTGAAAACTATTACAAAAAAAACGTCGGAAATTTTCAATTGAAGGATAATATTGTCAAGGCTTTTTATGCTCGTTTTAATGATAAAGATCCCCACCTCGGAAAAATTAAAAAGTTCTTCTATTCTGACCGGCCCGAATACCGGGATTCGCTGAATAAATACATCGAGAACTATTCCGATTTTTATTACCTCGACGATGAAACCTGGATTTTATTTGACGATGTGCTGAAATTTGTACCGATACAGACCTATAATCAAGAGGCTTACCTACAAAATCACCGACAAATCGAAGTGACCGAAGACCCTTATATTTATTTTGTCAAATTTTCAGATTTTAAAATTAAGGAGGGCATTTCGCCGTTAAGCTTTGAAAAAGATAACATCCGGCAAATCATTCTAAACAAGCGGAAACTGGAGATTATCAGTAATATGAGGGAAGAAGTTTTACAAAATGCATTGAAGAATAACGATTTTGAAATATATTAAAAACCGGATAATAATCAGCCTTTTACATGGTTACTATACATTGTTGTTATATCCGGATGTTTCTATTTAATGAATTTGAAAATGCCTGAAAATAAAAAGTTGATCAAAAAGTTTACACTCATAACAATTCTTTTCACCTTGTTATTTGTACCGGGAAGGGTATTGTCGCAGGATGACGAGGGCAAAGTTATTGACCAGGTTGTGGCGATTGTTGGGGGTAAAATTGTACTCGAATCGGATATCGAAGCCCAGTATCTCCAGTACAAAATGCAGCAGAACTATTCGGGTAGTGAAGAGGAACTGAAGTGCAAGCTTTTCGAAAATATGTTGTATCAGAAATTGTTGTTGAACCAGGCCGAACTCGACAGTGTAAAAGTTACGGATGAAGAAGTGGAAGCAGAAATGGACCGCCGGCTTCGGTATTATATTTCGATGATGGGATCGCCCGAAAAATTTGAAGAGTTTTATCAGAAATCGATTGTGGAATTTAAGGAAGAACTCAGGGACCAGGTAAAAGAACTTCTGCTGGTTCAGGAAGTGGAACGAACCATCACCAAGGATGTTCAGGTGACGCCATCAGAGGTGAAAGCATATTTCAGGAATATCCCGGAAGACAGCATACCGTTTATCAACTCGGAAGTTGAAATGGCCCAGATCGTCAAATTGCCGCCCATCGATAAAGAGGAAATCGAACGGGTAAAGAATAAATTGCAGGAACTCAGGTACAGGGTTTTAAACGGGGAAAACTTTGCAACCCTTGCCATTCTGTATTCGGAAGATCCGGGATCGGCAAAAAACGGTGGGGAACTTGGGTTGTTTAGCCGGGGAGAAATGTACCCTGCATTTGAAACCGCTGCATTCGCACTAAAAAATAAAGGGGACGTTTCGGATATCGTTCAGACCGAAGCCGGTTATCATATTCTTCAATTGATCGAACGAAGGGGTGAATACGTCAATGTCAGGCATATTTTGCTCCGGCCGAAAGTCTCGCCCAGGGACCTTGCTATTGCAAAAAAACAACTCGACAGTATTGCCGAACTGATCCAAAATAAGAAGTATACTTTTGAAGAGGCGGTAACAAAATTTTCGGATGATCCGGGTAAAAATAACGGCGGGTTACTCCGAAATCCAATGAACGGAACCTCTGTTTTCGAAGCCGACCAGCTCGATCCCAAAGTATTTTTTGTGATCGATAAATTAGATGTAGGAGAAATTTCAACACCTGTCCAGTTTCAGACCGATGACGGAAAAGATGCATATCGTATACTCTACCTGAAAAAAAGGACAGAACCCCACAAGGAAAACCTGAAACAGGATTATGATAAAATTCAGGCCGATGCTTTGGCAGTGAAAAAAAGCAAGGTAACTTCCGACTGGATCAAAGAAAAATCGGCACAAGTGTTTATCAAAATAAATGATAAATACAAGGGTTGCGAACTGGAGAATTCCTGGGGTATAAAACCGATGTAGATGAACATGGGATAAAATTTTAAAAAAAATCAATTTGCATGATTTTACCCTGAAGATTTAACCAATCAATAAAAAATAAAATCGAATACTATGTATAAATCTGACGTAGAGGCCGTAAATGCTTTTGTTGAAAAATACGGTGCACTCCGAACTGAAATTGGAAAAGTGATTGTCGGGCAGGACAGGGTTGTGCAGGATGTCCTTATTGCCATTTTCAGCAAGGGTCATGGATTGTTGGTAGGTGTTCCCGGACTTGCAAAGACCCTTCTGGTAAATACAATTTCAAAGGTTTTGGGATTAAAATACAGCCGCATTCAGTTTACACCCGACCTGATGCCATCGGATATTGTGGGCACGGAAATACTGGACGAAACAAGGCATTTCAGGTTTATCAAAGGTCCTGTGTTTGCCAATATAATTTTGGCAGATGAGATCAATCGTACCCCTCCAAAGACTCAATCGGCACTTCTCGAAGCCATGCAGGAAAAGGCAGTTACCGTTGCCGGTGAACGCTATGTTCTGGAGGAACCATTTTTTGTGCTTGCTACACAAAACCCGATTGAACAGGAAGGAACTTATCCTTTACCCGAAGCGCAACTCGACCGGTTTATGTTCAATATCCTGCTTGATTATCCTTCGTTTGACGAGGAGATCAACGTGGTAAAAAGTACGACTACCGAGCACAATCCGGAACCTAAAATTATTTTACAAACCGAGGAGATCATCTATTTTCAAAACCTGATCCGCAGGATTCCGGTGACGGACAATGTATTTAACTATGCCGTGAATCTGGTTTCGAAAACGCGACCAGGTGCCAACGGTGCTCATCCCTGGGCCACCGATTACCTGACCTGGGGTGCAGGCCCACGGGCTTCGCAATACCTGATCATCGGGGCCAAATGCCATGCGGCTATCCAGGGTAAATTTTCACCGGATATTGAAAATGTGAAAGCTGTGGCTGCAACCGTTCTGCGTCACCGTATCATCCGCAATTATAAAGCTGAAGCGGAAGGTATCGGCGTGGAAAACCTGATCGAAGAGTTTATGAAATAATACCTGAATCTAAAAGCATGATTTCATGAATACGCTTATTCTTTAAATTTGCATTCATTAAAAAGCATAATATTTAAAAACAATGGTTGACTTAACAACAAATTATTTAGGACTTACTTTACGAAACCCGATCATCGTCGGTAGTTCAGGATTAACCGATACCGCCGAAAAAATTAAGAATCTTGAAAATAACGGTGCCGGAGCCGTCGTGATCAAATCCATTTTTGAAGAAGAAATAACCCACGAATACGAACATGCAGTTAAACAAGAAGCTTCTAAACGCTATAAGGATGAGTTTCTGGATTATCTTGATTATAAAATTAAGGGTGACAACATCGACAAATATACACAGCTTATAAGGGACGCAAAGAAAGCTGTTGATATTCCGGTAATTGCCAGTGTAAATTGCGTCAGCAGGCATGAATGGACCAATTTTGCAAAAGCCATCGAAGATGCAGGTGCAGATGCCATTGAGGTCAACCTGTTTATGCTGCCGTCAAATTTCGACCGAACACCTGAAGAACAGGAAAAGATCTATTTTGAAATTGTCGACAAGCTTAAACAAAAAATCAAGATACCGATCGCGCTGAAAATCAGTTTTTACTTTTCCAACCTTGCCCTTATGATTCAAAAACTTTCAGCCACCGGGATAAAAGGTATCGTTTTATTCAACCGTTTTTACAGTCCTGATATCAACATCGATAAAATGGAGATCACTTCGGGAAATGTGTTGAGCCATCCCGAAGAACTGCCGATTTCCTTGCGCTGGATCGCAATTATGGCAAACAGGGTTCAGTGTGACCTGGTGGCATCAACGGGTATTCACGACGGAACTGCAGTGATAAAGCAATTGCTCGCCGGTGCTACTGCTGTCCAGGTTGTCTCGACGGTTTATCAGCATGGGAGTGAGAAAATTCAGAATATGCTGAAAGACGTTAAGAAATGGATGATCCATCATGAATTTAATAACATCGGTGAATTCAGGGGAAAATTAAGCCAGCAAAATGTCGTAAATCCTTCGTTGTACGACAGGGTCCAGTTCATGCGGTATTTCAGCGATATGGAAAGTAATTGATTGAACGTACTCTGGAAAAGAAAAAAACCAGCTTACTTCCGCAGCCTTACGTCGATATAACCGCCCTTAAAGTAATAACAGTCCTGGTCGCAATCCTGAGTGTTTTTGGCGGTCTTAAGATTATCCCCATCCACTGCAAAGATTATCCGGCCGTTATTCTTATATTTTGCGGTTACGGAATAATATTTATCCACCGGAACATCCACAGAATAATCGGAATTAAATGCTGTATCTACGTATTCGATGTCGTTGCTCTCGAAATTCCCACGATAAATAACCAGGGGGACAAAAGAATTTTCGTCATTGATGGTAACCTTGATCTGTAGCGGACCAGAATCCGGTTTATCCTGGTAGCAGGTGGCGCAATCGAATGTTCCCCAGTTGACGGGTTCATTCCGTTCACAGCTTATGCCGATTGCGAAACACAAGGCAAATATGGCCAGTCGCAGGCCAATTCGCATTATTCTTGTTATCCTGTCTAAACCATTCATCATTCCATTACTTATTTAATATGTGTGTCAGCATCTATTCTTCATGCTTTTACAGAATGGGTTCCTTTTTAATTTCAATTCTGTCTTTTTTAAATGTTATCCCGAACCCGACGGTCAGATTTATTCTGTTGCCAGAAATCCCCGTATCCTTAAGGTCCATGTATTCGTAATCCAGTTTCAAATTCAATGCATGATAATACCAGTAAAACCCTGCTTTTGGGACGAACCGGAAAACAACATCGGGATTTTTTTCTGAACCGCGAAAGTTACCATACGAAATTGCCAGGTTAAATCCTCCGAAAATTCCTGCCTGGTTGTATAATTTTTCTCTGGATAAAGGGATCAGTTTATCGGCGCCCAGATGGAACACTGATCGTCTTTCCCAAAACTGATAAAAAACATCAGTGCCAGCGGGGTACAGAACACTTCTTGCCCAGGGGCGTGTTTTGTATCCTGCTTCTGCTTCGATACCGTATTTGGCTTCATGCAGACCTATGTTTCCACCCACCATAAAATCAACTGTGTTAAAGTTTAAATCCATACCGATACTGAATCGGTCGATTTGCGGCTTTGAGTTTTTATGAGCACCGTGAGCTAATAACAGTTCCTGCATGGATTTATCTGCAAATTCTTTAGCAAGGGTGTATTGGTTTCTGGTTGCCGTGATTTTGTGGTTTGGGTCGGCGCCTTCATCGATCAGTAATTCGGCTGTTACCAGGCGATCTTCGACAATTGCCAGAGACAAAGCAGTCAGATTTCGGTCATTTACAGCATTCAGGTTAGCTCCATTCTTTAGGTAGGTATCTGCGAGCTGAGTAAATCCATTTTGTGATACGATCATCAGGGGCGTAAATCCATGATTGTCGACGCTGTTAATGTCGGCATTTTCCTCAATCAGTTCAAGCGATACAGGAATACTGCCGTACAATGCGCAATAGTGCAATGCAGTATTCCCCTGATAATCTTTGGTATTAATTTTTGCGCCATAGAAAATCAGCATATCGGCCATGACCGAATCATTGTTTACGGCTGCAAACATGAGTGGGGTCTGCAAGAAATCATTGTGCGTATTAACATTTGCACCGTTCTGGATCAACGTATCGGCAATGTAAACATGGCCTGCAACACAGGCAGCCAGCAGGGCATCGACTTTACTATACGGCATCAGATCGCAGGAGGCTCCTGCATGTAGGAGGATCTTTACGGTTTCCAGGTGCCCGTTTTGAGCAGCATACATCAAAGGCGAAACGCCTTCATAAAGGGATTGGTAATTTACATCAGCTCCTTTTTCGATCCATTTTTTTACCAGCACCGTATCGCCCTTACTCGCTGCAATAAGTAATTCGAGGTTAGGATCCTTTTCTTCGTTCAGCGAATCTGATACAGCGGTTTCAATTTGAGCAACCGATGCCATGGAATAAAACAGTATCAAAGAGAGGATGAAACAAAATTTGCTGAAATTATTCATGGTGTTATCAATCTGGTTCATACGGTAACTCAATAAAATCGTGGCAAAGCTAGCTGGATTATTTTTGCCATTTGTCTTTATCAAAGGCTACCCAGTATATATTTCCCAATCCGTTATCAATTCCATCAGCGAGTTGTAAAAGTGTACTCAGCTTTTTTTGTTCCCGGTTAGTGATGGCTTTGTTTTCGCGCTGGCTTGTAAAAAACAGGAATTTACCATCGTGACTCACAAAAGGGCAGAAATCGAGCCGGTCCGAATTAATCGGTTTTCCAAGGTTGTGACCGTGTGTCCAGGTGCCGTCATTTTTTTTGTAGGAAATATATAAATCTCCACCGCCGAATCCATCGGATCGACCTGCCGATGAGTATAACAGGTAACTTTCATCGGGTGCAATAAAGGCATTGAATTCATACTGTTCCGAGTTTACAGAATCTCCCAGATTTACCGGAGGTAAGTAAATTCCGTCCTTGTATTCACAGCGATAGATGTCTTCCTTGCCGAACGAATCATCAGCGGCAGCTGTAAAATACAACGATCCGTTTAACGCAACAGAAGGATAATATTCGTTTTTATCTGAATTTACAGGTGACCCGGGATTGATTGGTTCCGACCATCCTTTTGCTCTTTTTTCGATATACCAGATGTCAAAATCTTCTTTGTTCGGGTTTGAACCCGTCGGCCTCACGGAAGCGAAAAATATTTTATTCCCGTCAGGTGTATAACATGGCTCAAGATCACTGTACTTTCCGGAGAAACGTGCGATCTCTGGCTTTGTCCAGAAGTATCCGTCGAAATGAAGGTCGAGGATTACACTCAGGTTGTTGGCCGGTAAAACCAGCGAATAAAACATGATGCTTCCTTCGGGTGATATGCTGAAATCCCGCTCATTTCGTGGTGTTGAAATGATATCCGGTGAAAATATTTCGGGAACAGCATCCGGATGCCTCAATCCAAAGTATTGCCAGTTGGCTGACGTATCTTCTGTAGTAGCTTTTTTTGTTTCGGTTTGGTTGCATGCTACGACCAATATTCCCAACATTGTACAAAGCAGCAAGTTTGAAATAGCTCGGCTCATCGAATAGTGGTTTATTTATTAACTTCGCAAACGAAGGTACACATTTTTTAAAACAATCCTTCAAATCCCCTTTGCTGAAATCGCTCCGGGAAGTAAATTGCAAATTTAGGTAACAAATAAAGGAAAAAAAATGTTGAATTAAAAATAAATATGCCTCAGCTGGAAACGCACATTTTTCAGAAATTAAGTTACCTGAACCTCGATGTTTTTATCGGCTCAGTCGCCTGCGAAATAATGGTCACCCGGATTCTCAGCGTATATCCCGGTCCAGCATGGTGGATCATTCTACCGGTTTCCGTTTGGATTATTTATGCTTTTGATCGCCAGTTAGATGCATACAAACACAAGCCGTTAACTTCTTCTTCCCGATATCAGTTTCATTCCAAAAATGCAAAATTCATTTTGCCTGTTATTCTTGTATTGGCTGTAATAAACATGATTTTAGCGATCTTTTTTCTTGAACGGAAAATCATTGTATTTGGGTTTGAAATGGCAGGACTGATCCTGGTCTATTTACTTTTTATCTATTTTACTCCTAACCGTAAAGTGATTAGTTCGACCAAAAAAATATTTATTGCAGTCATTTACACAGCGGGTATCTGGGGCGGACCTTTATCACTTTTGGATTTTGGCTTGACGGCGAGCCAGTGGTTCATCGTACTTGTCTTTTTGATCCTCGCTTACCTCGATACCATTGCACTTACGCTTTATGACGAAGATTCTGCAAGAGACCCGGCGGATATTCAGCGCATCAAAAAGAACGGAAAAATGGCGCTCATTTTTTTTATTGTACCCATCCTGCTGATAGCGGTCTTCCTTTTTAGTTCGTTTTTAGGTTTAGGTATTGAAACCGGGCACGGAACCATTCTTGCCTGCATTATTATGCTGCTGATGGCTATTGCATTGGCTATTCTTTTCAGCTTTCGCGATTTTTTCAAGAAGAAAGACAAATACCGGATCCTGCCCGAAATTGTTTTCTGGCTTCCTTTTCTCAGCGTGGTCATCTAAATTAGAAAATCGAATAAATTCATCGGATTGCAAAACTTTTTACTTTTGAAAAAAATCTGAATGGGTTTAGCCTGTATACATTGTGGTGAAGATTGTGGAAGTGTCCCGGTGATGTGGGATGACAAACCGTTTTGCTGTCATGGCTGTAAAACCGTTTATCAGATTCTGAATCAAAAAGAACTCAAACAGTATTACGAAATTGAAAAAATGCCGGGCATCAAAGTCGAAGCACCGGTTTCGGACAGCAAGTATGCTTTTCTTGAAATAGAAGATATCCGGCAGGAACTGATCGATTTTTCGGAAGGAGGTACCAGTAAAGTTACATTGTTTATACCTTCCATCCATTGTGCTTCGTGTATCTGGCTGCTCGAAAACCTTCACAGGCTGAATCCGGGAATTATGACCTCGGCAGTGAATTTTCCGAAAAAAGAAGTCAGTATTACCTATAGGGATAATGAGATTACGTTACGAAGTTTGGTCGAACTGCTGGTATCCATTCATTACATTCCTGAGATTTCAGCAAAAAAGAGTTCGAAAAAAGCGGGTATTGGCAGCAATAAGCAATTATTGCTGAAGATCGGCATCAGTGGATTTGTACTGATGAATGTGATGATGTACAATTTTCCGGCGTATCTTCCGGGCGGGACATTGTTAGAGGAAAATTTCAGACATTTCTTCGGCTGGCTCAGCCTCGCATTGTCTATTCCGGTTGTTGTGTATTGCAGCAACGATTATTTCCTTTCCGCTTTTAAAAGCCTCAAACATAAAGTGATCAGCATCGATCTTCCGATCGCCCTTGGCATACTTACCCTTTTTGCACAAAGTGCCTTCGACATCATTACAGGCATTGGTGTAGGCTATCTCGATTCGCTGACCGGGCTTGTCTTTTTTTTACTGATCGGAAAGTGGTACCAGGGAAAAATGTACCAGTCACTCTCATTCGAAAGAGACTATAAATCTTATTTCCCCATGGCCGTTACAAAAATCGATAACGATCAGGAAACACTTATTCAGTTGAAAGACATCCAGCCCGGAGATACCATTTTAATTCGTAACCAGGAACTTATCCCTTCGGATTCCATTCTAAAAAAAGGTGAAGGAAATATCGATTACAGTTTTGTTACCGGAGAATCTTTACCGGTTCATAAAAACGAAGGGGAACATGTATTTGCCGGTGGCCGGCAGGTTGGCAGTTCCATCGAACTGGAAATTACACACAGTGTGGAGCAGAGCTATCTTACACAACTTTGGAATGAAGATAAAGGGGAATCCGATAAAGTGTCGCAGTTAAACCCAATTATCAACCGTATCAGTCAGTATTTTACAGCGATCATTTTGATAATAGCAACGGCGGCGGCCGTTTACTGGATTTTTCATGATACACGTGTGGCTGTCTTTGCATTTACTTCGGTTCTTATTGTGGCCTGTCCCTGTGCACTTGCGTTAACGGTTCCATTTACATTCGGCAGTACTATGCGTCAATTCGGACGAAGAGGATTCTACTTAAAAAAGACGCAAGTCATCGAAGCATTAAACAAAACCGATGCGGTTGTATTTGATAAAACAGGAACCATCACGCACAGCAAAGCGTTGAAGGTGGAATTTGTGGGTGAAACACTCGATCCGAAAAAGATTTCAATGATCCGGTCGCTGGTCAGGCATTCAACGCACCCCTTAAGTGTTGCCCTTTTGCAGAGCCTCATTGGTGAAGAATTATTCCCGGTGTCAGGTTTCCGGGAAATTCCTTCGTTAGGAATTACAGGTGAAATAAACGGAATAAAGATCAATATCGGGTCGCAAAAATTTGTTACCGGGAAAGATGATCCTGGATCAGGCTTGAAAACGCAGGTGTATGTTTTTATGGATGACAGGGTTTTGGGTTACTTTCAGTTCGAGAACAGGTACAGAAATGGTTTAAAAGAAGTTATCCAAAAACTGGCTGAAAAATATGAACTTCATTTACTCACAGGAGATAATGATTCCGAAAGAAAGTAACCTGATGTCTTTGTTTGGAAATGAAAAATGGCTGCATTTTAACCAGTCTCCGCATGACAAATTAAATTATGTAAAAGGATTGAAGAATAAAGGTAAAACGGTGTTGATGATTGGTGACGGATTGAACGATGCCGGGGCGCTTAACGAAAGCAATGCAGGAATTACCATCGCCGATGATGTTTACAATTTTTCCCCTGCCTGCGATGCTATCCTTGAATCCGGCAAGTTACAGTTTTTGGATAAATACCTTAGGTTTACCCGGACAAGCATGAACATCGTCAAAGCCAGTTTTATTATCTCATTTATATATAATGTAGCCGGTATCGTGTTTGCGGTTCAGGGATTATTGAAACCGGTTATTGCTGCTATCCTGATGCCTGCAAGTTCGGTTTCTGTTGTTGCTTTCGCAACATTTGCAGTCTCCTTCTTCGCCCGAAAACAGTTGAAATTTTAAGAGCATATACTGAACCTGTCAACGGGGACCACCTCCCTGTTTGGTAATTTGATCCTACTGTTTATGACTAATCTATTTTGTTAATAACTACATTTGTTAAAAATTTGTTAAATTATTTCAATCCATTATTTTTGTATCGGAATACCTAAATAAAAAGCATGTCGGTTATCTTTTTTCTAATTGGTATTGGTATTGTCGTAGCAGGAGGATTTCTGGCAGCATTTATCTGGGCTGTGCGAACTGGCCAATACGACGACGACTATGCACCCTCGGTCAGGATTCTTTTCGATGACTATAAACCAGATGAATCCGGTCAGTCTCCAGCCGAGCCACCTAAGCCATCACAACCTAAAACCAAAAAAAAGAAGGAAAAAATCAGTAATAATAAATAACAGACTTATGGCAATTGAAAAATTTACCTATGACAACCGAATCGCGAAGAACTTTGCTGTTGCAACCATTGTGTGGGGCATCGTTGCTTTTTTGGTAGGGTTAATAGCAGCTACAGCGATTATTGATCCCGGTATCAGCATGAAACTGCAATACCTGAGTTTTGGGCGACTCCGTCCGCTTCATACCAATGCGGCAATATTTGCTTTTGTCGGTAATGCAATTTTTACAGGGATTTATTATTCCACGCCAAGACTTTTAAAAACACCTATGTTCAGCAAGACTCTGGGAAGAATTCATTTCTGGGGATGGCAACTGATCATCGTTCTTGCAGCGCTGACACTTTTGGCCGGATTTACTACCGGCAAGGAATACGCGGAACTGGAATGGCCCATCGATATTATCATCGCGATTGTGTGGGTAGTTTTTGGATGGAACCTGATTGGAACGATGTTAATACGAAGAACCAAACACATTTATGTAGCCATCTGGTTTTACATTGCTACATTCGTAACGGTTGCCGTATTGCACATCGTTAATTCGTTAGAATTGCCCGTTTCGTTGTTGAAAAGTTATCCCATTTATGCAGGTGTTCAGGATGCCCTTGTACAATGGTGGTACGGACACAATGCCGTAGCATTCTTTCTCACCACACCAGTTCTGGGGATCATGTATTACTTCGTTCCCAAAGCTGCCAACCGCCCTATCTATTCCTATAAACTTTCCATCATACATTTTTGGGCGCTGATTTTTATTTATATCTGGGCGGGACCTCACCACCTGCTATATTCATCAACGCCAGACTGGGTTCAGGCACTCGGCGTTGTATTCTCGATCGCCCTGATCGCTCCTTCCTGGGGAGGTATGATCAACGGACTGCTAACGCTGAGGGGTGCATGGGACAAAGTTCGGCAGGATCCGGTTTTGAAAATGTTTGTCGTGGGAGTTACAGCTTATGGTATGGCCACATTTGAAGGTCCCATGCTGGCACTGAAAAACGTAAATGCCATCAGCCATTTTACCGACTGGACAATCGCTCATGTTCACATCGGTACACTCGGTTGGAACGGAATGCTGACATTCGGTATGCTATACTGGCTATTCCCGCGGTTCTACAATGTTAAATTATATTCCCGGGCACTTGCGAATACCCATTTCTGGCTGGCCACATTGGGTATGCTGTTCTTTGCGATCCCGCTCTATTTTGCCGGTTTTACGCAAGCCCTGATGTGGAAAGAATTTACTGCCGAAGGTTACCTTAAATATCCGAATTTCCTGGATACCTATCTTCAGATCCGACCGATGCATATGTTGCGGGCCTTAGGCGGAGTTCTTTACCTTGCAGGGGGTGTTTTGATGATCATCAATCTTATAAAAACAGCCCGCTCGGGTAAATTTGTACGGTTTCAGGAAGATGAAGCCATGGCGCTTGATACGAAACCTGTGAAGGAGAGCTGGCACCGCAGACTGGAAGGAAAACCGGTCATGTTCACCATTCTTGCGCTGATCGCCATTCTTATCGGAGGAATTGTTGAATTTCTCCCGATGTTTCTTATCAAATCAAATATTCCTACAATTGCAAGTGTTCAACCCTATACACCACTTGAATTGCAAGGCCGGGACATTTTTATCAGAGAAGGCTGTTACAACTGTCATTCACAAATGGTGCGACCATTCCGATCGGAAGTAGAACGCTACGGTGAATATTCAAAAGCCGGTGAATTCGTTTATGATCATCCTTTTCAATGGGGATCGCGACGGACCGGGCCCGATTTGGCGAGGGAAGGAGTGAAAACCGGGAAGATTTATAAACCCGACTCCTGGCATTACGAGCATTTTGTCAATCCGCAGAAAATGAACATTAAATCCATTATGCCGCCTTATCCATGGATTGCAGAACAGGACCTGGATATCGCTTCAACACCTAAAAAAATACGGGTTATGCAGTCGCTGGGTGTCCCTTATCCCGAAGGATACGACCAGAAAGCAATGGATGATTTAAAGAAGCAGGCTAACCAGATCGGAAAAGGACTCAGAGATGCTGGTATCAAGGTTGAAGACCAGAAAGAGATCATCGCACTGATCGCTTATATCCAGCGTTTGGGAACGGATATTTCTAACAGTACACCGGCAAATTGATCTCGCATGTCGAAAATCGTTGCACGGATACTTGAACATGTCGGCTGGCTCGATGATTTGTCGGTCATCCTCACGATCTTTTTCATCGTCTTATTTATAATCCTCGTTATAAGTGTTCTCCGGATGAAAAGGGAAAAGGTTGAGGAGTACAAACGGTTACCGCTGGACGATGATGGTTCGGATGCAAATGAAATAAACGAAAAATAAAAAACAAGATATGAGCACAACAGAAGAAAAAAATATGGAAAAAAATAAGGATGAGGAGTATGAAATCGATACGGCGACCAACGACCGGCTGATCAAAGATCATTCGTACGATGGTATTCAGGAACTCGACAATGACCTGCCACCCTGGTGGAAATGGCTGTTTTATATCACGATTGCCATTGGAATCATTTACCTTGTACGGTTATTTGTCCTGAAATCGGACGACCTCTACCAGCAAAAGGAATATGAAAGCGCGATGGCTCAGGCAGCAAGCCAAATGCCGCAGCAAACCGCTACAGAAGCATTTAAAGTTCAGGTTCTCACTGATCCTGCCGATATTGAGAAAGGGAAAGAGATCTTTTCGAAAATCTGTTCGGTTTGTCACCGGGCCGACGGCGGCGGGCTCGTAGGGCCGAATTTTGCAGACGATTACTGGATACACGGAAATACCATTCAGGATATGTTCAATACAG
Source organism: uncultured Bacteroidales bacterium (assembly GCA_963764475.1). Classification (GTDB taxonomy): domain Bacteria; phylum Bacteroidota; class Bacteroidia; order Bacteroidales; family JAADJA01; genus JAADJA01. Next base: position 38,231 of record CAVXTE010000111.1, read on the forward strand.
TTACAAACGGAGTTTTGGACAAGGGAATGATCTCCTACAAAGACCAGCTTTCACCAACACAACGATTGGAGGTGCTGAGCTATATCATCAAGGACATTCACGGCACGAACCCGGAGAACCCAAAACCACCGCAGGGTGTAAAGATGGAATGGCCTTACAAATAAGATAATTTGAGTAAAAATGAGTGAGGAAGATTTGACAAAAAAGGGGAGTTTCAGGGATAAGCTGACCACCGTAAGTGAAGAAGGTACGCGTGTGTGGGTTTATCCTAAACGACCGAAAGGCAGATTCTACAATTACAGAAACCTTGTGGCATATGTTCTTCTTGCTTTCCTTATTGCAGCTCCTTTTATCCGGTACCGCGGCGACCAGTTTATGCTCCTCAATATTCTGCAGCGTAAATTCATTCTGTTTGGTGTTATCTTCTGGCCGCAGGATTTTTACCTTGTCGTTTTGTCGCTGATCTCACTGGTGGTCTTCATCATCCTTTTTACGGTCATCTTTGGCAGGATATTTTGCGGTTGGATCTGTCCGCAAACTATTTTTATGGAGTTTGTTTTCCGGCAGATCGAATACCTTATCGAAGGTGACTATAACAAACAGAAAAAACTGGCAAGGCAGCCCTGGAATTTTGAAAAGATATCAAAGAAGACGGTGAAGCACATACTGTTTTACGGTATCGCTTTCCTGATTGCCAATGTTTTTCTGGCATATCTGATCGGTGTGGATGAACAGAAGCTATACATCATGGAAGGACCCATGGCGCATGCCGGTAGTTTTGCAGCAGTCGTATTATTTTCGGGGGCCTTTTACTTCATCTTTGCCTTTTTCAGGGAACAGGTGTGTACGATCGCCTGTCCGTATGGGAGGTTACAGGGTGTGTTGCTGGATGATAAATCCATTGTGGTTGCGTATGATTACAAACGGGGCGAACCAAGAAGAAAGTATCATCCGCTCGAGGAGAGGGATGATACAGGCGCCGGCGATTGCATCGATTGCAGCAGTTGCATGCAGGTTTGTCCGACGAACATTGATATCCGCAATGGAACCCAGCTCGAATGCATCAACTGTACAGCTTGTATCGATGCCTGCGATGCCGTGATGACACGGGTGAATAAACCGAAAGGATTGATCCGCTATGATTCGGAGAAAGGGATTGCGGAAGGTAAGAAATCAATCTTCAATCCACGGTCGATTGCTTATTCGGCGGTGCTGACCATTTTACTCATCATTGTCGGAACTTCTTTTACGATGCGTTCCGATTTTGAGATCTCGATCCTGCGGCAGTACGGAACGCTTTACCAGGAATACGGCAACGATAGCTACAGCAACATTTACCAGGTTGAAATTGTAAACAAGACACGAACGAAGCAGGAGGTGGAAATCAAACTGATCGATCCTCCGGGTGCGGTCAAAATGATGGGTGATCCGCTGGTTGCAGATAAAGGACAGGTCGGGAAAGGGACCTTTCTGGCGATCCTGAAGAAATCGGAACTGAAATCTTCGAACACGAAAGTCACGTTCGGGATCTATTCGTCAGGAAAACTGATCCGTGAATATGAAGCTTCGTTTGTCGGGCCGGATTCACTCGACCGGAATTGATATTGATCTGAAAACACATTAATTTTAATGAAAAGATAATGCAAATTCAATGGAACTGGGGAACGAAACTGTTTGTTGCAAGCGGACTGTTTGCCCTGCTGCTTATCGGATTTTTTTACCTGATGATCAGTCAGTCGTACGACCTGGTCGAACGTGATTATTATCCGAAAGCCCTGGAATACCAGCAGCGGATCGATGCGACCATGAATGCCGGATTGCTGAGTGAAGATGTTAAGGTTGAGGTGGACGGTGATATTGTCCGTTTCACCTTTCAGCCGTTTTTCGACCCTGAAGGCCTGGACGGAAACATTGTTTTTTACAGGCCTTCGGAAGCAGCCAAGGATATTTCAATCCCGGTGGAACCCGATAGCAGCAACGAGCAGGTTTATCCGGTCATGAACCTGTTCAAGGGGAAGTACATGGTGAAAATTGACTATTCCTGCGAGGGAAAGAAGTATTATCAGGAGAGTGCTCTTTTTATAGAATGATTGAATGGTTGAATGCGTAAATGGTTGAATGGTTAAATGGTTAAATGGTTGAATGGTTAAATGGTTGAATGGTTAAATGGTTGAATGCGTAAATGTGAAAATGATTGAATGATTGAATGCTGTAATTAGATCTGTTACATTATGTATATACTGACTGCTTTTACGCTGGGCCTCATCGGCAGCCTGCACTGTGCCGGAATGTGCGGCCCCATTGCCATTGCCCTTCCGCTGGAAAAAGAAAGCCGGGTAAGAATGATCAACGGCGGCCTGCTTTACAATGCGGGACGGATCCTGACATACGGCGTCCTCGGAATCCTGTTCGGACTGCTTGGCCGGGGTATTAAACTTGCCGGACTGCAGCAATGGGCATCGATCGGGATCGGGATCGTGATGATCGTTTCGGTGTTGTTCCCGGTTGTCTTCCGGCAGACGATCCGGATCGAACGTCTTTTTACGGGATACGGTAATCGTTTGACCGGAAGCTTCAGGAAGCTGTTCAAAAGGCATTCGATGCAATCGTTGTTTGTTATCGGGCTGCTGAACGGGTTGTTGCCCTGCGGGTTGGTTTATGTGGCCATGGCAGGCGCCATCAACACCAACGATGTGTGGAGGGGCGTTGTGTTTATGCTGGTGTTCGGCCTCGGAACGGTGCCTATGCTGCTCGGTATTTCACTTGCCGGCAATGTAATCAGCCTGGGATTGAAGAAAAGACTGAACAGGGTGATCCCGGTTTTCATTGTCATCCTTGGGCTGCTTTTTATCCTTCGCGGTATGAGCCTCGGCATCCCGTATATCAGTCCGAAAGCAGAAAAGCTGGAGGTGAAGCAGGAGATGCGGATGCGGTAGAGAAGGATTGCTTTTGGCTGTTGGCTAATAGCTGTTAGCCATTGGCTTTTGGCTATTGGCTGTTTGACCATGCCTGAACCAGGTTGACTTTTGTTTTTTTGGATCCTTTTTTCTTTTTGTTGATATCCCTTTTTGAACCCTTATGCTAAATTCCTGCAGGCTATGCCTGTTAAGGGATTGGTGGGGATGATGCCGGATGTACGAATTAGGATAAAAAGCGTGTTCTTTCCGTTCCTTATTTCCTTTGACTATTTTTTATTTGGATAAATAAATGTTTTTGATATATTTGTGCATTCTTATTGCGAAAACCGGATGAATAAGCCACCGATAAGACTGTATAACGATGTGCACCACGGGCAGGAGGTGATCGACCTGAGGTTTGATTATGACCTTAAGCTGACCGGGGAGGTGTACATAAAAGTTCAGGGACAACCGAAATTTATACCCATGTTTCGACCAGGAGCCTGCAAAAAATTAAATCTCCCTTTGACGATTTGTTAAAAAAATGTATTTTTATGACTCGTTATGATCAAAATATAATATGATAACCTTCAACCTGTCGAATCCAAATTGCAGGGTGATCGTATGATTTTTTCATACATATAAACGAGTTGTGGGGCATGCTTAAAGATAAAAAATAAAGAACTAAAATAACCAAATATGAAAAAAACAATTTTGTTACTTTCAGTATTGTTTGTTTTGATAAACCAAACAAAAGCTCAGTGGCAACAAACTGCTACAATTAATTCTGATATTTACTCTCTTGCTGCAAAAGACACATATATTTTTGCCGGGACTAACGGACTTGGTGTTTTTTCATCAAACAATAACGGAAACAGTTGGACAGCTGTGAATAATGGTTTGATCCTTTCTACTAACTGTTCTTTCGCAATTAGCGGAGCGACTATTTTTACAGGGACATTATCCGGAGTATTCTCCTCAATAAACGATGGAAACAGTTGGTCTACGGCTAATACGGGCTTGACAAATATTTTTGTTAAGTCGTTAGCCATAAGCGATACAAACATATTTGCAGGGACTGCAGGAGGAATATTTTTATCAAGCAATAACGGAAACAGTTGGACAGAAGTTAATTCAGGACTGACAAATACTTCTATCATAGCATTTGCCATAAGTGGTACAAACATTTTTGCAGGAACATCATCAGGAGTTTTTTTATCAACTAATAACGGAAGCAATTGGACATCGGTTAATTCAGGACTTACAAACACTGCTATCGTGGCATTAGCAAAAAGCGACACAAACATTTTTGCCGGGACAACATCCGGAGTATTTTTATCAAGCAATAACGGAAATAGTTGGACTGCGGTTAATTCAGGACTTACAAATAGTGCTATTACTTCACTATTCATTAACGACACAAACATTTTTGCAGGGACAAATTATGGAGGTTTATTTCTATCAAAAAATAACGGTACAAGTTGGACAGCAATAAGTGATGGTTTGCCAGATAGTATTTCTGTTATCTCATTAGCAATAAACGGAGGAAATCTTTATGCCGGAACAAATGGTGCGGGTGTTTGGATTCGTCCGTTAATTGAAATTACAGGTATGAAAGAATTAAATGCTAATAATTCAACATTGACAATTTTTCCTAATCCATTCAACTCATCGGCAACAATCAAATTCAAAGGACACGAAAATGAAAAATTAACATTGAAAGTTTATACTGTTTTCGGACAATTAGTGAAGCAAACAAACACTGTCAAAAATAACACCATCACGATTGAAAAAGGAGAACTTAAAAACGGACTTTATTTTTTTGAATTAACAGGTAGTAACAAAATTGTTGGACAAGGAAAATTTATCATTGAATAAATCTTGACATTTTCAAACAGCAATATGTGAAAAAGAAGCACGACCGCTTAACTTTATGCTGCTGCAAGCGGGTGTTTGGTTCGCCGGACAATCGTGCGGGACATCAAAACGAGTTGTATCCTCCGGACACATTCTCGTTCACGTCACGCCTCGGAGCGACACTGGTCGTTATGGGTAAAAACTGAATGGTAAAGTTGCTAATGAAATATGAATCAAGACTAAACAAAATAGAAAAATGAAACAATTAAGAAAAACCATCTATATTATATTCCCCATTCTTCTTGTACTACCTTTCAAGAGCTTCAGTCAAAATATTGAACAAAAAGATTCGTCAGGCAATAAATTAATTGTTGCAGCAAGAGAAATCATGGCTGCAGCAAGTACTTGTGCATTAATCACTTTGGATGAAAAAGATCTTCCAATGGTCAGAGTAATGGATCCTTTTCTTCCTGAAAGTGATTTTACAGTTTGGTTTGGCACTAACCCTAAAAGCAGAAAAGTAAATCAAATTAAAAATAATCCCAAAGTTACTTTATATTATTTAGATAGTGACGGTTCAGGATACGTTGTGATCCATGGAATAGCTCAATTAATAGATGATCAAAAGGAGAAAGGAAAAGCGATGGAAGGTTGAATGGGAGGCTTTCTATCCAAACAGACCTGAAGGTTATCTTTTGATTAAAGTTTCCCCCGAATGGATGGAAGTATTAAGTTATTCTCATGGCATTGTTGGCGATCCTACAACTTGGGAAGCGCCTGTAGTATTATTTGATTAAATTAAATAGGATATTTTAATTGAATTAAGTTAGGGTTTAAATTTAAAAAGTAAAAATGCATAACACAGGATCAAAAGCAATACTGGCAAAAGTGGAATTAATGGAAAACAATAAACATATCAAACAGGCTACAAAAGATGGGTAACAAATCCAATACTGCTTTTAGCTTGGGGCCGTCAGCGGTTATTTAAATGACGAGAAAGAAAACATATAACACACCCTACGAATTCTTAGAATTTAATCAGGAAGAGTTTAATTCTAACTACTTTAAATTTTATCACTTAAGATATCTTTTTAAAGCATTAGAGGAAGGACATGGAAATTTGTATGATGCATATAATGTAATTGGTGAAAATTTCAATGTTATTGTGGTATGGGCCAATGAGGTCTATTATATCTATTCTACCAGCTATGATCCTGAAACCATCGAAATAATCGGCGAATCAATGAATCTTGCTGATAATCAAATCTTAGTTTTCAAAGGGGATAACCATCTCATTACCGATTTACTCCAACATGCGAATCAACTTTTCGAAGTTCTAAACGATAGAATTATTTATTCAACTTCCACCAAGATAGATGTTAATGAAGATTCGAAAGGCGATTTTGTAGTCTGTCAAAATCAACATCGTGACGAAACGATTAGGTTATCGATCGATTATTACAATGAGGATTTTCAAGGCAGAGGTCAGCAAACCAATGAGCAAATCTCCTTCTCCACCCAAAGCAGCCTCAGAGAACGACAGGTATTCGGCTTGGAGGTAAATCAACAGCTCGTAAGTATTGCTAAGATTATTAATAATAATCCAGAAAAGGCGATGATCGGTGGAGTATACACACGACCAGAATATAGGAGAAACGGATATGGATCAAGACTTATGACTTTGCTTACCAATCATCTTCTTGATTCAGGATACAAAGAATGTGGACTATTGACTGAAAGAACGAATGAAGCTTCAAATAAGACTTTTCATAAATCTGGATATGTAAGTACCTATGAATGGATTAATCTAAGAATCACATAAAAACGGTAGATAATAAATAAGGCTTCGTGTGGATCGAGGGACAAGACACAATCCCGAAGGCAGGATTTTATCCTCGCAGCCGATCCAATAAATTCCTGAATCCACGAATTTCGTGACAGGCTTCGTCAACAACCGTAAATGATTTTCTACTTACTTTTGATTGTGTTTCCAAGCTATAAAGTTTTTATATTTGCTGGAGAGAATCGTAAAATAATTCATGAAACGATTTTTGAAGTTCATTAAATTTACCAAACCTACAAGTCGCGCCATCACACAGGCCCTGGCTGGAAGACTTGAAGGAGCGGGGATTCAATGAATTTTAATTGATCCCACTGTATTTGAATTATTTTTCAATAATTTTGGAAGAAATTAATGAATAGATTGCACTGACTCATGAATCCTTGATTATATACTAAATTCTATTATTTATTTGAAATTAGACTTGTTGTACTAAAAAATTTTACAAGGAATTAAAGTAAAGAGCTAATTAATAATTAAACAATACTTACAAGAGAAAGAGATTTTGGTCAGATATTTATATCAGGAGTTAAGCATAATCAAAAATATTGGTTATTATGAAATACTGTAAATTTTACTTGATTTCTATATTTTTTTTCCTAATCCTCAGTTCTCGAGCACAAAACTCGTGGAACACATCACTTGTCGGACATTGGGGTTATGGACCTTGCATAGCTGTTTCGGCCAGCGGAAATTATGCACTGGCAGGTAGCGGCCTTGTGTTGTTGGCTTTGGATATTAGCAATCCTTCTATACCAATTAAAGTGGGTGAAGTTCTCCTACCTGATATTATAACTGCAATAGCATGTAATGGGAACCATGTTTATGTTGCAGATTATAGTGCCGGACTGAGGATAATCAATATTGATAATATTGCTGAGCCTTACGAAGAGGGATATTATGATACACCTGGCTATGCATTAGGTATTGCTGTATCAGGTAATTATGCCTACATAGGTGATTATGGCACGGGATTGCGAATCATCAATGTGAGCAATCCCTTAGCACCATTTGAAGAAGGTTTTTACGACACTCCAGGCATGGCCAGAGGAGTTGTTGTTTCAGGAGACTATGCATATGTTGCCGATAAAGATGGTGGATTACGTATCATCAATGTGAGCAGCCCTTCAGCACCTTTTGAAGTAGGTCATTATTCACTTTCTTCAGCTTACGGGGTAGCTCTTTCAGGTGATTATGCTTATGTGATATGCAATACTCAATATTTATGGATAATAAATGTAAGCAATCCATCTGCACCTGTTCTGGAAACCAATTATAGCACACCCGGGATCACCTATGGTATCACCATTTCGGGTATTTATGCATTTGTCACAGATGGAAACCAGGGAATGCGTATTATCAATATAGGCAGTCCTTCTTCACCTTATGAGGAAGGACATTTTGAATTTGTGGGAAATACTATTGGAGTATTTGTTTCAGGCAATTATGCTTATCTGGCGTGCCATCAAAGAGGGATGCGCATAGTCAATGTCAGTAATCCGTCAGCACCATTTGAAGCAGGTCATTTCGACACTCCCTATCAGGCAATTGATATCACAGTCGCCGGCAATTATGCTTACCTCGGAGATAAATATAACGGTCTTCGCATTATCAATATCAGTGATCCATCAGATCCTTATCAAGAAGGATTCTTTCCCTGTCCGGGTGATGCATTTGGTATCGCTGTTTCAGGTAATTATGCTTATTTAGCTGCATTGCAGTACTTATATATCCTTGATATCACCAATCCTTCGGCACCATACCAGGTTGGTAGTTGTACCGTTTCTTATTCGAGCGCAATAGCTATTGCGGGAGATTATGCCTATATAGGGGTTGGAGGATACGGATTGCGCATCGTCAATATCAGCGATCCTGCCTCACCTTACGTAGTAGGTTCTTACAATACATATGAATATGTCAATAGTGTTAAAGTCTCCGGCGATTATGTTTATCTTGCAGTTGGAATATCTGGATTGCTTATACTTGATGTAAATGATCCATCGTCACCTATTCTGATAGGCGATTTTAATACAGATGGATCTGCCGAAGGTATTGATATTTCTGGTAATTACGCTTATGTGGCTGATGATTTGGGATTACAAATAATTGATATCACTAATCCCTCATTTCCAACCGAGGAGGGATTTTTAAGTACCCCCGGTTATGCACTTGGAGTGTCGGTGTCAGGCTGTCATGCTTTTATAGCTGGCTACAGTAGCGGTCTTCGTGTAATCAATATCAGTAATCCTCAGAATCCTTACGAAGAAGGATATTATATTACTCCCAGCTGGGCAATGAATATAGATGTTGTAGGGAATTATTCGTATATAGCAGATAATGAGGCGGGTCTTATGATTATACAAACTGAAATTCCACCTGAATTAAATATCACGCCTGTTTTTAAAAATGTCAGTTATCTTTCAGGCACATTTCAAATAATCGTCAATGCTAATATTGACTGGGCAGTTGATGAATCCTGCGATTGGTTAAACTGTTATCCGAATAGCGGAAGCGAATGCGGTTTGATAACCGTATTTTATGAAGAGAATCCTGATGCAGATCCACGCTCTTGCACAATCTCTGTTTCGGGAAATGGATTTAGCAGTCAATGTTTGGTGAACCAGTCATCAGCACCCGCATTTTTAAATCTTAATCCAACCAGTCAGAATGTAGGCTGGATGGCAGGTAATTTCACAGCAGATATAACCTCGAATTTAACCTGGACTGTTACAGACACATGTTCTTGGTTATCATGCTCTCCCACCAGTGGAAATGGAAACGGATCGATAACAGTGAACTATGAAGAAAATCCGTACAACGAACCTCGTTCCTGCACAATCATTCTATCAGGTAGTGGCCTTAACAGTGAGTGTGTAGTAAACCAGGAATTAGCACCTGGATTCTTAAATCTTTCTCCTACAAACCAGAATGTTGGCTGGATGGCCGGTGATTTTACAATTGAGGTAAGTTCGAACATCATTTGGTCAGTGACTGACAATTGTTCCTGGCTTGAATGTATTCCTGAGACAGGAACCGGCAATGGTGAAATTACTGTTAATTATGATGAAAATACCTCAATCAATCCGCGTGTCTGTACTATAACCGTTACTGGTTCAGGATTGATTTACTATTGTGATGTAACCCAGGACGGAACGGTTTCTATAAACGAATTCTCCGAAAACAAGCTTTGCTTTCTTTATCCAAATCCATTTAAAAATGAAATAATTGTTACTATTAATTTACCTGAAGCAAGCACTATTAACCTTTCCTTATTCAATCAAGTCGGAACGAAAGTAAAAGGGATAAATATGAATATTACCAATCCCAGGGAAAAAGAATTTGTTATTGAGACGGGCAGTATACCTGCTGGTATTTATTTCTATCGGCTTGAAGCAAATTCGGTTGGAGATCATTATTCATTCTCCGGTAAATTGCTGAAGAAATAAAAGAATTTAATCACACCCGAACTAAATTTAAACTGGATTTAAAATTCGAAAAATAAAAATTTTCGGATTGCAAATCCGAAAAAGCAGGGATTGTTCAACTATTAAATTTTAATTCACTTCGCTCTTAAAATTTAAGTTTCACGAATAAATTAATTAACTTTAACCCATGAAAACAGCGACCACGGGGGGGAGACTCCACAACTGCCCATACCCGCCGGGCCGTTGCCTGCAATGTTGACTTTTAAAAATAAAAACTGATGAAAATATTTATTAAAATAGCATTTACCCTATTGGTTATCTATCCTTTGCAGATTCAATCGCAAGTTCAATCTACGAATACCAATTTGCATTTGGCAGTACTCCAGGGAAATCTTGAAAATGTCAGTGAAATTTTGAAATCTGGATCGAACCTTAATGAAAAAGATCAGTACGGGTCCACACCATTGATAATTGCAGCAACATTTGGCAAGAGTGAAATTGCAAAGCTTTTAATAGAAGATGGAGCTGATCTAAATATACCAAATAATCAGGGTTCGACACCACTGCACATTGCGGCTTTCTTTTGTTATAGAGATATAGTAGAGGCTCTGCTTAGTAAAGGAGCTGACAAATCCCTGAGAAACAATGATGGCGCTACAGCCTATGATATTGTTGCAGCACCTGTTGAAATAGATCAGGAAACCTATAAGCAATTAGAATCAGCATTAGGTCCAATGGGCCTTAAAGTAGATTTAAACATTATTAAGAGAACCAGGCCTCAAATTGCAGAATTACTGAAAGGAAAGATTTCCGATTATGACATTGTTAAATACTCACCTTTGGATCGGGAAGATTGGGAAGTTTCAAACCCTATGGCACAAGGATTGGATAAAAATCTTGTTGACGAACTCTACTACGATGCCTCCCATCTTAAAACATTGTATAGCTTACTCGTAATTAAAAATGGTTATCTCATTGGAGAAGGCTATTTTAACAGCGGTTCAGTGAATCAATTATCTAAACGTGCTTCTGTTACCAAAAGTTATGTGTCGGCTTTAATGGGTATCGCCATCGAAAAGAAATGCATTTCCGGTATCGACCAAAAGATGTTGGATTTTTTTCCTGACATCGAAAGTAAAATAACGGATCCACGTATAAGAACTATAACGCTTCAACAGATGTTAGAAATGCGTGCAGGGTATCCCTCAGAAGAAATCAAAGCTGCTTACTGGGATGCCTTATGGACCGGAAAATATTTAGATGATATACGTTGACATTCCACTCACCAGTGACCCTGGAGACACTTTTCAATATAGTAATCTGACATCGAACTGGCTTGCCATAATTATATCACGCGCTTGCAACACTGACTTAAAATCGTTTGGTCAAAAAAACCTGTTTTCACCTCTAAACGTAAAATTAGGTGATTGGCCTAAAGACCTGGACGGTTATCGTATTGGTTCCGGTGATATTCAATTCACTGCCCGTGATATGGCAAAGTTTGGGATGTTGTATTTGAATAAAGGTCAGATTGATGGTAGTCAGATCATTCCATCTGATTGGGTGAGGGAGTCGACCCAAAGTTATTCAACGGATATCAATTCAGTTGGTGTTAATGGTCTGTACGGGTTATTCAACTATGAAAGCCATTGAAGCGGCCGCCAAAGGTAACATTACTCTCTCAGAGACCCAGCCAGGCTTAACACCGGAACAGGTACAGAATCTTACCAATCCAGGTAAAGCTCCTAAACTCACAGACATTCTCTCAGCATTAAATAGTGCTGCAATGAAATCGGCGCGCCAAGCTTAACCGGTCAAGCACTGCAAGGACTCATCGCAGGAAATTCCAGCATTCGAGTTCTCTTCGAGCTCTCCGAGACCAACCCGGCAGCAGAAGTCATTAAAAATGCCATTCCACAAGCATTTCTTGCTAACTCTCTCGCCTCTGACATCAATAAACTTGCCGGCGTT
>CAVXTE010000112.1:0-5253 GCA_963764475.1 uncultured Bacteroidales bacterium
GGTCACGTTTAAGTGTTCTGGAAAGTTACGAAAGAAGGTCAACGGGATATAAAATATGTTCAGTAGGAGGGGTCTTGACTGATGACCTATAATTTCAATCCGGAACGGTGGTATGAAAACGAATATTCAGCGCTCGAGATCCTCCGTAAAAATGGCGAAATAACGGATATTGAGTTTGAACAACAATGCTCAAAATTACAGAGACGTTACGAGGAGATGTTATCCCGTTTGGATGGTACTTATCAAATATCAAAATGAAGTTTCTATGAATTATCGAGAAAGGAGAACGGAATGACGATTAAACAGGATCTGAAATGTCGTGCAAAAGGAGTTCAAGGAGCTGGGAAAAAAGGTGGAAAAATTGACCAAGACAATCGAAAAGTCCGAGAAAGCGCAACCGAAAAAGACTACCACCAAGACGAACCAAAACCGTAAAGGCGAAACCAAAAACGACGACGGCAAAGAAAACAACGAAAAGGAAACCTGTTAACAAGGTCAAATAATTGTCATTGGATACGACATGACCCCTGGAATCATCACTAAAATCGTAGGTGTTATCTTCACATAAATTTTCACCTGAATATCCTGAAAAACACGACTACTTAAAGATTATATATGGCAGAAAAAAACTATTTAATGATTACAAGAAACAAAAAAGTAAAACACTCACCAATTAAAAAAACTCCCTTAAGAACTGCCGGTCAATCAATTGAAGAGGAAATAAACCGTATCAAAACAGAGGACATAGCGCCCTATATTGGCGTTTCTGTCTTCATGGTCGTGCGGCATAATATTTGAGTGGTATAGATGGATCAGTGAACTTCCCTCCACGTCCATTAGCTATAAGCTTCGCAGCAATGATGTTCATAGCGTATTCAAGTTACAAAATATTTAAATACAGAAAACAGATCGAAAACCTTAAGTTGGCGTTAGAAGGTGAAAGAGCCGTTGGTGAATATCTGGACAGATTCAGGGAAAAGGATTTCGTTTATTTAATGACATAGTGGCTGGTGATTTCAATATCGACCACATTTTGATCGGAAAGAAAGGTATATACACTATTGAAACTAAAACCATCAGCAAATATCAAAAAGGTTCACAGACAATAAAATACGATGGAGAAACAATTTCCGTAAATGGTCAAATACCGGATAGAGACCCAATAGTTCAAGCGAAAGCGCAAGCAAGTTGGGTAAAGGATTTATTAAAGGATCTGACTGGTAAGACCTTCAAGGTTAAACCAGTAGTGCTCTATCCTGGATGGTTTGTGGAAAAACAACCGCGTGGAGCTGCCGTGTGGGTGTTGAGTCCAAAAGCTCTTGATAGTTTCATCGAAAACATGGATTCAGTGATCGACGAAAGACTGATACCCAGCATCGCAACCCATTTTTCGAGATACGTTAGGAATTCAAAAGCGGAATAATACTTTATTAGGAGATATACCGTTAATAAAGAAACCACTCTCAGCGTTACAACTGTTGAATATTTCAAGAAGATAATGACACTGAATTTTCCTCTTTATCATTTCTTTAGAGCTAATTTTAATCTTAACAATGAGGAGGTTTGAGAATGCATATTGAAGTCGTTGATAACATTTTTTATTTCACCCAGAATATTGGTTGTAATGAGGATGTAGTTACGGGGGCACTTGCAACTATGTTTTATTATTGCCCCAAGTTTACAAAGGAATTTTTTAAAGAATTTGAGAATAGATTTGATAATGATAAAGAACGACTATTATGTTGATACCGGTTGGAGAATTGATAAGTAAGAAATACAATTGGCTGAGAAAAGGCATAGATTTTAAGCCCGATATTATTATATCAAATCAGAGAATGATTGGGACAGGAAAAAAAACCTGAGAATGAAAACGCAATTATTATTGAAACAAAATTGTTCGGGTCAGATTTAACACCAGAACAGGAAACAAATTATAAAAATTTTAAATCTCAATTTTCTAAAATAAAAGGCGCGAAAATAAAATTGATGCTACTGTCAATAAAGGATTATAATGATAAAGAAGGACCCATTTATTTGACAAAACAGAAAGATGGCCAGAAGTATTAGAAATAATGGATGATATATGCTTAACAAAATTAGAGGAACATGAGAGTGAAAAAATAATTGCTACGGAACTTCTTGATTTTATAAAATTGCAGATCTTGCCATCAATTGATGAACTTTACTATGAAACAAGAACTATGTCCTAAGAAAATCCTTTCAAACATTTTTGATATAGTTCGTTCTACAGAAATTAAAAAAATAAATTCGAAAATTTATATTGAAGAAGTGTTAACAGTTTCTTATCATTTTAGACAAAGAAGGACATGGGGATTTAGAAAAAATCATGGAAAAACTTAAACCGCACGGAGTAACCAAAGAAGCTCGCGCATCCTTTTTCAAGATTGGTAATGGAGATGACAATACCTTTTATGTCAATTGTGCAATAGTTGATGAGAGAGCGGAATTTTGGATTGATTTTGATAAAAACTATGATGTTATACACATTGGACGATTGAGCTTTGAAAAGAATCGATGGAAAGATAGATGGTTTGAACTTGGAAATAAAGTCACCGAAAAAGTTCACGAATTGATTTCAAATTAAAATAGTTTTGTGACTTTCTGCTTTATTTAACATAAACATATAACCCCCCTGGTAACATTCAGGGGGGTTAATTAAATTAAGTGACCCTATTCATATTTTCTTTAACGCTATTCCCGCTTTGGTCTTTCTAACGGAAAATTTATCACCGACAGCGATTCCAAGACCCTCTGCCATCTCTTTTGGAATGATAACGCTTCCACGTTTTCCAACCGTAATCTCATTGGCATCACCAGATGCTGCACCTCCGCGTCCACCTGCAATCTCGAGGGATCTTTCCTGCTTCCATTTGAGCCCTTGCATAGGCAACTGTCAGCTGGTTGGAGGTCTTGATATTCAGTTTTTTCATTATTTCGGGTCTGGGCACTTTGTCCTCAACCATTTTAATCAGCTTCGCACCATCGATTGATTTCTTTTTTGCCGCCATTTGGAATCTCCTTCAATTTTGTTTGTGATGTTGAATATGGAAAATTGAGGTGTCATTTAGAATATTTTTTGGTAAAGATCAATATTTTCATTAAAAATACATATTTCTGAAATGGTTTGTTTCCGGTATCCGTTTAAATTGCGAACCGCTGTTCGTTTTATCAAGTGTTTTTGTTAATCTGTCAACGATACATAACATTACATTCCACACGTTTCTTTCGGATGCTCAATAACTTGAAATGAACCAGCGCACTTTCTTCAATCTGTCCGCGATAACCGGCAGAATCCAGGAAATCCTTCAGCCCTATATCGGAAAACAGTTCTGGGTCAGAGCGGAAATTTCATCCGGAAGGGAGAGGGGCGGTTCGTTTTATTGCGACCTGGTCGAAACAAATGATAACGGTGAAATCATCGCTCAGATGCGGTGCACCATCTGGTCAAGGGATCTTGCTGGAATCCGAAAAAAATTCAAAGACTGTGACCTGGATCTGATTCTTGATAACGGCACCGTGGTTGGTCTCCAGTGCTCAATCCAGTACAGTCCCAGATATGGCCTCTCGCTCAAAGCAACCGATGCCGATCCCACCTTTGCCCTCGGGGAGCTTGAGCTTAAAAAGAAAGAGATCCTCGAGCGACTGAAAAAAGAGGGCCTTCTCGAACCGAACAAAAAACTGTTCGTAACGACCCTGCCGCTGAAAATCGGTCTCATCACCAGCCACAACAGCGCCGCTGCCAACGATTTTATTAACACGCTCAGGCAATCCAGATTCGGATTTCGAATTTATCTGGCCGATGCCATCGTTCAGGGAAATCAAGCGGAAGCCTCTGTCATCAACGCACTGATTGTCCTTGAGAAGCTGGATTTGGAACTCGTCGTTATCGTCCGCGGTGGTGGCAGCAAGACCGAGCTTTTTTCCCTGGACAACGAAACAATCGCAAGAAAGATTGCCGCATACAAATATCCTGTCTGGACTGGCATCGGACATGAGATCGACATCAGCATCCTGGATCACGTTGCCAACCGGTTTTTTAAAACGCCCACTGCGGTTGCAGAGGAATTAGTTGCCCGGTTTGTCGAAATGAAGCGGCATCTGGATGAAGCCGAGCATCGTTTTCAGATCAAGCTGGACGTACCGTCTGGATATCGAGAAAAAATATCTTGAAAACGCAAGGAACGGTTTGACCCGTGGCGCCCGTAAATTGATCGACAACAAGAATGTAAATTTGAAAGAGCGGGCGAACCTTTTATCATCCAGGGTATTCGATCGATTGACCCGCGAAAAATCGCAACTGGCCGTCTGGGGCAAGACGCTTACAACAGCTCCAATATCCATGATCCGCAGCAGCCGGGAGCGACTAAAGGGCCGGACTGAAAATTATATGGCAAGCTGCAGCCGGCGCGTGACTGAAATAAACCGCTATTTAAAGGATGCGGCAGCCCGCCTGAAATCAACATGGTCGTACCGCCTTTTGATCGAGCAAAAATATGCGATGAATGCCAGAAAAGGGATCCAGCAGGGAACCAGAAAGCTGGTTGATTCCACAAGTGCCAATTTAAAAAGCATGGCCAGTTTGCTCTCATCCAAAGTTTTCGATAGGTTGTCCGTTGAGAAATCCAGGTTAAACGTCGCACAGCAATCCATCCGGTCCGGGGCGCTTAATGAAATCAAGATCCAGAATCGTGATCTGACCGGGAGAATCAATCGGTTTCAAATTGACAGGATTCTGCAGGTGATCGACCGGGAGCGGAATCAACTCAACAGCAAGATGGCGGCGATTCGAGCGGCTGATCCCGTTACAAGTTTAAAGCGGGGTTTTTCCCTGGTGTACAAGGCGAACGACCAGCTCGTAAAATCAATTGATGCCGTCTCGGAAGGCGAATCATTGAAAACAAGGGTTCAAGACGGTCTTATAATCAGCACGGTGAAACAAACTGAGGGAAATCAATATGACGGAAAATGAGATGACCTACGAGGAGAAGGTCCGGAAGCTGGATGAGATTCTGACAAGGTTGGATAATTCCGAGACACCGATTGACAAGCTTTCAGAGGATGTGAAGCTGGGGGCCAGTCTGATCAAGGAATTAGCAAGAAACTGAAGCAGGTTGAAATGGAAGTCCGTGACGCTTTCAAGGAGCTTGAGAAAGAGGGGGATGAGGCGTAGGGCGGATTGAGAGTAAACCGTATTGTGCTGTATCTAAACTGGCGACGGATTTGATGACATGC
>CAVXTE010000113.1:0-9994 GCA_963764475.1 uncultured Bacteroidales bacterium
GTACCTGTGTAATTCCACGGCGCGGTATTGTAAGGCTGGCTTAACGGAACAAATCCCGATAATCCCGGAGTCATTGTGGTTCCATTGAATGGCCCTTCAAGGAATGCGGTAAGATCAACCAGAATAGAAGTCCCCTGGATCAAAACTGTATAATCTTCAGTTTCACCATAACTTTCATTCGTGCAGGGATCCATAGCTGTATTATTATAAACTTCCCTCACACGCATCCGGGTGGCACCGCCCATAGCAGCGGAGGGAACCGTAAAATTAATTGTTCCGGTTGCCGGCATGGCACCCAGGGTGACATTTCCCAGTTTTTCAGTTGCATCAAAAACACCATTCTGATCATAGTCGATCCAAACCGAAATATTGTTTAAGCTGGTATAAGTCCCGGCACTTACTGTCACTGTATAAGCTGAATTTGTAGAAAGGCTGGTTGATAAACTGGTATAATCAGTATAGTATGGAGATGCAGAAGCCCCTGTCGCATTATTTATACTTCCCAGTTGCACCAGCGAAATAAAATCACCATCCGTTGTACCATAAGTATAGGTAGGGATGCAATATGAAAAGGGTACAACATTTATATAATTGGTTTTTGTTTCCGGATCACTTCCATAAATGTTGGTGGCCGTAAGTGTGACGGTATATTGACCAAGTGCATTGAATTGCACCTGCGGATTTTGTGAACCTGCATTCGTAGCGTTGACATAGGTGACGGTATTCGGACTAAAGCTCCATAGCCAGCTCGTTGGTAAATTGGATGAAAGATCAGTAAAAGTAACAGTAGTATTTATGGCAGGACTTGTAGCACTTGCAGCAAAATCTGCTACAGGCGCAGTAGGGGTATACAATAGAAACGAAGCAATTCTGGTCCGCCAGTTCCCTCCTCCATTTGAGTATTCGGTAGTGTACCAGAAGGTATTATCATCGACCGGATCAACAGTCATGGCGCTGTAATCACCCCATCGATAGATTGAAGTTTGAGAAGCAGTTCCGGCAAGAATTGATTGCTCCGCGATGGACATTGTCCCCGGAGGGTCACCGGCGGCACGACCGGTATAGCGAATGGAAGGATAAACCGTTGAACTTGAAACGGAATAACCTAAGGCGATATCACCATTGGCATTCATGGCAATGCTTCCCATCCACCGGTTGAGACCATCTGCCGGGGCATAGGTACCCTGCTGGTAAATCGACCAGCCTGAACCGGTATTCCGGAGTTCATACCACCGGATGCCTGCCCTTATTGATCCTGCATCAACTGTATGATTGACCACCATGGACTGATGATCCGAAAACTTCCTGTATTGAGCCCGGAACATGAGACGGTCACCTAAATTATCCAATTCCATGGAAGTTCCGGGCTGTGGTATCCGGTCATAATACCCCAGCATATTGAATGCAGCGGTTGGGAGACTGACACCTAAAGTTAAGGTCGAGTTTGCAGGAGTGGTCCAGTCGGCACTCAGGTTCCAAACCCTTAAAACATTTACATCCATTTCAACAAAATAACCGGGATCGCCAACCGGTGGTAAATCAACGCCATCTGCATCAGAGGGTAATAAACCAGCATAACTGGGGCCCAGGTTAAAAAATACCATCGCGGCTGTCGGGTTACCGGCAATCATGGCATCCCTGTCAAGAGCTGCTGCACCTGCACCGAGGAAAGTATTACCGGCGGCATTGAACTGATTGATCGACAGGTAATACCCGTCTCTCCAAACGCCAATCTTCGGATAATCCGGGAAATTTGTAAACTGAAATGCATACCTGTACCATACACCGGTCGGATCGGAGGTTGCCGATACAGCGATAAGCTCATAAAAGCTGTTCGACGTAAAATTCAAAGCGAACTGGCTTGCCACCCAGCGATCAGCATACTGATCATAGAGAACGACAGGGTCACCATCATTGTGATTGTCAAAAGGTGTTCCATTGTCAAATCCTTCCCAAAGGGTTTGATTTGCTGCAGGGCCATACAATGAAGTACCGGTTTTATTAAAGATCTGAAAGGAAAGGTTGGTCATCTGAAAATAATGGTTGGGGCCGACATCACCATCGGTATCGGGTGGAGCGCAATTGCATGAATTAGGCATTCCATCGAAGTTTTGAAGTATAGATTCGGGAGATTTCATGGTTCCCTGGGTATCCTGTAAAACTGGATCCGGTCCCTGATAAGGCAGATTTTTGAATTTCTCATTAAAATCAAATTTGTTTTCTATCTCGTTATTCTCCCACACACTCGATTGTTCCCCTGGCGGAATGATTTTTACATCTTTTAAGGGTTTGGAAACATCAAAGTGGATAGGCTTAAGAATATAAGAGGGTGAAAATGTTTTATTCTGGGATATTAATACATTTGACATCAAAACAAAACAAAGTAAGCTAATGATTTGTACTGGATTTTTCATAGAAATGAATTTAGTTAGTTGATGATTTCGAAGAACGGTGAATCAAGTTAAAACTTAAAAAGAACCAATTTGTTCATTGGAATGCATAAATGCTTAAAAGATAAAATACCTGAATGTTGAATCTTTGAAAAAAGTTAAGCGTTATCTGTTAATCGTTCGTTGGGAATAGGCAACGAGTAACCAGCATCGAGCAATTTTTTCCCATATAGAAAAATTTATTCTATTTTTATGATCCGAAAGTTGCGATCCGGATATCGGTTTTACGGTTTTAATTTGCAGTTAACGTTTATGCGTCGAACAATTCCGGATTTGTATTTGTCAATAGAGTTAAAATTTAAATTCAAACAATGAAAAAAATCAGTATCCTCTTTCTCCTGTTAATGATTGTTTCAGGATTTCCATTCATTTCAAATGCACAAAACAAAACAGACAAAACGGTCGACGATACCGTGACAACGGGCATCTATGCCGGACTGAAATTCCGCAGCATTGGCCCGGCTTTCATGTCGGGACGGATTGCTGATGTGGCGATTCATCCGCAAAACAATAACATCTGGTATGTAGCTGTCGGGTCAGGGGGCGTATGGAAGACTGTAAATTCAGGAACGACATGGGCACCCGTTTTCGAAAATCAGAAATCATATTCCATAGGCTGTGTTGCGATCGATCCGTCGAACCCGAATACCGTTTGGGTGGGCACGGGCGAAAATGTGGGTGGCCGCCACGTTGGTTACGGAGACGGTATTTACCGCAGCGATGACGGCGGAACAACCTGGAAGAACATGGGACTTTCCGGATCGCAGCACATCTCGAAGATCATTGTCCATCCTTCGAATCCGGATATCGTATGGGTTGCAGCTCAGGGGCCGTTATGGTCGAAGGGTGGAGAACGCGGATTTTACCTGACCAAAGACGGCGGGAAAACCTGGCAGAAAACCCTTGGCGACGATGCCTGGACAGGCGTGACCGATATCATGGCCGACCCCCGTAATCCTGACAGGATCTATGCTGCTGCCTGGCAGCGGGGAAGGACAGTCGCTTCCTACATGGGTGGCGGACCGGGTTCGGGCATTTACCGATCAGAAGATGGAGGCCTCACCTGGGAAAAACTAATCAACGGGCTTCCTGCTTCCGATATGGGTAAGATCGGGCTGGCCATTTCGCCCCAGAAACCGGACGTTATTTATGCTGCCATCGAACTCGATCGCCGGACAGGAGCAGTTTACCGGTCGGAGGACAGGGGCGCTTCATGGAAGAAAATGTCGGATGCGGTAGCCGGAGCCACCGGCCCTCATTATTACCAGGAATTGTATGCAAGTCCCCATAAGTTCGACCGGATTTACCTGATGGATATCCGGATACAGGTTTCGGAAGACGGAGGGAAGACGTTCCGGCGGCTGACCGAACAGAAAAAACACAGTGACAACCATTGCATGGCCTTCCGGAAGGATGATCCCAATTGGCTGCTTGTGGGCTGCGATGGCGGCCTGTACGAAAGTTTCGACCTGGCCGAGAACTGGCATTACATCAACAACCTGCCCGTTACGCAGTTTTATAAGATAGCGCTGGACGATGCCGAACCCTTTTATACAATTTATGGTGGAACCCAGGACAATGCCACCCAGGGAGGTCCTTCACAAACCGACGACCGGATGGGCATCCGCAATTCCGACTGGTTTCTTACACTCGGTGGCGACGGCTATCAGCCTGCCACCGAACCCGGTAATCCTGACATCGTCTATTCCCAGTCGCAGGAAGGCGAATTGTACCGCGTTGATATGATCACGGGCGAGAAGGTTTACATTAAGCCGCAACCCGAAGAAGGAGAACATTATGAGCGATTCAACTGGGATTCACCCATCCTGGTGAGTTCATACAACCCTGCAACGATCTATTTTGCCTCGCAGCGGGTTTGGCGATCGGACAATCGCGGGGATAGCTGGACTGCCATTTCGGGTGATCTGACACGCAACCAGGACCGGATGCTTATGAAAGTAATGGATAAAACATGGGGCTGGGATGAAGACTGGGATTTTGAAGCCATGTCGAACTACAATACAATCACTTCCCTGGCGGAATCGCCATTGCAGAAAGGACTGATTTATGCAGGAACAGACGACGGCCTGGTTCAGGTAACTGAAGACGGTGGAACGAATTGGAGAAAGATTGAGGTGGGTTCGATGGACGGTGTCCCTGCTACCGCTTTTGTTAACGACATCAAGGCCGACCTGTTTGATGCCAATACGGTTTACGTAGTACTCGACAATCACAAGTATGGCGACCTGAATCCCTACCTGGTAAAGAGTACCGACAAAGGCAAAACCTGGAAATCCATACGGGCGAATCTGCCTGAAAGGACAATACTCTGGCGCATTGTTCAGGATCATGTTGTCCCGGGATTGATGTTTGTCGGAACCGAATTCGGTATTTGGTTCACACAAGATGGGGGAGAGAAATGGATACAGTTTAAAGGCGGATTGCCCACAATCCCATTCCGCGATCTTGCCATCCAGCGCAGGGAAAATGACCTGGTAGGCGGTTCTTTCGGGAGAGGCATTTATGTCCTTGACGATTATAGTTGCCTCCGTGATATTAAACCAACGACATTCGATCAGGAGGCCATGCTTTTTCCTGTCCGCAAAGCTTTATGGTACATTCCTAAATATAAAGGCGGTGCAAATATGGGTGCCTCGTGGTATACAGCACCTAACCCACCTTTCGGTGCCGAATTTACCTATTACCTGAAGGAACCCTTGAAAACACTGAAAGCCATTCGGACAGAAGAAGAACAAAAACTCAAAAAGGAAGGCAAAGAATTGACATTCCCTGGCTGGGATGCGGTTGAAAAAGAAAAACAGCAGGAAGAACCCGGTATCTGGCTGATTGTGAAAGACAGCAAAGGCAATGTGGTGCGTAAACTCAAAGGAATCAATGCTGCCGGTCTCCAGCGGATATCGTGGGATTTAAGGATGCTGTCGGGAAGACCTGTTGACCTTGACAACATCGACCCGGAGCGCGAACCGGGAAGTTTTATGGTGGTGCCGGGAACCTATTCGGTGACGCTTGCCAAACTGGTGGATGGCGTTCCAACGATGCTTACCGACTCAGTTGCGTTTGAAGTAGTTCGTCTTCGCGATGGCACTCTCAAAGGCAGTTCGTATGATGAAATCGCTGCTTACCGGCAGGAAGTTGAAGAATTTAGCATGTCGGTCAAAGCCATTGAGATCACACTGAAAGAGGATAGAACGAAAGTTGATGGTATGCAAAAGGCCCTCCTGCGAACGCCCGCTGTACCGGGTATGCTCGATAGCCTGGTTCATCAGTTAAGGCAGGACCTGATCGCCCTGGATGAAAAATTAAACGGAAACAGTGCGAAGCTGGAGATCGGGGAGAAGACCGATCCCACGATCCGGTCGAGATTGAACACAGCCATGGCGGGTGCACGGACAACATATGGACCAACACCTATGCATAAACATAGCCTGGCGATAGCGAAATCGGAATATGAAGTTTTTAAAGCTCAACTTGCGGACATTCACAACCGGCGGATTCCGGAAACTGAAAAACTGATGACCAAAGCCGGCGCTCCCTGGATGGAGGGGCAACCCATCCCGAAATAGACGGTGAGAAGGAATGCATGAATGCTTAAATGCTAGAATAAGTCGGTCGTTATCTGTTATACGTTAATCGTTAGCGGTCAACCTTTGTGTCCGGTGAGCAAATTATTCCTGAATTCCTGGCGTATTAATTTCCATACTATATATCTATGTGATTCTTCGTGCCTTCTCAGTAATTTTCTTTGGAACTGATCAATTACAATTTTTCATCTTGTAAATTCTTATTGATTAATTGGTATTCCCGCCTGAAATGGCTGTTTATTAACAGTTTATTAACATGTGTTTTTGATTTAAATGCTAAAAAACGACTCAATTCGCTCAATCTGCTGACCTATGATACCAGCACCTTTAGTTTTAATTAACAGATCCTTAACAAAATATAATTTAAATACATCTAAATAACTAAGCTATTCTATAAATGATTTCGTTTTATTAATAACACCAAATAATAATCAATTTAAATTTAAAACTAAAATTTACAAAAATGAAAACACTAAAAAAAATCTTCTTTGTTTCCTTCCTTTTTGGAAGTCTGTTAACAAGTTCCCTTCTTGTCCAGGGCCAAAAGACCACAGCAAATAACAACGATTGTGATTGTACCGTTAAGCCTTACATTTCCGCAGGTGATGATGCCACAATCTGCAATGTCAGTGAATTTGTGACGCAGGGGGCATCCTCTTACCAGGGTGGAATTACCTTCTGGAATACAAGTGGCGATGGCGTTTTTACCATTCTCAAAGGTATTAATACAGTTTATACACCGGGTCCTGATGATATAAGAAACGGTCAGGTTATGTTGACCCTGGTCTTCGTTTCAGAGACACTTAAAACAAATCAGCCGATTCAAGATTACATGATTTTGCACATAAACAATTGTGTGGCGACCCATGATGATATGGATTAGCTAGTCAGACGATATCTTTCTAAAATCAGACTTGATAAAATTCTGATCCGAAAGTTTCTGAAAATAGTAAAAGCGCTGAATTTAAATTATTCAGTGCTTTTTTCTTTTAGATACCCAGCGCTGTTTCGCACACACTCGCTTAAAGATAAATCTTCCTTTGCCAATGCGAATTTATAGCTCATGCCTCTATAATTTTTAAGATTCCTAAATGACTGAACCGTTAAATTCATCCTGTGAAAAATCAAAAGATTTCAGAAAAAAATCCTTTTATTTTCAGATTGGGTTCTTTATGTAACAGCTTAAAATTAAAATAAATAAATATAAATGTGTTAGGTTGAAATATTATCGTATCTTTGCAGTGGATTTTAACAATGCGACTGACTTGAACGGATAAGGTATTCCCTCGTTTCTTTAAGCTCTCCTTTTAAACTTCAGAAATTAAACATAGTGTAGACGGCTTATTTGATAAGCATTTTACCCGAATTAACAATTTAACAAACAACACAATGAACATTTATGTAGGCAACCTTGATTATAAGGTTGATGAAAACGACCTGAAATCCCTCTTTGCGGAATACGGTGAAGTTACAACAGCCAGAGTTCTGACTGATAAATTTAACGGAAGAAGCAAAGGTTTTGGATTTGTAGAAATGGCTGATGATGCGGATGCAAAAAAGGCCATTAGTAAACTCGATGGCATGGATATGGAGGGAAGACCTCTTACCGTAAACGAAGCCAGACCTAAAGAAGATTCTGCCAGACGTAGCAGATATTAATCATTAATAAGATGACAAAAGGGAAAATAAAATGGTACAATGAACTCAAAGGATTTGGGTTTATTGAAACCGATAAAGGTGAAGATATTTTTGTTCACCGTTCAGAGATAACATCTTCTTATAAAATGGTTCAACCTGGTGATGATGTTCAGTTTGATATCAAACTGGGCGATAAAGGACTTGTTGCAAAACAAGTAAGCCAGGCATTCTGAGCCTAAGTTTTAAATAATTATTAAAACCCGCTGAATAAGCGGGTTTTTTTGTTTTTAAATGAATTTATAATTATTTAGCGCTAATTATCAATGGAATAACCCCGTTTTCGCTCCTGTTTCAAAAAGCCGGATTAACAAAGTCATGGTAATCATGCTTTCGGATTTCCTGAAAAGAGCATGATTAAAAATCCTGCGTCAAATAATCTTTCACATCAAACGAAACATTCCTCTAAATCCTTGTGTATAAAGGGTATTGAAAAGCATTGAAGCGATTCAATGAGTTCGATTGCTGAATATCAGAAAATATTTCGAGCGTGAAATACAATTCTAAAATCTTTTACATATGAAAACAATAAATAATTGGCGCGTTCTCCCCATTCTTGCTTTGGGATGTCTGCTGATGCTGTCGAACAGTTGTAAAAAAGATGAAACTCCTGCTCCTGCTTCGATCAGCGACAATAACTTTTATATGATGCTCGGTACTTCACTGATCAATTGCTATACCGACATCTACAACCAGAACCTTGCCGGCGTTGTTACCGGGGGGCATAACATTACAACGGAAGGTCCCATGGGTGGGACCGTGCTGATTACAGGCAACACCACATACGACAATACCCACGGGATTACAACTACCGATCTGGTCTTTTCGATGACCAATGTAAAATATATCTATTCGTATACCGACAGCAGCGGTAAAACCTGGTCGGTACAAGTTACCTTAACAGGTTACACAACCTATGTGGGAAGCTTTTCGAATACCTATACCAGCGTAAACCATCAATCGGACAATCTTTACATTAATGGAACAGTATCGTACGACGGCGTTACCCGGTCGATTGATTCGGCAGGTGGAGTAAGCATCAACAGATCAAGCGTGACCGCTGTTACGATTTTTGGCCATTCTGTTTCGTGGTAACAGCCCGCAGTTTGTAAAATAATTTCAAATAAAAGTAAAATGAGCACAAAGAAAACCCGGGTATTGTGCGGTAATTTCCTGTTAGTACCGATAATTTTCCTCATTGCAGTCAGTTGTTCAAAAGAAAAAAAGGATACAGCAACGTTACCCACGATGTCGACAAATGAAATATCAGATATATCCTCAACAACCGCCACCAGCGGCGGAACAATAACTTCGGACGGGGGTGCACCGGTTACCGCAAGGGGTATTTGCTGGAGTACATCACCAAATCCAACACTGGCTGACTCGAAAGCCACGGATGGTAGCCTGGGAACAGGCAGTTATACATGTAACATTCACGGGTTGACAGGAAATACGACGTACTATGTAAAGGCGTATGCTACAAATAGTACTGGAACAGCTTATGGCGATACAAAAACTTTTACCTCAGCGGAAATATCCTTGTTTGCCACAACTCTTGAAGCAACCAACGTGAATTCTGAAAGTGCAACTGTTAATGCAACAATCAATGCAAATTTTTTAACAACTGAGGTTTATTTTGAATATGGAACTGGCACGGATTATGGAACTATTGTAACGGCTATACAAAGTCCGGTAACAGGTGGTGAAAACACAACTGTAAATGCTGAAATTTCGGGTTTATCTGCTCTTACGAATTATCATTTCAGGGTTAAAATTGTAAATACTTCGGGAACTGGTTTTGGTATTGATCGGACATTTACGACCAATTATATTATTGGCGACATTGCTTATGGAGGAATTATATTTTATTGTGACGGGGGAGGACATGGTTTAGTATGTGCAACGGAAGAGCAGGGAATAGGAATCCCCTGGTATAATGGTAATAATATAATAACAGGAGCAACAGGAACAGATGTTGGTTCAGGTCAGACGAATACAACAGATATTGTCGCTGGTCAGGGAACAGGAAACTTTGCTGCACAGCTCTGTGATGATTTGGTTTATAACGGATACAACGATTGGTTTTTGCCTTCAAAGGACGAATTGAATTTGATGTATGTAAATTTAAAATTGCAGGGACTTGGCAATTTTTATGCGGGATATCCCAATGCATGGTATTGGAGTTCATCTGAGATCGATGAAACACATGCATGGGGTAGCAATACGTACGAGTTGAAGAAGGAAAAC
>CAVXTE010000114.1:0-48825 GCA_963764475.1 uncultured Bacteroidales bacterium
TATTGACGGCTTCCGATGCGATATGGCGCATTTGGTTACAACTCACTTTTGGAACCGTGCCCGGCGGGAACTTGATAAGACAAAACCGGTATTCATGCTGGCTGAATCCGATAATTACGAACTGCTGGAATATGCCTTTGATGCTGTATACAACTGGAAACTATTGAATGCCCTGAATGAAACGGCGGCCGGTAAAATGAATGCTACAAAACTGTCGGAAGTGATTAGTAATGGTATTCAATTTCTCCCCAAAGGAGCATCACTGGCAAACTTTACAAGCAACCACGATGAAAATTCATGGCAGGGATCGGCCATCGAACGCATCCATTATTTTTTGGAAGCGATGACTACACTTACCTTTGTTATTCCCGGAATACCACTTATTTACAGCGGTCAGGAAGCAGGTAACTACCGAAGACTGAAATTTTTTGACAAGGATGCAATTGAATGGAATGAAGATAAAATGACCGGATTGTATAAAAAACTTACGCAGTTGAAAAGTTCCGAAGCGGATTCGAAGGAGGAAACGGAGGTACGATTCATTGAAAATGATCGTCCTGATTCGGTCATCTCACTTCAACGAAAGACAGGCGATCATCTCTATCTTGTATTTTTTAATCTAGCTGCTAAGTCTCTTAGATTCTATATTAAATGCAGGGATTATGATGGTTCATACCATGACATGATATCGGGGAATAATGCTGATTTTTTGTGTAAGAAACCG
The DNA here is from genome assembly GCA_963764475.1 of uncultured Bacteroidales bacterium. GTDB lineage: Bacteria > Bacteroidota > Bacteroidia > Bacteroidales > JAADJA01 > JAADJA01. The sequence goes on from CAVXTE010000114.1 coordinate 725, forward strand.
ATAACCCTCGATCCCTACCGGTTCAGGATTTTAACGAAGAATTAACTCATTTAGTGTTTCATCCGTTCCAGATCAAGTTTGTCCTGAACAAGGAATGTGGCACCGGCACCCAGTATCATGAATACACCCGCCATCAGGATGGAATTCATCGGATTATCATGAAACATGTACTCAAGTATCAAACCACCGAAAATACCATTGACAATTTGTGGGATGGTTATAGACATATTAAATAAACCCATGTAAACACCCATTTGTTTTGCTGGTATCGAGGCAGCCAGCATGGCATAAGGCATGGCCAGGATACTTCCCCATGCGATCCCGATCCCGATCATTGGGATAATGAGCAGGGTCTCGTTTGGGATAATAGCAAAGGAAAGAAATGAAAGCCCTCCGATGGTAAGCGCAACTGCATGTGTAGCTCTTCTTCCAATTCGTTTGGCAATTTTTGGCAATGTTAACGCAATGATAGCCGAGATGCCATTGTAAATTCCGAAAAGAATCCCAACCCAGTCGCCGGCCGCCTGGTACCCGGCAGAATTCGGGTCAGGCGAATGATAAAAATGCAGGGCAACGGCAGGAGTCGTAAAAACCCACATCGAGAAAAGTGCAAACCATGAGAAGAACTGCACAAGCAACAACTGCCACATGGTTCTCGGGATCTTAATTTTGGCTTTCTTTTTCTCATGACCCAGTTCATCCTCGTAATATTCAGGTGGATATTCCTTTGTTGTTGAAATAGTCCAAATGATGGTGGTTATTAATACGGCAGCCCCAAAATAAAATGAAATATAAACATTTGCTGGGACAAGGCCAGCATGAGCAGCTTCTTTCGAAACGCCAAACCAATTACCCAAAATATAAGGCAGCCATGAACCTACAACGGCTCCGATACCGATCAACAACGTCTGCATAGAGAAACCCAGTGTATGCTGTTCATCGGGTAGTTTATCAGCTACCAGTGCCCTGAAAGGTTCCATCGAAATATTGATGGAGGCATCCATGATCATTAGCAAACCTCCTCCAATGAACATCGGTGCGATGAAAGTTGCCAGATGCGGTGCATTGGGCATCAGGATCAGGGCAATGCTGGTTAAGATTGCTCCTGTAAGAAAATAGGGGCGTCTTCTTCCAAGCCGGTTCCAGGTTTTATCGCTGAAATAACCGATGATGGGCTGAACGATCATCCCTGTGATGGGTGCTACAAGCCAGAACCAGCTTAGATTATGAACATCTGCACCAAAGGTTTGCAAAATGCGCGAAGCATTTGCATTTTGCAAAGCGAATCCAAACTGGATTCCAAGAAATCCGAAACTCATGTTCCAAATCTGCCAGAAGCTTAACCGGGGTTTTTGTTTCATGAAAGCGCTTTAAAATAATGAGCCTAAATTAATAATTTTTTTATTCGAGATGTGATTTAAAAAATATTCAGACTATCCAGGAAGAAGAAGGTGGTTTTTTTCATCAGTCTTCAGCACGATTGATCTTATTCTTATTGAAAGGTTCGTTAAAAAGATAATGAATGTAGGTTTTATAAATGATCTGCCTGATAGCAGACAGCGTACCATCGATCGGTATCCTGTGAATATGAAGGAAAGGCAAGCCCTCTTTCAGGCTTGCTGAACCAAATGAAAGGTCACATTTTTCCGAATCGAACAACCACTGGAAAAATTTCTTTGAAATGTTCTCATCAGCAGACTGGAATGTAAAAAATTTTTCTTTTATTGAAAAGTTTGACCTTAAAAATTGTGAAAAGTCAAAGCTTGCGGTTTTAATTGAATCATCATCAGTTTCACTGGACAATCCGGCTCATCATACGACAAAAGAAGTGATTCGAATCACCCCATTCAATTGTAATCAGGGTTTTGCCTGCTTCAGGATAATGGTTTTTTAGTTGTACTGTAAGCTCGGCAGCTTCTTTTATAAAAGGTTTGTTTTCATACAACCAATAATTAGTCCGGTAATCAACCGGTGTAATATTTGGCATCAATACATTAGCTCCGGCATCAAATGCCATTAATCTCCCCGATGGATTTAGTGCATCCAATGCTGTTGATGCTGCAATATTGATATCTTTCATCATCAACCTGAGAACGGCAATCGTTAGCAAACTGAGGTTCAGTCTCTCTTTTTTCGGAAGTAGCAAATTTTCAAACTTTGCCATGGGAGTATCGGGATTTTCGACGTAAGGTCCCAAACCTGTCATATCGATATCAATTTTTTTCAGGAATAAAAGATCATCGGCCAGATCAGTTACGGTTTGAAATGGAAAGCCGATCATCATGCCTGAACCTACCTGGTAGCCGATTCTTTTAAGATTTTCGAGGGATTTCAAACGCTTGTCAAAGGAATGCACGGCATCATCCGGATGAATTTTCCGGTAAAGTTCCGGATTTGAAGTCTCGATCCGGAGAAGATAACGGTGAGCGCCGCTTTCGAACCATCGCAGGTAGGTATCTTTGGTTTGCTCACCACAGGAAAGTGTAATCCTCATTTTCCCGTTTGAAAGAACCTTTATTTTCTGAAGGAGTGAATCAATTTTCAGAATAAAATCCCTGTCACATCTTTCACCGGATTGAATTACCACTGAAGAATAATTATTGTTTAAAGCAAATTCTGCACAATTCAAAACTTCCTGATCGTTGAGCTGATATCTTTTTACCTTTTCATTTCCGGATCGTAAACCACAATAAAGACAATTTTTGCGGCAACGGTTCGAATATTCTATCAACCCTCTGAGATAGATTGAATTTCCTGCAAATTTATTTTTGGCAGCAACAGCTTTTTCAAAGATAAATTTTCTTTCATTTTCATTTTTACACGATAATAGCCGGATGATCTCTTCCCTTGAAAAAGAATTACGAAGCAATATGGATTTTATATCTTCAAACATAATGTTTAGCAAATGGAGCGATAGCACGATCAAATATTCCGTTTATCCACGCGATCGACAAACCGTAGTTGGTAACCGGAATTCCTGCATCAATGGCAGGCTTTAACCTGTTTTTTAATTGCTTTCGGGTAACCATACAACCACCGCATTGGATTACAATGGCGTAATCCCTGATTTCACGGTTTAATTGGTTCAGCCCTGAAACAACATCGAATGAAAGATTTTTTCCGGTATGCTTTCTGAGCCACACGGGTATTTTGTACCGGCCGATATCATCGCAATTTACCTGGTGGGTGCACGATTCAAGGATAAGCACACGATCACCATCTTTCAGATTATCGAGGTGCGGGGTTCCTTCCAAATAGCTGTCGAAATCGCCGCGATGCCTTGCAAAAACAATACTGAAACTGGTCAACGGAATATCTTCAGGTATGATCTTTTTCATTTTGTGGAAAACCTGGCTGTCGGTAATAGCAATGCGTGGTTTAATTCCTGAGTTTTGAATGAAGTTTTCAACCTGATCTTCTTTCAGAACAATGTTAATGGCATCGTTATCGAGAACATCCCTGATCGCCATCTGCTGCGGCAGGATCATTCTTCCGTCGGGAGCTTCATTATCAATAGGAGTGATGAGCAGCACATAATCTCCGTGATGAACAATATCTCCCAGTAAGGACGATTTGTAATAAGCTGTTTCAGGGATTGCTCTTTTCAGAGCTTCCACGATTTGGTCAAGATTTAGCAGATCGATCGCACTAAAAAACAGAATGGGTGCTTGAGAAAACCGGCGAATTTCATCGGCCGTTTTGGGATTTAAAGGTTCGAGATCGGTTTTGTTATATACAATTATGTATGGAATTTCCCATTCTGTGAACCGGTCAATCATTCGGGTTTCATGGTCGCTGAAATTATTTTCAGAGATCATTAAAACTGCACAGTCAATCGTTTTCAATGCTTCAAGCGACTTATTGACCCGTTTGCTGCCAAGATCACCGGTATCATCGATTCCGGCTGTATCGATAATTATGGCAGGACCAATTCCAAAAATTTCCATCGATTTTTTAACGGGATCGGTTGTCGTTCCTGCCTGATCGGAAACAATTGCAATTTCCTGACCGACGAGTGCATTGATGAACGAACTTTTGCCGGTATTCCTTCTTCCGAAAATCCCGATATGCGGCTTGTTATCCTTTCCTTTTGACATTGTTGATTTCTTTAAAAAAAAGTCACAGGCACAAAGGCCCGTGACCAACTACGACAAATAAATCAAATTGCGGTTTCTCAACCCGCATTTGTTTAATCTTATATGTAAAATCATTATCCATAATGCAGATGCACAATTAAAAATATAAATCACGTTCCCCCTTACCAATTCTTTCAATCCGGTGGCTCAATTCCTCCTTCAATTTTGAACCATTAAGTTTCGTTAATTCATAGTTGATAACTTTCCAGCCTTTTTCCTGTGTCTTTTCCGGGGCATAATCATTCAGATACTCGGCAAGCGTTAGAATTGCATTCGGTGTACAATATTCTTTAATGAAACCCGGTACTGAAAATTCCATGAAGTGCTCACCTGTTCTGCCAAGTCTGTAACAAGCCGTACAAAAGGAAGGCAGGTATTCGTGATCAAGCAGTTCATCAATGACCTCATTTAAGCTGCGATCGTCCTGAATAAAAAACTGTTCTTTGTTCAGGTTTTGGTTCTTGTCTTTTTCTTTAGCATAAGCTCCGATTTCCAGTTTGGTTCCCGCATCAATCTGTGAACAGCCGAAGCGGAGCACTTCATTTCTGATCTTTGCAGATTCTCTTGCTGTAAGGATCATACCTGTATAAGGCACTGCAAGACGAATAATCGCCACCAGTTTTATAAAGTCTTCATCGCTGACCCTGTACTTTTCATCAAATTTACTGTCCGCAGCTTCCTGTAAACGGGGGAACGAAATGGTGTGAGGTCCGACATTGTAACACGCTTCAAGATGGTTGACATGTCTGATCAACGCTAAAATTTCAAATTTCCAGTCATGGAGTCCAAACAACGCCCCTATACCGACATCATCAATTCCGGCTTCCATGGCCCTGTCAAGTGATGTTAAACGCCAGTTATAATCTGCTTTTTTACCTCCGCCATGATATTTTTTATAAGCATGCGGATGATAGGTTTCCTGAAAGATTTGGTAAGTCCCGATCCCGGCTTCTTTTACAGTCCTGAATCCCTCGATATCCATCGGCGCTGCATTGATGTTGACCCGTCTGATTTCATCGTTTCCCTTCTTTACCTGATAAACAGTCCGAACGGTTTGTGCAATATATTGAGGAGAATAGTCCTGATGTTCTCCATAAACAAGAATCAATCTTTTCTGTCCGTTTTCTTCAAGAGCCTCCACATTTCTCACTAATTCTTCTTCTGTCAGCGTTTTCCTGACCGCAGTTTTGTTCGAAGCTCTGAAACCGCAGTACAAGCAGTTGTTGGAACAATAATTTCCGACATACAACGGAGCAAAAAGGACAATCCGGTTACCATATACCTTTTCTTTCAGTGTTTTTGCGCCTTCCTTAATTTCATTTACCAATTCCGGATCGGTTGTGTTCACCAGAACAGCAACCTCCTGAATTGTAAGCCGTTTCTTATCAAGAGATTTTGAAATAATACTTCTTACACGTTCTTTTTGTGGAATTGAGTTCTGCAGGATTGATTCTATTTCACCCGCATCGATGAAAGGAGTCATCGGTATATCGGGAATGCTATATTTTTCCGGTGTGAATTTCATTGTTTTAAGATTTTAATTCCTGGGTAAGTTGATCGTAAATTTCGTTCCGATGTCAGGTTTACTTTCCACATGAATTTCTCCCGAATACATGGCTACCATTTTTTCGACAATGGATAACCCCAAACCACTTCCGGTGATATTTTTGGTTTTCGAATTTTTTATCCTGACAAATTCCTTAAATAACCTCGAACATTCTTCCTCCGTCATACCAATCCCTGTATCTTCAACAACAATCCTGATTAGACCCTCAGGCTGCGAAAGACGGATATGAACACTGCCTCCGTCTTTATTGTATTTCACAGCATTTGATATCAGGTTATTCATGATGATCTCAATTTCCTCCAGATCGGCAGTGAAATAAATATTTTCGGTTGGATCAAGGATGATCTTCACATTTTTCTGAATTGCCAGTGGTTCCATCGTATTTTTTGCCATTTTTACGACTTCTACAAGATCTGTTTTCTTCAGTTCTCGTGATTTTTTACCAGATTCGATCTTGGTAAAATCAAGAAGGTCAATGATCAATGTTCGCATGCCTTTAAGACGTTCGATAGACCGGTCGATCATGATTTTATAAGATTCGATATTTTCTCCGGCCTGCTTATCTTTCATAATTTGCAAATAGCCTTCTATGGCATTAATGGGCGATTTGAGTTCATGTGATAATACCTGCAAAAACTGGAATCTGACGGCTTTTCCCTCCTCTTTCATTTTTTTTGTCATTCTTTTCAGGAAAAGGTGTTTGGTGATCCCTTCCATTGCTGCTTTAAGTTCATCAGGAGTAAAAGGCTTCGGGACAAAATTATATGCGCCGTTATTGGTAGCTTTTACTGCGATATCGAGTGATGCATACGATGTGATCATCATCACATACGTATCAATGAAATTATGATTGATGTATTCCAGTACGTCGATCCCGTCCATTCCCGGAAGTTTATTATCAAGCAGGATGATGTCGGGCACATCTTTATCGATGATCTCAATGGCCTGTTCACCAGTTTCGGCTTCAATGATCGCGAATGCGAAGTCTTCTTCCATAAAGGGAAAACCCACTGTATAATTACGTAGGATTCTTTTAATCCCCGATCTGATTCCAGGTTCATCATCTACTACAAGTACATTCAAAGTTTTCATGATCTGATTTTTATTGCATGAATTATTAAAGCTTCAGCAGTTTATTGATTTCACGAAGCAATTGATCGGGCCGGATGCCTTTTTCGAGGTACTGATCTGCTTTAATCCAGTTTCTTTCTTCCTCCGTGTCCAGTCCGAACACCATGCCGGTTTCGGCGGTTACCGCCGTAGCAATGATCACAGGGACATCTGGATATAATTTTTTGATTTTGTATCCAAGAATAAAGCCGCTGTCCTTGTTTTCCATCATTAAGTCAAGGATGGCCAGGTCGGGTTTTTCATTTGCCAGAATTTCTTCTCCTTCTTTCTGGCTTTCAGCAGTAATGACGCTGAATCCAAAACCTTCGATCTGCATTTTCATTTGAATCAGCAAATCGATATCGTCATCAACAATTAGAATTCGCTTTTTTTGTACAGTCATGGTATACGTTTTTAAAGTTCTATGATTCTTGGTATTGTTATTTTAAAAGTGGTTCCTGTTGGTCCTTCTTCAGGCAAAGCATTTGATTCGACATGAATTTGACCTTTATGCATTTTAACAATGCCATAAATTAATGGAAGCCCAAGTCCTGTTCCCTTCCCGATTTCTTTTGTTGTGAAGAATGGTGTAAACAGCTTATCCATATTTTCTTTTGGTATTCCGATTCCCGTATCAGACATGCAGATTTCGACACTTTCCTCATTTTCACTAAGATTGATGGATAAATTACCGCCATCAGGCATAGCTTCCACAGCATTTTTTTCAAGATTCGTCAGGACCTGCATCATCTGATCGTGATCGATCATAACCATCGGATCCTCTAAAAATGACCCGATCCGGATATTAACTGACCCGGGATGAATAACAGACCCGATACTATTTTGAACAAATTTATTCAGATCGGTTTCCTTAAGCCGTACCTGATTTTTACGTGCAAAATTGAGCAAGCCTCCAACAATATTTTTGCAGCGGTTCGCCTGCTCCACAATTAATTCAAGATCTTTTCGAATAGGCGCATCCTCGGGCGATTCATCCTTTAAAATATTGGAATACATCGTAATCACACCCAGAGGATTATTCAGCTCGTGTGCAATTCCAGCAGATAATTGGCCCATACTCGCCAGTTTTTCCGATTGTTTTAAAGCCATTTGTGTTGTAGCTAATTGCTCATTCGATTGATTGAGATCTTTTATCGAGTGATGAAGTTTCTCAATAGTGTAGGGAAGACACATTTCAATCTCTGCCAGTCCTTCAACGATTGCAATAGCATGCTCTACACAGGTATCATAACCGCAGGCACCGCAATTCAGGTGGTCCTTCTCCGTATTTTTACCCATTTCCAGAAGCGCATTTTCAATTTGTTCCTTTTCGGGTACAGGTATTCGCCTGTCGACCACTTCAAATTTTTGAGTCAGGTCAATATCACTAAATTCCTGCAAATCTTTTTCCCATGCAGCTACATTATTTTTTTCGATTTTGTTTTTGACATATTCACCCACCAGTGTTCTTCTTGAAAATTTCTGTCCTCCTTTTGACATTCCCGGTCCCATAATGCAACCTTCGCAGCAAAGAAGCTCAAGATGATGGGAACTGATCAATCCTTCCTCGAATTCTTTTATTGCGTCCCTGAAATTGACCCTTCCTTCTGCAACCACAATATTTCCATCACAAATGTCATCCACCCTGTTTACACTTTGTAAAAGTCCTCTGCTTACCGGGAAAATTGCAGCTTTACCGGCAAACGGAGGATCGAATTCAGATGGCTCTGTATTTAGCGGCTTTAGTCCGGCTTCGTTAAAAAGTTCACGCAATTCGATAAAGGTCAGGGCTTCATCGATTTCAGCCGATTCGGCTTTTTTAGCAATACACGGACCGATGAAAACCACTTTCAGCTCTTTTCCGTGTTTTTTCCTTAAAGCCCGTGTAACGGCTACCATCGGTGAAGCAACCGAAGCCAGTGAAGAAACGAGTTGCGGATGGTAATGCTCAATATAATAAACAATGGCAGGACAGTCTGATGAAATATGCGGATTCAACGCCTGATTATCCAAAAGCTTTTCATATTCTTTTGCCACAAGATCAGCCCCGAAAGCAACTTCATTTACAAAGGTAAAGCCCAGCGACCGAATCATCCCGACCAGCACCTTATAATCACCAAAATCGTTGAATTCTGCCGGAAAGCTTGGTGCAACGATAGCAGTAATATTATCTGCCGAGTGGAGTAGTTGTTTTACCAATTCTTTCGAATCAAAATAGACTTTTGCTCCCTGGCTGCAAACCTTCACGCAATTTCCGCAACCGATGCAGCGCTCATTCATTACTTCTGCCTGGCCATTCAGTATTCGGATAGCTTTTACAGGACATTCCCTTACACAGGTATAGCAAACCCTGCAGCGGTCCTTTACCGTTTGTACAAGTTCGTGTCGTTTCCTGTTAGCCATATCTCATTATTATAATTTATTCGTTACTAATCAGTGACTAAAGTTTAGAGTGACTAAAATGCCTAAAGTCAACTGTTCCAGAATTTTGAAAGAGAACCGATGCTTTTCCTTTTGTAACTCTCCTTATTCAACCACTGGTTTTTAAATAAATTCACGTGTTATCTCTATTAAAATCCTATTAGGATGTTTTCTTTAAACTTTAAATACTTAAAACTTAAGGCATTTTAAGTTCTGAATAGTTATTATTCAACCTTATTAATGCATTACTTCCCGTTCGTTGTATGTCGTATGAAGCAATTCATGTGATTTGTGACCAAGCGGTTCTCCGAGAAAATTCTGATAGAGCTCGATTACTTCAGGATTTTTATGGGAAACTTTAATCGAATCGCGTTCGTCAATATTGTAAAGCGTCTTTAACCTTGCGTAGATCGCTTCATCATCCGCTCCGATTTTCTGTCCGCCACCGCCAATACATCCTCCGGGACAGGCCATTATCTCAATAAAATGAAGATCGTTTCTTCCGTTTCTGATTTCATCCAGCAATTTTATCGCATTTGCAAGCCCACTAACCACAGCAACACCCAATACCAGATCACCAATATGAATATGGGTTTCTTTTCTTCCCTCGAGTCCCCGAACTGCATTTATTTTGAAATTGATGAGTTCCTCTCCTGTAAGCTTGAAAAATGCAGTTCTGATAGCCGCTTCCATAACTCCCCCTGTTCCACCAAAAAGCTTTCCTGCCGAACTTCTGATACCATGCGGCGAATCAGCTAATTCCGGCTCCAGTTTATTCATGTCAATTCCATAAAGACGGATCATTTGGGCAAATTCACGCGTAGTCAAAACAGCGTCAACATCGGTCAGGCCTTGCCTCGTCATTCCTGTTCGCTGTCCTTCAAATTTTTTTGCTGTACAGGGCATAATCGAAACTGAATAAATATTTTCGGGTTTGATACCTGCTTTTTCAGCAAAATAAGTTTTGATGATTGCACCCAGCATTTGCTGCGGTGATTTGCATGTTGAAATGTTTGGGAGAAAGTCGGTAGCAAATTCTTCGGCATACTTGATCCAGGCCGGACAACAACTCGTTATCATCGGCAGAACGCCATTGCTTTTCACTCGTTGAATCAGTTCAGCCGATTCTTCCATGATGGTTAGATCTGCAGAAAAAGTTGTGTCAAATACCCTGTCGAATCCAATTTTTCTGAGCGCGGTGTTCATAATTCCATTGATGTCCTTTCCAGGTTCCATTCCGAATTCTTCAGCCAGAGAAACGGAAATCGCCGGAGCATACTGAACGACGACCATTTTTTCAGGATCGGATAATGCCATTAAAATTTCGTTGTGATGACTTTTTTCGGTAAGAGCACCTGTCGGACAAACCATGATGCATTGCCCGCAGTTGACGCAACTCGAAGTGTTTAATCCTTTATTAAATGTCGTTCCGATCAGCACGTTGCTTCCGCGGTTAATGTAATCGATTGCAGAAACACCCATTACCTCCTCACAAACCCTGATGCATCTTCCGCAGAGGATACATTTAGCCGGATCACGTGTAATACTGGGGCTCGACAAGTCTTTTGGAAATTCATTCTTCTTTCCCGAAATCCTTCTTTCCGTCACTCTGTGTTCGATTGCCAGGTCTTGCAGTGTGCAGTTACCATTGCGAACGCAATAAAGACAATCATCAGGGTGGTTGGATAAAAGCAACTCGACGATCATTTTCCGTGCTTCGACAACACGCGATGAATGTGTTTTGATCTTCATTCCGTTTTCCACCGGGTAAGAACAGGATGGTATTAGCCGGTTCGAATTTTCATGTTCAACAACACACATTCTGCAAGCACCCGAAGGAAAATAATTTTTCATGTGGCAAAGGGTCGGGACTTTAATGCCATTTCTTGACAGAACATCCAGAATAGTTTCCCCGGCTTTTGCCTCCAGCGTTTTATTATTAACTTCAATTTTCAGTTCCATTCTTCACTTTTTTTTCATTATTCAATACTGATAGCATCAAACTTGCATGTTTCCTGGCACGAACCGCAACCTATACACTTATCCTCTACAATGAAGTGCGGTGTTTTCCTTGCTCCGATAATGGCTCCTGTCGGGCACTTTTTGGCACATGCCATACAGCCTGTACATTTGTCAACGTCGATTTTGAACGTTCTGAGTTCGGTACAAACACCGGCCGGGCATTTACGTTCGTAAATGTGTGCCTCGTATTCGTCGCGAAACCATTTGATGGTACTTAGAACCGGATTTGGAGCTGTTTGGCCAAGCCCGCATAAAGAGGTTTCTTTAATGATTTTTCCTAGTTTTTCTAGCTGGATAATTCCTTTAAACCTGTCAAGTGCATTATTCCCGTTATTCTCATGGGGTTTGTGCGTGATACTTTCTAGTATTTCAAGCATCCGCCTTGTTCCTTCCCTGCATGGGATACATTTCCCGCAGCTTTCGCGCTGGATAAAATCCATAAAAAATTTGGCCACATCCACCATGCACGTGTCTTCATCCATCACAACCAAACCGCCGCTACCCATCATCGCACCCACTCTGATCAGCGATTCATAATCGATCTGTATATCAAGATTTTCAGTTGTAATACAGCCTCCTGACGGACCACCGATCTGAACCGATTTGAATTTTTTATTATGATTAATACCCCCAGCAATTTTGAAAATTATATCACGAACCGTTGTCCCCATAGGGATTTCAACAAGACCGGTAAGTTTTACCTTTCCGGAAAGGGCGAACACTTTGGTTCCTTTACTGGTTTTTGTACCGATTGAAGCAAACCAATCTTCCCCTTTTTCGATGATTGACGGAATATTCGCCAGTGTTTCAACATTGTTGATGATCGTTGGCTTCCCAAACAACCCACTAACGGCTGGAAACGGAGGTCTTGGTCTGGGCATTCCGCGTTTGCCTTCGATACTGCTGATGAGTGCCGTTTCTTCACCACAAACAAATGCTCCTGCACCCATTTTAATGATTATATCGAAATCAAATCCGGTTTCGAAAATGTTTTTTCCAAGCAAGCCATAGTACCGCGCTTGGTTAAGAGCTATGCGCAGCCGTTCGATGGCGAGCGGATATTCGGCACGGATATAAACATATCCTTTAGAAGCACCGATGCCGAATGCAGCAATTGCCATTCCTTCAATTAGTCTGTGAGGATCTCCTTCAATAACGGCCCGGTCCATAAAGGCTCCGGGATCACCCTCATCGGCATTACAAATCAGGTATTTTTGATCTGATTCCTGGTTGTGAGCAAATTTCCATTTCTTGCCAGTCGGAAAACCCCCGCCGCCTCGTCCCCGTAAGCCGCTTTTTTCAATTTTATCACATACTTCACTGGATTTGTTCGACCGAAGGGTCTTAAGCAATCCTTTATAACCTCCCCGGGCAATGTATTCTTCGATGTCGACCGGATTGATCAATCCACAGTTTTGCAGGACAATTCTTGTCTGAGGCGCGAAAAACGGATGCTCATCGATATATGGAACATTTTCCCAGCTTCTGAAATTTTTGTTTCTGAATTGCCCAAGTATTTCTGTTCCGTTTAGATTACCCGAAAAAACTGCCTTAATAATATTTTCAACTTTATCACCTGTGACATGCTGAAAGGACAGCCTGTTTTTGCCCGGCAAATGAATATCCATCAATGGTTCAGCAGAGCAAAAACCGATGCACCCCACCTTTATCAGTTCAGCATCAATGCCATTATCTTCCAGGTATTTTTCAGCAGTATCGATGGTTTTACCTGCTCCTGCACCATATCCACAGGTGCCGGCACCAATATAAATAACCGGTTTGGTAATAATTTCTTTACGCAGAATGGCCAACTGGTCCTCAATAAACTTTTCCTGTCTGTCGTCCGAAAAATTACTGAGAACCTTTTCGATCAAAAATTCACGTCTGTCAATTGATTTCACTGCTTCCATCCTGCACCTCCCTGTTTTTGTATTTCCCGATTATTTCCTGAAGGGATGATTCTGTAACCCTCGCATAAAATTCACCATTTACACAGATAACAGGAGCCAGGCCGCATGCTCCAATACAGGCAACTACTTCGATACTAAACAACCCATCTCTGGAAGTTTGGCCGGCTTTTATCTTTACAATCTTTTCCAACCTGTCAAGCACGGTCGCCGAACCTAATACATGACATGCTGTTCCGCGGCATACCTGGATATGATATTCCCCTTTCGGCTCGAATCTGAACTGATTATAGAATGTCGCCACCCCATAAATCTTGCTGGTGGGTATATTCAGGCATTTTCCAACATCTGCAAGGGTTTCTGATGAGAGGTACCCTGTTGTTTCCTGTATTTCCTGCAGAATTGGTATAAGACTGTCCCTCCCTTCACCTTTGTGTTTTTCTAAAATTTCTATGACTCCTGTTTTCATTCAACCAATCTTTAAAATACAACTGTAAATTTTTTGAAATAGAAGGATATCCCGATCTGTTATGCCGAATGAAATTCTGTCTTTTTTGCCAGTAATGACTTTATTACAGGGAGAAGTTTTTTGGAATCAATCGGTTTCTTCAGGAATCCGTCAACCGGCAGCCATACAGACCTTCCATCATCTGTACGATAGTCAATTCCAGCTTTTCCTGAAACAATATCGTTCAGCAGAATAACCTGCAATTCCTTGTATTTCGGATCCTGCCTGAATTCGCGTGCCATTTCCCTTACACTTTCCTTGGTGGTTGTTAAAATTTCGATTGAAGTCTGCATCAGGATTGGCATATCCCTGAAAGCCGGATCTTTCACCAACTCTTCAGCCATTTCAAAACCCTCATAATGAGTGGTCATCATCACATCGAGAATGGCGAGGTCCGGATGTTCCTTACGTGCAAGTTCGAGTCCCTCCTTTTTGTCGTTGGCAGTAATCACCTCATAACCCTCATTTTCGAGGATGGTTGAAATTACATTAATGATGTCGATGTCATCGTCTACGATTAAGATCTTTTTTGTGTTCATGATATTGAATTTTTAAAGTTTATAATTTATTAACTCCGTTTAATCCGGTATTTCCAATCTTATTCATTCGCAACCCGGTTGAAATAAATCTTCCATGATGTCTGTCAGCAATGATTTGTTTGAACAGTTCGTAATTATCGCTGCTTTTTGAAAGGTAGCCTTCAGCACCTGCATCGAGCATTTGTTCGACATAACGCCGGTTTTCGAGTGACGAAAATGCAATGAATGTCGATTCTGGATATTTCAAATGGGCGATGCGTGTTGCCTCAATTCCATTCAGTTCAGGCATGTTTACTTCCAGAAATATAATATCGGCATTCAGTGTTTCCATCAACCTTAAAAGATCATTCCCGTTTTCAGCCTCTCCCACGATCTTTGCATGACCGATATTCAGAAGGATTCTTTTCAAACCTTCCCTGAAATATTTATTGGCATCTGCGATAATGATTTTTTGTATTTTCACTTCAACTGCTTTACCGGCCAAAAGTATAATCAATGACGGGTGTCTGCAAGAGTGAATAGCACAATGGGAAAACAGGTAAAAATACCCAACGGAAAGATTAAAAGTAATTGTATGTCATTAAGTTAGTATGAAAAATCCCGGGTTTATTTGGAAAAAATATTTTAACATTGAAATTCCAAAATCCAATTCAAACTATTAATGTTATTCAATTAACAGTAATGTCAGGATTTTTTAAAATTTTTTCGAAAACTGAAATTTTTTTTCCGACAGGTATTTTACACGCTGAAGTTGAGAAGTGAAAAGCGAGAAAAGAGTATTCAGTATTTAAAATAAAAAGAGTCAGCCAGTACAAACTTACTCAAAATACAAGGAATTCAGAACATTAAACGCCTTTTACCAGTCCGTTTTTAATAGCATACATTACAAGGCTGGGGGCATTTTTGGCGCCGGTTTTTTCAAGAAGTTTTGCACGGTGGCCATCGATAGTCCGTGAGCTTAATCCCAAAAATTTCGATATTTCAGCATTCGAATTACCTTTACAGACTAATTCAAGCACCTCCTGCTCCCGGTCTGTAAGTATTACGGACGGATCCTTTTGCCTTTGTTTGAAATGCAGGTTGACAGAATTCATGAATTCCTCCGAGAAGTAACTTTCGTCAAGAAGCACTCTGTCGATCGCCTTTTCAAGTTCTTCTCCGGTAGTCTTTTTGAGAAGGAACCCAGAAGCACCGGCATCAATCATCTCGTTGAAATAGCTGATCTCTTCAAACATTGTCAAAGCAATAACTTTTATTTGAGGACACTTTGAAAGAACCTTTCGGGTGGCTTCCACTCCGCCCAACACCGGCATTTTAATATCCATGAAAACGATATCGGCCTCTTGTTTTTTCAGCAGATCAAGCAGTTCATTGCCGTTTGATGCTTCACCAACCACCTTAACCTGGTCGATTTCATTTAAAATAGTATGCAATCCTTTCCTGAAAATGACGTGATCGTCGACGATAATTACCCTTACAATATCCATGATTTATCTGTTTTCATTAACTTTGAGTGAGGCAATCAGAAACATGCCTTTGCCTTCCTCACTGTTTATATCTACACTCCCTTGCACTGATTTAATCCTGTTGACAATGTTATTTAGCCCCAATCCATCTTTTTCCTTCATCACACGGCTTACATCAAATCCTTTTCCATCGTCACGGTAATACAAAATTACCTGATTATCGAAACTTTTTAATTCAATCTTTACATTTTTTGCTTCGGAATGCCGTATCGTATTATTGACCAATTCTTTGAATGCCTGGTACAACAACGATTCCTCGATTCCTCTTTTCTCAATTTTATAAGCACTTGTATTCACACTTATTGAAAGGGCTGAAGTGTTGTTGATGAACGCACAAAAATCATTGATTGCAGCTGCAAGACCGAAATCCTGTAAAATATTGGGCCGGATATTCCTGGATATTTCGCGGGTCGATTTAATTGCCATATCAACAAGTTCCTCAATGTTTTTAACTGCTTCAGCCTCACTGATCTTTTTATAATTTCCTTTTTTTAAGAGATCCGTGTAAAGTTTGACGGTGGAAAGGATGGGAGCCAGGTCATCATGAAGGTCAGCGGCAAATCTTTTGCGCTCATTTTCCTCTGTCTGAATAATTGTCGTTAGAATTTTCTCCTCAATTTCTTTACGCTCGGTAATATCCCTCGCAATGGTGAGTATCGCCTGCTGATCCTTATAATCGATCACCCGGCTTTTCATTTCTACCGGAATAATTCTTCCATCTTTTGCCACGTTTTCTGATTCATAGCGATAATTCCCGAACTTAGAGATCAGAATGATATTTTTATCTACCTGTTCAATAAATTTCTCCGGCTTGATGTCCCTGATGTTCATGTGCAGAAATTCCTCATGTGAATAACCGAGTGAATCGCATGCAAATTGATTTACTTCGATAAAATTACCTTTGAAATCGATCACAAAAATCTCATCCGAACTATTGTTGAAAAGTGTTTGGAAGTAACGCTCTGATTGCTCGAGCGCATGCTCTGCCGATTTAAGTTTTTGGGTGCTGAGTTCAAGTTGGTTCAGAAATTTTCTTACACGTTCAGCAGTGACCAAATAAATCAGGATTGAGAACACTATGATGATTAACAAACCAGTCACGACTGAATTTACTATGATTTCCCTTACAGGTTTTTGGGTTTCGTCGATAATAGGAAGAGTAGCGACCACATAAAGTCTGAAATCCGGGAAATAATCAAAAGCCGCCATATATTTTTTTTCATCCTTTATTGATATATAACTTAAAATACCGGATTTCTTTTCCATCATTATCTTTACAAATGGCTTATTGCTCCAATCTTCGCCTTCGTCCCAGGGATGAACAATCAACTTCCCTTTATCATCCAAAATAAAAGCAAAGCCATTTTTCCCGATGGTAAGGCTTGAAATTTTGTCCCGCAATTCTTTAAGGTCTTTTTCCCTGTCACCGGCATAGAGCATGCCAATGATTTTGCCATTTTTATAAATCGGTTCATATGCCGTGACATACCAGTCGTTTACCACGAAGGCACGACCGATATACGTTTTCCCTTTCTTAATTGTTTGAACAACCGGAGAATCGTTGGGAATATAGGTGCCAATTGCTCTGGTTCCATCTGTTTTTAAAACATTTGTCGAAATACGAACATAACCGCTGTCAATTTTTTGAAAAATAGTGGCCGTTCCTCCTACAAGTTCATGAATTTTATCGACGAAATTAAAATTATTATAAATTTCTTTGCTATTCAGAAACCAGGAAGAAATGTGATCCTGATGGACTTGCTGGTTTGCTTGATTAGTGACAGTAACAGGAATTTGATTATTCCCGGTCTTAAAATTCTGAGAATAAAAAATTTCATGCACGATATTCAGATCTGTCCTGACTTTTTCGAGTTTTAGAGTAGATTCACGTTCCAGCATTTTATTTATGGTATTCACTTCGGTCGTCAGGCTTCGCTCAACCGAAAGGTAAATATTATTTTTCAGCTTGTTCACCGAATAGATGGATGTGATGACAACTGCAATGGCAATGCCCGGTACGATAGGAAGGTACAACTTTAATTTGGGCGACAGGAATGGATTTATTAATTTCATTTTAAAAAATATCAATATAAACTAATCCAACATTCAAATCTGACTTAAACTGCGATGAAATTATTTATTTTTTCTGAATTAAAGTTCTTATTTAAATAATGAGGATTGGTTTTAAACTTCTTTTAGCCTTTTAGAATTGTTTAAATAAATTAATTTGATGTTGATTAACATAAAAACATTTTGGGTACTTATTGGCTATCTAAAATGCGAAAGCCCCTAAAACAGGGGCCTTCGCGACAATTTTGGTACCCGGAGCGGGACTTGAACCCGCACAGCCGCAATGGCCATTGGATTTTAAGTCCAACGTGTCTACCAATTCCACCATCCGGGCATTGCTTAAGAATAAGATATTTCATCCGGAATTTAAGGCCAACGTGTCACCATCCCGATAGCTATCGGGACCACCATCCGGGCAAACTTTCAAAAAAATGTCTCTCGCGCTTGAGAGACTTTTTGCTTTGAGCGAAAGACGGGATTCGAACCCGCGACCCTAACCTTGGCAAGGTCATGCTCTACCAGCTGAGCTACTTTCGCTTGTGAATTAAGGAGTGCAAATATATAGTTTTTTTAAGATTACAATTATTTTCCAAGTAATTTTTTTATTTCATTTAGTTTCATTAATGCTTCGACAGGTGTGAGTGTATTGATGTCCGTGTTAATGATCTCATCCCTGATTTGCAACAATAAGGGATCGTCCAGTTGGATAAAACTCAGTTGAAAATTATCTGCCGCTGGTTTCAGATTTTTACCATACTTTTTCAGTTCATCACTGCTGTGCGATTTTTCAAGGAAGATCAGTAGCTCTTTGGCACGTTCAACTACTTTCCCAGGCATTCCGGCCATCCGTGCTACATGAATACCAAAACTGTGTTCACTGCCCCCCGGAACAAGCTTTCTCAGAAAAATCACCTGATTCTTATATTCTTTTATCGAAATGTGGAAATTTTTAATTCGTTTAAAGTTTGCTGCCATTTCATTCAGCTCATGATAATGGGTTGCAAAGAGAACTTTCGCTCTGAACAATGGATGTTCGTGGAGAAATTCAGCAATGGCCCATGCGATCGAAATACCATCATAAGTGCTGGTACCTCTGCCGATTTCATCAAGTAAAATGAGGCTCCGGTTCGAAATATTATTTAATATACTTGATGTTTCGTTCATTTCAACCATGAAAGTTGATTCGCCTGAGGAAATATTATCAGAAGCCCCTACACGGGTAAAGATTTTATCAACAAGACCGATCCTGGCTGAATCAGCGGGCACAAAACTACCGATTTGGGCCATCAGAACAACCATTGCTGTTTGCCTTAATAATGCCGATTTTCCTGACATATTAGGTCCTGTAATGATTAGTATTTGCTGACTTTCATTATCGAGGAAAATATCGTTGGGAATATAAGCTTCTCCAACCGGCATCTGACTTTCAATGACGGGATGACGGCCTCCTTTTATTTCAATTTGGTATGAATCGTTTATTTCAGGCTTGACATAATTATTTGTTTCGGCAATGACAGCAAGGGATAACAGAGCATCAATTTTGGCAATGATCTGTGAATTCAATTGGATGGGACTGATGAAGTCGGCCAGGCTCAGTACCAATTCATCAAACAATTTTGTTTCGAGGGAAAGAATTTTTTCCTCAGCGCCCAATATTTTTTCCTCGTATGATTTCAGTTCATCCGTGATGTACCTCTCCGACGTAGTCAATGTCTGTTTCCTGTGCCACGATTCCGGAACTTTGTCTTTATGCGTGTTTGTGACTTCAAGATAATACCCGAAAACATTATTGAATCCGATTTTTAGCGAGGGAATTCCTGTGTTTTTAATTTCTCTCTGTTGAATATTAATAAGATAATCTTTACCCGAAAAAGCCAGATTCCTTAGTTCATCGAGTTCGGAAGAATACCCTTTGGCAATGACATTGCCCTTGTTTACCAGAGCCGGGGGTTCAGAAGTCATTGAATTATTAATTTTTTCTTGCAGCGAAGGCAGTGGATTTAGTTGTTCTGCCAGGGTTTTTACCGATTCATTTTCCGTATTCAGGAATATCTTTTTTATGTCATCAATAGCTTCAAGGGCATCTTTGATTTTAACGATTTCGCGGGGATTAATTTTCAGGATGGCCACTTTAGAAATAAGGCGTTCAAGGTCGCCCATTGTTTTAATATTCCTTTGCAAGGGTTCCGTAAGAGATGGGTTCTTTCTAAAAAATTCAACGATCGCATAACGTTCTTCAAGTGGTTTTTTATTTTTAAGTGGTAGGGCTATCCATCTGCGGATTTGTCGTGAGCCCATCGGAGAAACCGTTTTGTCGACCACATCGAGTAATGTTTTGGCATTCTCATTAGGAGAAGATATCAACTCCAGGTTTCGGATCGTAAATTTATCGAGCCAAACGTACTGGTCTTCTTCTATTCTTGAAATTTTTGAAATATGCCCTAATTTTTCATGATGTGTTTCCTTTAAATAATGGAGAACGACCCCGGCTGCGATCGTCCCAAGTGTTATATTCTCAACCCCAAAACCTTTTAACGATTGTGTGTTAAAATGTTTGCGCAATAAGTCGGTTGTATATTCTGATGAAAAAATCCACTCTTCGAACGTATTTGTATAAAATTTATCTCCAAATAATTGTGTGAAATCCTGGAGTCTGTTTTTCTGTACGATGATCTCACTTGGTGTAAAACTTTGGATTAGTTTACCAATGTATTCAAGGCTGCCCTGTGCTACAAAAAATTCACCGGTCGATACATCGAGGAAAGAGATACCCGATTTGTCAGCGGACAAGTGAACACAAGCAAGAAAATTATTTTCATTATGTTGAAGAACGTTGTCGTTAAACGTAACACCCGGTGTGACGAGTTCTGTGACACCACGTTTTACAATGGTTTTTGTGAGCTTAGGGTCTTCCAGTTGATCGCAGATGGCAACACGCAGGCCGGCCCTGACAAGTCGTGGCAGGTAGGTGTCGAGTGAATGATGCGGGAATCCCGCCAGATCGATGAAAGAAGCCGAACCATTTGCTCTTTTAGTGAGTACGATTCCCAGAATTTTAGAAGTTTTAATTGCATCTTCCCCGAATGTTTCATAAAAATCGCCTACCCTGAATAGCAATAACGCATCAGGGTATTTCGCCTTGATCGCATTGAATTGTTTCATCAGGGGAGTTTCTGCGATTCGTTTCTGCATGACTGTTTTAAATTCGGTTCAGCAAAAATATAACATCTAATCGTTATATTTAGGTAAAATTAATTCACAACATGCGGATTGGTTGTTAATTTTGCAACACAGTGTAGTGATATGAGAAAACTTAAAAACAGTGAATTGAACAGGCTGACGGTCGAAGAATTCAAAGAATCAGAAAAACTGAAAATAGTTTTGGTATTGGATAATATTAGAAGTTTGAACAATATCGGTTCCATTTTCAGAACAGCCGATTCATTCAGGATTGAAAAAATTTATTTGTGTGGAATAACGGGGGTTCCACCTCACAGAGAAATTCAAAAAACGGCATTGGGTGCAACGGAATCTATGGAATGGCAATATTTTAACGATGTAAAAGATTCTATGCTACAACTTAAAACAGAAGGCTATCGGGTTTTAGCTGTTGAGCAAACGGAAAAAAGTACCAGTCTTGAGAAATTTACTCTTGACGATGGAAAAAAGCTTGCTCTTGTTTTTGGCAATGAAATACATGGCGTATCTGATAATGTTATTGAACTGGTGGATGAGTGCATAGAAATTCCGCAATTTGGTACAAAACATTCATTCAATGTAGCAGTGAGTGCGGGAATTGTGCTTTGGCATTTATCCAATTTGATCCGAAAGTAAACCCCATAAAAATGGAAAAGGCCGCAATTCGCGGCCTTTCCAACTTCCATTAAAAATTATCAGATGTATTTATTTTATAGCATTTTGGAAGTCTGGGTTACCATAATATTTGAGAAATTCTCTGTCATCCTTGGCTTTTTCTTTATACGAAGGATCACCTTCAACAGCCTTCTTTAAATTTTCAAGTACCATGTTGTCATTATTTGTTCTGGCACCAATAATTGCCATCAGATAATAGGCTTCCGGAGTTTTTTCAGCGCAGTTAAGTGTCGAGGTAGCTGCATTATAGTTACCACTTAATACATGAGCAAGTGCAAGATTATAATCGCATTTTGTACCACTAAATGAATTAATAGCGCCGTTGTAATTTCCTTCTGCAATTTTAACAATTCCCATATTGTAATTTACATCAACACCTACTTTTTGAGCGGCAAGATAATCTGCCTTTGCCTTCTTGAAATCTTTGTTTTTTGATTCCATTGCACCCATATTGTTTAAAACAAATCCGTTGTTAGCCTCAAGTGATTTGGCTTTTGCAAAATAACTGGCTGCGAGATCCCAATTTTTCAATTCCGCACAGGCGTAACCAGCATTGTTATAACCCCTCCAATCATTCGGATATTTCTCAATGACAGATTTATAAATGTTAAATTGTGCATTTGGATCTTTTGTGAGCGTGGCAGCATAGAGCAGTTCGTTTATGCTAAGTGAATCAGGAGTTGTACTTGCAAGTTGGGCAATCTGATCATCGGTTTTTGAAGGCTCATAACTATTTACCTTGATTTCAGCTCTTCTGAGCGGAGGTAAAATTTCATCTTCAATCTCCTTGTAGATCACTGTCATATTTCTGATCTCCTGTTCTCTTTTTGTTGGATCTGGTTGAGAATTAACCACGTTGGCAATGATGTTTTTATCTTTAATGTTCGAATTCTGAATGGCTTTCATAAATCCATCCCAATCTTCTCCATTTGCCGAAAGGTTATACTTGAGTTCTTTTGCTATATCTTCGACTTTCACATTCATTTCTTTTGCAAGATTTTTCAGATATTTCTGGTATTCACCTTGCAAATATTTCTTTGCTGATTCAGCTCTTTTCTGAGAAAGTCCCTGATTGAACGATTCTTCTCCTTCGGGTGAAGCCCATGCATTTATATCAACGTCCTTAATATCCCAACCCCTGTCGACGAATTCATTCAGTTTTGCGAGTACATCTTTCGCTTTACTGTCTTTATTTAATTTGAAACTAAAATTAAGATCATACCGGTTCACGACATAATAAATGATTCCTGTTTTAGATACGATAATGTCGCGTTTGTAACCATGGTCAGCCAAAAGCAATTTTTCTGTGTTATCAAAGCGTTTCGAGGTCATAATCAAACCATCGGCAATTTTCCTGTCTCCCATGCTATATGGTGTTTTTCCCTTCACCGATCCCATCGGATTGACATACAATTCGCAAATATCCATTCCCGGCTGGTATTTTACATAAGTTGTGTAGGTAAAAGAACCTCCTGTTTTAGGAATGGTAACGGCTCCCTCTTTTTGGTATTGGGCAGGTACTTCTTCACCCTGGAAATACATCGTTTGCAATTGAACACTTTTGTCACCATATTTTAGCACAGGGCTAAAGTCTACAACTGTTTTTTTATCGAAAGTCTCGGGGAATGTGCCTTTTATTTCAACTGGAATGGAATCGCCATGCAAAGCCAAAATATTAGGTTCGGTTTCGATCTTCATCTTATTGCCTTCACTTGGTCTCCAGAAACTATAACCAATTCCTAATGAGGTATAATAATAAGCGTCGTTCTTTTCACCGCTCTTATATCCGTCAAGCTTATCAGAATTGAACCAGCGAAGAGTGGTTTCCAGATTTATATCCCACCTGTTGCTGAGCCTGAAATCTACTCCAATACCTGTTGGTATTAAGGCTTCAGTAGTATTTCCAATTTCAGTTTTTCCGTTGGCCAGTTCCCGTCCTGATTCATCAGGGGTTTTTCCGGGTTGCGGATTATTGAATCCGGTATTGTAAAAAATGTCCCACATTCTTTCTCCTGTGTCCTTGCGATAAGTAGTAGGTGTAAAATTGGCCAAACCAATTCCTGCCGTTCCGTAAACATTGATTACCCTTGGTTTGTACCCAAAAATAAGATTTGAAAGACTGACGGTACCTCCGAGAATAGCATCGTATTTTAGATCGGTTTCAAAATTCAGATTTTTTTTGTCGTTAAATCCTTTCAACTTACCTGTTATAAACGATCCGTACATGCCAAATATCGGGCTTATATGCTTACCCAGCCGCAATCCATAAGCCGGAGCGATAGCACCACTTTGCAATTGATTCAAATGGAAGGTACCACTTTGAATGTCACAAAAACTTTGTGTAAGACCTCCATTTAAATTCACATACCACTGATAATATAGTTTATCACTGGTATCATCCTTGTTAGCATTTTGCGCTGTAATGAATACCGGCAAAGCGAATAGGAGTGCAGCAATAAATAGTTTTGATACGATCTGATAATTTTTTTTCATAATAATTAAATTTTATAATATACTTGTTTTTTCCTAGGTATCTGGTGGTTTAGCATCTTTACTTCTGAATTGGATAAATAATCATTTTGGCCTGCTTTTCTTTCTCTTTTCAAAAGTAAAAATTTATTCATTAAAAACTCGTTAATTGATTTCAAAAATAGACAAAATTTGAATTGCCTAGCTATTAATTTATTAATTAAAAATTAACACACATAAATCCTGATTCAATATTACCGGTGATCCTTTAATTTATTAAGATAATTAATAGTTTTCAAAATTCTGATTCTCCATGTTCAAGTTTTGTGCCATCTACATACTTTGCTTATTTATTTGCCTTTAGACGCTTCAAAAGTATAAAATTTTTATCTTACTTCGGTATTTTTTTCCCGTGTTGGGAGAAATTTTTGAAGATACCGTTCATTTTTTGATTTCCACAGATACGAGTAATATACATTAAAGAAAAGCTACAAAGTGTAAATCCTAAAAATCGATTCTGTGCAAGCCCACCGCATAATCATTATCAAGTAATGATTTGATAAGATTGTAATGTTCAGTATATTTAACAAAATCGAGGTTGTGTGTATCGACGATCAGTATGGTTGATTTTTTATGATGTTTGAAATAGTCGAAATAACCCTCCTGAATTTTTTCCAGATAAGAATGGTCAATATCCCTTTCATATTCACGGCCACGTGAAAGGATATTTTGTTTCAACCGGCTGACTGTTGCGTGCAGATAGATTATAAGATCGGGTTTTGGCAAGGTTGAAAATATGATATCGAAAAGTTTTGAATAGAGTGTAAATTCGTCTTTTTGAAGAGTTTTTCTGGCAAAAATCAAGGATTTATCAATGAAGTAATCAGATATCGTAAACGTTTTGAAAAGGTCATGCGACAATAAATCTTCTTTAAGCTGCTGAAACCGATCTGCTAAGAATGACATTTCCAGTGGAAAAGCATACATCGCCGGATTTTTATAAAACTTCGGGAGGAATGAATTATCTTCAAAACGTTCAAGAATCAGTTTGGCATTGTATTCAATGGCAATCATTTTTGCAAGAGAAGTCTTGCCCGACCCGATATTCCCTTCGATTGCAATGTATTTATATTTCATTGAACCTGCATAATTTTAGAGGCTATTGCTGAAATACAAATCTACTGATGAAGTATCGTCGCACTTATTCACCAGCACATCAATCCGTTCTTCGAACACAGGATGGATAAAATCGGAAGCAATCTCGCTTAACGGGATAAGTGTAAATTTTCGTTTATGTAGTTGAGGGTGGGGTATCTGCAGTTCGGTTTCGTCAACAAGTAAATTTTCATAAAAAAGTATATCAATATCAATAAGTCTGGATTCATAAGTGTCCGAATTTCTTAATCTGCCAAGATTTTTCTCAATTTGAATAATTTTTTGCAATAGTTCTTTCGGTGAAAAATTGGTTTCGATGCTGATAGCTTGATTTAAAAATGAATTTTTAGATTGAAATCCCCATGGTTCCGTTTCATAAAGCGAAGAGGCCTTTAAAACGTTGCCGATTTCCGATCGAATACTATGGATGGCTTTTGAAATCAATTGACCTCTGTCTCCTTCATTACTACCGATAAGCAAAAATACGCAGCTCATTTTTTTCTATTCTTACTTTTTGAAGTGGCAAATGTACAATATTGTAATCAGATCGACTTTTAAAATTTCTAAAATTGAATATAGCCATGACAAATTCATTAATTTGAAAAATTCATTGTACAATTTTGCATAATTTTGCACAAACTAAAATTACCAGACGATGAAAGATTTTTTTAAATTTATGTTTGCATCGATGTTAGGTTTTTTCCTGACGATGCTTATCCTGTTTTTCCTTTTTATGGGTATGGCTTTGACCCTGGTTTCATTAACAAAAACAGAGGATGTTACGGTGAATAATAAAACCTGTCTTCACCTGAAGCTGGATTACCAGATCGAAGACAGAACAAGTACCACGCCTTTGAATTTCACATTTAATTTTGATATTCTGAAAAAAGTAATGGGATTAAACGACATCCTAAAAGATATTGAAAAGGCTAAAAATGATGACCGCATTCAGGGTATTTATCTTGATCTGATGGATATCCCGTCTGGACTTTCCACGATTACCGAGATAAGAGATGCATTGCTTGACTTCAAGACTAGCGGCAAATTTGTCTACACCTATGCGGATGTCTTGACACAAAAGGCCTATTATCTTGCATCTGCTTCGGATAAAATTTACATGAATCCGGTTGGGGTACTCGAATTTAAAGGGTTCAATGCAGAAGGAGTATTTATTAAAGGGTTGCTTGATAAACTGGATATCAAACCCCAGATCATCCGGCACGGGAAATACAAAAGTGCAGTTGAACCGTTGATAATGGAAAAAATGAGTGAAGCCAACAAAGAACAAACACAGACATTTGTAAATGCTTTGTGGAATAAGACTGTTGACGATATTTCTGCTGCCCGCAATTTAAGTAAAAATGACCTTAACGAAATAGCTGATAAACTATCAGCATCGAATGTGGAAAATGCCACAGCCCTGCACCTAATTGATTCAGTTATTTATTATGACGAATTCCTCAGTCTGTTAGCAGAGAAAATAGGTGTTGACCTTGTAAAAAAGGATAATCTCATATCGTTAAATAGTTACGATAATGCTAAAGTGCCGAATGATGGAAAATCAAGAAGCAGAAATAAGATTGCTGTTATTTATGCATCCGGCGACATAGTTGAAGGTGAAGGTGATGAGCAAACCATCGGATCAGATAAAATTGCCCGAACTATACGAAATGCAAGATTGGATGAATCGATCAAAGCGATTGTGTTAAGAGTAAATTCTCCTGGAGGTGATGGTTTGGCCTCCGATGTTATTTTGCGCGAAGTCACGCTGGCGAAAGAAATCAAGCCGGTTGTTGTGTCAATGGGGAACCTTGCAGCTTCCGGCGGCTACTATATTTCGTGTGGAGCCAACAAAATATTTGCTAATAAAAATACAATTACCGGTTCTATCGGCGTTTTCGGTGTCATTCCAAATTTTCAGGGATTTTTTAACAACAAGCTGGGAATTACTTTTGACGGTGTGAAGACAAATGAAAATTCCGATTTTATGCGGGTTACAAAACCGCTTTCTGAATTCCAATATAATGTCATTCACAAGGAAATCGAACACTTTTATACAACCTTTGTCAAACATGTAAGCGAAGGCCGTAATATGACGTTTGCAGAAGTCGACAGCATCGGGCAGGGCAGGGTATGGGCAGGCAGCGATGCGCTGAAGAATGGATTGGTGGATGAAATTGGTGGACTTGAACAAGCTATAAAGGCTGCATCCGACCTTGCCGGATTGCCGGATTACCGGACAATTGAATTACCCGAACAGGAAGATCCATTCCAGCAATTGTTGAATACATTGCTTGGAGAAACACATTTGAAATTGATGGAAAAAGAACTGGGTCAGAATTTTAAGTATTATACTTTTTTGAAAAAGGTTTCCGAAATGAAAGGGGTACAGGCTCGTTTGCCTTTTGAATTGGAGATCAATTAATTTTTTCTCACTTTCTGATACTATATAAGAACAATTTCCTGGATTACTTCTTTGCCAACAGTTTTATTGAGGGAAATTATAAGTTTGCTTTTTGCAAAAGAGAGTTCATGTTTTAATGCCGATGAATCTAATTTGACAAACAGTGTTTCTTTTTTGATAAACAAGTTTTGGGTATGCCTGGCTATCATTTTCCCAACAACTTTTTCCCATGAATTCAGCAACCTCGATTCATAAATGCCGTCCTGCAGCTTATATGACTGCAGGAGTTCATTAATAACTTCTTTCAGGCTGTGTTCATTTGAATTTTTCATGATTCTGATATTAATTGTTCTGCAAAACACTATTTTTAATTTCCCTGGCAATGCCTTCATTTATTTCGAAAATCTTATGATCGATTTTCACCTGCCTGAAAATATTTTCAATTCGCTGACTGTGGGTATCCGTGATGAAAGTCTGGCCGAAACTGTTATCACTTACCAGGTGTATGATCTGCTTCACCCGGTTTTCATCCAGTTTGTCAAAAATATCATCCAGTAAAAGGATGGGTTTGAAGCCTTTTATATTTTGGGTAAAATCAAATTGCGCCAGTTTTATCGCTACAACATAGGATTTTTGCTGACCCTGGGATCCGAATTTCTTGACAGGATAACCATCGATTTCCATCAGCAGATCATCTTTATGAATCCCTGCGTTGGTAAAACGGGTCAGCATATCTTTTTCAACAAATAAGGTAAGCAATTCTTCGAGTGAATGCTCATTTAACTGTGACGAATAGGAAATGCCAACATTCTCCTTACCTGCAGAAATGATTTTGAAATAGTGATTGAAAAGGGGGACAAATTCATCGAGGAATTCTGTTCTTTTTGAGTGAATTTTCTCGGCCAGTTTGATAAGTTGCCGATCCCAAATCTCGAGTGAATTTTTATCGAAATATTTTCGTTCCGCGAAATTCTTTAAAAGCATATTCCGCTGCGCCAGGGCTTTATTATAATTGATGAGGTCATCAAGATAAATTTTGTCAAATTGAGAAATGACTGTATCGATGTATTTTCGCCTGACATCGCTGCCTTCATTGATAAGGTCCCTGTCGTAAGGCGAAATCATAACCAGCGGAAACAAACCGATGTGCTCCGAAAGCCTGTCATATTCTTTATCATTCAGCTTGAAAATCTTTTTGGCACTTCTTTTTTGGATACAACTCACCTCATCTCCACTATCACCGTTTTTCGCATAAACTCCATGAATCGCAAAAAAATCTGCTGTGTGCATGATATTCATCGAATCGATCGGATTAAAATAACTTTTGCAAAACGAAAGGTAATGGATCGCATCAAGGATGTTGGTTTTGCCTGTTCCATTGTTGCCGATGAAACAATTTATTTTTGAGGAAAATGAAAAATTTGCTTCGGGATAATTTTTAAAGTTTGCCAGTTTTAGATTTAGTAAATACATCTTCAGATTGCTGTAATTTTCGTTGCCACTTCTTGCATTAACCAGTTTGGAGTGGATGTTGCACCACTGATACCAACCGTCTCCACACGATTAAACCACGCCTGCGAAATTTCTTCAGGTGCTGAAATATGATGACTTTCAGGATTTGCCTGTTTGCAAACTCCAAACAGATATTTACCATTTGAACTGTTCTTTCCGCTCACAAATATGATAACATCGTTTTGTTTGCAAAACTCAATAAGTTGCGGAACTCTGTGAGTGACTTCACCGCAAAGTGTTTTGTTCACCTTCAGGAGTTCTTCGGAAGAGCCTGCACTTTTCAGCCTGCTCTGAATTTGCCTGACAATATGATTGAAACCAACAGTACTCACTGTTGTTTGTGCAAACAATTGAATCGGTTTTGTAAAATCGATGGCATCAATATCAGAATCATTCTCAACAACAACCGCTGTATTTTCGGTTTGACCGATGAGCCCGGTAACTTCGGGATGATTTTTCCTGCCTGCAATCACAACAGTGCCGCCTGACTCATCTAAAGCTTCGTAAGCTTTTTTCACCCGTTGTTGTAATTTCAAAACTACCGGACATGTACCGTCGATAATTTCAAGGTTGAGATTTTGTGTTTTTTTATAGGTTGATGGAGGTTCACCATGCGCTCTGATAAAAACACGGTGATTTTTAATTTCTGATAAATCCTGGTGACCAATCGTTTTTAATCCGGATTTTTCCAGCCGTCTTATTTCTTCAGGATTGTGAACAATCTCACCCAGGCTGACAAGATTTCCGTAATGCTGTAACTCTTTTTCAACAATTCCGATCGCTCTCTTCACGCCGAAACAAAAACCTGCATTTGCATCGATGCTAACCTTCATTCAATCCTATGATTTACTGATAAAACCCTGAAAAGATAAAGCGCAAAGATACGGTTAATTCCTGTTCTTTGAGAAATCGGAAAGATTTGTAGTGATGGTAATGAAATTGGGAGAACCGGCTAGATGGTAAGCAGAACGGGCATAACTAAACCGGAATTTTGAAACCCTGAATTCAAAACCCCAGGAAAAACCGATCGTACCGGGCTTGGAATCCACTTTTAATTCTTCTCGTCGTTTATAAAAATATCCACCCCTTAGACTGAAATTTTTTGAAAAAATAATTTCACCACCGACAACGATGTGTCGCATCAGGTTATCTGCTATATTTTCAATGTTACTGTTTTTGACTACTTCACCCGTTATTGGATCGGTTTGCCTTTTAAGCGGATCATCATACCGTAAATCCCATTTTTCAAGGTGATCGTAAAGAATAGAAATCCGGAACGGACCATGTAATACTTTTTTAGAAATTCCAAATTGAATTTCAAATGGCAGGGATCCGATATTACCACCATTGTATGCCTTCAGTTGACGACCGATATTTTTAGCAATCAGCGACATCACAAAACTCCTGTTACGGCTGGTGTAACTGCCGGCAACATCAACAGCAAGACCATATGATGTATACGTTTCAAAAGAAGAATAAATAAATTTCACTGTTGAACCGATAGAAAAAATACTGTCGAGACTTCGTCCCCAGCCTATCCCCAATGCCGATTGTCCGGCATGAAATTTCCCTGCTCTTTCACCGGTTACATCTGCATAGTCAAATTCCCCGAAACTTCTATAATTCATCGATGCAACAAAACTACCCGCTTTTTTAAATGTTCTGGAATACGCAGCAAATCCATAATTAATACCCGAATAATAATCCACAAAAGCGACTCCAAGGTGGTTATTCATTTCCCGATTAATAATGGATGGATTGGTGACAGCGAGTGTTATATCATTATCGTTAACTGCAAGAAAATCACCTCCCATCGAAGCAATCCGTGCCGAGCTCGTTAGGTTCAGGAACTCATAGTCATCATTGATTTGGGCAAAGGAATTGAAACTGATAAGGATTGTTAAAATAACAAAAAGGTAGATGTGCTTTTTTCTCACAAACAATAATTTAGATGAATTATGCAATTTAACAGATTGTAAAAACGGGAAATCAAAAGATTTATTTTTTTCGTAAAAATAAAAAAAAATCCGCCCTGAGGCGGATTCCTTTATTTTATTTCCTCTACGATTGCTTTGAACGCATCCGGATGATTCATCGCCAGATCGGCTAACGTTTTTCGATTTAATTCGATGTTCTTCTGATGCACTTTACCCATGAATTCAGAATAAGACATTCCGTACTCGCGGGTAGCTGCATTGATCCGCTGGATCCAAAGCCCCCTGAATGTTCTTTTCTTATTTCGCCTGTCGCGGAAGGCATAACTCTGGCCTTTTTCGTAGGCATTTTTTGCAACTGTCCAGACATTTTTACGTCGTCCGAATTGCCCCTTAACCTTTTTAAGGATTTTCTTTCTTTTTTGTCTTGATGCTACTGCATTTACTGAACGTGGCATAACATTTTGATTTTTTACCTGAGCGCTTCACTCTTAGGTGAAAACTTTACTGGCTACAGGCAAGTTAAACAATGATTGAATTATTTCGCAAGCAGGCTTCTGATATTACGGTCATCCGCTTTGTCAACAATGGAAAAATAACCGAGGTTACGTTTTCTTTTTTTTGACTTCTTGGTCAGAATGTGGCTTTTATAAGCATGCTTCCTTTTTAGTTTCCCTGTTCCGGTGTATGTAAATCGTTTTTTTGCACCGGATTTCGACTTCATTTTTGGCATTTCAACTATATTTAGAATTTAGAATTTATTTTTTTGGGGCTAACATCATGATCATCCTTTTTCCTTCAAGTCTTGGTAATTGCTCAACCTTGGCAATTTCTTCCAGTTCCTGTGCAAATCTTAATAGAATGATTTCCCCCTGATCTTTGTAAACTATTGACCGTCCTTTAAAGAACACATCTACTTTTACTTTCGCCCCGTCTTGCAGAAACTTTTCGGCATGTTTTAATTTAAAATTAAAATCATGATCATCTGTGTGCGGGCCAAGTCTTATTTCTTTAACGACGACTTTGACTGTTTTTGCTTTTATTTCTTTTTGTTTCTTCTTACGGTCAAAAAGAAATTTTTTATAATCAATTACCTTGCATACCGGTGGATTAGCTGTGGGTGAAATTTCCACCAGATCAAGTTCCTGTTCCCTTGCCATATTAATGGCCTCTCTCACAGGGTAGATACCGGTTTCAATATTTTCACCGACCAAACGTACCATTGGGGCGGTAATCCTGTTATTTATCCGAAAGGCTTCTTCATTTCTTCTCGAAAAATTTCTCGGATTTCTGTTAAATAGTTTAGCTATTTTATTTCCTCCTTACGTTTAAAAAAATTATTGACCTTGATTTTCTATCTCTTTTTTAATATGATCGATAAATTCATTAATTTGTAAATTGCCCTTGTCTCCTTCACCCTGTTTCCTCACTGAAACCGTGTTTTCATTCTCTTCCTTTTCACCAACAATCAGCATATAGGGAATGTGTTTTAATTCTGCATCCCTGATTTTGCGGCCGGTTTTTTCGCTGCGAAGATCTATCTGGGCGCGAATTTCGGAATTTTTCAGATATTGTAAAACTTTCTTTGCATATTTTTCATATTTTTCGCTGATCGGCAGTATAATTACCTGGTCAGGCGTAAGCCATAGCGGGAATTTACCGGAAGTATGCTCGATCAATACAGCTACAAAACGTTCCATCGAACCAAAAGGCGCCCGGTGAATCATGACCGGCCGGTGTTTTTCATTATCACTTCCTGTATATTCCAGCTCAAACCGGTCGGGAAGGTTGTAATCAACCTGGATGGTTCCAAGCTGCCATTTGCGTCCCAACGCATCTTTTACCATAAAATCCATTTTGGGTCCGTAAAATGCTGCTTCACCTAATTCAATAATTGTATCCAGATTAGATTCTTCAGCGACTTCGAGAATGGCTTTTTCGGCTTTTTCCCAGTTTTCGTCCGAGCCAATGTATTTTTCATGATCTTCAGGATCACGTAACGAAATCTGAACTATGAAATCCTTAAAATCAAGGGCTTTGAAAATTTTCATTACAATGTCCATCACCCCTTTGAATTCATCTTTAACCTGATCCGGTGTACAAAAAATATGTGCATCATCCTGCGTAAACCCTCTCACACGGGTCAATCCATGCAATTCACCACTTTGTTCATAGCGGTAGACCGTCCCGAATTCCGCAAGCCGGATAGGTAAATCTTTGTACGATCTTGGTTTGAACTTATATATTTCACAATGGTGCGGGCAATTCATGGGTTTAAGAAAAAACTGCTCGCCTTCTTCAGGTGTTGAAATCGGCTGAAACGAGTCTTTACCATATTTATCAAAATGGCCGGAAGTTTTATATAATTCGACATTCCCGATATGCGGTGTTATAACAGGTTCGTATCCTGCTTCTCGCTGTGTTTTCTTTAAAAAGTTCTCAAGTTTCTCGCGAAGTTCAGCACCTTTGGGCAGCCAAAGAGGCAAGCCCTGACCTACTTTTTGTGAAAATGTGAAGAGTTCAAGTTCTTTTCCTATTTTGCGGTGATCCCGTTTTTTGGCTTCCTCAAGCCGAACGAGAAATTCATCCAGTTCCTTTTTCTTCGGAAACGTAATGCCATAAATACGGGTAAGTTGTTTTCTTTTTTCATCTCCACGCCAGTAAGCGCCTGCAATGTTCAGCAATTTTACTGCTTTTATAGGACTTGTGTCAGGAATATGGGGTCCGCGGCAAAGATCAACAAAATTGCCGGATTCATAAAACGTGATATCGCCGT
Source organism: uncultured Bacteroidales bacterium (assembly GCA_963764475.1). Lineage (GTDB taxonomy): Bacteria > Bacteroidota > Bacteroidia > Bacteroidales > JAADJA01 > JAADJA01. The sequence goes on from CAVXTE010000114.1 coordinate 34,654, forward strand.
CCTGAAGCTCACTGATCAGTTCCAGTTTGTATTCATCACCTTTTTCTGAAAAATATTTGATGGCATCATCCTTCGAAACTTCTTTGCGGACATATTCCTGCTTTTCCCTGGCAAAATCAAGCATCTTGTCCTCAATCTTTTTAAGATCGTATTCTGAGATCGTTCTGTCGCCAAGATCAATATCGTAATAAAATCCGTTTTCGATAGCAGGTCCGATCCCGAATTTGGTTCCCGGAAAAACATACTCGATCGATTCAGCCATGAGATGTGCCGATGAATGCCACATCGTGGACTTTCCTTCATCGTCGTTCCAGGTAAGAAGTTTAACGCTTGCATCTTTATCTATAGGCCGGGTAGCATCGACTACTTCACCGTTCACCTTTGCAGAAAGTACATTTCTGGCAAGTCCTTCGCTTATATTCATTGCTATTTCAAGCGCGGTAATTCCTTTTTCGTATTGTTTTTTGCTGCCGTCAGGAAGCGTAATCGTAATCATAAAATCCAGCCTTTTTTAAAAGTGGGTGCAAAAGTAATAAAAAGGGATTACGTGACAAGGTATAATCACGTTTAAATTTTCAGGAACTTTTGAAATTCAGCAGTTAATCTTTGCCGGGTGTAAATTTTGTAACCTTATTACTTATTGGTTTTACTGTTTGCAGATAGGAATAAATAGCCTTTAAATCTTCCGTTTTCATTTCTGCAATCATTGTCCAGGGCATCACTGTATTGAATTCATTGTGATCAATATGGGCAGGAACATACGATGAATCAGCATAATATTTAAACCTGTCGAGAAACATCTCTTCCGACCAGTTACCAATACCTGTTTCTTTATCCGGTGTAATATTGGCCGACCGGACAATTCCACCTGTCTGCATCGGGAATTCCCGACCCCCTGAAAAAGCAAATTCAGGGATGATCTGTCCTTTATTATCCCGTGTATGACATTCGATGCAGGCAAGGGTTAAATATTTTCCATACGCAACAGGATCCGTAGGAAGGGCATAATCTTTAACTTCAGCCTTTTTAGGAATTGTATGAAGAATAATATTAAAAGGAAAATCAGAAGTTGATTTTGGCACATCGCTTTTTACTGGTTTCAGTGATCTTAAATAAGCAATGATAGAGTAAATATCTTCCCGGGGCATTTTTGCAATGGAAAAATAGGGCATAATAGGAAACAATGCATGACCGTCTTTGCTAACACCGCTTGTTATGGCTCTGAAGATTTCACCATCAGTCCAGTTGCCAATACCGTAAGGCGTAATATTGCGGGCGTAATAATCCCCGGGAAGGCCCATATCACGGGTAAAAGCTTCGCCTCCCACTCCCAGGGTACCGGGTTTAGGCGGACCGGCAAATTTATCCCATTCACGAGTAGAATGGCAATCCATGCATAAGGCAATATGATTGGCCAGATATTCACCGCGTTCCAATCGTGCGGGGGTTATTTCGACTTTAATATCTGGTGCTTTGCCTGTATTCGGTAGTGCAACACTTATGTATACTACAATCCCAATAATAATGATCACTATAGAACCTATTATGATTCCCACAATTTTGAGTAGTTTTTTCATTTTTATGCAGAGTTGGTAACCGTAAGAAAACAATGGATTTTATTTCTGGTTGAGTGGAAATTTTGCTTTAACAAAACTTTAACATAATGGGTTTTAAACAATAAACAAGACAATTGTTAATCTGTAAATAAAAAAATTGCTTTTTCTGAGTAATGGCGATATATGAGTTTTGACCGTTAATTTTTGAAACGGAATTCTGAGTAGGGTTTATTTCCGGTCAGGAATGAGAATATGCATTTGATTTTAATTCCAAATTGCATCTGAAAGAAACATTAGCGTTTTACTCTCTTATCAATATACCTCGAATTGATAATCCGGAGTGTACCCATATAATCCATTTTAAATTCAAGGAGATCGCTGACTTTATAGTTCTTCTTATTTTCACTCAGGTCGATAACCAGCATATCGGAACTGGAACCGACAATACTCACATCGTTATCAACGGGTTCGATATGGTTTTCATCCACATCCAGCAAACCAAGATCGATGATGGCTCTGTACGCGGTTTTGCCGATTAGATTTTCATCAAAATCGAATGAATGACCTTCAACGTTCGTGCCCATCTCACCGATTGGAACCATTGGTTTTTCAACCAACTCGATGATCTCACAATAAAGCCTGAAAACATCCGAGTTCATTTTTTTAATGGTTGTGTTATTGTAAACGTCTGTGCCAAGAAATAATGTTTCCCCAACTCTGAAATGGTTTATCCCTTTCGGTAAAAGGTTTTGAAAGATCAATGGAATAGTAACCGAAGAACCGCCTGAAACGTAAGGTATTTGCTCGTTAAATTTTGCCTCAATAAGCTGCTCGTATAAACTCAACTGGATCAGTTTATCGTGGCTTGGCAGAACACCATAGAGGCATGAGAGATTGGCACCGATACCGACAACTTTAATGTTTTTCAGTTTAAATACTTTCTCATAAAAGTTTATAATATCAGCTCCCATGATCCCTTCGCGAAGTTCTCCGAGTTCGATCATAATGATGATTTTGTGCACTTTTTTTTGTCGCTGTGCTTCTTCCGATAAAAGCTGGATGGTTTTTATGCTTGTATTCATGCTGATGTCAGCATATTGCACAATGCTTTTTATCGCACGTTTAGCGGGCGGTTTAATGTAAAAAGTTTCAATATCCGGATTGATCGCTTTAATTGTTTTCAGGTTGGATACTCTGGAATCGCATATTTGCTTTATTCCAAGACTCAATAGCTCGGTAAGGAAATCTTTGTTACCGCACAATAATTTTGAAACCACAGACCATTGCACGCCTTTTTTTTTGAAAAGATTATCGAGGTATTCAAAATTTGCTTTAAGTTTCCGTGAATCTAATGTAACAAATGCCATTTTATTCCAATAATAGTTTACGTCGAATATTTTGTGTCAAATGTGTTAATACTTCATAATTCAGCCGTTCACTAATGTCACTGAATGCGCTCACCTTTATTTCCAGGTTACCCTGTTTACCGATAATGACTACCTCATCACCTACTTTTGCATGATCTATACCCGAAATATCAACAATGATCATATTCATGTTTACAATACCGATCACGCTGCACCGTTGTCCGTGAATCAGGACGCGGCCCTTATTACTCAGCGAACGGCTGTAGCCGCTCGAATAACCTACCGGGATCAGGGCTGTTTTTATGTCTGATTGTGCCTGAAACGATATTCCATACCCGATGTATTCACCCGTTTTGACCTCTTTTATCGACATAATGCGGCTTTCCCAGCTAAGTACACGTTTCAGAGGATCTGTTTTGTTTGTCCTGGTGATAATATAATGGATAAAAGTTTCGGTGCTCGACCAAAACCCATACAACATAATTCCGATTCTCACTAAATCCATTCGGGTTTTTGGAAAGACAAATGCCGCTGCCGAGTTGGCAACATGCTTATACTGGGGTATAATCCCATTATCCAGCAAGATGTCTGTCATTTTATTGTATTTTTTTAACTGCTTTTGAATTCTTAGGTGGTTCGAAATGCTTTCAGCGCCTGCAAGATGTGTGCAAAATCCAACTACTTCGAAATAATCTTTGTTTTCGGTGATGATCGAAACTGCCTCTTTCAGTTCTTCATTTTCTAATCCCGAACGATTCATACCTGTCTCTGCCTCAAGGTGGATTTTAGCCTTGCGGTTCAGTTCCTTTGCAAAATGCAAAGCGACCTGCAAGCGTTCGACATTGAATATATAAAATTCAAATCCCTTTTCAATTGAATCCTTAATGTTTTCATTTGATATCCAGCCCATGATCATGATGGTTGCATTACCGGCAAGACTTTTCGCTACCCTCAGAGCTTCGTTGTATTCAAATATTGAAAAATGATCGATGCCCTCTTTTTCGAAAAGTGGAACAATTTGCTCAATACCGTGGCCATAGGCATTTGCTTTAACTACGGCCGAAATTTTAACCGACTGTCCCAGCTTTTTCCTTCAGGAAAGCCACATTATCATGCACCGATTTTTCATTCAGTGTTATAATGGAACTCGCATTCATTCGTTAAAAATTAATTTTTTTAAAGATTCCGAACATTACATTTACTCCTGTTTCAATAATTTCGTCCGGGAAGTCAAAATCGGGATTATGGAGTTGTGGCTGATTGATCCCTGACCCCAATCCAAAGTACCCGCACGTATATTTTTCCGTAAAATACGCAAAATCTTCGGACCATTTAAACGGTTTTGGCAGGTACTCAATTTCCAGATTGTTTGCGATGGCCGAATCTTTAATCAATTTAATACATCCGGGATCGTTTACTGTTGCCGGAAAAATTTCACTGTAAGATATTTCAGTCTGCAGGTTTTCCTCTTTTGTAATTCTGTTTATAATAGATTCTGCTTTGTTTGTAATTTTTTTCATGTCTGAATCCTCAAATGCTCTGAGAGTGATCATGATTTCAGCATAACCGGGTGATGTACCAAATGAAATTTCACCCAGCTTGATATGAATTATCGTCAACAATGCCATATCATTAAAAAGGATTTTGTTGTTTTCAAGGTGATGTATTTCTTGTATAATCAGTGATACAGCCATTGCAGGACTGATTCCGTTTTCTGGTTCTGCTGCATGGGATGTTTTTCCATACAACTTAATTGTCATTCCTTTTGATGCTGCAGCGAAGGAACCGTTTCGCAGCAGTATTTTATTCTTTTTGATGCCTGGAATGTTATGCAAAGCAAAAATATAATCCGGTTTTAGTTTTTGAAATTCCGGATTCTCAACCACGTCTTTTGCTCCCTGTTCGACTTCTTCTGCAGGCTGAAAAAGCAAAATCACTTTCCCTTTTGCTGGCCGGTTTTGTGAAATTTTCAAGGCAAGTCCTGCTACAATTGCCATATGACCGTCATGTCCGCATGCATGCGCTGTATTTTGATTTTGAGATGAATAAGCCAGGGATGTATTTTCAGCTATCGGCAAAGCATCAAGTTCAGCCCTGAACATCAGTGTTTTCCCAGGTTCATTACTTTCAAAAATGAACGCTTTCCCGGTTCTTCCAAGGTCGATAACCTTATCAGGTGAAAGAGCAGAAATAAAACCTGCTATTCTTTTGGAGGTTTCATATTCCCGGTTCGAAATTTCTGGGTTTCTGTGCAGTTCATGCCTCAAGGCAATAATCCGGCTGTCGATCATTTTATTTCCTTTTTATCATGCTTACTATAAGATAAACAATTGCAGAGGCCAAAATTCCAAAAATATTTGCACTTAAGCCAAATGGTAGACCGATATTCAGAATAATCAGCACAATGGTAGTTGAACCACCGATTAACATGGAAGCGAGAGCAGCCGTAGAGTCTGGATGTTTTGTGTAAAGGGCAGCCAATACAGGTACAAACAATCCGGAAACCATAAAAGCATAGGAATAAAGCATGAGTTCGAGAACATTTGACATGTATGAAGCCAGGAAAATAGATATCGCCCCGATGGCAAGTGTGAGTATCTGTGATATTTTTAGCTGAGATTTTGTATCTTTTTTAAACGGAATGAATTTTTCAAGTATATCTGTTTGTAAATTACCCGATGCTGCCATCAGACAACTATCGGCAGTCGAAAGAATTGCGGAAAAATAGGAAGAAAGAACCAAACCCATTAATCCGGCAGGTAAAACTGTATTAAGCAAGATAGGAAGGCCCATTTCAGCATCAATTGTAGAACCAATTGCATAACCTAAATAAGCAAACATCCCTTTTTCATAAGCTACCCTTGAAAACATTCCAAGAGTAACACCCATAAAAGCCATGATCGGCCACTCGAACAGACCTGCAATAAACCATGCTTTTTTTGCCTGTTTTTCACTTTTGGATGCATAAATTCGCTGGTATAGTGTCATGCCCACAAACCAGATTGGAATAATGGTGACCCCCCAGTTCACCAGTTGTTGCCATTTTACATTGGTCAATGAAAGAAACTCAGGTCCAATGGTTTCATGGATTGCTTTTATTCCGCCGATCGCATAATAGGAAACGGGAATCCCTATAAGGATCAATCCCGACATCAGTACGATCCACTGGATCGTATCTGTATAAATAACAGCTTTCAATCCGCCTATTCCTGTATAAACAACCACTACAAAACCCATAATGATAAGGGCTGTTTTCAGATCAATTTCAACAAAAGTGGCAGAAGCGAGTTTAGCTCCTGCTAATAGTTGTGAACTTGTAAAACCGATATACCCGATTGCTGAAATAATTCCGGCGATCAGGGCGACTTTGTGGTCATAGAAATGCGTAAAAACCTGGGGAAAAGTCAAAAACTTGTGTTTTGATGAAAGCTTGCTTATTATGGGAATCAAAACAACAGCGCTTAACCAGGCACCGATAAGCCCTGTAAAAAGCATCCATGATCCGGCAAGGCCAATCATATATCCAAGACCTCCCAACCCGATCGAAAATCCTCCTCCAACATCGGTGGCTACAACAGATAAGCCTACATGCCAGCTTCCGAGTTCACGACCACCGACATAATAATCTTCAAGATTTTTATTTTTTTTGAAAAAATAGACACCGACACCGAGCATAGCTGCAAAGTATACGATGAATATGATGATGTCAATAATGCTCATGCTTCTTTAAAATGAAAAAAGTAGTAAAGAATACTTTGTACCATCTTTACTACTCAACTGTTTTAACCGGATTAGTTCTGATTCACCTTTTTTTTAAACCGCATTTCCATATATTTGCTTGAAAACCCGAATTTTTCGTAAAGAAACCGTGCAGGATTGTCGGGCTCAACATGCAGTGCGATATCCCCTTTTGTGAGTTCGATCGCTTTTGCCATCAGGTGTTTACCTATGCCCAACCCCCTCATCTCTTTGTGTGTTGCAATGTACACTAGTATATTATCCGGAATGTAGCCGTTCATGCCGGTTTGGTTAATGACAACAACACCCGTAATTTGAGCGCCTTCATAAGATACAAGGACAAAGCCGCCGAACGATGGCCATTCTTTCACGGCATAATCGACGGACTTCAGGATGTCTGATTTGGAATCGCCGTATTGTTCCAAATGTTCGAAAAGAAATTCGACAATTTCATTTTTTTTATCCAAATCTGGCTTTTGTGTTGCATTGTAAAGTTTTGTTTCAATCATAAATAATTAGTTTGAAAAAATTTAAGAATTCGCTCAGGACAGAGCGCAACGTATTTTCATAAATGCAATGATGGATTTGGGTTAGACCTGCAAAAGTATAAACTTTTTCACTGATTTTCCAGGCTGGAGTCAAAACTGGCATATTTTAGTAACGCCAACTTTGCAGGATTGTTGCCACTTAGCTTCAATTAAATCTTTAGAGCTCTCAATTTTAAAGAATTACAGCCTGTGTGGATTTGCAATTGGCCTACTGTCCTGATCTTTTTAAATATTCTTCAAGAAATTTGTTAGTCAGGGAATCCGAATCTTTGTACTGTTTTCTCAATTCCTGCAGTCGTTGGTACAGATCATCTTTAATGGAGGCATAGTCCGGGTCGTTGTAAACATTGGTTATTTCCACAGGGTCTTTTACCAGATGGTACAATTGAAAGTAATATAAGCCTTTTCAGGAGGTAAATTTTAAGTTTCGAATTTATCGTAATGGTATTGATATGTGTAACATTAGCTCAAAGTCTGTTTTTATCATTCCAATTATTTTAGTTCAGATCAGAAATTTCAGGATAAATCTATCCGGATGAATATCTGCTTGTTATGACCACACTAAAGTGTCACTAAAATTTTTTAACTTATTACGTTCAGAGTTTGAACGGTAGTGTCTGGGGATAAAAATAAACTACAATGGAGGCGACTGCCCACAAAAATATTCCAAGAAGGATAAACATCCAGCCGAGAAATCGTCTCTTCCTGACAATAAAGAAAACTCCTAATCCAATGAAAATTAATGCGAAAATAAAAAGCTGAATGATCATAAATATGAAATAAGGATTGGATTAATAATTTGAAGACCTCAGCATGTTTCCAGTTTAATGTTCATAAATCTGTCCGTTAAAATAAATTTTAGTCTTGTTGATCCCTTCAACAAAAATAACGAGATCCCTGATAAGGTCGATGTTGTTTACCTTGTCGTAACTGATGAGTGTAGATTGACAGTTCTGAAAGACTTTAACGAATCTGCTCTGATCCAAGTAGGCTATGGTGTTGTAATCGAGTTTGAAAGGCTCGGGAATATAGCGCTCAATGATGTATATCTCTCCGTTGCATACAGTTTTAAAAAAGCCCTGTTGCTCAAAAGCAATTACATTATCGGTAACATCATAGAAGCTTGGTTCAAAGCTGCTGATCTCGGTGACTTTGCCGTTTTCGAAATATTTCAGCCGACCCAGGTTATCTACATACGCCAGACGTTCATCCCCGACTTTAAATGATTTTGGTGCAAAGGTTTCCAGTTCAGTTGTTTTTCCTTCATAAAAAACATTGAATGCCTGATCCGACCGGTCGATAAAAGCAACTATGTCGCGGCCTGCTTCAAATACCAGATCCTCAGCATAATCATCAAGTACATGCATTCTGCCCTGATAAAACAATTTGAATTGTTGCGTTGAACGCTGGATATAGGCAATTGTATTGTCGCCCGTTTTGAATTCCCCAATCGGATTATATATCAGGCCATCTTCGATGGTGTAAATTTTCCTGTTGTAGTAAACCTGAATCGTCTGGTTAATGCTGTTATGCCATCCGATCAGGCTGTCCTGGACAATATATCCATCGCATTGCGTGCTCAGGACCTGTTTTTTCCCGTTATCATAAACATTAAGCTGTTGATAGATAGAGTAACCGAGCAGATAATCCGTGGCTGTGTATTTAATAGGAGCTCCTGTGATAAGTGTCTCTGTTTTTCCATGGGAATAAATTTTTAAATTGCTGCCATTGTCGATATAAGCTACAAGAATACCGCCTACCTGGAAATTCTGTATCTGAAGGTATTCCAGTTTTTCAAACGTTCCGCCATCGAATACCCAAAATTGATGCAGGTTATCGTTGAAAGCAGCGAGTGTTTGTGATTGGGAAGATATTGTCAGGATCAGAATAAAACTACCGAGTATAATTTTTTTCATTTCGAATGTTATTTATAGTGGATAAACAGAATTTTGCTAAAATTGATTGATGATATTTTTTCTCGACACCCAATCGTAAATGCCCTAATTGTCCCGAACTATTCAATGTCCGGCTTTATTCAGGATTTTACTGCGATCGTCTCGATTTCGATAAGGGCATCGAGCGGAAGCTTAACCACGCCAAATGCAGCTCTTGCAGGAGGATTAGCAGGATAATATGTTGCATATACCTCATTCATAGCTGAAAAATTATTCATATCACTCAGCAAACATGTCGATTTAACTACCTCTCCAAAGCTATATCCGGCTGCTTTCAGAATGGCTTCAATATTTTTCATCACCTGTTCTGTCTGTTCTTTAATGCCACCTTCGGCCATTTTACCAGTGGCAGGGTTGATGGGTACCTGACCCGATATAAAGAGCATGCCGTTTGCTTCGATAGCCTGACTGTATGGCCCGATTGCTTTTGGTGCATTTTCTGTGTAGATAACTTTCTTCATATTTCTTCAGTTTAATGTAAAATATTTAATGATTCAGATGTTTTCAATCTTTCAAAGGTACTTCATTGCTTATAAATTATAGCTGGTTTATTAGAAATCTCTGAAATCTTTTTTCTTATCGAGTTTCAAATCCTGAAGTAAACTCGATTTGATGTTAAGCGTAAAACTCCAGCTTTGCCTGAATCCGTATGGTACCCAGTTAAAGCTCATTTGCCAGCAGTGCAGGTCGCGGTAGACGTCAACGGAAGTATAGGTCAAATCACCTTTCTCAAAATCATATCCCGACCGTATTCCCACTTTCCATTTCGGCGTTACATTTATAGTACCATTGAAACCTAAGGTCTGTATCAATTTTTTAGTTCGGGTAATATCATAATTCCAATACCCATTCCTGTAATATAAAAAAGAGGTATTATAGTTAAAATTGTATGAGATATCAAGGTTCCACGGGACAGTCCAATCTACATAATTTTGAAGGTTTTTATTCACGTCTTTCAGTTCCTGCTCTGTCCCTGCTTTAGATTTTTTTTCTTTGTTCAACAGGTCTGAATTCAATTTAAGTGTAAGCCCTAACGTCCAGCTATTGCTTTGAGGCCGGAATAATTTTCGGTTCACGTCCCATTGAAAGGTATTGATCGTCCTGCCGGCAGTGTCTGTTGCATACGGACTGAATGAACTTGAATAATTGACGATAAGGTTTTTAAAAAGTGTTGTCCGGCCTGAAAGCGTCAGGTTACTCCAGTTTAATGAATCACGGGCAATATCATAACTTGTTGCAATGGAGAAATCCTCAATGAGTACGATTTTTTTAGTGCCTGTGATGGTGTCCTTCCTTGATCGCACTTTCATTTCCAGGCTATTACTTATCCTGAAGCCGATAGCTCCGGATCTTCCGTCGGGAGGAGTACCGTAAACAAGACCGTCATAAACAGAATATTTTTCCCTTTCCCCATTCTTATTAATATAATATTTATAGTACCCCCAGAATTGTGTTCCGAAATCAGGCCGAAGGCTGAAACTTACCGAGGGTTTGATTACATGCCGGATGGCTGTAACAGGTCCCCTTTTGTAGGCCAACATTCCGTAAAGTGTTGTATTTAATGAGGTGCTGAAATTAAAATCCCGTGCTGCATTAAATCCGTAAATGGTATCGGTACCAATAAAACCACTTACCGGACCTTCGTTCAAATAAAGGGTGTCGCTTCGCCAGCTTTTAACATGTTGTTGGTTGTACCAACGCTCGGTATAATTAAAATTGTTCGACCAGACAATGTGTTTCAATACTTTTATGGCACCGGAAGACAGTTGAATGGAGTGATTGATTCCGTTCTGGAGTTTCCTGCTAAGGTTTTCTTTGAAAATCAGCGAATCGTATGTACGGATACGGTTTTCAGCAGTTATGCTGTAGTTTATACTAATATTGTCCCACCATTTTAAAGAACCTATCGTAACTTTTTTTCTGAACGGATAGAAACGATTGACATTAAAAGTTGCCTTGGGAAGAGTCAGGTTCAGTTCGCGCGTAATTACATTTTGAGAATGCGTAAACGCCACGGTCAGGAAATATTTTCCCGCCCAGTTGGTCGAATAATTGACACTCGATTGAAATGTGTTTGATAAATATTCCGTCGCATTTACAGGGTTAAACTTATTATCTTTTGAACTCTTTATGTTAACATTTGCTGAAAACCGGCTGTTGGGTCTTGCTTTCGGATCCTGACTGTGATTCCACCTGATAGAAAACGATCTGTTTTTTGAATAATCGATTGAACCTTCCTCACCCAGGATATTTAAAGCATACGTCAGATCAATTGAACCGCTGTATTTATATCTTTTTTTATAATTCATTGAAGGCCTTACAGCCCAGCTACCGAGAGAATATATGTCGCCGACAAGCTTCAGATCAAGGTAATCACTAATGGCAAGGTAATAACCTCCTCTTTCGAAATAGAACCCCCTGATGGCGGATTCACCGTATGTTGGAATAACAATTCCGGATCGTTGTCCCTTTTTATTCGGAAACAATCCAAACGGAATAATCAGGGGAGTGGGAACACCCTCAACAACGAAATATGCCGGTCCCGTAAAAATTTTATTGTCGGGAACCACCTTGGCCCGTTTAAACCGAAACTCATAATCGGGATTTTCTTTATCGCATGTTGTATAAGATCCTTCATAGACATTGGTGACATCATCCGGCATTTTTTTTACTTTCTCACCATGAAGATACCCTTCATTATCCTGAGTAATTACTTTCCGTACCAACCCTTTTTTTGATTCGTAGTCGTAGCGCATCGATTCGGATTCAAATTTATTCTGACCCATTGTAAACACGGGTTTGCCTTCCAGATTCCCCACTGAGTCCTTTGTGCCTGTGGCATAAACCATATTATCAGGAAATGTGATTTCAACATAGTTAGCTTTCAGGTTGATATCTTCATAGCTGATGTCGTTGTCCTTGTACATAAATACCTTCTGGGTTTTTACATCCAGCCTGATGGAGTCTTTTGCGTTGTAGTCGATCGTTGATTTTATGGCATTCGGCGAAATTCCCGCTTGAGTTGAATCGATATTATTTTGCTGAGTAGTAAGTGAATCGTTTTGAAAATTAAGTGTATCCGGTGCAATCCTGTTAACCGTATCTTTTTGCGCTGTGGCAGCGGGGATCAAATGAAAAAGTATCGCACACGCAAACAATACTTTTATTACAAAGCCTGTTAATAATTTGGTTGACAATTTGTTTATCAAGACTTGTGTTTAAAATATTAAATTTGCAGGGATTGTGATGCTAAAAATATTAAATAAAAACGAATCAAAACTAATCAAAAAATATTCCAAACCCGTGAAACGATGTGCATTAATTTTTGGTATATTTTTTTTGATAATTCCTGTATCCAATCAGGTTTGCTCACAAATTTCGGGTAAAATTAAAAAAGTTGTCATCGATCCGGGTCATGGAGGTAAAGATCCGGGAGCGATCGGAAAAAATTCAAAGGAGAAAAATATCGTGCTATCTGTTGCCCTGAAAGCAGGCAAAATGATTCAAGATAGTTTGAAAGATGTCCAGGTAATATACACCCGTAAAACCGATGTATTCATCGAATTGCACAAAAGGGCCCAAATAGCGAACGAAAGTGGCGCAGATGTGTTTATCTCAATTCACTGCAATTCGAATAAATCAACACAACCGCATGGAACAGAGACGTATGTAATGGGGTTGCATAAATCACAGGCAAACCTGGAGGTTGCCAAAACCGAAAATGCTGCTATCTATTTTGAGGATGACTATAAAGACCAGTATGAAGGATTTGATCCAAACTCGGATGAGGATTATATTGTGCTTTCTATGTTTCAGAGTGCAACAATAGATCAAAGTATTGATCTCTCATCCAAAGTGCAAAATGAATTTGGAGCTATCATTAAAAATGAAAACAGGGGGGTTAAGCAAGCCGGTTTTTGGGTTTTGTATAAAACAACTATGCCTGGTATTTTAGTTGAACTTGGTTTTTTAAGCAATCCTGTCGAAGAAAAATACCTGATGTCTGATCAGGGTCAAAATAAAATGGTGTTCGCCATATTCGAAGCATTTAAAGCCTATAAGATCGAATACGAGGATGCTAATAAGCCACTAAAACCTTTTGTTATTCAAAAAGATGAAACAAAACCACAGGTATTTTACCGTGTGCAATTTGCATCGTATAAAAAGAAAAAAGATCCTGACTTTAAAAAATTCAGGGGGCTCGATAACATTAAAATGTACGAAGAAGACGGATATGTTAAATATACCAGCGGCAACGAAATTTCTTTTGCAAAAGCAAAGGATTTAAAAGAATCGCTGAAAGAAAGGGGTTTTAAAGATGCATTTATTGTTGCATTTTTAAATGATAAGAAAATTTCAATTACGGAAGCAAAACAATTGGCTGAAAAACAAAATTAGAACCATTGTCTGAGTTTTTAATAAATAGGAAAAACCGGTTGATTATAATCATTAGTGTCGCGATTGTGATTGTGGCTATCCTGTGTATAAAATTCTTCTTTTTTAATGCCCAGGTTTATTATGCAACTTTCCCTTCCCTCAATGGTTTACAAGTTCATGATCCGGTGTTAATAGAAAATGTAAAAATTGGCCATGTTGCAAAAATTGATTCATTGCACGATCATTACAATAATTGGATTGTAAAACTGAAATTGTCTGAAGAAATCAACATCCCTGAAAAATCATTCGCTCAAATTATTGAAAAGGAAAATAAAGGTGGTAAGAGCATATTTCAGATTAGCCTTGTTCCTTCCGGGGGTTATTTAAAGGAAGGCGATACAATTTTAGTTAAGTCTTCGCCACAAAAAAATGATACCATTTTGCCTGTTCCGGATAAAATGGAATTCACGAATAAAGATTCAATGCCCCAAAAACGCGAGGACGGTAATAATGCTTCCACGAAAAAAAATTCCGGGGTTGTATATAAAGTACAGATAACAACATCGGAACAGAAAATTCCGCTGAAAGCCGGACAGTTTAAAACTGTTGCAGGATTATTCAGGCGATCGTT
>CAVXTE010000115.1:0-48253 GCA_963764475.1 uncultured Bacteroidales bacterium
GGATGCCTGCAATACCACTATCGATCTGAGTCTGGGCTTTGGTAAACAAAAATGCCGGGAAAAAACTTCCGAGAAATCCTGCAATCAGCAGACTTTTCAAATCCTTTTTGCGTAGAAATTTCAGGTTCCGGATGGAATAGGGAAGGAGCACCGCCGATGCAAAAAAAATTCTGACTGCAGCCGCCTGGTCATTGCTGAAACTCCGCAGTCCGATTTTTATCAATATAAATGAAGTTCCCCAGATAAAGGCAAGGATCATCAAGATCAGGAACTGAAACCATCGTTTTTTCCAGTGCATATTTTAGCGTATGGCCGGCAAAAATAGGTTATTTCTTAAGGTATATAGTTGAACAGTTTTCTTTGAAGAAAATGTAATTTGCATGATACCTAACTATCCTGAATGTATCTCTTAGCAATCATTCAAAATCCGGGCTTCTCAAATATGAGCCATTCAAACCTGCCCTTCATCGGCTGTTTTTCTTCTCAGCTTCTTCGAATAATAAAACGAAAGTCCGATTGAGATCAACGCGAGGAATAGCAATGCGATGACACGAAATACCAGTTCGATGCGTGCCAGATCGACAATGAACAGGTAAAAGGCAGCAGCGATCATCGTTCCAAGCGCCATATACCGGTATTTAACGTTTTTGAGGATGAGGCTTAAGATAAAATATAACACGGCAGCTATGCTCCAGGAAAGGGTGATATAACTATTGTTTATTAAATGATAAAGCGTAAACAAAACCATGATAAATCCGGTAATAAGATAATAATTCCTGATCAGGTCGGTACTGATAATCAGTCGTACGCGTTTCCAGTTGATGATACGGGCTGTGGCTAAAGCAACAAGCGTAAACGAGATATTCTCCCCGTTACCCGACGGAGATGACACCAGGTATCCCACCAGTAAAATAAAAAACATGAAACTGTTCATGATCACAATAAACTTGCTTCTGAACCAGATAGCCATGGATACGACCAGCAAACTCTGGATGGCAAAAAGGAAATATGCCTTCGGTAAACCATAAAGCCCGTAAAATGTTAAACTAAGCGTAACAAAACCAAACAATGCATATAAAGCGGCCGTGATCTTCCAGTTCGACCGAACCTGAAGAATCACCGAATAGATCAGGCAATACAATGCAATTGATCCTGTCAACAGAACATAATGGTCTTTGAAAAAGGACAGGATGACCAGCCCGGTGACCAGTATAAACCCAATATCATTCGCGATAATTGAACCGATGATGCCTGCTTTGGTATAGTTTTCCTTTTTATCGGGCATCAGGGCGATCAGTGAAAAAATGGCCGCATTGAAATACAGGTAAACAAATCCGAAATAATGATATTTAAGGGGTTGCATCTGGTGACCCATTAACGGGTTGCCAAGTATCCAGAATAAAAATGCAACATAACTCAGAAAGATGGCAAGATAAGCCAACCGAAGCCAGCCAAATCTGTAAAGCAGATAAACAGCAATCATCGATACTACCGTTGTAAGGGGGAGCATAATGTGTGTCGAATCGCTTACAACAGCTGTAATGGCAAGCAAAATAAGAGAAAGTCCTGTACAGACTGCATGTTTTCTGCGCAGGGATAAAGCCAGAAGAATTGCGGTTGTAAGTAATAGTAAGGCCAACCCAATGGATTTGTTTGCAATGATCGGGTCAGGATTGAAAAAGTGCAGCTTTAGCGTTACAAAATACACCAGGACATATCCATTCAGATTAAAGATCTTCGCCATGTATGGATTTGAATTCCTGAAATAGCGGGAAAGCAGGAAGATTCCTGCAACTGATGCGAATCCAAAGGCGGATGAAAGATAGGTGAACCCTGATATCAAAAGAAACTGAACGAAAAAAGTCATACCGAAGAATAGTACGATATTTCCAAGCCAGGCCAGGCCAAATTCACCGATATTTGATTCGAGATGAGTTTCTTTAAACTCCTTGAACTTAATGCCAAAATTTACTTCCTCTTGTTCGTGCTGGTAGGTTTGACCGGAATAAAGATTGCGACTAGATTCGAGCCGGATCAGCCTTTGTTCAAGAACCTGTATTTTTTCTGCAAGTTCCCGGTAGGCTTTGTTTTCGGAATTATCGCTGTTTGTATCCATTGCTATTCCTGTTATAGTGTGAATATGAAAAGGTGCTGTACCGCTTATTCCAATAAATTCATTTGCGCATTTATTTTAGTGTTTCAGGGACAGAATTGAGAATTACAAACAGTGCATCCACCGAATGAAAAAAGTGCTTATAAAGTGACCGTCTCGTTTTTCAGTTCAATGGTGCTCTTCTTTTCTAAACTATTTATACTAAATCCCTCAAACAGTATGGCTATCGCAATTTTTGAAATAAAAGTGAACAATAAGGCGCCGGTTGAAAAAATCATAACAGCCGTGCGTATTTCGGTACCTGATGGAAAATAAAAATAATATTGTCCTAATACGTCGGGAGTAAATCCGGGAATGATCAACGTTATTCCTTTTTCGAAATAAACACTGAAATAAATTAAAACAGCCCCAATGTTCAGTGTGATAAAGTTTTTCCTGGTTTTGGGAATTAAAAAAAGCAGGAATGCAACAACGCCCATAGAAATGGATGCCCAGCTATAAATTGCAATCTCCCTGTTTTCCGGGACTCCCAACAATAAATATTTCCAGTAAACGATATGTTCCGTATTCGAATAGAATTCTTTAAATAATTCAGCAATCGTAAAGAATAAATAGATAAACATGGCATAAACCATTAATTCTGCAATTGTAAATATCGCTTCATCTTTGATTTCGAATTTTGTGTTTTTTCTGAGTATTTGGAAAAGAATGATAAGTATTGCCGGTCCTGAACAGAATGCTGTGGTTAAAAACCGTGGGGCAAGCAAAGCGCTGTTCCAGTATGGACGGGAAGGCATCGCATTGTAAAGGAAAGCGGTAACCGTATGAATGGCAATGGCCGCAGGGATGCTGATTAATACCAGGGGAAGGATGATTGATTTATTATATTCTTTTTTATAAAAATGCTTATATAATAAATAAGTAACAACTACAAGGTTTAAAAGGAAATAGGTGAACAATGCAAAGAAGTCCCATGATAATATAGAAGAAGGGAAATTCATTGTTCCGACAATTGGAAGCATATGCCAGAAGCGAAGCGGATTGCCGATATCAACCATGATAAAACAGATCGCCATAATAACAGCTATGACGGCCAGTATTTCACCAAATATTACAATTTCCTTAATGGGTTTCCAGTCGTATATATAGGCGGGAATAACAAGCATAACCGCCGCCGCAGCAACCCCGACCAGGAAAGTAAAATTTCCGATGTAGAAACCCCAGGAAACGGAATCTCTCATATTGCTCATGATCAGGCCATCGCGCAGCTGACCGAAATAGCCGAATGCTCCCCAGACTATTAATATGAAAAGAAAAATAAGTCCCGAATAATAAACTTTTCCTCCTTTGGTAATGATCTTAAAACATCCGGATAGAAATCGTAAAAAATTCATAATTATATAAATTAGCTGTGTAGATTAAACAGAATAAATTAAACACCGAAGAAATAAAAGAATTTGGGCTGCGTATTAAGCTCTTCCTTGAAAACCAGTACGCGTTTATTTTCCAAAATGTATCGTATTTCACTATTCGGATCCAACAGGTTTCCAAATTTTCTTGATCCTGTAGGGCATATCTCGACACAAGCTGGGTATCTTCCTTCTCTTACACGTTGAATGCAAAACGTACATTTCTCGACAACACCCTTCATCCTTGGCCTGTTACCTAAGTAATGTGTTGTAGTGTTGAGCTCTTCATCAGGAATAGAGGGTTCTCCCCAGTTGAAATGCCTGGCACCATAAGGACACGCCGCCATGCAATACCTGCAGCCAATACACCAGTTATAATCAACCACAACAATTCCATCTTTCTCTTGCCAGGTAGCCTTAGTCGGACAAACTTTTACACAAGGCGGATTTTTACATTGCTGACATTGAACCGGCATGTAGAAGTGACCCTTTTCGGGAACTAATTCAGGATTGTAATGAACATTTGCATGTGCCAGGTCGATACCATTTTTCTTTTCCATCTGAAGAACCTGTATCCATTGAATTTGTGGTTCGCGTGACTGATTGTTTTCCTTTACACAGGCATACACACATCTTCTGCATCCGATACAACGTGATAAATCGAGGGCATATCCAAATAAAATTCCATCGGTTGCAGGTTTGTCGGATACTGTAAATTCCTTCCCGTATTTTTCGAAATACTTTTTTTCAAGATTCCGTACAATCTCATCTTTTTCTTCTTTTGATAATGTCTTGAAGTTTTGCTGAAAGAATTCATCCAGTTCTTCCGAATTACAGCTTGCTAATGCTGCTGTTCCTGCAGCCAGAACCGGTAATTTTTTAAAAAACTCCCGTCGTGAATTATGTTTTACTTTTTCTTGCATACATTATAAAATTGAAATCATTAGAAAGTAATTTATCCGATACCGTTTTTCCCTTTTAAAGGAGCAGGGGCAGGGTCTAGTTTAATTGCGACCGGGAACTTTTCATTTTTAATTATTTCATTGGCTTCCGACTTTGACAATGTCTTAAATTTCCTTTCAAAAGAAGGCGTGGATTTTTTAAACTTAAAAATTGAAATTGCACCAATGGATGCGATTGCAACAGGTATCGTTTTTAAAAAATCTCTTCGAGTATTGTTATTGGATTTCTGCATAATCAACAGTGAATATTAATGGCTATTTATGAATATCTTCCTGCCTGACAGGTGGTGGCATCGGTTTTAGCGGCTTAAACCTGGGTGAATGGGGGTTGTGACAATTTACGCATAAGAGATATTGCTTTTTTCCGTTCCATTCGCCGGTACGTTTTCCATGAACCCCGACTTTCCAGTCTCTCAACTTATCCCCATGGCATTGTCCGCATAGTTTATAGGACTCGTCAAATCCTATTCGTTTACCACTGGCAAGCTTTAATGAATCCCGGTTATTCAAATCATGACAATCGAGGCACCAGCGATTTGCACTATCGTGGTCAAATATTGCTGAAATGCTATCATGCATATCAACTAGTTTTCTTCTTACTGGGTTTGGTTCCATATAGGCGTGGCATTCCGTACACGGAAAAATACCTTCAGTGAAAGGTGGTGGTTCTATCGCAATTTCGTTATCATTATTAGTTGCCGGGCTACTGACCTTTTCTTTATTTACATTAGTTGTATCATTCTGATTATCTAAAGTAACCGGTTCTTCTTTATTGCTGCAACCTAAAAAAAGAACAATAAAAAACATCAGTACGATGACCGGAATTATTGAACGTGTACAATTTTTACCTTTCATACTTTATTTACCTTTCAAATGAATTGTTTCCGTGTTTTAAACAAAGTGATTTATTTAACAGCATAAACTTACTAAATTTTCTTATGATAATTATCTATATGCATACAACCTTGAATAAATCCTGTATAAAACCAATGTTTGTCCAACCATAAAGAAGAAATTATCAAAGTGTTAAACCTGAAAATCCTGAGACATCATTTGTAACTATTTAAAGCCGTTTTAAATCGTTATTAAAATCAGGCATAAATGTAGATATATACGTATATGCGTACAATAATGTTTGAATGACATATCACAGGGCTTCGATTGATATAATTTCGATATTATATGAACATAATGCAACCTAAACACGAATAAAACGCAGCAATTGCGATCGATCATCGGTTATCAAAATATGCTGAAATGCTTAGTAATTACAATGATATCTTAAGTTGCGGACGGTACTGTTCTATAAAATAAAAAGGCCGGTGTGCAACGACAGATTTTTTTTGGTATGATGCGTTTTCCTTGATCAAACCTTGAGAACCCCCGATATTTATTTATATCCGAACAACATAGAATAGATGATTAAGACGACTAATGCCAAGACCGACGGTAAGGAAGAAAAAACCAAATACCTTGATGAATTTCTCCCATTTATTTTTTTGTTCCCTTTTTACAACTACTTTTTTCAGTCTGCCTGATTTCTTTAATTCTTCATATTCACGCGGCCGGTCATGCTTGTATTCTTCGTAATGGAACTGTTCCGGTAAAGATTACCGTATCCATTGGGAAGGCATCGGGCCGAAGGTGTGTATTAAAAAAGTGGATGGTGAAAATAAAACCAACAGCAAGCAAAGCTTCATCGCTGTGGATGATCATGGCAACATTGATGAGCCAGCCCGGGAATAATTTTGTAAAGAATTCCGGGAACCAAAGAATTAATCCTGAAAACCCGATCACGGCAACACCCCAGAATACGGCAAAATAATCAAATTTTTCCCAGTATGTCCAGCGGCCATATTCGGGACGGGGTCCTCTTCCTAAAAACCATTTAAGCGTATCTCTGAAATCCAGCAAATCCTGTTTCGTGAACATCAGCGAATTTTTTCCGAAAATGAATTTGCCCAGTGGTATATGCCTCTTCGTCTTCGTCTGGATCAGCGAAGCAATATGAAATGTAAAATAGCCAAAGGTGATAAAAGCAGAAAAACGATGAATATTTCCGGCAACATTTACCCCTCCCAATAAATTTGCGA
Organism: uncultured Bacteroidales bacterium; assembly: GCA_963764475.1. Lineage (GTDB taxonomy): Bacteria > Bacteroidota > Bacteroidia > Bacteroidales > JAADJA01 > JAADJA01. The sequence continues at coordinate 6,578 of CAVXTE010000115.1, forward strand.
GCCGGCTTGCCCATTCCATGCCGGCAAACTTCAGCATCATCCCGGTCAATGCAAGCATCATAAAACTGAGGATTACAAAAATGTGAGTGATCCGCTGGCCCCTGGTAAACCGTTTTATGAAATACTTGTCACCAATGGATTCGCGAAGTTGTTTTCGTTTCCTTAGCGTTTGAATGGAACGTGGTAACCACAGTAAAAGGTGGATTCCGAAAAAGCCGAATACACCCACCAGCAAAGCCGTCATCCCCCAAAATGTAAAATACAAAATCGGGTATTTCGTCTTATTGTGATGAGTGGCATGTGTTAAATATCCTGTGAATCTTTTGTTGGCATCCGGATGACATTTTTTACAGGTTTCAACAATATGAAGTGGTCCAACCGATGAATTGGGATTGTTCACCTTGAAAATCTTATGAGCACCATGACAATCTGAACACTTAGCTGCTTTTAAGTATCCCAGTTGGTACGCCTTTCCATGATAAGTTTCCATGTAAGTTTTTGAGACTTCCTCGTGGCAGGTCCCACACTGATGGGTAACCTCGTTCATAAACTTATCCTGTGTTATTTCGGTAATATCATGGGCCGTATGGCAATCGGCACACGTTGGGAATTTATGTTTATGGTCATCCTTAGCAATCGAATGATCGCCGGCGATGTATTCATTATAAATACCTTTGTGGCATTTAGCACATGTTGCAGGAATGTTTTTCGGATTAACCGTGGAACGTTCATCGGTTTCTTTTAAAATATAGTGTGTTGAATGGCAATCTGTACAGACAGCACTGGGCAACAATCCTTTTTCTGTTAACCCCCTGCCATGAACGCTCAATGAATAATCTTTAAATGCATCCACTTCCTTTAAGTTGGCTGCTTTTACGGCCTTTCCGTTGGCACGATGGCATCTTCCGCACAAGGTCGGTATGGCACTTCGATAAGTTGGGCCTGTATCATCGTACCTCGACTTTACTTTGTGCGTTCCATGGCAATCTGTACAATAAGGCGCACCTTTCTCCTTTCTGAAATAGGCCTGGCCATGGCCGCTTTCGTTATAAACATTCGAAATGTCTGCATGGCAGTTTGAACAATCCACTTTTCCGGCTGTCTCACACGGACGTTTCAAATGTGTGGATACATCGGAGTGACATTTGACACAGGGTATGTTTTTATGAACCGAATTTGAAATGTCCTCCTGCGTTACCGTCAACGAAATTACCGAATCGTTGACAATTTTGTGAACATCCGGCTTATCATGGCATTTCAAACAAGCTTTATCGGAGATCGTATTCACGATATTTTGTACATCTACTTTATGCGGTATATGACAGTCGGTACAGGCAGGTATAGCACCAGGCTTTTTTTCCCACAATTCCTTTTTGATAATCTTAGTATGAACCTTTTCAATTTCGGCGTGACATTTCATGCAGGTTTTGGCGATATTATTTACCGATATTGTTGAGTTCGGACTTGTATGCGGTAATATCAGGTGATTCCCATGACAATCATTGCAGGTGGCTGATACGATCAATCCCTTTTTAAACAGACCTTCACCATGAATACTTTGACTATAATTTTCAAGGATATTATGTTCATTAATGTTGTATGTCCGTTGTACCGGTGCTCCTTCCCTGTGACACTTCCCGCACAAAACCGGGATATTCATTTTGTAAGTTCGTGATTTTGGGGAAGTAGAAGGTAAAATGTTATGGGTTCCGTGACATTCCTTGCAATCGGGTGCGTACAAAGCTTTCAGCTGCAATGCCTGACCATGAATACCTTTACTGAATTGTTCCATTGGAGTTTTATGGCAACTTCCGCAATTCACTGGTTTGAGATCTTCCGGATGCGGAAATTCTTCAACAAAGGCATCGGGATGACAGGATGCACATAATACATCTTTATGAACAGAATTGGCTAAAATGGATTTGTCTATGAACAGGGAAATTGTTTTACCCTGCCTTACGGTTGTAAGGTCCGGATCTTCGTGACACATTAGACAATCATCATTTGATTGGCCTAAAAGTGTACTTGCAGATACTATACAAGTAAAGGAAATGAGGAAAAATAACCCCTTTGTAAATTTAATATTATAATTTTTCATTCAATATCCTGATAAAACACGCCGAAATTATTAAAATAATGAACAATATATATAGTTGACTATTAATTTATATAGATTCTAAAATACTATGTTGTTATTTGCGCTTTTTAATGACATTTTTTAAATATATGTTATACTGCATATATTAAAATAAGTATTCAAAAGATTGGGAAATTTTAATAAATTACTGCAATTAAGCTCTCTAACTAAACATCTGAGAAATTACTTGATCCGATTTCAAATTTTTTAATATCTTTGAAAAACACCAGTGAAAGCAGGAAATTAAACTTTGGGTTTTTAAAATTACGTTGCATTGAAATATTTTTTACCTTTACGATTCGGATTTGATATTTTACTGTTGAATAAGAGTGTGTATCAAATTTTATTAACAAAGAATCGTATGTTGGTATATTAATTGTTAAATATTTACCGGTTTTTAGTTAATAAAAATGAATGTAGAGGAAATAAAATGGAAGCTGAATATGGGACTTGAATTTAAAAATTAACTTATTTAGCATTTCAAAATAAACAGGAATATATTTTTAATCTAAAATTTATGAGTATGAAAAGTAAAAGTCTATTATTAATTCTTGGCCTGGTGTTTATTGGCAGCAGTGTTTTGGTAGCGCAAGATTATCAATACGTTGGTGTTGCAAAATGCAAAATTTGCCACAATAAACCCGCTACCGGACAGCAATACAAGATCTGGTCGGAAAGCCTTCATGCGAAGGCAATGGAAACATTGAAAAACGAAAAATCGATGGCTTATGCAAAGGAACACAACATTGCTGATCCGTCGAAAGACGCAAGTTGTATAAAATGCCATGCAACTGCTGGTAGTATTAAAGATAGTGAAAATGGCGGAATTAAAATGGAAGAAGGTGTTTCCTGCGAATCATGCCACGGGCCGGGTAGCGCGTACAAATCGATCAGTGTTATGAAAAACCGTGAGGAAGCTATGAAAAAAGGAATGATCATCCCGGATCAGAAAGTTTGTGAGAAATGTCATAACAAAGACAATCCATTTTACAAACCATTTAATTTTGAAGAAAAAAAGGCATTAATTGCGCATCCTGATCCAATGATTAAGAAATAAAGCGGATGTAAACAGTTTTAAAAAAATTGTGGTTTAATAACGAATTCAACCGTTTAATTAGTAAACCATAAAAACGAAAAGGAGAGAAAGGGATTTTCTCTCCTTTTTTTATGTGCTCTGCGCAAGGTGTTTTTACTGTTTTCTTTCTAATGTGAATTGCCTTCTCAATTTGTCTCAATAAGCCAATAATGATTTATATTCTTAATGTCCTGCTTTTTGACGGAGAAAATAAACCAACCTTGAAGAATGATCAGTGAAAATGAAAGACGATCCTAAAAAATCATTATTTTTTGATTCAAATTCAGCTTTGAATTTCTGATTTTGATATAATAAACACCTTTGGGTTGGTTTGAAATATCGATAGGTAATTGGCCTGGATAAATTAAGATTCTCCGTGGTCGTATAAATCAGTTTACCGACTGAATTGAATATTTTTAATTCAACAGTTCCAAAATCTTGTCGATTTGATCGAACATTGATAAATCCGGTTGAAGGATTCGGATAGAAAGTGACATTGTCCGTGTAATGCGCTAATTCGTTATTAATTCCAACAATTGGCACAGAAACATCGTGATAAATAACATCCTGGCAATTAATAAAGGTTGCTGTTAGCGAAACTGTGTATGTGCCTGCCCCGGAATAGGTATGAACCGGATCAATCGCTGTGCTTGTTTCTCCATCACCGAAATCCCATAAGTATGACGATGCATTATTTGAGCCATTTGAAAATTCAGCAGTAAATGCTGATACTGCGAAACTGAATTCGGCAGTTGGAGAGGGATTTACAGCTATCAAATTCTGTTTAGTCTCAGTAACAGAGCCATTGATGGTCAGGCTTACAGTTTTTTGTCCCGGAGTAGAATAGGTAACGGTATGTGGTCCGGCAGTATTGGCAGAAGCAGGGGAAGCTCCGGGGCCAAAATTCCATGACCATGAAGTTGCACCGACTGACTGATCAGTAAAGATAACTGATTCATTCTGGCATATTTCATTAGCATTTGCTGTGAATTCAGCAACATAAGGAACAAAATCGAGCTGAATATCTTTGAAATAGGTTTCATCTGGCGGAGTCATCGACTGAGCTTCCGGACCTTTTGTAAAGGTGAGATTGTACAATGGTCCCTGAGCATGTTTATCGGTAAATTCTACCCAAACTGTATAATCCCCGTCAGGGACAATATTACCCGACAGATCGGTAAAATCCCATGTGACTGTATGACTTTGATGACTCGTTAAAGTAACACCGGTTATTGCGTCGATAACATTATAATTCGAAGCCGCCTTCCAGGTGTATAGGTATTGTTTCCGCTGGTTTGCCATCGCCTTTCTGGTTTTTACAAAACCATCCGCATCTTCAACCCAAATAGCCAGAACATGTTTCGGCGAAAATGTTCCGTTGTCCGTAACTGTTCTGATTGTGAATGTGAGAAGACCACCAGTAGTCGATTTGGAATTCTTTGCTGCAGGAATAACAAATGAGCTGAATGCGATGAAGAGTCCGGCAACAATAAGCGGAATAATGGGAAACTGGAAAATTTTTTTCATCATTTATTTATTGATATATGTGTATGCAAAAATATTATTTTCTCTTAAAAAATAAAATTTTTCTTTTTTTGTACAAATGAAAATTGTGCTAATTTTGCAGCGTTCAAATGGTGCATGTAGCTCAGGTGGTTAGAGCACCGGATTGTGGTTCCGGGGGTCGTGGGTTCAAGTCCCATCTTGCACCCCAAAATTTACCGGGAAACTTAAGCTGTTAAGTTTCCTGTTTTATTTTAGTGTATAATGTTTTAAGACAGAATGAGTGACTAAGTTATTGACTCTGGCTGATATCAATTGATTTAGCGTTTTTAGCGGGAATGCATTCCTTGCAAATAGTTATTCAGGGCAGTTATAGAAGGTTCGATAGGATCAGGAATCGTGATATGGTCCTTTATAGCCGCAATATCTTTTAATCCGCTCCCTGTAAGTAATACAACATTTTTCGTCCCGGACGGTATCATCCCGGCTTTTTTATATTTAAACAAACCAGCAATGGCTGCAGCAGACGCTGGTTCAGCAAATAATCCGGTATTTTTTGACAACGATTTGGAAGCATCAATGATTTCCTGGTCTGTAACAACAACCCCCTCACCATTGTATTTTTTCATGTAATCCCTTGCCATATAGAAATTACGCGGATAGTCTACAGCGATGGAATCAGCTACCGTGTAGCTCCCTTTTGACACAAAAGAATCGTTATCCAGATTGCTGATCAGATTGTCACTGCAGTCGGCCTGTACAGCAACTATTACCGGTATGTTACTAATAAATCCAAGTTTCATCAAATCCTCGAATCCTTTGTAAACACCGGCAAGAATAACTCCATCGCCAACCGGAACAAAAATACGATCGGGAAGGGTTTCATTAAACTGGTCGAAAAGTTCAAAAGAAACCGTTTTCTTTCCTTCAATCGTAAGCGGATTGAAGGCTGTATTGCGGTTGTACCATCCAAAATGCTTTGTTGCCTCAACACTTAATTCAAAGGCATCATCATAATTTCCACCCACAAGAATTACTTTAGCCCCGTACATAATAACCTGTGTGAGTTTAGCCTGGGGAGTGGTTGCAGGTACAATAACAACAGACTCCTGACCCTGGGATGCACAAATGCCTGCTATGGATGATGCCGCATTCCCGGTAGAAGCTGCGATAATCGTCTTCAGGTTGTTTTCTTTTGCAAACGCAGAAACAATGCCAGAAGCCCGGTCTTTAAAAGAGAATGTCGGATTCTGGGCATCATCTTTCAGGAAAACTGAAAATGCCAGTTCCTTTTTGTCCCAGGCTTTAACGGCGTATAGCGGTGTGTTTCCGATCTTTAATTTTGGAAAATGAAAACTTGATTCAAGGGGCAACAGATCCATGAAGTCCTTCTCCTTTAAAGATCTATACGTCAATTTATTCAGGATAAGTTCATTGTAGTCGTACAGCGTTTTCAACACACCTTTTGGTGGATTCTCTTTGTCTTTCTCAGCGCAAACCGGACATAAATACATTACCTTATCAGCCGGATACTGCTTCCCACAATTTACACATTCGTATATGATTTTATTATTCATCAAACGTATTCTTTCAGTAAACCGGTTCGTTCATTAAACTCCATGATTTTTTCATCCCACTCATCAGCCTTGGCAAATTGAGATTTCCAGTAGTATTCGTCGTACCACTGAGCATTCAGTTCTTCAACTGTTTTTCCCTGCTGTTCCACCCAGGTAAAGTATTTCAGATTGTGCATTCTTCTTTTTTCATAATAGGTCATTTCGATCATGTGGTCGATGTTCAGGTTCATCAGGCCGGCCTGGAATATTCCAGATGCATCAAGTTCATTAAGAACTCCTTTTTTCTCCATTTCTTCCTGAAGCCTCGACTGGTACATCACCATCGAATCTGTAGCAACTGTAAAAACGATATCGTTTTCATCCATTTCGAAATATTTGGCCAGCTTTATCGAGCCCATCAAATTCGCAATTGAAGAAATACCAAGCAGATCAAGCTTATCAACGATTTTCGGATCGAGACCCGCTTGTTTCTTCAAATATTCCTGACCCACCGGTTCATTAAAGAACCGCATAATCTGAATGTTCGCTTCATCATCGATACCCGCAACCAGATCCATATTTTTTATATTGTGGATCCAGGGAACATGCTTGTCACCAATTCCTTCGATGCGGTGGCTTCCGTAACCGTTCATCAGCAGGGTAGGACATTGCAGAGCTTCGCCGGCACAGACCTTTAGTTGAGGAAATTTCTCACGAAGATAATCGGCACTGCCCAACGTCCCGGCTGATCCCTGTGTCAGGAAAAGTCCGGAGAACCTTGAGTCACCGGTTTTTATGCTATTGAAGACTTCTTCCATTGCGGGTCCTGTAACTGCATAATGCCAGAGTGCATTTCCAATCTCTTCAAACTGGTTCAGATTTACAATTTCATCCCCGCGTTCAGCCTTTAATTCTTTTACTTTATCGTAAATTTCTTTCACATTGCTTTCGCTTCCAGGTGTTGCAAAGACTTCAGCACCTACTTTATGTAACCAGTCGAACCGTTCCTTCGACATCCCTTCAGGAAGAACAGCAATCGACTGACATCCCAAAAGGTAAGAATCGTAGGCTCCGCCTCTGCAATAATTTCCGGTAGAAGGCCACAATGCTTTCTGCCGGGTCGGGTCAAATCGTCCGGAAACCAGCTTTTCGACCAACGGACCAAATGTCGCCCCAACTTTATGCGCTCCTGTTGGGAAATATTTTCCGATCAGCATAATGATTCTCGCTTTCACACCCGTCAGTTCGGTTGGCAATTCAATGAAATTGACGTTTCCGAATCCACCTCCTGATTCAACCGGTTCGTTTTTCCAGGTGATCCTGAAAAGATTGAGTGAGTTCAAATCCCACAATCCAATGTTTTTCAGTTTGTCTTTTATCTTTTGCGGAACCAGTTCGGGGTTTCGCATTTGTTTATACGTCGGAATAATGATGTGTTTTTCCCGGCATCGCCTGATCGTATTTTCCAGCACTTGTTCTCTGCTTTTCATCGGTAATTTAATTAGTGTAATTGTGAATTTTCATTGCTCCCTGAAGAATGATGCTCATTTCAGCTGCTTTATGAAGCTGAATTTCCTGCATATCATTTTTCAGTTCATACGTAATTATTTTGAATGTTTTTTTATCAATCGTAATCTCTGCTTCATTCGTGGTGTAAAGATACGTCTTCGCTTGTTCCGACAAATGGTGCAGATTTCCTTTATTCTTAAAGATAAGTTCAACAGATACTTCATTTTCAACCATGAAATAGCAATCATCATCCTTCTCAAACGCTTTGTGGTTCAGATAAAGATGCGGTTTATTTTTGTAAGGAGAATCTGCTGTAGGACAAAAGGTCGTACAGTTGCCGCATTCGTTACACCAGTCGGCGATGTGAATGATCTGGTATTTTTGACTGACCTCAAAAAGTTGGTCCGGCAGTATTTCCCATCCGTCATTATTTAATCCGATTTTTTGTAACTCAAAGCGCGCTGGTTCAATTTCATAAGAATAATTTGCAAGGTTCGGGCAAACTGTTGTGCAGATGTTGCATAGCTCATCGCAAAGCAGACACCTCGATGCTTCTTCTATTGCTTCATTCCGATTCAGAGTCTCAGAAACGAGCATGAAATTTTTCCTTTTTTGCGGATTTATTTCGTTCGTCCGAACCGGAAATTTCTTCGTCATCCGGTTGACCATATGAAACGTCAAATCTTTTTCATTGCGTCGCGAAGGCAATCCGATTTTAAATTCAATATTTGCCTTTTCAATGATTTTTTCAGCAGCCTTCCTTCCGTCCCCGATGGCGTTAATTGCTGTTGAGGCACCGCGCAGTGCATCACCACCGATAAATATTCCCGGAATCTTCGTTTCATAAATCCCCGGTTCTGCCTTGAGCACATCAGATTCAAGAAAATCAAACACCAATTCCTGACCGATTGCAGGGATGACTGTATCGCATTCAATTTCAAATTCAGAATTTGGAACAATCACAGGTTTGTGCCTTCCGGATGCATCTTTTTCACCCTGCGTCATGCGGATACAGGTTACGGAAATGATCTTTCCATTTTTCGAATTGATCGCGACTGGCAGTGCAAGTTCAATAATTTCCATGCCTTCTTCCATCACAGCCTTGATCTCTCCGGTATCGGCCGGCATCTCACCAATTGTCCTCCGGTAAACAATTGTAGCTGTACCATTTTCACCGGTGAGCCTCCATGCTGTCCGTGCAGCATCCATCGCCGTATTACCGCCGCCGATAATCAGAACATTTTTACCTAAACCTGTTTTTTGTCCTTTTTTTACATCAAACAAAAATTGAAGCGGATCCAAAATACCTTCAGCATCCTGTCCTTCAATTTCAAACGCTCTCGATTTTTGTGCGCCGGCAGCTATGTATATATAATCAGAGGATTTTCTTATTTCTTCGAATTTATCCTTATTGATTTCATTTTTATAATGAATGCTGACACCCAGCGATTCGATCCGCTTAATATCGTTATGGAATGCTTCGTCCGTTAGCCTGAAAGAAGGAATTGCTCCTGAAACCATGCCGCCCGGCTGATCCTTTGTTTCGTAAATATCGATTTCAAAACCTGCCAATGCTAAGTAGTATGCTGCCGATAATCCAGAAGGACCTCCGCCGATAATGGCCACTTTTAATCCGTTTTTATCTGCCTGGCGAAGTTTAAATCCGCTGCTTCCGTTTTCAGCCACAAATCGCTTGATCTCCCTGATTTGAAGTGCCTCATCATAATTGATGCGTGTGCATTTTGTCTGGCAAAGATGATCACAGATCATTCCGGTCGTATTTGGAAACGGATTCCTCCTCAAGATCGTCCCAAAAGCGTTCTGAAAATCATTGTTTGCGGTATAATAAAGATAATCGGGAATATCCTGTCTGGTAGAACAATTGCTAATGCAGGGAGCTTCAATACAATCAAAATATCCAAGGTTGCGATCTGTTTTGATGGTCGGCTCATGAATACCCTGCCTTTTGTATCTTTCTGCATCCAGTACCTTTTCTGAATAGTCAATCAGATTCGACAAAGCTGCTTTGTGCAAATCCTTAAAGTTGTTTTTGTTTCGGATAAATTCAGGGATTGATCCGGCTCCGGCATCTATGAAAGCGTCTTTCAGATTTGACAGATATTGTTTCAATAAGCCATAACCTCCCGGTTTCAATAAGTCGGAACAAACAGTAACTGGAGTAAGCCCGCAGCCAACCAGATCAGGAAAATTAAAGGCATTCGCACCGCCCGAAAAAGAGATGTCAAGTTCTCCGTCAAATTCATTTTGCAGTTTTTTTGCTAACTGAACGGCAACAGGATGAAGTGCCTTACCGCTCATATACATCATTTTTTCAGTAGCAGGGAATACATCTCTGTAATTTACCGATTCGAGGGTGTTCGTCAGCTTCAGACCGAAATGAATGTTGTTTTTTCTTGCCGTCAGTTGTAAGTTTTGGATGATCGAAACAGCGTCGTCATATTTCAAATCATGGTCGAATGCGTTGTCAGTAACTTCGATTTCAAACCCGCTGTTTTTTATAATGTCTCTTAACAGATCCTCACCAAGAAGTGTTGGATTAAGTTTTATGGTTGTATGGAGTTTTTTTTCCCCGATCAGGTATTTTCCGATCTTTTCGATCTCCTGCGGCGGACAGCCATGCATGGTCGAGAGCGTAACATTATCCGAAATGCGATCGGCAATTGAAATTTCTGAAATTGCAGGATACAGATCAGCGATCTCATCGATCTTTCGTTGTTTTTCGAACCTGCAATTATTCATTTTCTCAAAGAACTCCTGAACATTTTCGTTCATGATCCCTTCGAGGTTGTAGCCGACGCTCATGTTGAAAATGGTTCCGGCATCCTGATTAGATTTCCTTCCAAATTTATGATTCAGGAGATGAATTAAAATCCATGCGTTGAGGTACTGATCAAATGACTCGTGTATCTTTAATTCCTGCGACCATTCGCAGTTATATCCGACTTCCTGCATGTCGATACAGGGTTTTGAGACATTCAGTTCATCCAGTGTCTGAACCGTTTTCAACTCGATATACCTAGCTCCGCAAAGCCAGGCAGCAATGATATTTTGTGCAAGCTGTGTATGCGGACCGGCAGCTACACCTAAAGGAGTTTCAAGCAGCTTTCCATACCGTTTCATCCGAAACGGATCGGATGGAGAAGGTGTAAAAAAAATTTCGAGAGGAATACCAAAGTAATTGTCTTTGTCGATTTCGGCTAAGACAATCGATACCAGTTGCCTGAAGGGTATAATTGAAAATTTATCGGTCATTTGGCTGATTTGGTTTTAGCAGGTTTCGGATTGTCCAGGATTATCTCTTTTGAAATCCCGAACATTTCATTTTGTTCAATATTACCAAGAGGCTCCACATGAACCATAATATCGTATATATTTTCGATGTTTGCCTTGAGACGTTCCTCCACTTTTATGGCAATTTCGTGAGACTTGCTGACTTTAATATCCTGGTCTACCTCGATATCCAGTGAAACTGTAAGCATATTCCCCAGTTTTCTGACTCTTATCCTATGTGGATTGTGTGCTCCTTCAACCTGGTCTACCGACTTGAATATTTTGAAATAAACAGTGGTGTCTTTAACGCCGTCCATCATCTCAAGGTTCGATTCACGGTAAATGCCGAATGCCACAACGATGATCCATATACTCACGGCAAGGGCAATGATGGTGTCGAAAATGGGCATTTGAAACCAAAAGGTAATGATCAAACCAGCCAATACGGAAAAGGAGATGAGGATGTCATTGCGCATATTTTTGGCACTTGCGATGATCATGGGGCTTTCCGTCATCCTTCCCAACCTGAATTCCCAGTATGCGAGGAAACTCTTACCAACGATGCTGAAAAGGGTAACATAAATGGCGATAATGGAGGGCATTTCCCTGTGTTCACCCGACATCAGCCGCGAGATGGTGGAGATTAAAAGCTGAGCACCTGCAAAGAAAATGATGAACGCAAGTATCTTGGTCGCCGATGTTTCCGCCTTTCTGTATCCGTAAGGATATTTAGTGTCGGGGGGTTTGGATATAATACGCGAAGTAAAAAGTGTGATGAAATAGGATAAAATATCAGTGGTGGTATCGATCCCGTCGGCGATTACGGCAAAACTACCGGCAATAAACCCAATCACGATTTTCAGGATGGCAAGTGCTGAATTCCCGATAATCCCTATCCAGGATGCTTTTTTTAATTCATATGTTCTGTCGTGCGTCATTGCTGAAATTGAAGACCGTGAATCGTTCGGGGTCCTTTATATAATGGCAAAAGTAGTAATAAAGATTTTATAGCTTTGTCGATCACTTCTTCTATTTATGACGAATGTTGCATGCATTATTCTGGCAGCCGGAAACTCAGGGAGAATGGGCAGACCGAAGCCTTTTCTCCGGTTCAACGATGAAATGAATTTCATCGAAAAAATTGTGACAGCATATCAAAAGGCCGCTATCAGTGAAATTGTGGTTGTTATAAATGAAAATATCAATCATGTATTACAAATAAATCCTTCCGTTTTATTGAAAGATTGCCGGTTTATAGTAAACCATCATCCGGAATACGAACGGTTTTATTCGGTTAAAATGGGATTGAATGCCTGCGGAAAAACAGACCATGCATTCATTCAGAATGCCGATAATCCTTTTATTGACGATCATATTCTCAGGCATATGATCTCAGCAATTGATGATGCTGATTATTATGTGCCGTTTTACAAGGATAGGGGAGGACACCCGATTTTGATTTCAGAATTGGTAATGAAAGAATTAATCAGTTGTAAACAAAATGACCTGAACCTAAAGGATTGGCTTTCCAATTATACATGTAAGCAGGTGGTTGTGGATGATGATCGTGTACTGATCAATATCAATACGCCGGCAGCGTATCATCGGTATTTTTTTTGATAGGACGGGGCAAAGAGCTGATGTGATGATGTGGTGATTTGGTGATGTGATGATTTGATGATTTGATGATGTGTTGATTTGAAAAGTTATAAGCCGCGAATTCACGAATGAAAAAAGGGATTCTGATGATTTTTGTCATTAGTTGCAAACCTGGGGCTGCGGGGTTTTTTTTTCTGTTACTTTGTCTTGATACAAAGTAACCAAAGATCAAGAAAAAACGATGCTTCAACGCACAAGGCCATCGCCTGCCCGCCGTTTTTTCGGGCCACCGCACAGTAATGCTACGCATTTAAAAGGTTTGGTGAATAGTTGAGAATGTTCCGGGTCATGCTTGCACACATGGGCTGGCAGGAGGACTTTAAACAGCGGGGGCAAGGCTGAGAAACCCACGAAATAGAACAGATAACCCTATTTTTATGACTATATTTGCAAATAAAAAAGAAAGAATTGAAGACGACACATAAAATAATAAACGGGGACAGCCGACAGATGAATCTTGTTCCTGACAAATCGGTTCATTTGGTAATAACTTCACCACCTTATTGGCAACTAAAAGACTATGGGACAGAAAATCAAATTGGTTATCATGAAGATTATGAAACTTATATTAACAACTTGAACCTTGTATGGAAAGAATGCTATCGAGTTCTTGACAATGGGTGCAGGTTGTGCGTGAATATTGGGGACCAATTTGCAAGAGCTGTTTATTATGGACGCTATAAAGTAATTCCAATCAGGACAGAAATAATTAAATTCTGTGAGAGTATAGGCTTTGATTATATGGGTGCTATTATTTGGCAAAAACAAACAACAACAAATACTACTGGTGGTGCTTCTCTGATGGGTAGCTTTCCAACACCAAGAAACGGAATTTTATCCATAGACTACGAATTTATTTTAATTTTTAAAAAGTTAGGGACACCATCAAAAGTCGATAAAGCTATTAAAGACCAATCAAAAATGACTACTGAAGAGTGGAAGGAATATTTTTCGGGTCACTGGAATTTTAGTGGTGCAAAACAGGATGGTCATATTGCTATGTTCCCGGAAGAACTGCCTAAACGACTTATAAAAATGTTTGCATTTAAAGGTGAAACTGTTTTAGACCCATTTATGGGAAGTGGAACAACTTCGTTAGCAGCTAAGAATCTGGAAAGAAATTCAATCGGTTATGAGATTAATCCTGAATTTATTGAAATTGCCAAACAAAAACTAAATATCAATCAAACAGATATTTCGGGAACAACTTATGAATTCTTAAAAGACCCTATTGATATAGAAATTGAGAAAGAATTTAAGAAACTTCCGTACAGATTCGTTGATATTCAAAATTTTGACAAAAAAGTTGACCCTAAAAAATTGCAATTTGGTTCAAAAATCGACAAAAATAGTGGTCAAAGAGAAGAATATTATTCAGTAAAAGAAATAATAAGTCCAGAACTAATAAGGCTCAGTAATGACCTTATCGTAAGACTCATTGGAGTAAAAGAGAAAAAAAATAAGAATGGTTCTGCAAAGCAGTTCCTATACGATAAAACAAAAGGTCAAAAGGTTTTTATAAAGTTTGACAATCAAAAGTTTGATGAACATAATAACCTGATGTGCTATTTATACCTTAAAAATAAAACTTTTATTAATGCCCACTTAATCAAGGAAGGTCTTGCTGAACCGAACACCGAATTTGAATTTAAATACCGTGAAAAATTTTTAAACCTAAACAATGGCATTTAATTAAAACGACATTAATAATTTGCTTGAAGTTATTCAAAACACAGATAGAAATAATCCCTTGACTGCATCTCAAATAGAAACTCAGCTTCATCAACAGTTTGGATTTCCAACAAGCGGTATTCAACATAGAACAAGGGCATTGATAAAGTATACTATTATAAATGGTTATTTAATTAAAAGTTCTACAGCGAATCCACCAGGTTTTTGGTTATCAAACAACAGGCACGAAATAGCTTCCAACGTTGATTCGCTGAAAAATAGAGCATTTAAAATAATGGAAAGTGCAATAAGATTAAAAGACACTTGGAATAGAAATAACCCTAACAATCAAATTTAATGGCAAAAGAATGGATTTTAAATAGCGCAATGAATCGCTTCCAGTTGAATTTTAAACGAAATGTTGGACCAACCTCAGAAAGCATCAGAAAATGTGAACCAAAAACAATTGAAGAATGGCGTGAATACTACTTCTCTAAAGTATGTTCAAAAGATCATATCATTGAGCTTGGCAAAAAATTATATATCAAGATAACAGAAGTGATATCAGCAGAAGTAGAAGAAATCACAGAACAAGACTGCATTGATTATATGCTCCAGCTTGTAATTGACAGAACCTTTGATGGCTATTTGACGGAGATAAAAACTATTTATGGTCAACTTGAACAAGAACTCGGTTATAAAATAGAACCTGCACCTGACAAATGGGATAGACTTTTTAATGTTGATTTCTTCATTAAAATAAAGAGTAAATTTATTGGATTGCAGATTAAACCGGTAAACCAAGGGATACAGTTATCCCAAATTTTCAAAGAAAAAGGATTGCAACAAAAAACACACGAAAAGTTTGAAAAAGAATTCGGTGGCAAAGTATTTTACATTTTTTCATCAAAAGCAAATGGTAAGAAGGTGATAATAAATACCGAAGTAATTGAAGAAATCAGGACAGAAATAAACCGACTTGAACAATAAAGTCGCCCCCCCCCATCGGCTCCAATATTCAAACCAGGGCTTGTGTGTAAGCATCACTTGGGCCATTTACGCTCGTGTCTGGTTCTTCTCCCTTTTTTACATCGAGACTAATTCGTGAATTCAACCCACGCTTTAATCCTCCTCGCTCAAAGCCCGCCAGCCCTGATTCCGGACATACGAAGGTATCGCTCGTTTACTTCACGTTGCTTGCTTTAACTAGAGACTGTTAAAAATGATAAAACTATTGTCTTTAATACCACAAATACACGATAAACACAAAGTTCCACAAGGGATTTATTCATTTTTAACCCTTTGTGTTTTCTTTGTGCCTTAGCGACTTAGTGGCAAAATTGGTACAGTCGAATTTTTTATTGAATTTTAAACAGTCTCTTAGTATAAACCTATAAGAGCGAGGACGGAAATCCAGTGACTCTGTAAAGTTGAAAATCTCAGGCTTTCTGTCAAGATAATTTCTTAACTTTGAACAAAATGATTTCGATAACCCGATTCATGACTTTATGAAGTTAAAAAAAAATATTTATTACCTTTGAACTAATAATAGAATGAAACCGGAATAAAAGAACCGATGCTATTCAACTATGTTTTATTATTCAAGGGGAATTCTGTTATTGCCGGTAAAACGAAATAAGGGTACCTAAAAAAACTTTTAAGCAACAATGACCATCCAAAAAAAAGATACCAGTACGAAGTCGAAAGAAAACACGGCTGTAAAAAAGGCCGGATTAAAAAAGTCGAACAACAGGAAAAACGGCAGCTTTCTTATTGCTGCCATAGGAGCTTCTGCCGGAGGACTGGAGGCGCTCGAACAGTTTTTTAAAAATTTACCTGACAATACCGGTATGGCGTACGTAGTTATTCAGCATCTCGACCCAAACCACACAGGACTTTTACCTGAACTTCTTCAACGGTATACACCCATGAAAGTAATGCTGGTAACCGATTTGATGAAAGTGAAAACAAACACTGTGTACGTAATTCCTCCAAACAAAAGTATGTCCATATTAAAGGGAGTGCTTCATTTATTCAAACCCATCGAGCAACACGGACTGCGGCTTCCCATTGATTTTTTCTTCCATTCACTTGCAGAGGATCAGCAGGAAAAGAGCATTGGGATCATTCTTTCGGGAATGGGATACGATGGCAGTTTAGGGTTGAAATCAATTAAAGAGAAAAACGGGATTGCCATGGTGCAGGATCCTGATACAGCAAAATTTGATGGGATGCCCCGTAGCGCCGTTGCATCAATATCTGCAGATATAATAGCTCCTGCCAATGAACTCCCTGCCAAATTGATCTCCTTTCTGAAATTCACTCCTGACATTGTAACCGGTACAAAAACAGATGTTAAAACCAAAAGTAATCTCGAAAAGATCATTATCCTTCTCAGGGCCCAAACAGGGCACGATTTTTCCCTGTACAAAAACAATACATTATTTCGCCGTATCGAACGGCGGATGGGGGTTCACCAAATTGACAAAATTGCCTATTACGTTCGTTTTTTACAGGAAAATCCAAAAGAGCTGGATATCCTTTTCAAAGAGTTGCTGATTGGTGTTACCAGCTTTTTTCGCGATGAGGCGGTATGGGAAACAATTAAAAAGCGTATTCTTCCGGAACTGTTTCATAAGTTACCTGACGGACACATTCTGCGGGCATGGATCCCGGGTTGTTCGACAGGAGAGGAAGCTTATTCTTTTGCAATTGTTTTTAACGAAGCGATCGAAAAACTGACAACAAAAAAGAATATTTCCCTTCAGCTATTTGCTACCGATCTGGATGCTGATGCTATTAGCATTGCCCGGAGAGGGGTGTTCTCACCAGGCAATGTGGCTAATATTTCGAAGGAGCGGTTGGATCGTTTTTTCAAATCCGGAGAGGACGGTTTTCGTGTGAACACGGTTATTCGCGAAATGGTTGTGTTTGCACCGCAAAATGTTGTTAAAGATCCGCCTTTTACAAAAGTGGATTTTATTTCATGCCGCAATTTGCTGATCTATATGGAACCCGAATTGCAAAAAAAATTGATGAATTTATTTCATTACAGCCTTAATCCGGATGGAATATTGTTGCTTGGAAATGCAGAAACAATAATCGGCAAGGATAAGCATTTTGCATTGATTGATCCAAAATTTAAACTTTACAAACGCAACGAAATTTCGCAATCAACCGAATTCCTGGATCTTCCGGCGTATGTTTCGAATAAACTAAAATACTCGCAGCAGGATCTGAAACCCGTGATACTTACGGAAAGTATCCAGACACTTACCGACCAGTTGTTGCTGGAACGGTTTACACCTCCCAGTGTACTTATTAACGAACATGGAGACATACTTTATATTTCAGGCCGTACCGGTAAGTATTTGGAACCTGCCGCAGGAAAAGCCAATATGAATATTTATTCAATGGCACGCGAAGGCTTACGAAATGAACTGTATGGGGCTATACATAAAGCTAAGCTAAATTTTACACCTAACTATTTGCGGAACCTGAAAGTTGGAACTAACGGTGGCGTCCAATGGGTAGATATTACGGTTCAGCAGATTGAAAAGCCCGAGGCAATTAAAGGGACTTTTATGATTGTTTTTACGGATGTGACAGCCATAAACGAATCGATGACTGTAAAGAAAAAATCAGGAAAACTACCTTTGCCTTCACAATCCCGGTTGCAAGAGCTGCAATTGGAGCTGGAACGCCGGAATGAAGAGTTGCAAAGCACACGCGAAGAGATGCAAACTTCGCAGGAAGAACTTAAGTCGACCAATGAGGAATTGCAATCGACCAATGAAGAACTGCAATCGACCAATGAAGAACTCACTACCTCTAAGGAAGAAATGCAAAGCCTGAATGAAGAGCTTCAAACGCTGAATATCGAACTTCAGAGCAAAATTAATGAGTATGCCCGTGCTGACAACGACATGAAAAACCTTCTCAACAGTACGGACATTGCTACTTTATTTCTCGACAAAGAACTGAACATCCGGCGGTTTACCGACCAGTTAATAAAACTGTTTAAACTCAGACAATCCGATATAGGCAGGCCATTTACCGATATAGTTACCGATTTGCAATACCCCGAAATTGAAAATCATGCAAAACAAGTTTTAAGTACCCTGATTTTTAAAGAAATGGCCATAAAAACTAAAGCAGGAATGTGGTTCAATGTTCGTATTATGCCATACCGTACATTCGACGACAGGATCGACGGACTTGTGATTACATTTGTTGATATCACCATGGCCAAAGATCTTGAGGTCAAATTGAATAAAATACGTGGGGCCTGATCCAGAAATATAAACCTTAAAAACCCATGATAAAACAAAACAAATCCAAATCAGATGATAAAATGCTTCGCCAGAAGGCTGAAGCGCATTTGAAAAAGCAACCGTCGAAAACAAGCTCAAAACATGAGTCGGCCGACTCACTTAAACTTATTCATGAGCTGGAGGTGCACCAGATAGAACTGGAAATGCAAAACGAGGAACTCAGGCTGGCAACTGAAAAAGCCAAGCTTGCAGAGGAAAAATATCTGGAATTATTCGATTTTGCCCCTACCGGCTATCTTTCACTCTCAAAAAAAGGTGAAATTCTTGAATTGAATTTTAGCGCAGCCAACATGCTTGGCAAAGCCCGTGCAAAATTGATAAACAGCATTTTCGAATTTTATATTTCTGTCGAAACACGGTATGTCTATAATCATTTTTTTACACAGATGTTAAAGACTAAAACCAGGGAAACATGTGAGGTAATGCTGGCACGGCAGGGCCAAATGCCTAAGTTTGTTGACGATCACCGGAATCGTAAGTACAGATGGCCGGCAATGTCTGATCATGTTAATCGATACAACTTTGCGCAAGCTTGCCGAAACGGAATTGTTACATGCCAAAGAAAAGGCAGAAGAAAACGACCGGCTAAAATCAGTCTTTCTGGCCAATATCAGCCATGAGATCAGGACACCGATGAACGGCATCCTGGGATTCGCCAAGCTTTTAAAACAAAACGACCTAACGAACAGAGAAAAGCTGAAATTTATCAATATCATCGAAGAAAGCGGGATACGCCTGCTTAACATTATCAAAGATCTGGTCGATTTTTCGAAGCTTGAATCAGGTCAAATGAAAATTTCACATGCCCCTTCAAATATCAATGAGCAAATTAAAACCATCTATACCTTCTTTAAATATGAGGTTGAAAGAAAAAATATTCAGTTTTCGTATAAAAATTCTTTGCCGGGAAATGAATCCATCATTATTACCGACCGCGAGAAAATTTATGCTATCCTTACCAATCTTGTTAAAAATGCAATTAAATTCAGCAATGAAGGAACCATAGCGTTTGGGTATGAAAAAAAGGGCAATTATCTGGAGTTCTTTGTGAAGGATACGGGAATTGGTATTGCCAAAGAAAAACAGGATGCGATTTTTGATCGTTTTATTCAGGAGGATAATGCGCTGTCGCGTAATTTTGAAGGGGCCGGTTTGGGACTGGCCATTTCAAAAGCCTATGTCGAATTGCTCGGGGGAAAAATCTGGGTTGAAAGCGAGGCCGGAAAAGGTTCTGTATTTTATTTCACGATCCCGTATAATTCGCAATTTGATAAGGATGTTAATTTTCAAAAACAATATGCTGATGAAGAGGTTCCGCTTGCATTGTCAAAAGTTTTGGTTGTTGAAGACAATGAAGTATCCATTATGCTTTTTGCTCAACTGATTGGCAAATATTGCGATCATATTTTAAATGCACGAAATGGTGTTGAAGCTGTTGAAGCCTGCAAACAAAATCCTGACATCGAAATTGTACTCATGGATATCAGTATGCCAATAATGGATGGATATGAAGCTACACGACAAATCAGGAAATTTAACAAAAATGTGGTGATTATTGCCCAAACAGCTCATGCCTTTGAAGAAGAAAAAGATAAAATACTTAGTGTAGGTTGTAATGATTATATTTCAAAACCCATCGATGCTTACCTCTTGAAAATGTTATTGAAAAAGTATAAAAATAATGGTAAGGATTAAGTGAAACAACCATTGTGCAGCAGAATTAAATACAATGCGATTCATCAATTGCTGTCCAATTAATAATTGAGTATTGCGCTATAATGGACCTCCACGGATAAAAATTTTCCTGTTAATCGTATCTTTGAACCAGAAAATAATAAACTTAATTCAGTGCAACATTTATGAAAAAATTAAAGGATGCGGGATTATTATTGCTGATTCTGCTTATTTATTCATCGTGCACGAAAACTACGAGGCAGGGTAATAATGCAGCGCCAGATGATTCTTTGTATACCAGGGACACTATTTCTGTCAACGGGATTCTAAGGCAGGTAAAGGCAAAAGATTACCGAAATGCTGACTCCGCTTTGAAATCCTTAAGATCGGCGCAGGATCTTTCGTTGAAATGCAATTATGATGAAGGACTGGTACAGGCTTATTTTCTTGAAGGCAACATCCTGTATCAACGAAATAATTACGAGGATGCACTGGAGAGTTATTCAAAGGCAAAGACACTTGCTGAAAAAAATGATTACCTGCTGTTAAAGGCACAATGTCTTGAACGCATGGCCTCTGTGCATCTGGCCACAGATGACCCGAACCTTTCACTGATGCTTTATTATGAAGCCCTGCCATTATTTGAAAAATCTAAATACAAACCCGGCATTGCAAAGGTTTATAATATAATCGGAATTTATAAAACGGATAAAAACCAGTTTGATACCGCTGAAATTTACTTTCGGAAAGCCATGCGTATCAATGAGGAAACAGGTGACCACTACAACCTGATCGAAAATAAAGGAAACCTGGGATATCTTTATGAAAGAAGCGGTGAAACCGGCAAGGCAGTGAAGATCTACCTTGAACTTGTGGCTGAACTTGCAAAAATGGAAGACAGTCTGAGTCTGCCGATGATTTATTTCGACCTGTCGTCCATTCAACAAAAAAAGAACGACTTAGATTCGGCGACCTATTTTTTAAGAAAGGCATTGGCCATTTCCGAACCTTTTGGTGATACATCACTTTTATCCACACTTTATCTTGCTACAGGTCATATCTTCATGCAAAAAGGAAAGTTTGATTCGGCTCACGTATTTCTTCTAAAATCCATTTCGTGTACAGAAGCAATCGGTGCTACAAATACCGAAATCGATGCACTAAAACTGCTGTCTGAACTCGATTCGTTACAAGGAGATTACAAATCTGCATTGGAAAAAAGCCGGCAAATTGCTGTGTTGAAAGATACACTTTACCAACGAAAGATCAGGCACAATTTGAAAGTATCGGAATTGCAATATGAAAATGAAAAGAAAAAGAATCTCATCAAGGTACAACATACGCATCTTCAGGCATCCGAAAAGGAACGATTGTTTTACATCATCCTTTTTATTATTTCACTGATCGCAATTTTATTTATCGGAATTGCCTGGATATTGCAAAAAAGAACACATGTAAAAAACAAAGAATTGTATGAAAAACAACTTCAGGTTAATAATCTCGAACTTGAAAGAGTACAGAAAGAGGAGGAAATCAACAGGCTTCAACTTGACAGAATCGAGGAAAACCTGAAAGTGAAGGAAAGGGAACTGGTGAGTACAGTAATTGGCATCGAACAAAGAAACGAATTGCTCGACAGGATAATCAAAAAAATCGAAGAATCAATAAGGAATGAAACAAAATCGATTTCTATTGCAGAACTAAATGAAATTATTTCATCGATAAAATTACAGCTTAATAAACAAAAGGGGGACGATCCTTTTAATCAACAATTTGCCCAGGTTCATCCCGATTTCTTTATGCAATTAAAAGAAACACATCCTCATCTTACAAAGTCTGATTTGAAATTTTGTGCTTACCTGCGCATTCATTTATCATCCAGCCAGATTGCAACAATTCTTAATGTTACTCCTGAAGCCATCCGAAAGACAAGGTACCGTGTCAGGAAAAAAATCCAACTGCTGCCTAACGATTCACTCGAAGATTACGTTGCAAAATTTTAAACATGGTGTTTGTCATTCAGGTAATTTCTGCAATTCTATTCACGCAAATGCACAATAAAAGGAAAAATCCGATAATCTTTCATTTTGTATTTGTCCGCATTTTGTCCGCACAGATAATCCTTCACTTTATAGTTATTGCACATAACTTTGCTCGATGCTTTTCAATTCATTTAAAATACCTTTTTAGTTAAATTAACCTTATGAAAAAAAATTACATTTTACTGCCGATCTTTAATTTATCGTCGTGGGCAAAAGCCAGGGTGATAACGTTTAACATTCCAATGAAAAAAATCTTCGCTGCTTTATTGTTGTTATTAATCATAACAACATCTCCGGTAGCTCAAAATTGGACACAGAACCTTCCTCAGGATAAAGTCCAAAACGGGAACCTGACTTTTTTCGAAATCCAGAAAGCATTTAATGATTATTGGGAACCCTTCCATGTAAAGGGGGGCAAATATATCAACAGCCAGGGAGAAGAAGTGAAAGCTCCCGGTTGGAAACAGTTTAAAAGATGGGAATGGTACTGGGAAAACAGGATTAATCCGGTAACCGGTGAATTCCCAAAAACATCGGCATGGGAAGAATTGCAAAAATATTTGGATAAAAATCCCAATTCGATCAAAAGTGTTTCAGGAAATTGGGAGTCAGTGGGACCTACATCTTCGCCGGGCGGATATGCCGGGTTAGGAAGGATAAACTGCGTTGCCTTTCATCCAACGGATAATGATTTGGTTTATGCAGGTGCTGCCACAGGTGGGTTGTGGAAAACAACCGATGGTGGTTCATCATGGACTGTTCTTAGCGACAGTTGGGCTGTGCAAGGGGTTAGTGACATTTGTGTCGTTTCGGGTTCCCCAAATACAATCTACGCTGCCACCGGCGACAGGGAAAACACGATGTGGGGATTAGGTGGTGGACAGAATCATGATAACAATAGTGTGGGTGTGTTAGTATCAACCGATGGCGGAGTAAACTGGAGTTCAACCGGCTTATCATTTGTCCCAAGTGAGAAGAAAGCTATAAACCGTCTGCTGATTGACCCCACAGATAGTGATATTCTCTATGCCGCTACCACCGACGGTGTATACAAAACAACAGACGCCGGGGCCAACTGGAGCCTGATCTATGGCACTCAATTCAGTGATATGGAGTTCATGCCGGGAACACCATCAACAATTTATGGCTCTTCCATGTCTGGCGACATCTATCGTACTATTAACGGTGGAAACAACTGGACAGCTACGCTGACAACCACTTTTGGCAGGGTTGAAATGGCAGTGACTCCTGCTAATTCCAATATAGTTTATGCAGTAATGCAGGACTTGCCTTCTCCTGTTGACGAAAGTCCCGTTTATAAATCAACGGATGGTGGTGCCAGTTTTTCCAGAATTTTTAATTCTTCAACACATAAGTTTATTCGGTTATCAATGTGATGGATCTGACACGGACAAATCCCAGGCTAGCTACGACCTTTGTATCGCTGCCGATCCAACTAATCCAAATACTGTTATTGTTGGGGGTATCAATGTATGGAAATCAACAGATGGAGGAGTAAACTGGAATATCGCTACACATTGGAGCGGTACATGCAGCAGCACAGTGACAACTGTACATGCTGATCAGCATTATATTGCATATCAACCTGTATCGAATCATCTTTTTTTAGGTAATGATGGAGGTCTATATAAATCAACCACCAACGGTATGTCATGGTCCTATATCGGGAGTGGCCTTGTTACTACCCAAATTTACAGAATAGGTGTGGCACAGTCGATTTCAAATGAGTATATGTTGGGAGCGCAAGACAATGGAACAAAAGCTTTTTATTCTGGCACCTGGGATGATGTAATCGGGGGCGATGGGATGGAATGTATAATTGACTATACCGACCCAGCTGTTGCTTATGGTGCCGGACAGCAGGGTGCTATAAAAAGAACAACTAACCATTGGACAAGTTCCACAGATGTCAGCCCAACTTCCCCAGGTGCCTGGGTAACACCCTATGTTATGGATCCAGTTTCTCATACTACCTTGTATGCTGGTTATAGTGATGTTTGGAAAACAACTGACCAGGGAACCAACTGGACACAAATCAGTGATTTAAGTCTCGGGACTACACTTCGCTCACTGGCAGTGGCTCCTTCCAATACAGATTATATTTATGCAGCCACCCAAACGATGGTTTACCAGACAATTGACGGAGGTACTAACTGGTCAAACATTACCGGTACCCTACCGGTAGGTACGGGTTATATAACGTACCTCTCGGTTAAAGCTGATGATCCGAATACTGTATGGGTTTCGTTGGGAAATTATACAACAGACAGGATATACCAAACAACTAATGGAGGTACCACCTGGACAAGTATCTCTGCCGGGTTGCCTTCAGTCCCGGTGATGTGTGTGATCCAGAACAAACAAAATACTTCGAGGGTTGATTTGTATGCTTCAACTGATGTAGGTGTTTATGTTAAGGCAGGAACAGCTGACTGGCAGTTGTTTTCATCAGGTTTGCCCACTACACTGGCCAATGAACTGGATATTTATTACGATGAGAATCCGGGAAACAGCAAGATATATGCAGGAACTTATGGGCGCGGACTTTGGAGAAGCGACCTGTATGAATCGGGTGTGTTAAATCCTACAAATGTGGAAGCAATCGCAGGCAGTGACACACAAATTGACTTAAGTTGGGCACTTGCTTCAGGAAATAATGTGATGCTGGCTTTCAGCACTAGTTCTACCTTCGGCACTCCGGTTGATGGCACTTCTTATTCAGCATCATCAACAATTCCCGGTGGAGGAACGGTACTTTATAATGGCAGCAACACAACTTTTAATCATACTTCCCTGGATCTAAATACTACCTATTACTATAAAATCTGGTCCTATGACGGCAGTACAATCTATTCTTCAGGAGTTACGGCAAATACATCAACTTTTTGTACCCTGATAACTTCCTTCCCATGGAATGAAGGATTTGAACACGGAGGGAGTATGCCCGATTGCTGGACACAGGAATATGTTTCCGGAACAAATGACTGGGAAATGCAGACCACGGGAACCAACAGCCATCCGGCTAGTGCTCACACAGGAACATACCTTGCCCGAAATCGCACATTAACTCCAGATGCTGGATATCAAACAAAATTTGTAAGTCCGCCCATGGATATTTCAACAGTTATATCCCCTTTTCTCACGTTTTGGCACACACAGGATTTTTGGGCTAGTCAGGATGAGCTAAGAGTATATTATAAAACATCTGTTGTCGGCGCCTGGAGTTTACTGGCAACTTATACCAGCTCAATAGCAAGCTGGACACGGGAATCCATTCTTCTGCCAAATGCTTCATCTACATATTTTATTGCATTTGAATCGACAGTAAATGCAGGCTATGGCGTTTGTCTTGATGATATTATGGTCTCCACTTCAATTGCAGATTTTACTGCAGATCCAAAGCTTAGCTGTACAGGATATCTTTCTGCAAATTTTACCGATAACAGTATTGGTCCAAACGGCTCATGGGCATGGGATGTGGATAACGACGGCACAACCGACTATACCACACAAAACCCTTCTCACACCTATAGTAGTCCGGGACTTTATTCGGTAAAACTTACCGTAAACGATGGAGTTGCTTCCACAACCAAAGAGAACCTGATCCTTGTGATGAGCAGTGAGCCAACCCTCAACACAGGGTGTACGCTTACATCCAACAGCAATATCGGAAACGGTTTTGGAATCGGGATTTACAGGTTTGCTTTGGGCAATATCGATTACACCACTTCAAATAATGATGGTTATTATCAAAATTATACCTGCAGTAAATGGACTTCACTTGAGCTTAACAAATCATACGATATTACAATACAAACAGGAACAGCCAATAGTGAAGGTGCAAAGGTTTACATTGACTACAATGATAACGGAACTTTTGAAACGGGTGAGGCAGTAGTTACATTTCCCGCAAATACTGTCGGTACGCGAACCTTGTCTTTTACAACTCCTTCATCAGGAGTCATACTCGATAAAGGGATAAGATTAAGAGTCCTTTCCAAGTTTGGTGGCATTCCTGGTACAGGTTGTGATATCAGCTCCTATGGCCAGGCAGAAGATTACACCGTTTATATTGTAAGTGATGCAACCTGGACCGGTTCAACCTCTACCGACTGGGCTACTTCAGGTAATTGGAACATTAATAACGTTCCTGTTTCTAGTGCTAAAATAAAAATCCCTACAGGTGCTCCTAACTACCCAGTACTCACAAGCAATGTAACCTGTAAAGATCTGATGATTATGTTAGGTGCTTCCCTAACTATTAATCCCGGAAAAGGCCTGACTGTTAGCGGAGTCTTGACAAATAATGCGGGAAATGCAGGACTGATTATCAAATCCGATGCGACAGGTACAGGCTCATTGATCGAAAAATCCGGAGCTAATGCAACAGTTGAACGCTATCTTACTGAAGATGCATGGCACTATATTTCTGCTCCTGTTGATGACCCGTCCGCGGAAGTTTTCCTCGGTATTTATATGATCCGATGGGATGAACCTTCTGGTCAATGGACATATATTACGGATCCGAATTATATTTTAACGGACGATCTGGAAGGTTATGGTGTCTGGTCTGCAAGCAGTTTAACCGGAAATACAACAGTTACCTATACAGGTAATCTTAATGCTGGCCCCAAAACCATCAATGTTACCAATACATTTGATGCCCCACACAACAATAAAGGTTTCAATTTTGTCGGTAATCCTTATCCGTCGGCACTCGATTGGAATGTTGATGATGGGAGCGGCTGGACAAGGACAGCAGGAAATGTTGATCTTTCTGTGTATATCTGGAATCAAATTTATGGGAATTACGGCGTTTATGTAAAAGATGGTGCGACCGGAACCAATGACGTGGATAATATCATTCCGTCGCAACAGGGCTTTTTTATTCATTGTTCCTTAGCTACCGGCAGTCTTGGTGTTGATAACGATGCACGTGTTCATGCAACGAAGGATATACTGAAATCGTCAGGGACGGACGGCAACTTATTGAAGTTAAAAGTTGAAGGAAATAATTATGCGGATGAAATTATTGTTGAGGTAAATTCACTATCATCCATTGACTTTGATCCGCTGGACGCATTGAAACTAGATGGTTCGGACGCTGCCCCGCAGTTTTATTCGCTTTCAAAAGACAACCTTGAACTTTCGATCAATTCGTTCCCCGAATCGGATAATTACAAGGTTATCCCGTTGGGAATTAGGACCGGAATTTCAGGTAATTATACTCTCAATGTAGCCGAACTTGACGGGTTCAATTCCTCCGGGGATTATTTGTTCCTTGAGGATGTAAAAAACAATTCGTTTATACAGCTTGATGCAAGCACAATTTACAACTTTACTACGGGACCGCTTGATGATCCATTGCAGTTTCTGCTCCATCTTAACGGACAACTTGCTGTTCCTGAAAATTCTGCCAAACTTGATGGTGTCTGTATTTATTCCTTTGATCATCAGGTTTATTTAGTGTCGGACAGTAATCTGAGCGGAATGGTATATATTTATGACATTGTTGGAAAAGAAGTGATGAGCAGGAACTTATCCGGTTCAACCATAAATAAGATAGATCTTACGCGTCATTCAGGATATTTTATTGTGAAATTACAGACTACAGATGGTACGTTGAGCCGCAAAGTATTTATTGAATAGGTAAGACCGATATCTTATAAGGATTGTGGGTGTCAATCAAAAGAAACAATTATATTGAAAATAATAAATAAATGAAAGAATTGATCAAAAAATTGTTCATTACATCTTTTTGCTTAACGATGTTTCTGGTTGCATTTCCTCAAAGTCCGCCACATCCGAATGGTGGTGGAGGACCTGGTGTAGGCAATGTTCCGGTTGGTGGTAATGCACCCATCGACGGTGGTATAAGCATCTTGTTAGTACTTGCAGGTTCTTACGGAACAAAGAAGGTTTTTAGGAATAGGGAATAAATCTGGGGAATAGGAAATTTTAGTGAATCCTTAATAATTTTGGGGATAAAACATAAAAATATCTCTATCCAATGTTGGGCGACCGAAAATACTAAATCGCAGCTTCGTGAAGTTATAATTCCTGGATAGGTATAAATGATCGAATTTCAATTTTTTAACGGATGTCCACATTCGCAGATGACTCTCAATAACCTAAAGGAGTTGATCGGGGAGGGATTGATTCGGGAAAGGGATTTAACGATCACCGAAGTTCCTGATCCGGCATTTGCTGAAAAGATCAGTTTTGAAGGTTCTCCATCCATCCTTGTCGATGGCATCGATATTTATACGGGTGCTAAACCAAAACAATCCAATTACTCCTGCCGTATTTATGAGTTCGACGGAAAACGCACGGGTATCGTACCAAAAGAATTTATCAGGGAAAAAATCATCGCCCTGCGAACCGGAACATCTGAAAGTAAATAATTGGTTCATCCTTCATTGTCGTACCGGTCAGGATCACTGACGAAGCACTTAGCAGGCCTTTTCCTAAAACAAAAGGCCCGCGACGTAAGCCGCGGGCCATACCAATCACTTGCTAAAATAATCTTAAGATGTGCTGTATTCAAGTGCATTTTTTGCAACCAAAGCCACCACAATTCCATAAACTACATGACCGATGATGCTTCCCAACATGATCAGCGACATTTTACCTTGCGGCATGGGCATTCCGCCCATTACGGCACTCATCATAGCCATTGCAATTTGAGCAAATATAAAAACACCAAAACCGAAAAGAGCTCCTTTGAGAATTTTATTGTCGATTTTGTGAAGCCAGCCTGCTATTATAAATACATAGGCAGCAGCGAAAATAATACCGATCATAAAGTGCATCACATATCCTGCGATAATGTGATTTCCCATCATGGCAGATAACATTACTGCCGGGTTCATTTTTGGAAGGCCCATTAAAGGACCCATCAGAATAATCATTGTCATTACGGCCGTACCGGCAATTCCGCTCAATAGGGCCTGTTTTACTTTTGTGTTCATTTTATTTATTTTTTTAGGGTTCATTATTTAAGATTGTGATTAATTATTTTCGATCCTGGTCTCGGACTGATTTTATCCCTTTAGGGCAGCATTGTCAAACGCCTTTTTAATTTGTTCGTCCGATTTGGTCAAACTTATTTTATCGATCAGCTTCTTCGTGGCCGGATCGAGAAAATAAATAACCCCGGTAGCTGTGTTTTCCTTTGCAAATTCATAAATCCCGGCTTTTTCAAGGTTTTCCTTCGATGCGGCTTTTGTGTTAGCATCAGTAAGGTCATTCATCACGATGAGATAATCCTTATTCATCATATAAGCCGGCAATACGTCTTTTTGAAAACGGGGGCCATTCGCGTTGCATACTCCGCACCATTTGGCTGAATTTACAAGTGCAATAACTTTTGCGTTTTCGCTCTGAGCGTTTGATAGTATCGAGATGCTCATAAGAATAACCGTGGCAATCAAAATCTTTTTCATTTCTTTAAATTTTAAGTTTAACATAATTGAATTTTATCCTAATAGTCGGGAACAAGATTAAAACCTGACAGAAGTGCCGGATTTTTTTTCTGAGAAGTGTTTGACAAAACCGCAAACCATTATTATTAATGCCTTACACGCGTGATTTTAACGGCTCTGATCGGAAATAGGGGGAAGATTAATAAATTAATAAAAGATGAGTTTGACCTGAAAAAGAACTATTGGGAAAGCTAAAGTTTAATCCGGAACAAAAGGCAATTAACCAGAAGTTAGAGTTTGGAGATAATGCGTTTTTTCAAATCTTCGTTGCTTCCGGTATTATTAACGGCATCGTCTGTTTCTTTCAATTTTTTGCCAAGAATTTTATCCAGAAATTTACTTTGTTTCTGGTAACTGCGGCAGGCGTCACACATTGCTGTATGAAGTTTTAGCTGCAACCATTCACTGAATGAAATCCCCGAAGCCGACCGTTTATCGATCAGCTCAGTAGCTTTTTCGCATTGTATCATCCATTTACCTGTCATTTTTTATTCCTTCTGTTTTATTGAACCAATTGGTTTCTATACATTTTCTTAACTCTAATTTTGCCCGGTGCAGTATCTGCCATAAATTAGTAGGCGCTATTCCCAATTCCTGACAAATTTGTTCTCCTTTTTTTTCCTGCATATATTTTAATTGAATTACAGAATACCATGACGATGGAAGTTTTTTCATGCATTTTTGCAAGACATCGTTAAAATCCTCATCATCCAAAAGGTTTCCTGTATCATCATTCCATGGTGCCGGTCTTTCTTCCGTTTTCCATTTTCCGGCGTCATTAAAAAACCATTCAGAATCCGGATTTTCGGTGTTCGTCTTATTCCGGTAATTGTTGCGGTGGTAATCGAGTATTTTATGATTCAGTATTGAAAAGAGCCATGTTTTGGGATTGCTTAACCCTTCGTATTTTTCAAATCCCTGAATAGCAGCCATAAAGGTTTCCTGTACCAGATCTTCCGCAGTTTCTTTACCCGATGTTCTGTAAAGAGCATATGAAAACATCGAATCGGCATACAAATTAACCCAGCTGCTAATAACCGATTTTTTGTTTTCAATCTCCATTATCAATGATTGCTATCTACAAAAGTATAAATATAATGATATGTTTGTGTTATAACCTGGGTTAACCGACACGTAAAACCTTCGATCCCCGTATTTTGCTTTCCTTCATTTCGAGCAGGGCCTTGTTTGCATCTTCGAGATCAAATTCCTGGTATTCTGGTATAATGGGGATTTCATCCGCGATCCGCAAGAATTCCTCTACATCATAACGGGAGACATTGGCCACACTTACGATTTCCTTTTCCATCCATAGGTGTTCAGAATAATCGATATTCAGCAGATACTCCTTATCGGCATCCTCTTTACGGATGGCATTGATCACAAGGCGTCCGCCGGGTTTAAGATTTTTCAGGGCTTCAACAACCGGTTTCCAGACAGGAGTGGTATCGATAATAGCATCCAATTTTTGTGGTGGAGTTTCTTCAGTATCACCCGACCAGGCTGCTCCAAGTTCAAGGGCAAACTGCTGTTCACTTTTACTTCGGGCGAACACAAAAATCGGGGAATCGGGATAGAGGTATTTTGCTAATGTGATGACAAGGTGACCGGATCCGCCAAAGCCGGTGAGACCAAGATTCTGACCATTCTGCAGGTTTGTCAATCGCAGTGACCGGAAGCCGATAGCGCCGGCACATAGCAGGGGTGCTGCTTCAGAGTCGGTAAACCGTTCAGGAATTTTATAGGTATAATTTTCATTTGCCACCATGTATTCTGCATAGCCGCCATTTACATCCCTTCCCGTAGCTTTAAAATCGACGCACAGGTTTTCTTTTCCCTGATGGCAATATTCACAACTGCCACAGGCTGAATAGATCCATGCGATACCTACCCGGTCGCCGGGTTTGAATTTACTCTCCTTATTGAATATTTTTTCAATTCTACCCACAACCTGATGACCTAAAATTATTGGGTAAGAGTGCGGAGGTGTTCGCCCTTCGATCTCATCCAGTTCGGTGTGGCAAACACCACAAACGGATACTTTTACAAGCAGTTCATCCGGTCCGATCTCCGGGATTTCCACATCGGCCATTGATAGCGGTGTTTTGTTCTCCGAAAGATTGCAGGTTTTATTTAACATCATAGCTCGCATAACGGGTTCATTTTATGATTAAAATTCTATCAGCATATACCTTAAAACCGGCTAATGCAAAGGTAAGGCTTTTCTTTCGTTGATAGATTTAGTGCTTTTCAATAAAACATTCTGATTTTGAGAGCTGTAGATATTTTTCGCAATGATCAATGATGTTAATCCTGTGATATGACTAGTTATTGTTTGAAGGGAAAACCAGGGTAACTTATACCCTTCAATGACGTAGAAGAATTAAATCCAAAGATCGATTTATAATCCGAGTATTTGAGTTAATCAAAATCCGGGCTCCTTTAAAGGCAACCCGGATTATTTTTTCACATTTTAATTTAACAAGTAATCATAAAATCCTGATGAGATTTTATATACGGAACTAAACTTTTTTTACACGAACAGCATTCAGCCCTTTAAAACCGCGTTCAATCTCAAATGTCACTTTATCATTTTCCATGACATCTTCTAATAACCCATGGACGTGAAAAAATATTTTTTCCTGTGAGTCGAGGTCCCGAATAAACCCGAAACCTTTCGAATCGTTAAAAAAGGTGACTTTACCGGTTCGAATGGTTTGCACTTCTTCTTTTTCTTTTTTAGGAACACTTACCTCAATATTTTCTGCTTTGATTTTCGACTTAGTCGTTGGATCGGGCGGAGTATCGGTTATGTTACCGTTTTCATCCACGTAGGCTATCATGCTGTCTAAGTCACCGCCCTGTGAATTGGCTTTGCGTTCTTCTTTTTTTTGCAGTTTGTCTTTGCGTTTTTTTAAGCGTTTTTTGTCTTTTTCTTTCTTACCAAAGGATTCCTGTGATCTACCCATTAAATAGTTTTTAAAGTTTAATAACAGATTGTTCGTTCTGAACAACCGGGGAATTCAAATAAAATAGATTAACCGTAAGCAATTTATCCGGATAAAACCCATCCAACCAGGCTTTGTAACCAGAAATTTACGTGAATGGTATTTAAATGATTACCCTTTTGCAAAAGTACAATAATTAACCTAATCAGCACTATTCTCAGCTACTGAATTTCTTATTCCGGACGAATAACCCCGTAATTTATATATTATATGGAGGAGGGAGTCTGGCAGATTCAACCAGTGTTCGTTTATATTTTTTGTTATTGTATTTTGCTCTGACCGATATTATATTTTATCAGTTCCCAGGTCGTCTTAGTAACAGGGGCAAAATTAAATTCTTCCTTGTATATTTTAACGATACCAACTTGTGCAAACCAAATATTTTCATAAAGAAAATAATTAGGGCCTGTAAGTTTTTTTTCCAGTTCCATTGCATTAAAGTCGCCGGCATAAACTTGTATATTTTTATCGGCAATAATTTTACATGTGTCAAAAGAATTAATGCCATGCCAATACTTGCCAACAATAAAAGGGAATACGAATATGTCCTTTAAAATAAGATCAGGAAGATAGTTATAATAAAACCTAATGGTATCTGCGTGCCTGGTAACATAGTTCGTATCAGTTTTGCCAGAGTCTTTATATTGCCAGATGTTTGCTTTATCCCCATTGCTAAGAATTGTCTGTCCCACAATTGTTACTGTT
Organism: uncultured Bacteroidales bacterium; assembly: GCA_963764475.1. GTDB lineage: Bacteria > Bacteroidota > Bacteroidia > Bacteroidales > JAADJA01 > JAADJA01. Next base: position 40,247 of record CAVXTE010000115.1, read on the forward strand.
AACGTATCAGATTGTTGTAAGGTGCTATCATAAACTGAATATGTCCATTGATATCCGATGGTATTCGGAAAATAATCAATTTGCTGCGGGATTGTTTCGATCGGATTTTCATTTTTTTTGTTACAGGAGATTACCATTAATGCTGCTAATGAGAAGAGGAGGAATTTCGCAAATGTTTTCATGATTTTATCTTCGTATTCTGGATTTATGACTAATCAAAGGTAAAAATAGTTTTTCTTTAATGTGTTTGTCGCGAAGGGAACATTAATGCTAAACCTGAAATCGATGTTTCCTGTCTTCCGGCTGGTATTTACTTTTATCAGGTTATGAGCAAATCAGCAAGCCTTCAAGCAGGCAAATGGGTAAAATGGCAGTAAACAAAAAGTTCTGAATTCCTTGTTCTGCATTCACTATCTTTCCTTCCTTCACGAATCATCAATCACTACTCACCAATCCTTAATCGTTTCCCTTTTCCTTTTCTTCAAATAGTTCGTCACTCAGCTTCAGGTTTATTTTATAATTTGAAAACCGGATAATGACATTGCCGCTATGCTTTCCTTCATCGTTGGGAAGTGCAGCTTCTTCATTCGCAGATTTTCCCAGGAACATGAACGGCAGCTTCATGTGGCTGACCTCAAAAGAGATTTTCAGCATAGTCGGCAGGTTCAATGAAGGATCATCATATGTGAAATCGATTACAAAAGTCCCTTCCTTGCGTGTATTGTTTTCTATCCTTCTGATCAGGTAATCCGTTGTATCGACCCACCAGGTAGCCATGATGATGTCCGATTTCGGATCGGCTGGGATCAGTTTGACCACATAAGTTTCAAGTCCTCCGAGGGTATCAGTTCCGCTGTAAAGAGCGGTATATTTTTCATTCAGGATTTTACGAAACGAATTGTCAACCCCTTTCTTTGGAAGCATGATAAACTCCTTCGATTTGAATTTTACCTTGTCGGGCTGCTTAAAATACATGGTGGCATGTTTCACCGGTATTTTAATAAAATCGACATTCACAGTGATCTCCATATCGACCGAATAGTCATGTATTGGATCGATATGCTGTTTTATCTTCTCGATAATTTTTTCAGGATCGGGTTCCTGCCCGGAGACCGGAAAGTGTATAAACAAGTATGCAAACAATATGATCGGTAACTGCGTCTTCATCCTATAATTCTATTTTTAAGTAAGAATATCTTTCCGGTTAAAATAAAAAACCGTCGCTCCATAAAAGACGAGGGAATAAATTCCTAAAATCACCCCATCCCGGATGATGAGCTGTATATTGACGGTGTAATCGAAAAAAAGCTGCCATGAGTCGAGATAGCTTGTGAAAAGTATCGGCCTGATAAAACTAAAAATTTTAAAATTAAGGGTGGAGATCAATGTAAAAAAGATGATCACTGCCATGGTTGAAAGGATTGGACCCAACGAATTGTTTGCCATGGCAGAAAACAGCAGAGACAAGGCTGCGATCGCTGTCATTCCGATAAATCCAAAAACAAAAGCAAAAATGAAGCGCCACATCAGATCATCCTGGGGCAGTACATTGATGGTGTTCAGTACAACGATCAGGTCACCTTTGCCAAAAAGTACCAGACCAAGTACCAGACTCAGGATGGCGAAGAAAAGCATGAGGAGAAATGTATACACGATGGCAGCAATAAATTTGGCGGTCACAAGTTTCGCGCGGCTGACAGGACGGGTAAGTAAAATACGGAATGTGCCTGAATTGGCCTCGCCAGACAGGAGGTCGGCTGTGACAATCACGATCAGAAAAGGAATATGGACCCACAAAAAGTTCAGTACAATGTATGTGATCAGATAACCGTTTACAAGGTTTCCCTGCATATAAAAGGCTTCCGAAAGATTGCTGGTGAACATATTGTACATCGACTGCCCCTCCCATAACATCGCAGCGTGTGATGCAAGCATGATCACCAGGATGGCAATAAACCCGATATAGCTCCGTTTACGGGCAAAAATCTTGATCATTTCGAGCTGGATAATATCTCTCATATCAGGTAAGTGTAAGAAAATAATCTTCAAGACTTTGCTCAAAAGTTGCCGATCGCACGAGCACTTCATTTTCGACCAGGTGTTTGATCACGTATGGGATAAGATCACGTTTGCAATAAACCCGGATATAATTCTCCATACGTTCAATCCGTTCGATTTCGAAACTGGCATTTTTAAGTGTATTCTCCGCTTTTGCCAAGTCATCACATTCGATCCGGGTAAAATAACTGTGTTCTTCCAGCAATTCTGTTACATTTCCTTCAACTACCTTTTTTCCTTTTTTAATAATGATCATTCGATTGCAGATCAGTTCAATTTCCTGAAGCTGGTGTGATGACAGTATGATTGTTTTATTTTTTTCCCGGTTCAGGTAAAGAATCAGTTCGCGAATTTCCCTGAATCCTGAAGGATCGAGGCCATTTGCCGGTTCGTCCAGTATGAGCAACTCGGGATCATTCATGAGCGCCTGTGCAATACCAAGCCGCTGTTTCATCCCTTTTGAAAATGTCTTCACCTTGCTGTTCATGCGGCTTTTAAGCCCGGTAAGTCCCAGCACCTCTTCGATCTTATTTCTGTCTGCTCTGATTCCCGAATAATCTGAAAGCATTGCAAGGTTTTTGTAAGCGCTCAAATATTCATAAAAGTCAGGTTTTTCTACAAACGAACCGGTTTTACCTAAGATTTCAAGACGATTGGTTCTTACAGGTAACCCGAATACGGAAATCATTCCGTTATCCGGCCTGATTAACGAAAGGATCATACGGATCGTTGTGCTTTTTCCTGAACCATTTGGGCCCAATAACCCAAATATATCACCATTGAAGACTGTCATGTCAAGTTGATCGACCGCCTGTACATGGCCAAATCGCTTCGATAGGTTTTCAATATGCAGAACGGGTCTTGATATCATAGTTAATAGGGTTCTAACCGATCTTATATAATTTTTTCAGAAAGCAATGCAAAATCAATTTTGGGTTTGTAAACAGAAGCGAAAAATGTTGTTTTCCAAAAATATCGCGTTAAAAGGTAGGACCGAATTTGATATCCAGAAATGGTTGACATATAGTTTACCAGATTTTGTAATTATTCTTCACGTGCTCTCACTCATCAAATTCAATAAATTACCCGAAACAAATTTAAAAATTAAATGATAGTCAAAGGAATTACTCACCATTTTTTCTTTGCAACCTAAGGGAATGGCTTTCAATTCGATTTTACTATGGCCAGGTTCATTCAACATGCTTAAACTGTACAAGTAAATGGAAAATAGATACTTAGTCGACCAGGAAATAAATTAATCCAATCAATCAAAAAAATTTAAAATATAAATGATTATTTTTACAACCGTTGAAAATAAAGAATTACAAAGATGAAAAAGGGATTCATATCGACTGTTGTTACACTCATTATTATTGTACATAGCTGGTTTTGGTCAGGATGGAAATTTTCTTGGTTTGAGCATGGGTGCTGCACTACCGCAGGGAACTTATGCACTGAAAGATTCCACCAACGAACAGTCCGGTTATGCAAATACTGGCTTTTTGTTTTCATTCGATGCGGCCTGGTTTCCCGAGGATTATCTTGGAATCGGGGCTACGGTCACCTATGGCAGTAATAATCCTGACAAGATTAAATACAGAGAAGATCTTTTAAATACATTCAAAAACAAGTATCCGAATTTTGTCTTGCCTGATGATACGGCTATCACATTCAACATGGATGTTTGGAAGTACCTCAATTTGTTTGTCGGTCCGGTAGTTACGATCCCTGCAGGCAGATTTAATTTTGATCTGAGAGCGCTTGCAGGAATAAGTTTTGTGTGGCCCCCGGATCAAACCATCGAGATCAGATCACCCAACAACCAGAATTTTTCACGAAATATTCAGAACAAGGCCACCCCGACCCTTGGTTTTTCTGCTGGCGGAGGGATTCGTTACGAGCTGAAAAAAGGAGTGGCATTGAGGGTGATAGCTGAATACACCAACATGAAGCCAGAACTTGAGTTTAAAGAATTGTTTCTGGATTCGAACGGACAGGGAGATATTGTAACGAAAAAAGTGGATGTGCCGATAAAGAACATTCACCTCGGAATAGGTCTGGCTTATAATTTTGATTTATAGATTCATCATAATTCGCGGTTTAGGTATTCCTGAAATTTCAAGATAATTATAACATCTTGCCTTCTTGAACTTTGGATTAATTTTTTACTTTTACCCGGTAAAGATTAAATTCTGATCATTTTTTGTTTATCCGTTCAATTGCTCACATAAACGGTTTTGTTTTATGAAAAAGATACTTTTCCTTTTGATTTGTCTGACCATGAATTTTGCGTATTCCCAACAGCCTTTTCCTTCCGAGCTTGAAAACCCGAAAATGTTTAATCAGAATAAGACCGCACCGCATACCTGGTTCATCCCATTTCCTGATGAACAAACGGCCATGGTTGTCGAAAATGAAGATTCGCCCTATTACAAATCACTCGATGGAAAATGGAAATTCAAGTGGGTGGAAAATCCGGCGAAACGCCCGGCAGATTTTATGGATCCTTCTTATGATGTCGGTTCCTGGGATGAAATTCCCGTTCCTTCGAATTGGGAACTGCAGGGTTACGGCATTCCAATTTATGTTAATTCGCAATATGAATGGACTGATGATCCACATCCACCTGCGGTTCCTCACGATAAAAATCCGGTCGGCAGCTACCGCAGGAACTTTACAATTCCAGCAAACTGGAACGAAGGCCATATTTTCATTCAGTTCGGGGATGTTAAATCAGCTTTTTATCTTTGGATCAATGGCAAATATGTCGGATACAGTGTTGGCAGCAAGGTTCCTGCCGAATGGGAGATCACGGATTTTATAAAAAAAGGTGAAAATACAATCGCTGTCCAGGTTTACAGGTGGTCGAGCGGTTCTTACCTCGAGTGTCAGGATTTCTGGCGGATCAGCGGGATCGAGCGGGATGTCTTTCTTTATTGGGTTCCGCAGGTATATATCCGGGATTTTTTCTGTCATGCTGATCTGATCAACAATTACACCGATGGTTTATTGAAGCTGGACATCGATTTTTCTTTTCCCGGAAAAGAAATACCAGGCTATGAAGCTGCCATTAAATTGATTGATAAGAATAACAATGATATTTTCAATCAAACCAAAAGTGTGATTGTCAATCGGGCAGGGCAGGGGTTGGTTCATATCGAAAAGGAAATCAAAAATCCTGAAAAATGGACGGCTGAAACGCCAAATCTTTACACCTTATTGATTTCTCTTGAAAGGGATGGTGAAATCGGGGAGACAGTAAAACATAAAATCGGGTTCCGCACCTCAGAAATCAAAAACGGGCTATTACTGATCAATGGTAAGGCCGTTCTGGTGAAGGGTGTGAACCGCCATGAGCACGATCCGGTTACAGGACATGTGATTTCAAAAGTATCGATGCTGAAGGATATTACCCTGATGAAGCAGAACAATATCAATACGGTCAGAACCTGTCATTATCCTGACGATCCTTACTGGTACGAACTCTGTGATGAATTTGGGCTTTATGTGATTGATGAGGCCAATATCGAATCGCATGGCATGGGATACGGCGAACGCAGTCTGGCTAAAAACCCGGACTGGAAGGAAGCTCATCTCGACAGGGTGAAGCGGATGGTGGAGCGGGATAAAAACCATCCTTCGGTTATCATTTGGTCGATGGGAAATGAAGCCGGTGACGGAATTAATTTTACGGCCTGCTATCGCTGGATTCATTTGCGCGATTCATCCCGTCCGGTTCATTATGAACGGGCACTTCTGGGTCCAAACACAGATATTTATTGTCCGATGTATCCATCCATCGGTTATCTAGAATCATATGCAAAAAAGCCTGAGACACGGCCTCTCATTATGTGCGAATATGCTCACGCCATGGGCAACAGCACAGGTAATTTGCAGGATTACTGGGATGTGATCGAAAAATATGATCCCCTTCAGGGCGGATCGATCTGGGATTGGGTCGATCAGGGCTTTTTAAAGAAAGATAAGAATGGTGTTGAATTTTATGCGTATGGCGGTGATTACGGCCCAAAGGATGTCCCAGGCGACGGTAATTTCTGTATAAACGGGTTGGTATCTCCCGACCGGACTCCTCATCCGGGTCTTACTGAAGTCAAAAAAGTTTATCAGTATGTGAAGATAAAAGCGGTCGATTCGGTTGCCGGCAAAATTAAAATTAAGAACATGTACGACTTTATCAATCTTGATTTTATTGATATTGTCTGGGAGTTGAATGGCAATGGAAAGATTCTCGAAAAAGGTGAAATAAAGCATCCTGATATTGAACCGGGTGAAAGTAAAATTTTTGAACTCCCTTTAAAAAACTACACGCAACAGCCGGGCGTCGAATATTTCCTGAATTTTTCAGTTACAATTGAAAAAGAAAGGCCTTTGATCCCGGTTGGATTTCAAATCGGTTCTGAGCAGATACCATTGCCTTCCAAACCAAAGATTGAACCTGTGATTTCGGATAATCTATCCGTTTTGAAGGTTCTTGAAAATGAAAATATTACATCAGTTGTCGGTAATAATTTCAGGATCGATTTTAATAAGGACCTTGGGATCATTTCATCCTGGAAATATTATGACCAGCAGTTGATCCAATCAGGACCGCAGCCGAATTTCTGGCGCGCACCGACCGATAATGATTTTGGAAACGGAATGGATAAACGGTGTGCTATTTGGAAAGAAGCAAGCCATCAAAAACCTTCTGGGAATGTTCAGATTACACAGAAAGGAAAGGATGAGGTTGATATCAGGGTGATAAGAAATCTTGATGCAGCCAAAGCTAACGTTGAAACGAACTACAGCATTTATGGCAACGGCGATATTGAGGTGAACAACCATTTGATCCCGATGCCAAAACCGGAAAGAAAACGGAATTATTTTATTCCTTCGGATATTGAGAGTGGAAAAGCAATTAACTTTAACAGGGAAGAACCCATCATGCTGGAAGTTCCTTCTTTGGGAGATACGGTTTTGAATCAATTCACCATCGGGGTTTCAATTAAACCGTCCTCCTTTGAAAACAAAAATGCGATCTGGGAAAATCGTGAATGGGCTCCCGGAAAGCTGCATCTCGAATTCCGAAGCGGAACCTTGTGTTTCTTCCTGTATGGAACCGATTACGCCTATTTTGATTATCCGTTCGAAACCGGGAATAAATATAATTTGGCTTTGGTTTACGATGCTCAGGCTAAATTGCTCGATATGTATGTCGACGGGAAATTGGCCGAAAGTGATACACTCAAAAATACTGCAGGTTTGAATGTTTCGGGAATTAGTTACATCGGTGGTTATGAATCAGAAAACCGGTTTTTTTCAGGCGAAATGGATAACTTCAGGGTTTGGGACAGAGCTCTGAGTGAACAAGAGATTGGATCGCCCGCAAAGGTGATTAAAGGACTTTTAGTGAGTTATGATTTTAACACAGTTCAGGATTCAGTCATCAGGGATTTAACAGGAAAATATCCAGCTATTTTAAAGGAAAAAGAACCTGAAATGCCGGAACTCCCACGTTTCGGCTCAACGATGGAAATGCCGGGCAGTTATTCGTTGCTGACATGGTACGGCCGCGGACCAGTTGAAAATTACTGGGACAGAAATACAGCTTCTTATCGTAGGGATTGTATAAAAGTACTGTGGCTGATCAGTATTTCCCTTACATACGGCCACAAGAAAACGGCTATAAAACCGATACGCGATGGGTAGCCTTAAAAGACAGCACAGGAAAGGGACTTCTTTTTATCGGTGAACCATTGATCTGTTTTTCAGCTTTAAATTATACAATTTACGATCTCGATCAGGGAACGAAAGAAAACTACCGGCATACCGATGATCTGGTTCCTGAAAAGTTCGTTTCACTGAACATCGATTACAAGCAGACGGGTGTTGGTGGTGACGACAGCTGGGGAGCAAGAGCAATACGAATGAGACCAGTACAGGGACATA
>CAVXTE010000116.1:0-79273 GCA_963764475.1 uncultured Bacteroidales bacterium
GCAAGAATGCAGCCAAATTTGATCGTAGCCCACTAAAAAAAGCATTGAAATAATTCAACTTCCCTTTTTTATATTTTTCACTCAGTAAACTCACATAAAAAGCATCGAAAGACATTGGATGTGTTTTGATCATTACAAATCCATGCTTATCGAAGAGTTTAGAAATTGATGCTTTATTAAAATGATATAGGTGCCTGGGGACATCATAAGCTGACCAATATTTCCCATAAATTTTGGCGTCTTTTGATTCAAAGTTGGGGATGCCAACTACAACAATACCTTCTTTTTTGATAACTTTCTTTATATTACTGATAACAGTATTTAAGTCATCGACATGCTCAAGCGAATGCCAAAGAGTTACTGCATCAAACGAATTTTCAACTTCAGGCAAGGATTTAAAACCTTCATAGATATCCAAATTGTATTTTCTTGATGCAAAATCTCGGGCTGACGGATTTGGTTCAATACCGAACGTTGTAACACCCTGATCCCGGATATAAGATAAAAACTCACCTGTGCCACAACCAAAATCAAGTACGTTTTTTGTCTCCGTATATTTGCTGATCAGCCTGGCTTTTTTTCTGATTGAGTATTTTCTAACATACAAATATAATTTCGTTAGAAAGTTTTTTTTTGCAGTTGAATGAGATATGTACTCATCTGATTCGTAATATTTTTTGAGTTCGTCTGGATCCGGTCTTGGATACGTAAAGAGAAATCCGCAATTCGTACATCTGACAATTGAAAATTCCTTTTGCGATAGAAAATAGTCCTTGGTAATAATGTAATTCAAAAATTCATCATTTCCGCAAATCTGGCAACTGCGTAAGTTATTCATATATGAGTTTCACGTGAAACGCTTCTAATCTATCTACCTAAATAAACAGCAATCACAGATATATCGGCTGGAGAAACACCGGCAATTCTGGATGCCTGCCCGATTGTATGGGGTTTAATTTTAACCAATTTTTCACGCGCTTCAAAAGAAAGCGTTGTTAACTTGGTATAATCAAATTCCGGATTTAATTGCAAGTTTTCTAATTTGTTCAGTTTCTCTGCGATTTCTTGTTCCTTTTCAATGTAACCACCGTATTTAATCAATATTTCGGCTTCTTCAAGGCATTCTTTGGTACATTCATTTTCCAAGTTATTAATAAAATCAGAAAAGTCCGCATCGGTATTTAAAATATCCATAATTGAAACCTGAGGTCGTAGCAACAGGTTTGCCAGTTTCATTTTTTGGGTGATGACCTGAGTCTCATTCTTAATTAACATTTGTTCGACCTTGTCTGGTTCAATACTTTTAGTCTTAAGAAATTTCAATATTGACTCTATGTGCTTTCTCTTAAGTATCACTCTATCCATTCGCTCTTTTGATGCGAGACCAATTTCATACCCTTTTGGCGTCAATCTCAGGTCAGCATTATTTTGCCTTAGCAGAATTCTATATTCTGCTCTTGATGTAAACATTCTGTAGGGTTCATCTACCCCTTTGTTAATCAGATCATCTATAAGGACACCAATGTAGGCTTCAGATCTACTCAATACAAACGCTGGCAGGTTATTTATTTCTCTGTGCGCATTAATTCCAGCAACTATACCTTGTGCCGCAGCTTCCTCATATCCGGTAGTGCCGTTGATCTGTCCGGCAAAAAATAAATTTTTAACCAATTTGGTCTCAAGTGAAAATTTTAATTGAACCGGAGGAAAATAGTCATATTCAATAGCATAACCGGGCCTGAAAATTTTTGCTTTTTCAAAACCCTTAATGCTTTGTAAGGCTTTAAATTGTATATGATCAGGTAAGGACGAAGAAAACCCATTCACATAATATTCAATGGTATTCCATCCTTCTGGCTCAATAAACAACTGATGACGACTTTTATCTGCAAAACGATTAATTTTATCCTCAATGGAAGGACAATAGCGTGGGCCTACTCCTTCAATCCTCCCGTTAAACATCGGGGATTCATCGAATCCGGTTCGTAATACATCATGTACTTTAGGACTTGTATAAGCGAGATAACAACTCCGCTGTTTGGTTAATTTCAAAGTATCAGTAAAACTAAATTTTTCAGGATTTTCATCTCCAGGCTGTTCTTCAAGTTGAGAAAAATCAATCGTCCTTCCATCAACCCGGACAGGCGTTCCAGTTTTCATACGCGATGAAACAAACCCAAGCTTATTCAAATCTTCTGTCAATCCAGTTGAAGCTTTTTCACCTATTCTGCCTCCGCCAAATTTTTTTGTTCCTATGTGAATGATTCCATTCAAAAAAGTACCATTCGTTAAAATAATCGCCCTTGCTCTTATCTTCTGTCCCATAGCCGTCATGACTCCAACTACTTTACCTTTATCTGTCATTATTCCCGTTACCATATCCTGCCAGAAATCGAGATTAGGAATCTGTTCCAGCACATTTCTCCATTCAATTGAGAACAAAATTCTATCGTTTTGTGACCTGGGACTCCACATAGCTGGGCCTTTGGATTTGTTAAGCATCCGGAACTGGATCATTGACTTGTCGCTGACAATACCGGAATAACCGCCCAATGCATCAATTTCACGGACGATCTGTCCCTTTGCTATACCTCCCATTGCAGGATTGCATGACATTTGGGCTATATTGGTCATATTCATTGTAATAAGCAAGACTGAAGAACCCAGATTAGCTGCTGCTGCTGCTGCTTCACTTCCGGCATGACCTGCTCCTACAACAATTATGTCGTATTGTTTAAACATTCTAATGTTTCACGTGAAATAAACGAAATCTATCGACTTAAATCAGGCAGCAAAGATAAATAATAATCCTCTTTGCTTCTCATCAATTTTATCTCAGAAGAGCTTTTGTCCTGATAACCAATAAGATGCAAGATGCCATGTACAATAACACGTCTAATTTCCTGATTTAATGGACATTGAAACATTTTGGCGTTTTCTCGTACCCGCTCAATGCTGATATAAATATCACCCGATAAAACATCCTTTTCTTCAGAATTATCAAACGTTATTATATCCGTAAAGTAATCGTGGTTGAGATATTGGAGATTTATGTTGTGAAGATATGTGTCGCTGCAAAAAATAAAATTAATTGCCCCCGATAGTTTTCCTTCTTCAAAAATGGCATTCCTTATCCATTCCTTTAAGACTTTTTTACCTTTAAGCTTAAATTTAACATCTTCAGCAAAAAAGTGAACGGTTTGGCTGGCCACAATGGTTTAGCAATTATTTTGCGACTTTTTTAGCAGACTCAGAATAATCCTTAAATTTCTTAAGTCTGTCAACTGCAGTTTCAAAATTAATGCTGGAAATTTGAAATCCGATTTCAATTTCATTTCCAGGATCAACAAAGTTTATGTTGTCGCAAAGTGTTTTGATCAGGAAAATTCCTCTGCCCGGAAAAACTTTTTCTTTGCCATCATCTTTTATATCAGGCATTGCATTATAATCAAACCCCTCACCTTCATCTTTCACTCTGAAAGACAATCCCGAGGAAGTTTTATCAAACGTGATTGTAATAAATTTCTCCGGATCATTTTTATTTCCGTGCTCCAAAGCATTTGTAAATGCTTCTGTTAAAGCAATGGTAACACAACCCAAATAATTATTGTTCAGGTTGTATTCATCACAAACCTGTTCGATAAGCTTTTCAACTTGATGGATGCTTTCCGGAACGGATTTGAGTTTCAGTGTTTTTTGTTCTTGTTTCATTTGTCTAATAATTCTTCAAAGTTATAAAAGTACTGGTTGACTTTACTTTTGTAAAACGGTTTTAACGATGGTGGTACCGTTTTTAACAGTTCTACTTCATTTGATTGTTGTCTGTTATACTTAAAAACTTTTTCAGGGTTACGATAATTTTTATCTTTTGCTTCAGTTGATTCTCTTTTTTCTTCTTTTTCTCTTTCAAGCTCTGCTTTTTCAGATTCAAGCAACCGTGTTAAAATTTCCTGTTGCCGCATTAATGTCTCTTGAGTGATTTGTTTATTTACTAAATCGGTTTCCGTTTTATCCATATTCTCCATTATTTGTTTCAATTTTTTGCTCGATCCGAATTGTCCTTCTTTTTCCAATTGATCAGCATATTGTCTCATTTGGTCGCGGATGGCTTCCTGCTGAGCTGCAGCTCTAGCAAGCTGTTCATTCATCGATTGTCCATTCCCTTCCTTTTTTCCGTTTTGTTCCTTTCCTCCCTTTTTCATTCCCGCTTTCATTTTTTCAATTTGCTGATTCAATTGTTCCTGCAACTGACGCATTGATTTTATTCCGGATTGGCCTGCTCCGGGCTTGGGCTGACCATTTTTACATGAATTCATTCCCTGGTTTTGCATCATTTGCATCATCTGATCCAGTGACTCAGAAAGCATAAGAGCAAGGTTGTTTATTGAGGTCATTGCAAATTGCTGTTTGCCGGCTGCTTGCTTTGTATTGCGATTGTTCAGGTCAGTCATCGCTTTATCAATATTCTGATTAATTGTACTTATTTCTTTATTCACAAACGGTTCAATCATAATTTGCCTTTTACTTAAGGCATACAGCGAATCTTCCACCATTCCCAAATCATCCTTTATGTTCTTCTGATTCTGAATGAGTTCAGTATAATGGGGATCGTTCAGATTTATTGAATTCACTTTTTTGAGGAGGTCTTCCTGATCGAACGACAATTTGATAAGATTTTCAAGAATATCTCTTAAGGCATCAACATCTTCAGCCATTCCTTCCTGCTCCATTTCCTGCTGCATAGCCGATAAAGACTGGGCCATTTGCTCCATTTTTTGCGATGCTCCTTTTTGTGCTTTTGATGCCTTATTTCGCTGGTTTTTCTCCAACGCTTCCTGACTTTCATTCAAATCCTGGTCAATGCTTTGCTGCTGCTCTTCCATCTGATCAAACTTATTCGGATCCTCCAAATCCTTGTTCAATTTATCAAGTTCATCCAAATCTTTTTTAACATCATCGAATTGCTTATTTATATTTTCCTGTTCTGATTTTGCTTCTTTACTATCCTCATCTTTATTCTGAACTTTATCACTAAGTTCGTCCTGCTTTTTAGCCAATTCCTGTAACTTTTCAACTGTTTCCGTCATTTTTTTATCAAATTCCAATTGCTTAAAAAGTTCAAGATTCCGGTCGAGCATCTTCCCCAGGTCCTCATTTGATAATTTCATTTTCTCAAGTATATCGTTCACTTTGTCTTTATTAACCTGATCGAGCATCTGTTGCAGTTCATCAAATAGTTTTTTCAAATCTTCATCCTGCATCAGCTTATCAAACTGTTCTTCCAACTGTTTTTGTTTCTCGACCAATTCCGGATCGACTTGCTTGAATTGCTGTTCTTTAGAGGCTTTCTCTTCATTTTCTTTTTTGATCGCCTCCATCCTACTCTGAAGCTCTTTCTGTTTATCCAGCAATTGTTGAACCTGTTGTTTATCTTCCCAGCTCAGATTTTTCTTATCAAGGAATTTTTTATTTAACGCATCTACATCTTTTTGAAACTGTTGCGTCTCCTTGATGGCCTTTTCCATTTCACTTTTTATCGATTGGTTGCTTTCATCCGTTTCTTTGGATATTTCTTCTAATGTAGGAAGTTTATATGACATTGTTTGGCTGCGCGAAGATTTACTTCCGTGAATACCGTCGTTATCCCAGATTTCGAAATAATAATCGACCTCTCCTCCGGGTTCGACATTTATACCTGAAACATCAAAATAATAGTAAAACTGCTGAGGATTTACACCGGCAATTAACTTCAGGCTATCTTTCTTTAGCCCCGGTTCTACGGTTTCATCGGGATTTTTAATGTTATAATTGAAAGTCAGGAGTGTAAAGCCATAATCATCTTTAACCGAACCGCGAAAATAGAGCCGTTTATCAAATACTGAATCCTGATACTGATCGACACTTATTGCGGGATACAAGTCAGGGATCACATTAATGCGGTATAATAGAGAATCTGAATTTTTAAGAAATTCATTTGATAGGCTTATTGAATACGGTTTATCGGCGAAAAAAGTATCCTCGTATTTAAACACATTAGAAGCATTCTTATCCAGAATTTCAATTTTATCTCCCAGCCGCATTGTCACTTCATCCGTATTTCTGGTATAGAACGACCAGCCAACCTTTGTACCCACCGGAATGATCAAATCTCCGCTGTTCGAAAGAGTTTCATTTTTTTTCCCTGTATAAGCCGGGTAATTGAGATTAACATCAAAATCGAGCACAACAGGTTTCGGCAAAACATTTAACTGGTATTCCGTTGATTGGTAATCATCTGCTGCAAGGGTAAACTTTTGTGATTTTTGCACATTTACAAACGTATAGTTGAAATTCACCGCATTATCACGCACCAGCTTTATTTTATTATTCCCCGAAATCAAATAAACATTTTCAGGCGTTTCCTTCCCCGTGACCTTCACCTTCAGCTTAAAATCCTGCTGTTCCACAACATTTAAATCCTTGTTTAAAACCTCTAAATAAAAAGGCAGTTCTTTTGCAAAATACTCATTATGCTTAACGAGTCGTTTTGTAGGGTTGGTGATAAGGCTGGGAGAAGATACCAAAATAAACAGCAATATAATCAGGGGAGGAAGGGCAAACTTCAGGTATTTCCTGTTTTTAGAAAAATCGATAGCTTTACCAAATGAGATGGGTTTAAGATCGCCTATTTTCTGGTCAATACTTGCATTAACCAAATCCATATTGTCCAAATCTTCTTCACTCAGTTTTTTTAACTGGAGTGTATTTATCAGTTTGTCATTGACTTCCTGAAAGTGATTTCCAATGATTTTTGCAGCTTCGTCATGCGATATTAATTTACCGATTTTTAAAAGTCTGAAAACAGGAATAATAATGAATTTGACAATGATAGCCGCATTTATTAGGATAAAAAGATAAAAAAGCACGGTACGCACCAGTTGGTTAAAATGCCCAAAATACTCAGAAAAGTTAACGATCAGAAAAAAAATGATCAGTAATGAAATACAATAAATCGAACCTCTGATCAGTTGATTTTTGTAATATTTTCTGATAAAAAGATCGAGTTTTTGTAATACTATTTGATATTGATTGCTCAACAAATTTCCTTTTTATTAAATATACGCAACGCATTGAAAACGGAACAAAATATTGGTTATTTTGTTATTGGTGACAAATATACATATTGCCCCCGAATTACAAAAACGAATCGCTAACGGCTTGAAATTATGAAAAAAACCTTACTTTTTATAGTTCTTCTTCACTTCACCTTCATTAAGGCTTCCACCCAAAATTTTTCATTTTTAAGTGGTGAAACAGGATGCTCAAGAGCAAAATTGGCCAAACATTTTTTCAACGAAAAAAATAGCAGCTCCCAAACACCTTTGCTGCATGATTATGATGTAACCTTCTATTTTCTTGATCTGGCGGCTGAAAATGACACAACTTATATCAACGGAAACGTGACAATAAATGCTGTTGTTACAGCTCAGGAGTTGGATACATTTGCGATAGAACTCGTTCAGGAATTAAATGTCGATTCTATTCTGTTCAATGGCAATTCGCTTGCATTTATTCACAACTCGGATGAAATTTTTGTTCCACTTGCATCTCCATTAGTGAATGGTTCGAATATGACTGCCAGGATTTATTATCATGGAACACCTTCTTCCAAAGGCTTCGAAACCGGAATTTACACGAGTTATGATACCATCTGGAACAAGCATGTGACATGGACGCTTTCCGAACCATTTAATGCGAAGACATGGTGGCCGGTAAAACAAGACCTGAATGACAAAGCCGATTCGGCCTGGGTCTTTATCACTACAAGTGCTATAAACAAAGCAGGTTCAGAAGGATTATTGACAGCAACTATTCCTTTGCCCGACAATAAAGTACGATACGAATGGAAAACAAAATATCCGATCGATTATTATCTGCTTTCCTTTGCCGTTGCAGATTACCAGGATTACAGCATTTATGCGCATCCTGCTGATATGGGAGGTGATTCATTGTTAATTCAAAACTATATTTACAATTCACCGGGCTGCCTGGATCATTATAAAAGCGATCTGGATCAAACCGCTGAAACCATGAACCTATTTACCGATCTCTTTTCTGCCTATCCATTCAGGGAAGAAAAATACGGTCATTGTCTTACAGGCATTCACGGAGGCATGGAACACCAAACAATGACGACACTCGACGGATTTCAGTTTGAAATCGTAGCTCATGAACTCGGGCACATGTGGTTTGGCGATAACGTAACCTGCGCTTCCTGGAATGACATTTGGCTGAATGAAGGTTTTGCCACATACGCTGACTACATGGCGATGGAGAAAATAGCAGCCGGTGATTGGCCTCACAAATGGCTGCAGGTTTTTCAGGCCAGTGTTTTGTCAGAACCAGACGGAAGTATTTACGTCCCGATGGAGGATGTTATAAATGAAAATGCTGACCGGATTTTCAACGGCAGACTGAGCTATGCCAAAGGCGGTATTTTTCTTCACATGATAAGGTATGAGATACAGGACGACACGGTTTTCTTTCAGGCGTTGAAAAATTACCAGACAGATTATGCAGGAGGAACAGCGAGTGTTTCTGATTTTATCAGTGTTCTGAATCAAACTTCAGGCATTAATTTTAACGAATTTTTCGACCAATGGTATTATGGACAGGGATATCCGGTATATTCAGTAAACTGGTCACAATCTGCAACCGGGTTTGAATTGCATTTGTCCCAAACTTCTTCAGATCCAGACATAACACCATTTTTTAAAATACATATGCCGGTAAAAGTATTTTTTAATAACAGCACCGATACAACCCTTCGAATATACCAGACACAGCCGGATATGACTTTTGATTTCCCGTTTACAAACGAAATCGACAGTATTGCAATAGATCCCAACCTGTGGGTTCTGAAAAAAGTCGCAAGTATTAACGGAATCAGCGACAATGGAAAAGAAAATACAATCCGGATTTACCCGAACCCGGTCTCCGATCAGATAAACGTAAGAATCAGTGACAACCAAAACTGTGAACTTACTGTCTTCGACATGTACGGACAAATAGTAAAACGGTACAGACTCAGCCAGCCGGTAAATACAATTTATGCCGGTGATCTACTGAAAGGATTGTACGTGGCAAAAATTAATTTTCATGAAAAGACATATTCAATTAAGTTTGTCAAAAATTAGTTCGTACATAAAATTCAGTTTCTAAAAATTCAATAATAATTAATCATGCGTAAGTTTACTCTATTTTTTGCAATTTATTTGCTTTACAGTGTGGCATTCGGCCAACAGTTAAATTATGACAAACCCATATCGGAAGTTGAAGCACGGGCACATGCCAACTTCTTAAAAAATTCAAAAGACATTATTCAAACTCCGTTGCTGAACGATTATGATGTTAAATTTTATTTTCTGAATATCAATGTCGAAAACACTTCTATTTATGTTTCGGGTGATGTAACCTATAAGGCCCAGGTCGTAGCAACAGAACTCGACACCTTTGCCTGTGAGCTGGTTGGTCAGATGACTGTGGATGAAATTCTGATCAACGGTACAGCCCAAAACGTCATTCATACAAATGATGAAGTGTTTGTCCCTTTGGATAATCCAATACCCGAAGGCGAACTGTTTACCGCAGTTATTTCCTACCATGGTACACCTCCGACCGGAGGATTCTTTTCTGGGATTACAAATACGACAGATTGGGGAAAGCAGGTGACCTGGACACTTTCTGAACCTTTTGCTGCAAGAGAATGGTGGCCCGCCAAACAGGTTCTTGAAGATAAAGCCGATTCCGCCTGGGTATTTTTAACGACCAGTGTCGGGAATATGGCTGGTTCCGAAGGATTATTGACAGCCGTAACCCCCATGCCGGACAACAAACAGCGTTTTGAATGGAAGACCCGTTACCCTATCGATTATTATTTATTGTCATTCGCCGTTTCGGAGTATCAGGATTACAGCATTTATGCGCATCCTGAACAAATGGCACCCGATTCACTGCTGATCCAGAATTTTATTTACGATGCACCGGGATGCCTTGAAACCTACCAGGATAATATCGATGAAACCGCAGCCTTTATCGAGCTTTACTCCAACCTGTTTCAATTGTATCCGTTTCACCAGGAAAAATATGGACATTGTTTAACTGCTTTGGGAGGTGGAATGGAGCATCAAACCATGACAACGATTGGAGGGTTCAGTTTTGACCTTGTTGCTCATGAATTAGGCCATATGTGGTTCGGCGATTATATTACCTGTGCAACATGGAGCGATGTCTGGGTGAATGAAGGATTTGCAACCTATTGTGATTACCTTGCAAATGAGTATATCCTGGGCCAGGGGGCTGCTAACAGCCAGATGAATGCCATACACAACAATGTGATGTCTCAGTCTGGAGGTAGTACGTATGTTCCTCCGGCAGATGTAACTTACAACAATATTTGGAGGATATTCGATAACCGCTTATCCTATAATAAAGGAGCTGCGATCTTACACATGATCCGTTTCGAACTTCAGGACGATGATATGTTTTTCCAGGTGCTGAGCAACTACCTCGATCAATATGGCGGAGGTACGGCAACCGGGCTTGATTTTATGAATGTACTGAACCAAACTTCGGGTATGGATTTTACCGATTTCTTTGATCAGTGGTATTTTGGCGAAGGGTATCCAACTTACAGCATAATTTGGTCCCAAAACACGAGTCAGTTTACGATGCAGGTAATACAAACCGTTTCGAAACCTTCCGTAACTCCATTATTCAAAATGCTGATGGCTTACAAACTTCACTTTACCAATCAAACGGATACAACTGTTTATTTTTACCAGACGGCGAATACCAATACATTTTCGATCCCATTATCGAAGGAGGTTTCTTCCATCCAGATCGATCCTGATAACTGGGTTTTGAATAAAGTAGGCAGTATTACTGTAAATGTGGAAGAAAAAGACAACCCGGTTCATTTCACCTTTAGTCCCAATCCGGTGAAGAATGAACTAAACCTGACGTTCCTGAATTCGAGTACAAGCACAAGGCAAATCAGGATTTCCGATTTGTCCGGCAACCGTATTATCTCCATGAAAACTGGAAATGATCATCTTTCGCTTGACGTTTCATCGTTGTCCGCTGGTTATTACCTGCTCGATGTCAAAGACGGACCAAACAGGCTGACAAGGAAATTTATCAAAATGGATTAATTCATCCAAAATGGAAATGAAGTGGTACCGGATGCCGAAGTCTCCGATACCACTTTTTTTTATCTTTGCACCCTTGATTTAGAGGAATGAAGCTATGAAAGATATCAGGGTTAGATTTGCTCCGTCACCAACCGGACCACTTCATATAGGAGGGGTCAGAACTGCCCTTTACAATTATTTATTTGCCAGGAAAAATAATGGTAAAATGATCTTGAGGATCGAGGATACCGATCAGAACCGTTATGTTGAAGGTGCAGAAGATTATATCATTGAATCGCTTGATTGGTGCGGAATTCAATTCGATGAAGGAGTAGGGCAGGGGGGGGCATTCGCGCCGTACCGGCAATCGGAACGAAAAACGATATATAAAGAATATGCATTGCGACTTGTCGAATCCGGACATGCCTATTATGCATTTGATACGCCTGAGGAACTCGAAGCGATGCGTAAAAAACTGGAAACTGAGAAAGCAGTAAATACAAGTTACAGCCCGGCGTCACGTAATACAATGAAAAATTCCTTGCGACTTGAGGAAGCTGAAGTAACTTCCTTGTTGAATTCCGGCGAACCTTATATCATTCGTTTTAAAACCCCCGAAAATGAAGTAATAGTTTTTGAAGATCTGATCCGGGGTGAAATAACTGTAAAATCAGAAACGCTCGATGATAAGGTACTTTTCAAATCAGACGGAATGCCAACATATCACCTTGCCAATGTTGTAGACGATTACCTGATGAAGATCAGTCATGTGATTCGCGGTGAGGAATGGTTGCCTTCCCTGTCGTTGCATGTACTTATTATACAGAGCTTTTGGCTGGGACAAGGAGATGCCTCAATTTGCCCATCTTCCGCTGATCCTCAAACCAGACGGTAAAGGCAAACTGAGCAAACGCGACGGCGACAGGCTCGGATTTCCTGTTTTCCCAATCGAATGGAAAAACCCGGAAAACGGCGAAGTGGCATCGGGATACCGTGAATCAGGCTATTTTCAGGAAGCATTTATAAATATCCTGGCTTTACTGGGCTGGAACCCCGGGACTGAACAAGAGTTGTTTTCAATGAATGAACTCATTCAAGCTTTCTCTTTAGACAGAGTCGGAAAATCCGGATCGCGGTTTGACCCTGAAAAAGCAAAATGGTTCAACCACCAGTATTTGTTGAAAAAAGAGGATGCTGCACTGGTTTTTTTATTCCAGAAAATTTTACAAAAAAAAGGATTTACTGTTTCTGATGAGTTTGTGGGCAAAGTCATATCCCTGATTAAGGAAAGATCAAATTTTGTCGATGATTTCTGGGACCAATCGTATTTCTTTTTCCAGGCACCAGGTTCCTATGATCCGGAATTTGTAAAAAAGCGCTGGAAAGAGAACACTCCTGGAATTTTGATGAACCTGATATCGGAACTATCACTACTTGAAAATTTTTCATCGGAAAATCTTGAAAAAACCATTCATGATTTTCTTGATAAAAACCAGTTGGGAATGGGACAGGTAATGAACGCACTGAGACTGACGATCATCGGGTCGGGTAGGGGACCTGGTATGTTTGATGTGATGGAATTGCTCGGAAAAGAAGAAGTCATTAACAGGATCAATAAAGGATTACAAACGATTAAATAAGCTTATGTCGACAATAGCTTTGGAAGGAATGACGTTTCGTGCCTATCACGGATGCATGAAAGAAGAGCAGGTGACCGGTAACATGTTCAGGGTCGATCTTTATCTGGAGGCAGATACTGCAAAGCCTGAACAAACTGACCAGCTGAATGATACTGTTGATTATTCAAAAGTGTATAAAATCGTGAAGGCGGAAATGAACATAGCATCCAAATTACTGGAACACGTTGGGAGGCGGATATTGAATGCCGTTAAAAAAGATTTTCCGGCCATTGAATTTGCCGAGGTTAAAATAGCTAAGATCAATCCGCCCATAGCAGGACAGGCAGATAGTGTAAGTGTTACTATATCGGAATACTATGAATGAAAAAAAAGATCTGAATAAACTGACTGAGTTAAGCAGTTGTCCGAAGTGCGGCAAGGAATTTTTCTGCAGTACCTCATCAAAGTGTTGGTGCTTTGAGCATGATGTTCCTGCCGAAGCTATGGATTTGCTGCAGGAAGGCTTCGAAGGATGTCTTTGTCCCGAATGCCTGGTTGAATATACACGCTGACTAAATATTTTTGCCAATTGCATTTTTAATTCTAACTTTGCAAAGCTAAAAACGGTACCGTGACCGAGTGGTTAGGTAGCGGTCTGCAAAACCGTCGACAGCGGTTCGAATCCGCTCGGTACCTCAAAAAAAAATCCCGCTAAACAGCGGGATTTTCGTTTTCTGCAGTTGAGTTTTTCTTTTCCACAAATTGTTCAAAAGCCTGCTCGCCTTCTTCATGCCAGAAATCTTCATAGTACTGCCATTTATTGGCGCCACCAAATCGTGGGTGTTTTTTTCTGTATTTGGTATAGCAATAACGGTCTCGTGGATGATGAGGCGGCCCGTGATGACCGAAACCTCCGAAAATCATCCGTGCGAGTACAATAATGCCAAACCCCATCCAGTAAGTGATTACCGGTAATCCGAATAATGCCGGCATGAGCCAGTTCCAAAGCAGCATGACGAAATATCCAAAGATAAAAGCCATGAATACTGCCAGAAAAATCCCCCCAATGATCCAACCGACCCTTCGTATGGTACCGGGGAAATAGGGATGTCTGTTTCTCATTGTGTGTTCCATTTTATTTTCCTCCTTAAGTTTAATTTCTTTAATTTTTAAATTTTCCTTTCATGATTGTCTGCAATTTCGCCATTGCCCTGTGCTTTCGCGATAGCAGTGTACCCATCGGGATCTCCCATTCACGCGATAGTTCTTCAAACGTGTACCCTTCGATCTCGGTGGCTAAAATGATATCCTGTTGATCGGGACGCAGTTCATCGATGCATTCGTACAATTGTTCAAGCTTCAATTCTTCCGCAGCAGAATCTGCAAATTCATCAGGATCATCTGCAAAATTTCGCAGGAGCAAATTTTCCCCGCTTTGTTCATCTTCAAAGTCGTCGAGCCTTAGCTCTTTCTTTTTTCGCTGAAGATCGATGATCTTGTTTTTCAAAGAACGGTATACATAAGCAAACAGGTTTTCAATGGGTGCATTTAAATCTGCTTTTGTAAACAGGTTCAGCGCTACATCCTGAACAACATCCTCGGCATCAGCTGATTCTATGTTTCGCTTTACATACGAAATCAGGTTCGAATATTCCTGTGCAAGAAACCTGCTAAGCCTGTTCTGTTGTTCAGAATAACTGTTCATATTTATCAGACGGAGGACTTTGAAATTATTGCATCCAATTGGTCAATTTCATGGAAAATAATTTCGGAAAGTTACAGAAAAGAAATGTTTGTTTTTTGGTTTTATAGTGTGAAAACCTCAGATAGATTTTAATTCCTTTAAAACAGTATCGAGCATTTCATCCGTAAAATCAAGATGGGTTACGAACCGGATCGTTCCGGGTCCGAAACCGACAGCCAATATGTTTTTATCCTTTAGTTTTTGAAGAAATTCAACATCTTTAACGTGATCGGCAAGCCTGAAAACGAGGATATTCGTTTCGACAGGCAACACCTCTTTCACGAAGTTGCATTCTTTTAATCCCGCTCCGATCACCTTTGCTTTGCGATGATCTTCTTTAAGCCGGTCGACATGATGATCGAGGGCATAAATTCCGGCAGCAGCAAGATAACCGGCCTGCCGCATACCTCCTCCAAACACTTTTCGTACGCGTCGGGCTTGTTTTATAAAGGCATTATCACCTAATAAAACCGACCCGACCGGGGCTCCGAGACCTTTTGAAAGGCAAATTGAAACAGAATCGAAAATTTTACCGACTTCGAGTGTGGATTCGCCGGTTTCAGCAAGTGCATTAAAAATGCGTGCTCCGTCAAGGTGAAATTTCAGGTTATTCTCTTTGCATAATTTGCTGATCTTTTCCAGATCGTCAAACTTATAGCAACTACCGCCTCCCCGGTTCGAAGTATTTTCAGCTACGACAACACTTGTTCTCGGAGCATGTACATCATCCGGGTTGATGCATTCCAGCACTTGTTCAGCAGTTATTCTTCCCCGGTCACCTTTGATCAGTTTCACAGAAGAACCTGAATTGAACGCGATCCCTCCGCCCTCATATCTGTAAACATGGGAACTTTCATCACAGATAACCTCATCACCGGGTTTTGTATGGACTTTAATAGCGATCTGGTTGGTCATCGTTCCTGAAGGACAGAAAATACCCGCTTCCTTACCGAACATTGATGCAGCTTTCTTTTCCAGTTCGTTCACAGTCGGGTCATCACCAAATACGTCGTCTCCTACTTTAGCAAGGAACATGGCATCCAGCATTTCCTTCGTGGGCCGAGTGACCGTATCGCTGCGTAAATCTATTTGCGCATTCATTTAAATATTTTATTTCGTATACATATCAATCACCTGGCTGATTGCATCCTCACAAACCGGGCAAAACAATTGTTTATCCCTCGTAAACATAATACAATCAGCATAGGGACGATACAATCCGTATTGCCTGTAACCCGCTCCTTCAAAAGCACCGACTTTTCCTGAATATTTCATGTTGTCGAGAATTTCAATCGATTTTTCCTTTTCGGTTAAAAACAAATCTTCCATTTCACCTTCCGGAACTTTTTTACTCCTCATCTCTCGCCGCTGTTTCTGTATTTCATAACTGAAACTATCAAAATCGGTTTTATTCCAGGGTGTCGGAATTGGTGTATCCTTATCAACAAATTGGCCCCACTTTAAAGGTTCATTTTTCAGAAGGGCCGTTATATTCGGCTCCCACGGTTCAACCGTTATTTTCGGTTTCTCATACGAAACATCCGAAGTATAATATTCATCACCCAACGCTGCGAAACAATGACCGAATTCATGAACGACAATGTAATTAGAGAATTTGTTATCCACTGCTGAAATGGCGTACAGATTAAAAATTCCACCTCCGCCATAGGTCTTTTCGTTGACCAGAATAAACATATAATCATAAGGAACGGTTGCGGCAACATCCCTGATGGTTCTGTTGTCATATGCCAGCGCATATCGTTCCGAATTGAACGCACCATAGCTCACCGACAAAAAGGATCGTTTAAACACTCCGGGGTCAGGCTTATTGACGCCGGATTCCTGTGACGGAGTTTCAACGGCACTTACATTAAAATCCGTTTTCCGGGCCCTAAAAGGCTCAACACCAAATAATGCATCCGCCAGCCTCACAACATCTCGTTCGAACTTGTTCATTTCATCTGCAGTGTAACCATCACCAAGAATAACAATATCCACTTTATTCACTGGGGGTCCGCTGTCCTGGTACTTGAAAACTTTATAATTGGTATGATTTTCGGCGGGATTAACTATTCTCGATGTAGGGTTCACCTCCTTCTCCCAGATTTTAACAAAATTATTAAGCGAATCTCTTTTCTTTAATACGACCTCGACCGTATATTTCGGCCATGGAAAACGAATCGATTCATGAAATGTACCCCAGTTTGTTTTCGCATCATCAGTAGTTTGCCATTCACCAAATAAACTTGCAAATCCGCGGGTATATAACAAAGTGGAACTTTTTTTATCCCGAACCTCCAAAAAATAGGGGCCTCTGTTGAGTTCATCCAGCAGTGTGGTTTCACTTCCTGCCCAGGGACCATCGTTCAGAATACGATCAACCGAAAAACGGTCCTCTGTGGCGTTTCCTGAATGAAACAGATCCATTCGCATCGTTTTTTCAGTGAAATAATCAGAGAAAGGAACATTTTTTACCTTTTGT
Organism: uncultured Bacteroidales bacterium; assembly: GCA_963764475.1. Classification (GTDB taxonomy): domain Bacteria; phylum Bacteroidota; class Bacteroidia; order Bacteroidales; family JAADJA01; genus JAADJA01. The sequence goes on from CAVXTE010000116.1 coordinate 17,017, forward strand.
ACTTTTTGACTGTATCCTGCAATAACAAAAACGCTAATTGCAAGCAATACCAATGTTTTTTTCATAGTTATTATTTTTTTCAATGGAATTGTTATTCAAACATCTGTAATCAGTTCATTGTTTAAAATTCAATTATTTACTGTCGTTACCATTCACTGCAAAGAACACAGCAACACCACCAATCAGTATATAAGAAGCAAAATTATGACCCAACATATCTTTTATATTGATTATGGCAAAATAACCTGTAATGAAAATCAGGAACAATGATGAAAATATTGTCAGCCATGATTTGCCGATCAAACCACCGATTAGCAAAAGTACTGCAAAAATACTGTAACAAAGCGTGACCCAATATTGAATGCTGTCGAAATTGAACGATACAATGATTTTGAAATTTCGCGTAATCGCATAAAGGGCAACCCCAATGCGCATCAGCCATAATGAAATCAAACGCAATGTAGCCATATTGACGGATATTTAATTTTTTCAAAATTACATTTAAAACTGTATTCTTACTATATGATTTGCAATTGATTTATACAACGTTTCTATGCTGAAATTATAGCTTACCAAAATCTATCGTGTTTTTCAGGAGGTCAAAACACGGGAAGTTTTGCCATCGGTTTCAACAAGCCAATTTCTGGCATTTATAAAAGTACTTTGGAACACAAAAAAACCTAAGATAAAAATGATCCGAAAATGAAGGCACAGGTTAAGTTTCATAACCAGTCGATTTTCAAACGGGATAAAGGTACGAATTTCACTTTGTACTTTCTTTTATTTTAAGGGGTCGAACTGATATTAAAATGACAGGAAACAAAATTCGGAATAAGGAAATAAATCATTTTATAATCCGGGCAGGAAGTTGGTCATCAAATTGTCGAACCACCTTATTTATTCATAATGTTAAACCGGAGGCCAAGTGTTGTATTGATGATGGCAATCGTTCGTTTATCCTCCCTCACACCCCCGTAATAGTTAAAATTAAAGGTCAGTTTATCATAAACGATATCCGAATCCAGCACAATTCCAAAGCAAGGTGAAATATTGTACCTGATACCGATTCCCGCTGTTCCGGTAAATTTCCAGTCGCGGGCAGACGTGATCTCATAAAAATCGGGACCAGTAGCAAAATAAACTGGCTTATATAACTGCCAGGGCGTTTTAGCCCAAAGATATCCCCCTAAAATTTTTCCTGTAAATTGAAACTTTGAAAAAAGGTGTAACTGCGTATAAAGACCAATCATTGTCGTAGCAACCTGGTAGGGTTCCGAACGAATGTACACATCGGACATGAAGGGGTCATTGATCACTTTTTCATAACCCAGCAAGCCAACATTCACAGGATGTTCATTCCAGCCGAATGCACCCCCAACTCCCAAATATTTATGAAAAAACCAGGCTCCTTCGGCGGTCACATTGTAACCAGTTGTTGCAAAACTCCCTCCGTCCAGTGTTACAGCATGATACTTTCCGAATGGAAATGAAGCACCCGAACGAATCCCGATAAATGACGGATTTGTCTGCGCTGCCGAGACTTCATAAAATAGAAAAAACAGCACAAAAATTAACGGTTTCTTTATCATTTGGAATTCCCAACTTTTCATGAAGCAAATGTAGTTGAATCTTAAATATTGGGGTCTTTTTCTATTTTCTAACGGGACGATGAAATATTTAGTCATTTTTCGGTTCAACATAAATTCAAATCAAAATAAACAGTCATTTTACAAACCATTGGAAAGTTCCCACCCTGATTTCGACAAATTAATTTTTGAAACGATCGTATGCAGATTTTCCTCACTTGTATTGATAAAAATATCTGCATCCTGCTTCTGTTTTAATAGTTCTTCCTTTTTATTTTTGTTCAGGTCGTTATCAACAATGATAAAAATTCCCGGTTTAACAAGCCTTCTCAAGACAGGTGATTCTGCAATGACTGGTGTATCCGGCCCAATTTGCTTAAGGAAACATTCGAGTGCTTCCGGAAGTCCTGAATCAGTTGTCTCAACATAATAAACCTTATGTGCACCGGATTTCAGCATTTTTGACGAATCCTTTTCAGTTTCAACTGAAGTTTCCAGGTAAAGATTAAATTGATCGCTCCCAGAAATCTTATTTAATAACGGCGTTTTCGTATGAAAATGTGGACTAATCTTCAAGCCGGTAATTTCATTTTGAGCCGAGAATTTTTCTATAAGCATGCCAGCAAGTATGGTTTTACCTGTATTCCGGCCGGTTCCGGCAACGATTATAAAATAGGGTAAAAAAAGCATTTATAAAAGATTTGATCGATTCGGATGCGAAAGTAATTTTTTTCTCTATCAAATAATTTTTAATCTTTGCAGCTTTTTGTTAGCCAAGTATTTAAAATCACCGTATAAGAAAATTATTACCGCATTTGTAAAATTTATTTGATTAAAACTTAATTTTATAAGTTATTACAAGTTATTAGGATCATGGGTAACGAACACAGTATATTCGAAACAAAGATGCTGAAATCCCTATCTAGTAGGAGTCCTGATACTTGTAGCTGCAAACATCCTTGACTACCTAAGCGGCCAGCCATTCTGGACAATTACGCGTTTTATCAACCTCGATTATGAAAATAACATTTCAGCCTGGTATTCATCATTATTGCTGGCAGTTGCAGCAGGAGCTGCTTATGAGTGCTACAAAATTGCTGACAAAAAGGATATCGTCAATTACCGGGGTTTTCTTTTATTCTGTTTATTATTATTATTCATGTCCTGTGATGAATCGGCTCAGCTTCATGAGACACTCGGAAATCTTGTTCTCAAAAAAACCGGGATATCTGTTGAAAGTTTTTCCAAAAATTCCAACTGGGTATGGTTTGGTGGACCGATCGTCATCATCCTTTTCTTTTTTACAGGTCTTTACCTGAAGAAACCATTTTCAAAAGCCCCGGGTACCTTTAAATTCCTGGTATGGGGATTTGTCGTGATTATTTTTGGTGGTGTGATTCTCGAAAGCACAACCAACTGGCTGAACCATGAAGATTTGCAGTGGGTTTGGAACATCGAAATTGTGATTGAAGAATCGCTTGAGTTGCTTGGAGAACTAGCGATCAGCTATTCGCTGGTGCTATGGAAGGAGGGGATACTAAAGGGGATGAGTGGCTGAAAATATAAAGACCCGGTCAAATACCGGGTCCTTTTTTATGTTGCCCGACCAGGGGTTCCCGACGAAAAGGGCGGGATAAACTTCTCCCCCTGGTATACAAAAAGAGCCGCTTTTTTAAGCGGCTCTTTGTTGCCCGACCAGGGGTCGAACCTGGACTCTTCTGATTCAGAGTCAGACGTGTTGCCAGTTACACCATCGGGCAAAGCGGTTGCAAAAATAACAATATTCGTTTTGTAAATCCAAGCATTTAAAAATAATAAATTGATGCTATCAATAGCAGCATTTGCTGACGGATTTCCTTATTTATTTTGCTTCGACCACGAATCCTTTAATGGTACAGTTCGGTTGAAGATCAGCCTGTCATTTGTCGAATCCGGATCGACACAAAAATAGCCCAGTCGCTGGAACTGAAATTTAGCCAGGGCTTTTGCACCGGCTATGCCCGGCTCGACTTTGCCGGTGATCACTCTCAGCGAATCCGGGTTCAGATTGGATTTATAATCTTTTTCCTCATCGTCAACTTCTTCGGGCTCTTCGGTCATAAATAACCTGTCGTAAAGCCTTATTTCTGCATCGACAGCATGGGCAATTGAAACCCAGTGGATGGTGCCTTTCACCTTGCGTTGGTTTTCCATTCCGCTTTTGGTTTCAGGGTCATACGTACAATAAAGTTCTGTTATATTCCCATTCTCATCTTTTTTATAATCTTCGCATTTGATCACATAAGCACCTTTTAGTCTGACTTCGCGGCCGGGGCCTAAACGAAAATATTTATTCGGAGGGTCTTCCATGAAATCATCTCTTTCGATATAAATCTCCCTGCTGAAAGGCACTGCACGTGTTCCTGCATCCGGATCTTCCGGATTGATCTCCAGATCGAGTTGCTCCGTTTTGTCTTCCGGATAATTCGTGATGATCACTTTCAGCGGATCGAGGACGGCAAAGATTCGCGGTGCAATCTTGTTCAAATGCTCTCTTACACTGAATTCGAGCAAACCGACATCAATCACATTTTCGCGTTTGGCCACACCGACACGGTCAGCAAAATTCCGAATCGACTCGGGTGTATAGCCTCTCCTCCTGAATCCCGAAATGGTCGGCATACGCGGATCGTCCCATCCGTTGACATAACCTTCTTTAACAAGTTCCAGGAGTTTCCTTTTGCTCATAACCGTGTAACTCAGGTTAAGCCGGGCAAATTCATATTGCCTTGGACGATATTCCGTTTCAATCAGGTTATCAAGAAACCAGTCGTAAAGCGGGCGGTGTATCTCGAATTCAAGTGTACAAATAGAATGGGTTATTCCTTCAAGATAATCCGACTGTCCATGTGCGAAATCATACATCGGGTAGATGCACCATTTATCTCCTGTCCGGTTGTGCTTTGAATGCATGATCCGGTAAAGTACGGGATCGCGCATGTGCATGTTGGGTGAACCCATATCGATTTTCGCCCGTAAAACCCTTACCCCATCAGGAAATTCACCATTCTTCATCCGGACAAACAAATCGATATTTTCTTCAACACTTCTATTCCTGAAAGGGCTTTCCGTTCCAGGACGAGTAGGCACACCCCGCTGATCACTTATCACATCAGCAGATTGGTCATCGACATAAGCTTTTCCATCCTTGATCAACTTTATGGCCCATTCATACAACTGGTCGAAATAGTCGGAAGCATAGTAAAGTCTGTCTTCCCAGTCGAACCCCAGCCATTTGATATCTTCCATAATTGAGTTCACATACTCTTCTTCTTCTTTCGTCGGGTTGGTATCATCGAACCGAAGGTTGCATTTACCGTTATATTTTTTTGCCAGGCCGAAATTCAGGCAGATCGATTTTGCATGTCCTATGTGCAGGTAGCCGTTTGGTTCCGGAGGAAACCGTGTATGAATACGTCCCCCGTGTTTATTGTTTTGGATATCTTCTTCAATAATGGTCTCGAGGAAATTCAATGATCTGGATTCCCCAGTATTCATTTCCTCAATTTTCTTTTCGTTTTGTTCCATCGTGCAAGTGATTTAAGAGCACAAAAATAATAAATAGGCGTTAGCTGAAAACTAAAAAAGGCTATCCTGAAAGAGGACAGCCTTTTCCTGGTTATCAACAATAGCTATTTCTTTTGCTGAAAAATCTTTTTTGAACCATAGGCAGCACCTAAAATAAGCATGATTGAAAGGCCGCCATCGATTGGCGCACTTCCTCCTACAGGTTCAATACCTCCGCCAGGGCCACCGCCACCATTCGGATGCGGGGGACTTTGTGCCGGCAGAGCAAGTGGCACAATCGCTAATAAAGCTGCAAGTGTCAATATTTTAACCAATTTTCTCATAACAGTAGTTTTAATGATCAATATTCTATGAATTATCGTATTACTATTTTTTGCGTCAAAATTTTTGTGTCTGTGACAACCTTTATCAGGTAATTTCCTGTTCGGGTTGTATTCCAAATTCTGATTTCATCGATTTTACCGGTAAAATATTGCTGTGTAAGAGCTTTTGGATACACCCATGCTGAAATGGTAAAATCCTGGTTCAGGTTCAGCGAAGATGTATGAGGAGGACTGGCATTATCGTTGACACCATCAAAATCAAGTGCATCTTGGACCTGTGCTTCCGATTTAAGGTTAAAATTCAAACTTAGCAAAAAAACTGTTAAGAATGTAATAATTTTCATATCAAGCCAATTTATAGCAGATAAAAAATAAGCTGGAAAATCAATTAATTTACATTTTACGGTGGAAATTTAAATAGGGTTTGGGGTTTACAAAAAAAAATTTACCTGATGCTGATGAACTACCCCGCTGCAAGGTAGCGAAGATTTAACTCACTTATCCTGACGCGCAAAGTTTTATCCCGCTTCTAATGGGCTTTTGGGATACGTTGAGTAAGAATTATTTGAACTTATCTTTTTCTTTTCGAAGAATGATTTCGAGGATTTTGTCAGAAAATAAAAGTTTGTCTGTTAGCCTGTATCTTTCGTAACAGCAAATCGATGAGAATCAACAATAGAATAGCACCAATAATGATAAGCGTAAACGATGAAACCTGGAAAGTGTGAAACAGATCCCTGAAACTCGAAAAAACTTTTTTAAAGACAGGAAAAATCAGCGGGTCATATTCATCCGACAGTATCCGAATATGATTTGAAACCAAATAAAAAGCCACACTAACAATTGCAACTATACCCGCGATACCTGCCAGATACCATCGTTTTGCCAAGACTGAAAGAGCAAATACACTCTCCTCATTTTTTATGGTAAGGGGTTCAACCGCTTTCATCACATGTTGAGTGAAGTTCAGTGATGGCTTTTCTAAATCTGTTTTTTGAACCAGATCTTTCAGAAATTGATCTGACTTATCTTTTGTTGTCTTCATAAATAAATCTCCTCCATTTCTTTATTCAGCAATCTATTTGCTTCAAAAAAGAGCCTTTTCCTTAATCTGTGTAACCTGACTTTAACATTTGCCTGCGTAAGGTTCATTATTGTTCCAATTTCTTCTGTCGAGCACTCCTGATAGTAAAATAATTGTATTAATGCACTATCCTCAGGATCCAGCGTTTCCAGAATCTTACCAATTAATTTTTTCTGTTCATCATGGCTAAGCTTGTCAGATTCTCCGATGATGTCATCGACCGAATAATTTTCAACTATTTTGGTATCAATCCCGGTCGTTTCCAACTTTCTTTTACGGGTCTTTGACACCGATGCATTGAAAACAATCCTGTACAACCATGTTGAAAATTTCGATTCGTTTTTAAACGATCCGAGCGACTGGTAAACCTTGACAAAAGCATCCTGCGCAATTTCTTCCGCATCTTCACGATTTTTTAAAATCCTTAGAGCGACGGTAAAGACCATGTCTTTGTGTTTTTCAACAAGCATCGCAAAGGCTGAAATATCATTATTCAGCACCCGATCGATGTAATGACTGTCGCTTTCGAACTTCACCAGTGAATTTTAAATTTATCTGCGTTCAACATATAATAAGACGATCAAGTATTCCGCCGGTTACACTTTGACCAATGATACTTTTTTATAAATCCTTTAATTAAAAACCATACCAACAGCCAAATATTTTCATTCCTGATTTCACCATAAACAAAAATACCGAGTGTAATTTGTAACCGGAAAAACATTGCAGGCGTCAAAGATTCAAAACAAATTTAAAACAATTTAAATCATAAAGTTATGTTAGAATTGACACCTGTCCTGGTCCTTTTAGTAATCTTCGGCGCCATCGTAGCGATTGTTTATCTTTCTATCAGGAAAAAAGAAAGGATGGCATTAATTGAAAAGGGTGTGGATGCCTCGAAGTTTTATCCGGTGAAAACACAAAATGAATATTCGCTGAAATACGGATTACTTCTGGTCGGCCTTGCACTTGGAATTCTTATCGGAAACGTCATCTCAAAAACCGATGCATTTATGTACGAAAAGGAAGCGGCCTATTTTTCGATGATATTCCTTTTTGGTGGATTGAGCCTGATCATCTATCATTTTATGGCAAAGAAAATGTTCAAAGAATAATATCCGTTCATTCCGGATTTTATCTTCATCAAAAAAGATCACAAGGGGCTTGCATGTGAATGCAGGTCCTTTTTATTTTAAGGGAACCATTTGAAGAACTTTGTATTCAGGTCCCGAAGGTTTTAAAATGCTTTCGAATAAATAGAAACAATCGATTTTTTCCTGTTGTAATTCGACGGATTTATATCTGCTTATGACATCCTGTAAATGTGTTTTATTCCCGATGTGTTTTATTCTCCCTATGGTAAGATGCGGAACGAAATTCTGCCGATCCTTTTCATAGCCTATCTTCACAAGCGAATCAAGAACTTCCTTGGCCAGTTTTTCCAATTCCGGGCTCATCTCAATTCCCATCCAGATGACCCTTGGTTGATATGAACTTCCGAACAATCCAACGTCCTTTATTCCAATCGTAAACGGTTCTTTTTTGCTTCCTGCCGCTGACAGTGTCTTAGTTATTTCTTTCACCTTTTCTTCCTCAGTTTCACCAAAAAACTTCAGCGTCAGGTGTATGTTGTGCGGCTCAACCCATTTGATCTTTTCGTGTTTAAGCGACGATTTAAGATCATTGTAAACCAACATCAACTTTTCTCCGGGGTGTAATTTTATGGCGGTAAATATCCGTTTCATTAAAAAACTCTTATTTTAATTTCTGGTAAATTTAGGATAAATATCTATTTTTGCAGCCGTCAATTTTGTTCTTAAAACATATGGGGCATTAGCTCAGTTGGTTAGAGCGTTAGACTGGCAGTCTAAAGGTCAGGGGTTCGACTCCCCTATGCTCCACAAAAATTTTTGTTGTCGTATTCAGGTCTACTATTGAATTCCGCATTTTATTTGACTAACCCCGATTAAACCTTCCCGCAATCAAGTTTATGTAAAGGATTTGAGATTCAGTATAAAATAAAATGCTGACTTAGCGTTACCTTTGCAACGTAATAAATTGATATGAAAGAGCCAATCTTCGGAAAAACACTTGAACAATTAAAGGATATAACCGCCGGTTTGCAGTTGCCCGGCTATGCAGCCAGGCAGATCGCCGACTGGCTTTACAAAAAAGATATCGGGTCGATCGATGAAATGTCGAACCTCAGCAAAAATGCACGACAGTCTTTGAATGAAAATTTCGATTTTGGCCTGACTCCCTTCAAAACAGTTCATGTATCATCGGATGAAACGAAAAAGTACTTATTCCCGGTTAAGGATGGCAGGTTCATCGAATCGGCTTATATCCCTGACAGGGACAGAGCAACCTTGTGTGTTTCGTCGCAGGTAGGCTGCCGGATGGGCTGCCGTTTCTGCATGACCGGAAAACAAGGATTCCAGGGTAATCTAACTGCCGGTGAAATTGTGAACCAGGTGCGCAGCATTCCGGAAAAGGATAAACTCACCAATATTGTTTACATGGGAATGGGTGAACCTTTCGACAACCTGCAAAATGTGTTGACCAGCCTCGAAATTCTGACATCCGACTGGGGGTTCGCTATGAGTCCGCGGAGGATCACCGTTTCAACCATCGGTGTTATTCCTTCCATGATCAAATTCCTTGAAAGCAGCAGTTGCCATTTGGCAGTGAGCCTGCATTCACCCTTTGACGAAGAACGCAGGATGCTTATGCCGGTTCAGAACAATAACCCGATTGAACAAGTCTTAAAAGCCATCCGGGACTTCGATCTCGGAAAACAACGACGTGTTTCTTTTGAATACATCATGTTTAAAGGGATTAACGATACACAAAGACACATTAATCAGCTTGCACGAATTTTGGATGGGATTCGCTGCCGCATCAACCTGATCCGCTTTCATCCCATTCCGGATGTACCCTACGAAACTTCGGACGACAAAACAATAGCTGCTTTCAGAGATGGATTAAATAATAAAGGAATTCTGACGACTTTAAGGGCATCGCGAGGACAGGATATTTCTGCAGCCTGCGGTTTGCTATCGACAAAAGAGCTGACAAAAAATTATTCCTAGTGCGCAATATTTGGGAATTGATCGTTGATTTCCGTTTGGCGTAACCGGTCAATTTTTTTTACAAAAGTCTAAAAGCCGACCTTATTTAAAAAAATCCTACTTTTATTTTCTGATAAAAACAATCATATGATACCGACACACATCGAGCACATAGGAATAGCTGTAAAGAGCCTGGATGAAGCCATTCCATTTTACGAAAAAGTTCTCGGACTGAAATGTTATTTGGTCGAAGAGGTCAAAGACCAGAACGTGAAGACCGCCTTTTTCAGGATCGGTCAAACGAAAATAGAATTGCTTGAATCGACCGATTCCGAAGGTCCTGTAGGAAAATTTATCGGTAACCGGGGAGAAGGTGTTCATCACATTGCCTTTGCAGTTGAAAATGTCAGTGAAGCACTAAAAAAAGCAGAAGAAAACGGTGTTCAACTCATCGATCATAAAACACGTAAAGGAGCTGAAGGACTGAATATAGGGTTCCTGCATCCTAAATCAACTTTTGGTGTGCTGATGGAATTTTGTGGAAAGGATAGTATTTAAACTATTTCGTTCATTTTATTTTTTCTGCAATTTAAGTGGCTTCTTATGAAACGCTGTTTACCTTAAAGATTTAGTAAATCCGGTTGATTTCAAAAACCACCCTCGTTCCTGTAGCTTTACCCTCTTCATTTTTCAAATCTATAATCTCAAGTGTAATCTTGTGCTTTAACTTTTTGTTAAGGATTTTTATCCTTTCCTGGGTAATTGTTGTTGACAGCGATTATTATCATAACATTAAATTTTATAATTATGGATTAAAAATACAACAAAGGTAAGGCCAGAATGAAGAGAATATATAACTGCCCCTTTTGGATAAATGAATGCCGGGGATAAATAAATGAATATCAAATATTGTAAAGCAAATCACTTATAAGATAAATGGGATGTATGATTTTAAAAAGCCTTGTGTTTCTAAACTAAATAAACAGAAATAACCTTGTATTTCTAAAGAGTTAGCCTTAAATTTGCTTTGTATTTCTAAATTATGATAGCGTATGGAAAGATTGTTTTTACGCAAACTGGAACAATGGAGGACTTCCTTAAATCGTAAACCATTGATTGTACGAGGGGCCAGACAGGTTGGCAAGACATACAGCATTAAAGAATTTGGGAAAGTGCATTTTATGGGTAAAATTCATGTTGTGGATTTTGAAAAAAATCCGGATTGGATTGGAGTTTTTGAAAAGAATCTTGACCCCATTAGGATCATAAGTGAATTTGAAATTTTATTAAATGCGAAAATTACTCCAGGAAGTGACCTGCTCTTTTTTGATGAAATTCAGGCATCACCAAAGGCCATCATGTCGCTAAGGTATTTCTATGAGGAGCTTCCGCAGTTGCATGTTATTGCTGCAGGTTCATTGCTTGAGTTTGCAATGAAAGACATCAGTTTTCCGGTAGGCCGTGTTCAAATCATGCATATGATGCCCATGAATTTCTATGAGTTTTTAAAGGCTGCTGGTAAAGGCCAGGCTGCTGAAATTATTCTTGCAAAACCTGAAAAATTACCTGACTCCATCCATAGGATGTTGCTGGATAGTTTGCGTCAATATATGTTTTTGGGAGGAATGCCGGAAAGTGTAAAAATTTGGCAGGAAACTCAAAGCCTGGCTGAAGTATTCGATATTCAAAAGGATCTGATTGAAACTTATCGCCAGGATTTTTCCAAATATGCTCCTTACACTGATAAAAGAAGCTTGAACCATGTTCTGACCACTGTAGCAAAAAATATTGGACATCAGATAAAATATACACAAATTTCGGATGAGTTTTCCGGACCAACCAATAAAAAGGCCTTCGACCTGTTATTGCTTGCAAGGATTATCAATAAAGTCAGCGCAACATCTCCGGCTTCCCTACCATTGGGGGCTTCAGCTTCGGATAGAAAGTTTAAAGCGCTAATGGTTGATATTGGCTTGATGCGTGCTTTAAACGACCTTCCTTCAAATATCGAATTCACAAAGAATGATTTACTAGCTATGTACAATGGTGCTTTAGCGGAGCAGTTTGTAGGTCAGGAGTTTTTGTCAGCTGGAATAGAAAATTTATACTATTGGTCGCGGGATGCCAAAAGCAGTTCTGCTGAAGTAGATTACCTTATTGTGCGAAACAGTAAAATTTATCCCATTGAAGTTAAAGGAGGAGCAGCCGGAAAGCTCAGGAGTATGCATCTACTTTTGCAGAAATACCCGAATATCGACCAAGGGTATGTTCTATCTACATCACCTTACGGCAAAATTCAGGAACAGAAGCTTACTTTTTTGCCGTTGTATTATGCTTTTGGTCTGATTGAGAAGGGTTAATTTAATTAGTTCCTGAAAGGAATATCAAAAGCAACCTTCGTCCCGACCGGATTCCTCTTTTCATCTTTAAGATCAACAATTGAAAGATTAATCTTTTGCCTGGTTTTTTTACCGAAAACCTGCAAGCGTTGCCGGGTGATCTCTATTGATATAGAACCATAATAAATCTTTTGGAACCGAAGAATTTCATGATTCAGGGTTTCGGGCATAATCAAAATGTTAATCAAATATCTTGCTTGCGTTCTTCCAATTTATAAGTTGGATGCCGTTGATTTCACGTTCTATTGAACCATCATAAATTAGAAATAGTTTCTCGACATTGGGATTGTATTTACGATATTTGATTAAGTTTCCAAGGTAGGTATCATGAAAGTTCATTCCTGATTTCACCTCTATTGCATAAATTTTAGTTGACTTCTCTAATAAAAAATCAATTTCTGTTCCATGATTATCGCGCCAAAAGAATATATCCTGATCACTTCCAATGTTATTCCTGCTTTTCAGGAGTTCGCTAAATATCAGGTTTTCAAAGATAGCTCCACGCATGGTATGGATAGCCAGGGTTTCACGGGAATCAATTCCCAATAAATGACAGAGTAAACCTGTATCATTAAAATAAATTTTCGGGGTTTTAACAATCTTTTTACTAAAATTTTGATGATGGGGCTGAATGAGTTTAACAACATATCCGGTAGTAAGATATGATAACCATGATTTGCAAGTATTATATGAAATACCTGCTTCGGTTGCCAATGAGGATAAATTTAGAAGCTGGCCACATCGTCCGGCACATAATTTCATAAACCTGATGAAATCGTTTAAACTGCCGATATTTGCCAGCTGCCGGATATCCCTTTCAACATAGGTATTAATATAGCTTTTATAAAATAATGATACATTTTCAACGGTTTGAAATAAACGGGGAAAGAAACCATTTACGATCATTTGATTGGTGTCAGAGAAGACAGTAGTGGCGGCTAATTCAGGATATGAAAATGGTAGTAGAGATAGAACAGCACTTCTTCCGGCAAGCGACTGTGAGATTTTTTCCATGACTAAAAAATTTTGCGAGCCTGATAAAATATACATCCCGGTTTGTTGATTTTCATCCACCAGAAGTTGTATGTATGAAAATAAAACAGGAGCATACTGGGCTTCGTCAATAATAAGCGGCCATGAATGGTTATGTAAAAAATCTTTTGGCTGTTCGTTTGCCCAAAGCCGCATTTCAGGATCCTCAAGGTTTACATAACGAAATGCAGGGAATTCATTTTGCAACAGTGTTGTTTTTCCGGATTGTCGTGGACCGGTAAGCATGATAACTGGAAATTGATCTGTCGCGCTCCGGATGGTTTCTGATATTTGTCGCCTGATATACATTTGTACTATTTTGTTAATTGATTAATGAATTAGTACAAAAATAGAATAAAAATTTCATTTCTCAGCAACTAAAAGAGAAATTGTTTGCTAATTTTTATAAGGTATATCAAACACCACCTTTGTCCCTGCAGCTTCGCCAAGTTCATTTTTCAGATCAACAATTGAAAGGTTTATCTTCTGCCTGGTCTTTTTGTTCAAAACTTTCAAACGTTCCCTTGTAATCTCTGTTGACATGGAACGGTGATCCTTGTTTTGGGATTTTAAGGTTTGCATAGCTTTTTCGCGTCCTATCCCATCATCTTCCAACTCAAACCGGATCAGTTTCCCATTCAATTTGAAAGTAATTTTCATGTGCCCTTTACCTTCTTTATCCTTGAATCCATGTTCAATAGAATTTTCGATAAAAGGCTGGGTTAGCATAGGCGGAACCTGGGTGGCTTCCGGATCAATGGCTTCATTCACTTCGATCGTGTATTCAAACAGTTCGCGGTGACGCACTTTCTGGAGTTCAAGGTAGTTTTCGATACTTTCGATCTCATCTTCCAACGGAACCCATTCTTCAACGGAGTTATTGAGTATCTGCCTGACAAGCTTGGAGAACCTGCTCAGGTAATCACTGGCCAGTGCAGGTTTTTCTTTAATGATGAAATTCTGAATACTGGCCAGGGAATTAAACAAAAAATGGGGGTTCATCTGGGTGCGTAAAAGGCGTTGCTGTAAATGCAGGGTTTCCTGGCTATTGCGCAATTTATTCTGACGGATCAGGATAATAGCCAATAGTAGTATCAATACAGCCACTCCACCTAAACCTACCGCGATCCAACGCGATTGATTTAATTGCAATTCTTTAAACCGATTCTCTTTAGAAAGTTGTTGAAGTTGCTGTTCCTTTTTTTCTGTTTCGTAACGCATTTGCAGATCTTTCTGCTCTTTAGCCCGCTGGTAATTATTAATGCTGTCTTGTATTGCCATCCAGGGGGTATGGAGTTCTGCCGCTTTTTTATACTGGCCTGTTTGCCAATAAATGTTATAAAGGATTTGATAATCGTCAAACTTGACCCACCAGGCATAAAGCCTTCGACGGGCTTTTGAAACCATAAAAAAGATCTCTTCTGAATGGCCAATGTAATTTTTCAATGAGTCAACCTGATAATAATAACCTGTTGAATCAAGCAGTTGAGCAAAATAAAGAGATGAATCCAAATGATTGATGGCCAAATCGAAGTTCAATTTTTTAAAATATACCATTCCAACATTTAAATGATCATGCATTCTGTTGTAAGCATTGTGGATAGGCCTATCCAATTTCAGCGCCTCATGATAATAAAACAAAGCGCTGTCCAATAAATTTTCTTTTTCATAGCATCCTCCCAGCTTACCAATGATAAGTACTTTTACCGATCGGTCTTCAATATTTTTATCATCGTAGGTTGCTACAGACAAACGATAATAGTTTTTGGCATTTTTATTATCGCCTAATCCTGCATATAAATCCCCCATAACAGCATAAGCTGTGCCCCGGATAATGGGTAAGTCCCCAATGCTATCTGCAATTTTCAGATACCTTTGTATATATTCCAGTCCCCCCTCATCCCTCCCCAGGCGCGACAATCCTGCTGCAGCGTTAAAACATGCAATGGCTTCACCTGCCGGGTCACCACAAGTATGATAAAGTTCAATGGCATTGAGGAGGTAATTATAAGCGCCCAATCGATCTGTGGATGAGAAAAACAATGTGATGGCCATTTGTTGATTGGTTTTGGCAAGGTTCTGCATATCGCCGATTTCCTCAAACAGATTGATTGCACGATGATAAAAGTCGATAGTCTTGATGTAGTCCCCTTCCAGATATGCTTCCTGTCCATAATTATAGAACGCCATTCCTTCACCCCGCTTATAATTTAATTTTGTGGAAAGGGAATCTACTAAATGGGTATATTTTTTAAACTGATCAGGATCATATTTTGTATATAATTCAGCCAGATCGTTAAGGATATCAATTCGGGAAGTATCCTTTGATCCGGGCAGGAGGGCCTCAAGACTGTCAATCTTCAAATGGTCCAACCGATAATAATACTGTGCAGAAATATCTCCAGCCAATATCCAAAATAGAGCCAATAGAAATTTTGTCAGTTTCATTTATGGCTTTTCACTAATCAGAAAGTTTCTCAAATAATTCCATCAACTCCTCCCTTTTGCGAGATGCAACCGGCACTTTAGCATCACCTTCAAGAATTACATAACCACCTTCTGCTTTCTCAAAACGATGTATGTGTTCAAGGTTTATCAGAAAGGATTTATGTACCCGGTAAAACCCAAAATCCCCAAGCATTTCATGATAATTTTTCAGGGTGTTGGAAACAATAATTTTTTCACCAGAAATCAAATAAATGGTTGAATAGCATCCGTCAGATTCGATGTAAACGATATCCTTCACCTTTACCAGGTGTACATTATCAAAGGTCTTCAGGATAATTTTCTTTTTCGACTGGTCATCAGTATGCAGGTTATTGGCCAGTGTGCTGAGTTGTGTGTTAACTTCTTTTTGTGAAAGTTTATCTGCTTTGTCGATGGCTGTTTTTAAGTCAATAGATTCAACCGGTTTCAGTAGGTAATCAAGCGCACTGAACTTAAAGGCTTTGATGGCATACTGGTCGAAGGCGGTTATAAATATGATCTTAAAATCAATATTGTCCATTTTTTCCAACAGGTCGAAACCGGTGCCATCTTTCATTTTGATATCGAGCAAGACCAGGTCGGGATGATGCGTTTGTATGGCTTTGATGCCGGTCTTCACTCCTTCGGCCTGACCAACAACCTTTACGTTGGGGCAATGGAGTTTCAACATGTCGTTCAGTGATTCACGGACATGGGCTTCATCATCGATGATCAGGGTACGTAACACTTTTTTTTGAATATCTGCCCTAAAGTTAAACATAATGATGATATACTAATATTTTAAATACTAAATTCTTTACGCCGTCATTGCTAGGAAGTCGGGTCGATTAGTGGGAGGGCTGACGAAGCAATCTCAAATTTATTTAGTCTTAACTTATTAAGATTGCTTCGCTCTTACGCACTCCTTCGACAGGCTCAGGATGACCAGCCTTAAGGCTCGCAATGACGGTCATCGATTAAAGTTTTATTATTTTCTTTGTTATCATCTCGTTGCCAACCTGGATCCTGCAGAAATAAATTCCCGCTTGAGTTTCCTTTAAATCCAATATTAATTCTTTATTCCCGGGTTGTTCATTGCTGAATTGCCAGCTTTTCAGGCAAATGCCTGCTGTATTGCACAACCAAATATTAACCGATGCAGAAGTTGATAAATTCAAACTTAAAATGGCCTGATCATTTGTTGGGTTTGGAGAAATTGTTAAATCAGAATTTATTTTTTCTTTTTCAACAGAGGTTATATTGCAGGAATCCTGAACTTGCTGAATACTGTTGCAGCCGGGAGCATTATTGTAAATATTAACAGCTCCATTTGGGCTGGTTAAATAGTCACAAATGCTTGTTATTGCGCAAATGGATAAAGAATTATTATTCTTGATTTCTAGCACCCCACCAATAAAAGATAAATTCTCTAATCCGATTAAACTAGCTAGTGCATCATTGTCGTTAATATCTATATATTCTCCTATTGAACTTAAGCTGTCAGCCCCCATGAAATTAACCAGTGAATCATTATTTACAATTCTAAACTTTTCACTTATAGTTTCTAAATTCCCCAGACCTGATAGGTTCACTAATGCAGGATTGTTTTCCAGTGTGAAATCACCTCCAATGGAAGCAAGATTATCAAAACCTGACAAATCAGCCAAAATACTGTTTTCACTGATAAAAAGATCGCCATTACAGCTTGCTACTGAATTCAAACCATTCAAATTATTAATATCGATGCCACTGATTCTTACCGTCCCCTCTAACTCAGAACAATCAGCGTAATTCCCAAAGTTATCAATATCAGCTTGGGAATAGAAGTAATAATTACCAAAAGGCAGGCAAGAAAGTGCATTCCCACATGCAAAGGCTATATCTTGGGGACTATTGCAACCTACAGCATTATTATAAATATTAACCGTACCATTCGGGCTTGTTAAATAATCACAAATATTTTGAGCTTCACAGGTGGTGAGTGACAAATTATTATAAATCCCCAAACCACCGATTGAGTTGGCTTCAACATTTTCAAGCCCTGTTAAACTTGTCAGATTATTGTTATTCCAAACCAAAAGGTCGCCACCGATAGAAGTTAATTGGCTCAATCCACTGATGTTTGTAATATCTGTGCCAGAATAAGCCCCTATTTTGAGGTCGCCAACAATTTCAATACAATCTGGAAAGAGATTTTGAAACAAATCAATTTGTTGCTGGGAGCTGAATGTAATACCGTTTGGCCATCCAAAACAGGCACCAGTCACCTCCTGCTGACTGTTGCAAAATGGACCGTTGTTTTCAATTATTGTAGAACCATTTGGACTGCCCAGATAGTTACAGATGCTTTCAATAGCACACATGGACAAGGCAGAATTATCGCTGATATAGAGGGATCCTATCATGGACAAATTCTCTAAACTTGCAATACTTGTTAGAGATGGGTTTTCTTGTATTACAAGTGATCCTCCGATAGATGTTAAATTCTCCAGTCCAATAAGATTAGAAAGTTCAGGATTAGCCCAAATACTTATGCTTCCACCAACGGATGTCAAATTTTCAAGACCATTTAAATTGAGCAGGGAATTATTCTCTTTAATTCTAAGGTTCCCACTTATAGTTTCTAAATTCTCCAGTCCGGTTAAGCTGGTCAGGTTATTGTTATTAACAATATTCAGAATTGTCCCTATGTATGCCAGATTTTCAAGACCAATCAAATTAATCAGGAGAACATTTTCAATAATATGAAAACTTCCATCGACAGATGTCAGATTTTCAAGGCCGTTTAAATTAATCAGGGACACATTGTAATTAAGATAAAAATCTTCTTCGATAGATGTTAAATTCTCCAGTCCAATAAGATTAGAAAGTTCAGGATTAGCGAAAATACTTAGGCTTCCACCAACGGATGTTAAATTCTCCAGATCAGCTAAACTTGTGAGGGTGTTATTCGCTTCTATTATAAGATTCCCTGGAACAGAAGTCAGATTTTCCAATCCTGAGAGACTGAGCAGTGAATAATTTAAAATAATAACAAGATCTCCTCCAATAGAAGTAATGTTTTCAAGGCTATTTAGGCTGTTGAGTGAATAATTGCCAAATGCTTCCCAACCAAAAAAATAACCAATACCTAAGTTGCCACCAATGGATGTAATATTATCCAATCCTGCCAAACTGGTAAGTGAATCGTTCCCAGCAATAATTAGGTCTCCGCCAATAGAGGTCAGTACACTCAATCCGCCGAGATCAGTTACTGGAAAATTATTATTCCAAGCATTTATTATAACATCCCCCTCAATTTCGGTACATCCCGGGTAATTGGTCTGGAAGTTGTCAATTTCTTCCTGCGTTGTGAATGTAATGCCTTCGGGCAGGCAGGAATCATCACATTGAGCAATTATAAGAAGATTGCTCAAAATTAAAGCGATTGTAAGTGTAAGTTTATTCATGATAACTTGTTTTTTAGTTAATATTAAAATGTCACTTACAAATATACAATCCAGTAGAAGCAAATATGAAAGAGATGAGTAAACGCCGGGAATATAGTAACGAACGTGGGGGCTGAAGTAATGAACGCAGGAAATGTTTCAGATAATAGCGAAGTGATTTATGATTTTGGGATTTTAAATTCCACTTTTGTGCCAGCAGGATCTCCATTATCATTTTTCAAATCAAAAATCTCAAGTTTGATTTTATGCTTTAACTTTTTATTGAGCACTTTGATCCTTTCCTGGGTTATGCTTGTCGCCAGTGATTTATGATCTTTGTTTTGCTTATGAAGAATTTCCTGTGCTTTTTGTCTTCCAATACCATCATCCTCTACTTCATAAATAAGGTTATGTTCCGACAATTTTAACCGAATATGAATATTTCCTTTGGTAGACTTTTGTTTGAAACCATGTTCGATGGCATTTTCGATGAAAGGCTGGGCCAGCATGGGAGGAATAAGAACCGATTCAGGATTGATTGCTTTTTCCACTTCAATTTTATATTCAAATTTATCCTGGTAGCGTACCTTTTGGAGTTCAAGATAGTTTTCAATGGTGTTTAACTCTTCTTCCAGGGTGATCTGTTCCGCCATGGAATTGCTCAGGATGCTTCTTACCAAATCTGAAAAACGCGACAAATAAACACTTGCTTTTATTTCATCATGCTTTATGATAAAATTTTGAATGCTGGTTAGGGAGTTAAAGATGAAATGAGGATTCATCTGCGACCGGAGAAGTTTTTGTTTAAACTCAGTAACTTGTTCACGGGAACTGACCCTGCTTTGGCGCAATAAAAGAACGAAAACCAAAACAATAAGAACTACAATTAAACCGGCTGCAAACAAAATAAGCCTGTTGCGGCTGATCTTTAAACTTTGCAACTGATTATCCTGCGACAGTAAAAGTATCTGGTTGTCTTTTTGCTTTGTTTGATATTTATACTGCAAATCAAGAATTTCCTTCCGCTTCTGAAATCCATTAATACTATCTCTTACTGCATTTTGAGATTTAAGGGTCACAAAAGATTTTTGGCACTGTTTCCGGTTTTCATATATTGTAATTAATAACTGGTAGGATTGCGCCATAAAGCTCCAAGCAATATATCTTTTAAATTCTTTGTTCAAAGGGATGTACAACTCACCGCTCATTCCCAGCATTTTACTGTATTCGCGAATCCCATAGAAGGAACCAGAGGCATAGATTTGCTGTCCAAAAAACAAAGCCGAATCACAGTAAATTTCGGCTTTTTCTTCATCTTTCATAAAATAATACCAGCGGGCCAAATCCATTGCATTAATAACCGAACTGTAATAATTCTGGTATTTTCGGGCCAGTCGCATTCCGTAATCAAAATAATAAAATGCACTATCGGGTATACCAAGTTTTAAATACACATTTCCATTTGAATTACATAGCTGCGCAATAAAAGCCCTTTGCTCAACGCTATCCGGGTTCACCATTTGAAACGCTTTTAGATATTGATCCAACGCCTTCTGATAATCACCTGCCTGCAAAAAATAACGGCCATAGGCTCCTACAACCATAGCCTGCTCTAATTTTGGAATTACTATATCCTTTGCTACAATTCTATGTTTTTCAAGATATTGAAGCGCTATGTCTGCATGGCCCCAGGTCCCCCAAAGATACTGGAGGGCAGAATACATTAAGGCAGTCCTCTGTTTATCATTGGCCGCAATTGAATACACAAGACATTTCTCGGCAACTTCTATTCCCTGCGACCTGTCGGTGAGCGAAAAATAGGATATTGCAGCTATCAGCAAATAAGTATCGAAGATCATTACTGTATCAGCGCTTTCCTTAAAAATATCCACAGCATCATTCAACATGTAGAATCCTTCAATGAAGTTACCCAGAATATAGGCATTGGCACCCTTGCAATACAATGCTTTTGCGAGCCCATCCTTATAATTCAGCTTTTTCGAAAGGTCAAGTGCGAGGGTAGCCAAACTATCAGATTTGTTGGAATAATGCCTGATAAGGGAGATTGAAATACCATTTAGAATATCCACTTTCTCCTTTCCCTTGCTAAAAGGAAGAAGACGTTCAAGGCTGTCCGCCTTTTTCAAATTCAGAGGAAATTGCACTTGTGGGCTCGCAGTAAAACAGAAAACACCGATCAGGATAAAGAGGCTGATATGTCTTATAACGCCCATCATTGGCTACCTAATTCTTCAAATAATTCCAGTAATCTTTCTCGGCCACTAGTGGAAACGGGTATCTGACTCCCATTGCTCATGATCACATTTCCTCCATCTTGCTTATCAAAACGCTTAATATGCTTCAGGTTTATCAGGTGGGAGCGGTGAACTCTCAGGAAGCCCGAACCAGACAAAAGTGTGTCATAATCCTTTAAAAGTTTTGAAACCACTATTTTCTGGTCATCACTTGTTTCAAATACGGTGTAACTTCCATCTGATCCGCAATGGATAATATCATCCACACTGAAAAGGAAGATGCTTTCCTGATTTTTCAGAATGATCTTTTTGTTTTGTTTCCCCGGATTTTCAAGATTTTCCCTGAGCGCATCTCATTTGGGTATTAATTTCATACTGCTTCATATTGCTCAGCTCTTTTCACTGCTTCAGTAAGTTTTTCCGGGTTTACCGGTTTCAGGATATAATCAACAGCGCTAAACCCAAAAGCCTGAATTGCATATTCTTCAAAGGCAGTAATAAAAATGATTTTGAAGTTGATATTTTTGAAATGGTTGAGCAGGTCGAAACCGGTACCGTCATTCATTTTTATATCGAGCAAAACAAGGTCAGGAGATTTTTCCCTGATGGCCTTATTCCGGATGCAACACTTTCGGCTTCACCAACCACCTTCACCTGTGGGCAGGTTTTATCCAGCAACCCAAGCAATGTTTCCCTTACAGGAGGTTCGTCATCAATGATGAGGGTACGCAGCATTTTTGTTGTATTTTTTCTTTAAAAGTAAGCATAATATTGAAATTCAAATATTTTAGAATTCAAAATAAATTGTAAACCGTCACTGACCCATAGGGATGCCTTTGGCACGAACTGAAGGGCTGGCTATGTGTGGAAGCGTGAAGCCTGTCTGCCGAAAGGCAGGCAATCTCAATTAATTATTAATCTCCATTAATTTAGCAGATTGCCGCGCTCTTACGCTTTTGCCACCCCATGGCTCGCAATGACGGGTGGGAGCTATTTTACTTTTATTATTTTCTTTGTTACCATATCGTTTCCAATTTGTATCTGGCAGAAATAAATGCCTGCTGGTAAATTTGCAGCATTCCAGGTCACTTGATTTAATCCCCTGGGAAAAACTCTGTTCCCGACCTCCTGGACTTTTTCCCCGAGATTGCTATAAATCTGAATGGAAACCATTGTTGGTTTGGCCAGATCAAATTCAATTGTGTTTTTCGTAGAAACCGGATTTGGATAACTTCGAACTTCAAACTCTGAACTTTGAACTACAGATAGAAAACCTGTAATCGCCCCAAATTCATAAGCTCCCATATCAACAATTACACTTCCGTTTCCATCGCCATCCCAAAGACGGATGTTACCCAAAATATCAGTGTTGGGTAGGTTCAATCCTGTCGTATCGGGCGTTCCGGCATCAATGCAGGGGGAGCCGGCAGTAAGCTGGAAGGGGTGATCACCAGATCCTTCGAATAACGGATCTTCGTCGATGTTACCTTCTAGCCAGTTAATTGTATCATTATTTCCAGATGAGATACCATTAATCCCATGTTGTATATCATTGTAAGATGCAGTTATTTGAGATCCCTCATGAATGAGAATTTGATACTCATTTCCCCATATGATTGAATTAACAATAGATAATTGTGTCGAACGGCAATCTATTCCGTCAAATGAATTATTTGCAATGGTCGTATTTTTAACAACGAGTACTGAATTTCTGCAATATAATCCATCTGGCATATTCTCAGTTATGACACCATTTTGAAATGTTGGATTTGAATTTTCGAAATACATTCCTCCTCCTTCGCCTAACTCCCAACCTTTATACCCTGAAACAATATTGGAACTCACTTTTACATTTTGCAACAATGGATTAGAGTTCAGAAAGTATGCTCCACCTCCTTCATAAGCAAAGTTAGATGTGAATATCACATCAATTAGTCTGGGATTAGAGTTCAGGAAAAATGCTCCACCTCCAAGATGCCAATTTTCACAGTTATTACCATCAATTTTAACACTGTAAAAAGCTGGACTCACATTTTCACAATAAATGCCTCCCCCATTTTCACTAGAGGTATTATTCATAACGGCAACATTCTGAAATATGATTTCACCTTCACTAACTTCAGTATTGTAACAATAAAGTCCTCCACCTCTAATAGAGCTATTTTCTTTTATAATGGTATTTCTAAAAATAAGGGAGCTGCCTAAAGAGTTATCAATTACACAAATACCTCCGCCACCGCCCCAACCAAAACCGTCCCCGTCCCCATTTTTTATTGTAAATCCTTCAATAATTGTATTACCTGAATCAGGTGTTCCGAGCGCTAGAATTACATTTCCATTATGATTACCATCAATTATAGTTTGTGAAATGTATGATGTATCACCAGTCACAAGTGTTAGAGAAGCTAATGTTATTCCTTTTGATAAAATCAGCCAACAATTCTCTAAGTAGACCCCTGGGTAGACCAGTACAGTATCGCCGTCATTGGCGGCATCAATCCCCTGTTGGATGGTTGGGTAATCATCCGGGATATTAATGATCTGTGCAAACAGCAGGTTTGAGGTGATCAGAATGGCAGTGATGATTGTAAGTTTTTTCATGATGTTTTTGTTTTTGTGTGTCCGTCATTGCGAACTTAAGGGTTGGCCATGTGTTGAGGCGTGAAGCAATCTCAATTAATTATTAATCTCCATTAATTTAGCAGATTGCCATGCTCTTGCGCTTTTGCCACCCCATGGCTCGCAATGACATTCATAATTAAAATTTTATTATTTTCTTCGTTACTGTTTCATTCCCCGACCTGAGCCGGCAGAAATAAACCCCCTGTGGATAATCAGAAATGTTCAGGACGAAACGATATTCCCCGGCTGGCTTAAAATCGTTACTAACTGTTTTCATAAGCTGTCCATTATTGCTAAAAATACTTACGAGGGCTGTACCCGCTTTTTTCAATTGATAGGAAATAGTTAGCTGGTCACTAGCCGGATTGGGAAACACATTAAAATGCCCAAAGGCCGCCCGGTAAACAGAAATTCCGTCCGGGTCGAATGGATAGGAATGATCGATAATTGAATCCAGCCAGTGAATGGCTTTTATCCATGATTCCAAATCATAATGTAGGCCACCATCATAATAATTGCAGTCATATCCGATTCCATACGCCTCAAGACTGTCAGAAAAAGCCAGGTAAGTTGGATAGGAACATATGATATCATCTAACCCGCAAACGAGAAACCATGCCAATTCTGTTTCATCAGGCAAATTTTTAACTCTTCTGCTCATATCATGCTGATACCATTTTGTTAAAACTGTATCAACCCAATTACCAAGGGTATCAAATGGAATTTCAATGTAATCAGGCTCAACATCCATATTCGGGCTCCAGGCTCCTGCACAGGTAAAAAGCACCTGGGTATTGAATCCACTTCCTGTATAGGAAAGGTTGTACGATCCATTTTCTTCATAACATGTACTTCTCCATGAATTTAATGAAGTGTCAATCATTGCCATTCCAGCGGCACCTGGTACACATGCCCTGAAATGATCGGGATGGTTTGTGCAAAGATCTGCTGCACCACATCCTCCCATTGACCAACCTACTACATACCGGAAGTTTTTATTAGGAACTGCGCGAAAATTTTCTTCGACAAACCCAATCACATCCTGCATAAAATAATCTTCGAATGGTCCGTATAATTCTGAATTTGCCCACATACTTCCTGCATAGGGGCCGCACGAACCATCAGGGCAGACAAAAATAGCCGGAGGGGAGCTGATGGTTGTATCATCGTTATGCAGATTATAATAAAACGTAGCATCGGTATTTCCTGAATTCTGATTGCCTCCCCCTCCATGCAGGTAATATATGGTTGCATATTGCTGCTCAGGGTGCTCATAGTAATCTGCAGGCAAATAGATATCTATGTTTTTCACCTCATCAAGAACCTCGCTGTAAAATGAAGCATCAATCTTGATGAAGTTTTGCGCATTTATGATTAAAACAAAGCCGCACAAAAGGCTGATTAAAATAATTGTAATACGATTTTTCATGATACGCTGGTTTTATATGATTTGGAAAAATAAAGGTACAACCTACAAAAGGGTAATATGAAAGAGATTTGTAAACCCCAGGAATTTATTTGTGAATACTGGAAATAAATTTGTGAATGATTGGATTTATTTAGTGAACACAATAAATTGAAAAGTATAAGTAAAGGATAACAGAAAAATGGTTAGAAATTGTATTTTAGATAATAAAGAAATTCGAATGGTTTTAAAATAATAATTTTTACGATCATTACATGGCAGATAATGTAATAAAATCATTCACCGCTAAAACTTATTGCAAATTTAACCGGTTTAAAAGGGATATTCTATATTTGCAGAACAGAATATTTTTATCCGCTCTCGCATGAAAAAACAGCTTCACAGACGCGAATTTTTAAAAAAAAGCGCACAGGCAGGAATCGGCCTTGCGCTGGGAAGTAGAATTATTCCTGCAGCCGCTGAACAGCTTTTGCCAGAACTGAAAACATATCCATTTCAGCCCGAAAAACTTGATGAGGTCAGGATCGGCATGGTGGGAGTTGGCCTCCAGGGAACTCTCATGTGAGTAATTTTTTGAAAATAAAAGGCTGCCGGATCGTAGCTGTTTGTGATATCATTCCCTGGAAAGTGGAACGTGCACAGAAGATGGCCGAGGATGCAGGATTTGATAAACCGGCAGGTTATTCGAACGGAGATTATGACTTTAAAAATCTGTGTGCCAGAAACGATATCGACCTTGTATTTACGGCAACACCCTGGGAATGGCATGTTCCGGTCGTGCTGGAAGCGATGAATAACGGAAAGCATGCAGCCACCGAAGTCCCGGCAGCAGTTTCAATCGCTGATTGCTGGAAAATGATCGAAACCTCTGAAAAAACAGGTAAATATTGCATCATGATGGAAAACTGCAATTATGACCGTGAAGAAATGATGATCCTGAACATGATCAAAAAGGGGATTTTAGGTGAACCGGTTCACGCCCGATGCGGTTACCTGCACGATCTGCGAGCCGTAAAATATGACCTCGAAGGTGAAGGATTGTGGCGGAGAGCGCACTCCATGAAACGAAACGGTGATCTCTACCCCACCCATGGCCTCGGACCCGTGGCGCAATGCCTTGACATAAACCGGGGTAATTATTTCGATTATCTTGTTTCATTCAGTTCAAAAACCAGGGGAATTCATCTTTATGCCGAAGAAGTTTACGGAGCAGACAGCCCGCAGGCAAAAGAAAAATTCGTTTTAGGTGATGTTGTGACGACGTTAATACGAACGATGAAAGGCGAAACCATTGTTGTTACCCACAGCACCAATAACCCACGTCCTTACAGCCGGGATATACTGGTTCAGGGCACAAAAGGAATTGTACGGAAATACCCGTCACCGAAAATATACATTGAAGGAAAAAGCCCCGAACATCAATGGGAGGAATTGGAAACCTACAAAGATGATTTTTATCATCCTGTCTGGAAAAAAATGGAAAACGATGCCGAAGGTGCCGGACATGGTGGTATGGATTTTATCGAAGATTACAGGTTGATCAATGCGTTGCTAAATGGACAGGAACCCGATATGGATGTTTACGATGCAGCCATTTTAAGCAGTGTTTCAGAATTAAGTGAAAAATCGATCGCAAGTGGAAGCTGGCCCATGCAATTTCCCGGATTTTACCAGAGGAATGTGGAAAACACCACGGGAATTGCAGGTAATGAAGGTTTAGGATAGCCGGCAGGTTAGATACACGGTACATAAATTAATAATTCGAATGCCCAATAGTTAAATTGTTCTATTGCTAAATTACTCAGATGTGGTTAAGTATTTAATAAATGAAAATGATTTAATTTGCATCGCTAATTAAAACAAATTTTAGGCACTTTAGGCATTTTAATTACTTTAGTCACTTTATTTACTTTAGTCACTCTAAATTCTAGTCAATAAAAATGTTAATCATTGGAATAGCAGGGGGTTCCGGTTCAGGAAAAACAACCGTAGTTAAAAAGATCATTAAAAGCCTGCCAAAAAATTCTGTTGCTCTTATTTCGCAGGATGCCTACTACCGTAATAACGGGCATTTGTCGCCTGAAGAACGGGCGAAGATAAACTTCGACCATCCTTCTTCCATTGAGTTCAGCTTGCTTGTTGAGCATATTGATTTACTAAAAAAGGGCGAAACCATCGGTATGCCAATTTATTCGTACCTCACCTGTGCACGAGCCAAAGAGACAATTCCGGTTGAACCCAAAAAGGTGATCATTGTCGAGGGAATTCTAATCCTTACCAATGCCAGGTTGAGAAACCGGCTGGATATAAAAGCCTTTGTCGATGCCGACGCCGATGACCGGCTGATGCGAATCATCTGGAGGGACATCGAAGAAAGGGGCAGGTCGTTTAAAGAAGTCCTTGACCATTATGAACGGTTTGTGAAACCTATGCACCTTCTTTTTATCGAACCCAATAAACGCTATGCAGATATTATTATTCCAGAAGGGGGCAAAAACCAGATTGCCATCGACATTCTCACATCACGGATCAAAGAAAAACTAATGGAAGAGGAATAAATTTTATTCATTCAATTATTGAATATTAAACACATACTCCTATTATTCAACAAGTATATTTCAGGTTAAAGTCAACCAATTCATGTAAATAATTGTCTAAATTACATAGGCATTTTGTCTATCTTTGTACATTAAATTTTTGACAATGAAAAATATATTTTCTGTTATTTTTGTCTTACTTTCATGCAATTTATTATCACAAGCCCAGCATCCGAATGTCTTGATCAGCACAGCAAACTCACCCGAAGAACCTTCCATTTATGTGAGTCCGGTTAATACTGACATGCTGGTCGGTGGTTCAAACATCAATAACGTCTATCATTCAGATGACGGAGGATATACCTGGACGGCCGGTACGATTTCCTCGGTGCAAAACGGCGTATGGGGAGACCCCTGCTGCATTGTCGATACGGCTAATAATTATTATTTTTTTCACCTTGCAAATCCACCCACCGGAAACTGGATCGACAGGATCGTTTGTCAAAAATCGACTGATGGAGGCCTTACCTGGAACGACGGTTCATACATGGGACTGAACGGAACAAAAGCGCAAGACAAGGAATGGGCTGTAGTTGACTGGACAAACAATAATATGTACGTTACCTGGACACAATTCGATGATTATGGCAGTTCCAATCCGAATGATAAAAGCATCATCGAATTTTCAAAATCAACTGATGCCGGCGAAACCTGGAGTCCGGCTTTAAAAATCAATGAAGTAGACGGCGACTGTATCGACAGTGACAATACAGATGAAGGAGCAGTTCCTGCTGTTGGACCCAATGGCGAAATTTATGTCGGATGGGTTGGACCCGTTGGCCTTACTTTCGACAGGTCGCTTGACGGAGGACAAACCTGGCTTGATAACGACATTTTCGTGAGCGATGTTCCCGGCGGCTGGGATTACAACATTCCGGGAATTAGCCGCTGCAACGGACTTCCTATAACAGTTTGTGATCTGAGTGGAGGACCTTACAACGGAAATATTTACATCAACTGGACAGACCAGCGGAACGGTCCGACCGATACGGATGTTTGGATGGTAAAGTCGACTGATGGCGGTGATACCTGGAGCGATCCAAAACGTGTGAATGATGATCCTCCCGGCAGGCAGCAGTTTTTCTCATGGATGGCCATTGATCAGGCTACAGGTTATCTATGGTTTGTGTGGTACGACAGACGCAATTATACCGATGACAACACCGACGTTTACATGGCTGTGTCGATTGACGGAGGAGAATCATTCATTAATTTCAAAGTAAGTGAAGAACCGTTTTTACCGTGGTCAAATGTTTTCTTTGGTGACTATACCAATGTATCTGCTCATAATAACGTGATCCGCCCCATTTGGGCAAGACTTCAAAATGGACAGTTAAGCATATTGACCGCTATAGTTGATCCCAATGCCGTTATTTCGACCGGTATTGAAGATCAAAACCGGGTGCCGTTTGCAACATTGGGACCGAATTATCCCAATCCGTTTTTGCAAAGTACTTTCATTTCTTTCGAACTGGAAAAACCTGAAACCGTTTCGCTGAAGGTTTATGACATGTTTGGCAGGGAAGTCACAACATTGATCAACAATGAATGGAGAAACAGGGGGGAATATGTCGAACATTTTGATGCTTCGGCCTATAGTCTGAAAGCGGGTGTCTATTATTTTTCACTTACCGGAGAAGGCATGAACCTGCAACGCAAGATCATGCTGATGAATTAAAATCACCGCTCCAAACTTTCATTATTCAATAACTTTATTTCGAGAATTACCGGATTGTGATCCGAATTTTCAAATCCGAGATCCATAGTTTTTACTGCAATTGATTTAATATTCGGTGAGGTCACAAAGTAATCGATGATCGTACATTCGGTCGCAGATTTATCGAAGGGTTGGCCAACATCCCGGTTTGTGGGTTTATCCGGATCAAACATCCAGTGCCAACCCTGAGGAAGAAAATCAGGATCAAGTGGCCTCACAGTTTTGACCCTGTAGCCCTTTATTTTCGAAAGATCACATCCCGGTGGATTTTGATTCCAGTCACCTCCGGCAATCACATAGTTTCCTTTAGAATACTCAGATTCAAGAATTGATTTCAGCAAGCTGAGTTCGGCTTTTCTCAAGGCATTTGCATCATCATACGCCGAATTATGCAGATTTATCAAAATAAGTTCCTTGTGATCATCGGTCCTATAGTGTGTTTCAATAAAGCAACGTTTCAACATAAAAAGTCTTTTTGGCCATGAATAATTTACCGGTGACGCCAGTCTTACGGCTTCTTCAGGTTTATATGCAGAAAAGATGACAATCCCTGACAAAACCTTACCCATCGGTTTAAGTAAAGGTACCGGAACATATTTCGAATTGTAATTTATGGCACTCATTCTATTAAATCCAGGAAAACAATCCGCTAACAATCCTGCTTCATCAGTCGAATAACTTCTTTCCGAGTTATAATCAACCTCCTGTAGAAAAACAAAATCCATGGAATCCAAATCACACGCCGTTTTTTTAATACCATCCATGTATTTTTTCTGAAGGCTTCTTTTTGGGTAAACCTTTTTACCTCCTTCGTAAAAAAAATCCATTTCTTTACCGAGTCCGGCATAACCGATATTCCACGTCATCAACCGAATAACTGAATCAACGGGCACGGTTTCCATCCCTTTCGTTCCGATTGTCAGGTTTTCTATTTTTGCAGGTCTGAATTCGGTCAGGGAAGTATACACTAAAACCCCCGCCAAATAAAGGATACAGATCGAAATCAGGCAAGTAATGCAGACTAAAACAAGCTTCATTGCTTTCTTCATAGGTCGAATTTTAATTTAAAATTAGTAAATTTATTTTAATATTTTTGCCTAAATAACAATACAAACAAGAATGCCCATACTTGGATCCATCATAAAAAAAGCTTACGAAATCAGGAATTTCCCGATTGATCAGAGAAAAAGACTGCAGACCGATCCCTACAGAACACAGATCAAGGTGCTGAAAAAACTGATTAAAAATGCTCAATTTACAGCGTTTGGCGAACACTACAATTTTACAGAAATCTTACGAAAAGACAATATTGTTAAGGCTTACCAGGAAAGTGTACCCATTTATGATTACAATGCCATGTTCAGAAGATGGTGGTACCGGACTTTAAACGGTGAGTCATTTGTTTCATGGCCGGGAAGGGTAAAGTATTTTGCGCTCACATCAGGAACTTCAGAAGCTTCGAGTAAACAGGTGCCCGTGACGGGTGATATGATACGGGCTATTCGGAGGGCAAGCATTCGCCAATTGGTTTCTTCGGTTAAATTCAAATTTCCAATTGATTTTTATGAAAAAGGAATATTAATGATCGGCGGAAGTACACACTTGCAGTTCAACGGCACGTATTACGAAGGGGATTTGTCCGGAATTTCCGCAGGAAATCTGCCATTCTGGTTTCAGCATTTTTATAAACCCGGGAAACGGATTTCGAAAGAACGCGACTGGTCGACCAAACTGAATGAAATTGTTCATGATGCAGTTAAATGGGACATTGGGATCATCGTAGGTGTACCAGCCTGGGTCCAAATTATCCTTGAAAAGATCATCGACCATTATGGTGTAAAAAGCATCCATGAGATCTGGCCTAATTTTAAGGTTTATGTTCATAGCGGTGTGTCCATCGGCCCTTACACCAAAAGCCTTGAAAAATTATTCGGGGAAAAAGTGATCTTTCAGGAATCCTATCTTGCTTCAGAAGGATACATCGGGTATCAAAACGGCATTGAGGCAAGTGCTATGAAAATGATACTTGACAACGGCATTTTTTATGAATTCATTCCCTATAATGACGAAAACTTTGACAGCGAGGGAAATATCAGGTACAAGCCTAAGGCTGTTACCATCAGAGATGTCGAGATCAATAAAGAGTACGCGTT
The DNA here is from genome assembly GCA_963764475.1 of uncultured Bacteroidales bacterium. GTDB lineage: Bacteria > Bacteroidota > Bacteroidia > Bacteroidales > JAADJA01 > JAADJA01. Next base: position 48,743 of record CAVXTE010000116.1, read on the forward strand.
GCTGCTATCCACGTGTTCTGGTACCTGGCGTTATTTGCTCGGCGATGTTATTAAATTCACATCGACAGAAAAATATGAAATTACCATAACCGGCCGGACCAAACATTTTCTGAGCATTTGCGGTGAGCACCTTTCGATCGAAAACATGTCGCGTGCTATCGAGATGCTGGAAAATGAACTAAACGTTGAAATCCGTGAATTTACCGTCGCTGGCATTGAATATGGAACTTTATTTGCCCATCAATGGTACCTCGGATGTGATGACCAGCTCGATCAGGAAGTAGCACGAAACAAAATAGATGAGTACCTTAAAGTATTGAATGATGATTACCGCGTCGAGCGGTTGGAAGCCATTCAGGAGGTTTTTGTTTCTATCTATCCCTCAAAAGTATTTAGTGACTGGATGAAACTGAAAGGCAAAGAAGGAGGTGCCAATAAATTTCCCAGGGTACTCAAGAAAAACCTTCATCTCGAATGGAAAGATTACCTGAATGAATACAGGCAATTAAATAAACTGGTATAAGTTCTGCGTATGAGTCCTTTTTTGCAAGGTATTTTGGTTGGTTTGACGTTTGCTGTATTGCTGGGGCCGGCTTTTTTTTCCCTCGTACAGACCAGCATACACCGGGGTTTCCGATCCGGGTTCTTCCTTGCAATAGGGATTTTTATCAGTGATCTTACCGCACTCGTCCTGGCATATTTTGGATCATCTCAATTTTTGCAAAACGATCCCCGCGAAAATTCTATTTTCAGCATAATCGGAGGAATTATACTGATCATTTTCGGTACTGTAACAGCATTACGAAGAGTCATCACACAAAAAGATGCTGAAAACGGTTACAATAGAACCAATGTATCCAAACCGATTATTTACATCATGAAGGGGTTCTTTCTGAATGCTGCAAATCCGGGCATGTGGTTTATCTGGATCACCGTTGTGGTCTCCATTAGTGCGAATTTCGGCGTTCATAACGATGCCATTTATTTTTTCCTTGCCGGGGTATTGATGACTATTTTTGGAACCGATATATTCAAGTGTTTTATTTCAAATCAGATAAAACACCTGCTTAACGACCGGATTATGACCTGGATGAATCGTATAGTAGGGATAATTTTGATCGGATTCGGAACTTACCTGATCATCAATGTCTTTGTCGATCTCGAAAGCATGGTAAGCCTTTACAAGGAATTATTTCCAAACAATCCGTAAATAATTTTTACCTAAAAGCTTCGCTGGCTGTATCCCTGTACATCCAGCTTATAATTAATACTGAAGTACAATCCTCCCCAGACATTATGCGAAGCGGTATATTCTCCGTCGAGGTTCTTTATCCGGTAAGGAGCACTGTTTATCTCGGTTAAGCCGTAATTTCCCCTTAAACCGGCACTGACAAAAAACTGATCTGAGAGATGTATGTCGGCTCCAATATCAAGCACAAGGCTGAAATCGGTTTTTTCAAATCGGTCCTTGATATTAGCTTCAGCTGGATTAAATGCCTGTCCATTTAAATCTGTTAAATATTTTGTATCAGGCGTTGTTCCTTCACGTTTATAAACTTGTGTTGCATCCACAAGGAACCCGATCTGAGGCCCGGCAAGAAAACGGAATTTTGTATCTCCGGTACCAAAGGAATATTTGAAAAATAACGGAATGTTCAGGTAATGGAGATTAATGTTTCTTTCCATTTTATCAACCTTTCCGTTTATATTTTGCTTTCCATCGTATTTTTGCCCTTGCAGCGAAAATTGTACTTCCGTACATACCGCTATGTGGGGATTAAAATTATATCCCAGATTAAAACTTCCGGCACCACCCATTTTTGGTGCATAATCCACCTCGGGTTCGCCGTAAAAACTCTGATTCATGATCCATGTTGATGTGATAGCACCGCCAAGGCCAAAAACCAGTTCCTTACCTTTCTGCGCCTGAAGATTAAATGTTGCAATAAGGGTTATTAAAGTGAGTGTTAGTAGTATTTTTTTCATTGTGTTATATATTTAATTAGACAAGCAGACTTTATTGAGTATTTACCGATTATACAAATCAGGGAACGGAAAGTTTCAAATTCTGTTCAATTGTCAAAAATAATCAAAAGAATTTGAATTAGAAAACTTAGGTCAGAAATCTGGCCTATAATCTTTAGTTTTGTAACATGGTATTTGTTACGGGAGGAACAGGATTTTTAGGATCTCACCTTATTTATCATTTGCTTTCGAAAGGGATAGAAGTGAGAGCATTAAAAAGAAAGGAAAGCACTTTCGATCTTTTTTCGAGGGTTATCGCTTTTTACCAAAAAGATCCTAATGAATATCTGCATAAAATTGAATGGGTTGATGGAGATATTCTTGATATTTATTCGCTTGAAGAAGCCCTTAAAGGCATAACCGATATATACCATACTGCGGCAGTGGTTTCCTTTCAGCCCGGTGAAGTAAAAAAAATGATGCATACGAACGTTGCAGGAACAGCAAACCTTGTGAATGCTTCGCTCGGGAAAAACATCGGGAAGTTTTGCTATGTCAGTTCCATTGCCGCCATTGGCCGGGCAGATAACAGATCAGTGATCGACGAAGTTGTCGTTTGGAAAGCGTCCAAAAGAAATTCGAGTTATGCGGTCAGTAAATATGCGGCTGAACGTGAAGTGTGGAGAGGCATTGGAGAAGGCTTGCAAGCCGTTATTGTCAATCCTTCCATCATCATTGGACCAGGTGAAACTGAGAGCGGAACCGGCAAAATGATTTCCACCGTATTGAACGGCCTCCGGTTTTATTCCTCCGGAGTGAACGGGTTTGTAGACGTTCGTGACGTTGTAAATGTGATGGCCCAACTAATGGAGAATGACATTTCAGGAGAACGGTTTATTGTTTCAGCAGAAAATATTTCTTACAAAGAAATTTTCAGCCAGATTGCAGTAGCTTTAAACCGGCCTGTTCCTCGCTATAAAGCATACAACTGGATGGGTTCTTTAATCTGGCGTTCTGAATATCTGAAAAGTCAGCTGACGAGATCAAAGCCTCTGATTACACAGGAAACAGCCCAAACGGCCACGAATATTTACCGCTATTCGAATGATAAAATCGTTAACCTCCTTGATTACTCATTTATACCGATCAGGGAATCACTGAAAAATGCATGTGAATATTATCTTAAAATGTTGTGATATTCGATTTAATTCAAAAACTCCTCTTGTAAATTTATATCTTTGTGCTGTTTTATTTATAATGATAATCATTTGTTAAAAAGTTAAAAATGAAAAAAGTTGGCTTGATTTACTGGCCTGAAAAAGGGAATGTAGAGTACGCTGCAGATAAGATTGCCGAACACCTGAAAAATTATACCATCCAAAAAATATCGCTGGCTGAAATTAACAATCAGTTACTAAATTCAACGGACTATTGGATTATCGGAGGCTCCACTGTCGGTGTTCACATCTGGCAGGATGCGGATGATTCGAACCTTTGGAATGACTTTTTTAAAATGCTGGATCACATCGATCTGAAAGGTAAAACAGTTGCTTTATTCGGTTTGGGTGACCAAATCCTTTATCCCAATCATTTTGTGGATGGCCTGGGATTTTTTCAGGATGAACTCAAAAAAAGAAATATCAGAATTGTTGGGCAATGGCCTGTTGAAGGTTATGAATTCACTGACTCCGAAGGCATGAAGGATAAGCAATTCTTCGGCCTTGCATTAGATGAGGATAATCAGGCCGAACTCACTGACGAACGGGTTGCCAAATGGACGAAACTGATTGAAAAAGAATTTGGAAACTGATCTTGATTGACCTCACATTTCTAATCTCAGAACCATTTTAATTCACTTCTTGCAGTAGTGTTTTCTAATCATTCACTAAAATGAGAACCATGAATAGGTTAACGTAGGACCTATTTTTCAAGCACCGTAAATTCTGTTCTTCTGTTTTGCTGTCTTCCGGCCTCGGTATCGTTGCTGGCGATGGGCTGTGTAAAACCGTATCCTTTGTATTCAAGCCTGGATTGAGTAATTCCTTTTTCGACAAGATAATCTACTACTGATTTGGCTCTGTTTTCTGACAATTGCTGGTTGTATTTTGCACCACCCACATTATCCGTATGGCCCGAAATTTCAATTTTCAATGTCGGAATTTCGTTCATCATTTTAACCATCCTGTCTAACTCGGCAACCGACTCTGGCCGGAGCGTGGCCTTATTAAAGTCGAAGAAAATATTGTTGAGAATGATTTTTGTTCCTACAGCAACTTTATTTAACAAAATGTCTTTTTGAATCTTTTTAGCAACAGCATCGGCCGGAATATCAAAATTCTCCGAATGAAAGAGATAATCTTTTTTACTTACTGTTATACCATAATTTTTCCCTGGCTTTAGTGAAATCAGGTAAGCTCCAGTCGTACTGTTTGACTCAAAGCTTGCAATAAGTTCGTTTTTTGAGTTATCAGTGATTTCAATTGTCGCCTGAATGGGAGTGAGTGATAAGGCATCAAGGATCGAGCCGTTGAGAATAGTATTCTGCTCAATTTTTGGCTGCAGTTGTGGTCCTGCACTTGTTTTCTTATATGCAAACTGAAAACTTTCAACGCTCATCATCATTGGTTTAGCAGCCTCGAGAAAAGTAATGATGTACAAATCCTGTCCACCGAAACCATCCCTCTTTTTTGATGAATAGTAGCCGCGCTGTCCGCTTGCTGCAAGTGTAAAAAATACATCATCATCCGGCGTGTTAATAGGGTATCCGAGATTTACAGGGTTCGACCATTTACCGTCTTTCCAATCGGATTTAAAAATATCGAAGCCTCCCATTGTATTGTGTCCGTTCGAACTGAAATAAAGTGTTTTTCCATCCGGAGCGATAAACACACCTTCTTCATCATAAGGAGTATTGATTGTAGCCCCAATGTTTTCGGGATCCTGCCAGCGATTCTTTGCATCCTTCCGGCTGAAATAAATATCCTGACCACCATAACCTTCTTCCCTTAAACTTGTAAAGTAGAGTGTTGTTTTATCAAAGCTCAGCGAAGCAGATGCCTGTTTTCTACCTTCATTAATGGTATTGGGCATTCTTACCGGCATAGAATACTTACTGTGGCTGAGGTTGCTTTCATACAGGCTGTTGCCGCCGGATGCTTTATAGATGTACAAAATTGTACCATCCGAAGATATACCGGCCGTTGCATCATGATTCGAGCTATTCAGGTCGTAACTGTTTTCAGGAACTGTCCAGGCTCCGTTTTCATAATCAGTTGTATAAATATCCTCAAAAAAGTAGGAATCTTTATCGCGTTTACCTCCGGTTGTATTTTCTCGCGCGGATGTGAAAATAATCATGCTTTCATCCGGAATAACCAAAGGCTTATAATCAGGATATGCCGAGTTCACAAGATTCCCAAGGTTATCTACGAAGACACGAACCGGCTTAGCAACGAGTTTTTTTGCTGTATTACACTCCTCAATTTTTTTATCCAGAATTTCAGCTTCTCTTGTAAGTTGTTCGGGTGTAAGCGAATTTTTATGTTCTTTGTATTTTTCGATCGCCCTGTCAAACTGATAATCAAAACGATAAGCCTCTGCCAGTAAAAAATTAATGTCGTTGTATGCTAGGTCGAGGCTGATCCTTTTATCGAGACTGTAAGCTTTTTCGAGATATTTTATAGCTTCCGTCTTATCATTATCCTGCAGGTAACAGCGTCCCAATTTATAATTCAGGAGAGCATTGTTTGAATTGAATGCATCTGCTTTTTTGTATTGGTCGATTGCCAGATGATACATACCTGGCCCCTGTTCATAATATTTGTCGCCGTCTTTGATATAGCCCAGAGCATTGCTGAGTTCTTCCCGGTGGGTGGGAAAATTATACTTCGTAAATTCTACGCTCTGTGCCTTTAATGCACTACTAAATAAAACGGCACAAACTGTATAAATAATAAAACGGGTTGTTTTCATCTCGGTTAAAAATTTAATTCCTACTGACACTGATTGCTTAAATAGTTTTCTGCGGATGTCACTCCCATCTCCGAAGCTTTTTTCCAGTCATTGCAGGCTCCTTTCATATCGCGTTGCATTTCTTTTACGATTCCACGGTTCAAATAGGCTTCACCAAATTGGCTGTTCAGTTCGATCGCTTTTGTAAAATCAGAAATAGCATCCATAAGTTTACCGAGCATATAATTCGTATTGCCGCGGTTATTATAGGCTATGGCATAGTCGGGTTTATGCTCGATCAAATCATTAAAATCCTCAATGGCTCCTTCGTATTCTCCATTTTCGTGTTTTATTCTTCCACGATTATTTAGTGCGATAAAGTATTGGGGGTCAATTTTGATAGCTGCCGTATAATAGTCTTCTGCAGATTTATAATCCGACAATTTTTCGGACACAAGCCCCAGGTTATTAAATGCAAAGGCCATTGACGGGTCGAACGTTACGGCTTTTGTAAAATCATTTTTCGCTGCATCGTACTCTTTTAATTTCATTTTCAGATTACCCCGGTCGTTATAGGCAAGTGCATAATCCGGTTTTAACGATATCGCTTTGTCGAAATCATTCCGGGCATTCTGGTAATCCCCTTCCTGAAAGTAGGCATTGCCCCTGTAATAATAGGCTTCTGCATTATCCTTGTCTTCAAGCACGGCTAAAGATAGATCTTCAACGGCCTTTTGATAATCAGTTTTTAATAAAAAACAATATCCCCGTCCGGCATATGCAATGCCTGTCGGTTCGATTTCAATAGAGCGACTGAAATCTTTAATGGCTTCTTCCTTGCTGTTCGTTGCAAGATGAATGCATGCCTTGTTATAATAAGCTTTAGCGAATTTCGGATTTAAAACCAGTGCCTTGTTGATCATTGTCAGGGCTTCAGGATATTTTTGTCCTGCGTATAAATCGTAGCTTTCATTGTACAATTTATTAGCCAGTAGCGAATTGTTTGATGAAATTTTTGCGGTATCGGATGACTGGGCATTTATCACAAGAGATAAAATCATTAAAATAAACCCTGTAAGTAGGTATTTCTTCATTTTCAAACAGTGTTAAGTATAAGTAATACGTGAGTAATCCATATATTTCTACGGAACTTCTTATGAATAGTTAACAAAATTAAGGTTTAATTTCCTCTAAAGTTTGAAATTTAATACCGGAATTATCAAAGGAGGGAATTAATTGAAGACATTTCTATAATGTTGATAGCGGTTGAGAACATCATTAACGAAGGCGTAGGTTTCCTGGCCCCGGCAATAGCCGTATTTGACTACCGAGTCCTGATAGTACTCTGGTTTTGATTCATTTAATAAAAAATAATCAACGTTATCGTTCCACTGGTTTGGGTTTTTATCATATTTTTCCGCTAACCGCCGGGCATCGTAAACATGCGCTATGCCAGCGTTGTAAGAAGCCAGAACAAACTTAATCCGTTCATTTTTCTCGGTTATATGATTGACAAACTGTTTGTCGAGCTGATGAATGAATTCGACGCCTGCTTTTATTTGGTCGTCGGGGGATGACAATGAATCGATGCCGTACTTTTCAGCTGTATGAGGCATCAACTGCATCAAGCCGAAAGCTCCCGCCCAGCTCTGTGCTTCAGGATAGAATCGCGATTCCTGGTAGATCAGGGAAGCCAGCAACCGCCAGTCCCATCCGATCAGCTTGCTGTATTTTTTGATGATTTTATCGAAGGGTGAAATCTGATCACCTCCCATGGTCCCGAATTCACCTTTTGCAAATTCGATAGAACGTGGATTTTTAAAATATTTATTGTAAAGATTCGCTGAATAGGCCGTTTTTAAAAATCCCTTTAACCAGTAATTCAGTGTGTCGCGCAAACCGGTAGCCTGTTTGTTAACAGCCCATGCCAGGTTTTGAGGAAAGCTAATGGGTGTGCTGACATCGATGTTCGTATAGTACTTTTCATTTACAAGGGCTACATTTTCATCGCTGATGGTATAATTGATCTCGCCTTTTGAAACCATTTCAATTAATTCCTCAACGGTTGCATCTTTATCGACAGCGATGCCGATCTCTGCTCCGATTTCATCTGAAAGCGCATGTAACCTGTTTTCATAGGTTGAACCCTTTTCAATATAAACTGTTTTTCCGGCCAGATCAATCGGATTCCTGATCAGTTCGGAATTTTTATACCCTGATTTACGCTGAACCAGCATCTGCCGGGTTTGGCCGATCGGAACAGTGAAATCAACATTTGATAAGCGATCTTTCGTCACAGTAAGACCAACAGCAATCAAATCACAATTTTTATTCTTAACGCATTCAATACTTTTATCCAGATCGTTAATGATCTTTACTTCAAGCTTTACACCGAGGTAATCGGCAAATGCCTGCAGCATTTCATACTGGTAACCCATGGGTTCGCCGCGGTAAACAAAATAATCAATGGAATTATAAATGGTGGTAGCAGTCAGTTTATGCTCATCAAGGATTTTATCGAGGATCTGACCGTGTGACTTCCTGCCGTGACTCAACTCCTCATCACTAAATTTCTTAGGCCCTTTACACGAAAAAGCAAGCAAAACAAGAACCAGCAAAATGAGTATTCGCGCACTTTTGTAAATGGTCATTTACGTTGGATTTAATAATACCTCATGGCTAAATTAGGAAAACATTTTGATTTTCCAAAATTTTAAACCACGAGAACGATTCGACTTCATATACTTAATTTAACGAATTCTCTTTTTTGATAACTAACATTTTATAAATTTGTTGAGCTTAAGAAGTTAAAACTTGCTAATTCAAAAACATCCGTTATGAAAAATTTACTGATTTTTTCTGTCCTGATTTTCTTCGCGGGATATTCAAATCTGCTTTTATCCCAAACACAATCGGGCGCCTTCACGGTCACCGGATCGGGTTATAGTACGGCAGTCGTCAACGACTACCAGTGTGTCGGAATAAATCCTGCCAACCTTGGCTGGAATGCGAACAATCACCTTGTCAATCTGGGGCTCGGTGAGGCCAATTTTTCAGTTTATTCCGAACCATTGAAACGGACAGTTGTCAATGAGCTATTTTCATCAAGTGTTCAATTCACAAAAGAAGATAAAGAGATGGCTGTTCAGGATTTCACTGATACAAAGCTTCAGTTCGAAGGCACGGTGACAGGAATCGGTTTTTCGTTTCAGAATAGTTTATTAGGGGGAATCGGTTTTGCAGTAAAAGAGCGGATCATGTGGGATTCATATTTGAATGAGCATGCCGCCGATATTTTATTCAACGGTTACCATTCAGCTTATTTTGATACCATTGTCCAGGATATTCAGACAGGCGATTCAATCGGCATTGCATTTGATCCGGAATCCATCTCCAGGCTATTTGAAAACACACATCTTCAGATGTCATGGTTCAGGGAATACAATCTTTCGTATGGCCGCAGAGTCTTTAAAACAGATAAACTCAGCCTTTTCGCCGGAATTGGCCTAAAATACCTGCAAGGTTACAGCGCCTTTAATTATTCGTACAAAAACGGAGTAATTAAAGCTTTTTCTGCGCTAAATCCCCTCTTTGATGTAAACTATGACACCTATTCTCCTTCTAAGATTGCTGATAACAGCTACCAGTCAATAGGAAAAGGCTATGGCGTCGATTTAGGCGTTTCGGCTTTGTTGTTCAACAAACTCAGGCTGGCCCTTGCAATCACCGATCTGGGTTCTATTAAATGGGACGGCAATGTGTACGAAGGTGAAAATGCGGTGTTGAACGACATTGAAACAGCCGGCCTCGACAATTACAACATTTTCTCACTCGATGACAATGTGGCTTTTGGTAACCTAAAATGGGGAGGATGGAACGGCCTCGAAAGTAAGACCACACAACTTCCTACAAATTTAAGGTTTGGCGGTGCCTACCTGTTGTTGAACAAATTTGAGTTCGGAGCAGACCTTTATATTCCATTCAACGATGCACCCGGATCATACGATAAAGCAATCGTTGGTTTGGGGACCCGTATCTCTCCAATAAAATGGTTCAGAGGATCAATCGGTGTGGTGACGGGTGGCGAAACGGGAACCAATATTCCGGTTGGGTTTTCTTTCTTCCCGCTCAATAACAAAGCTTTTACCTGGGAAATCGGACTGGCAGTGAAAGATATTACCACCTATTTTACGCAAAACAATCCTACTGTTTCCCTGGCTTTTGGGTTTCTGCGGTTTGGGATTGCACCGGCTGTGAAATAGAGAAACGTTTCAGGTTCCATGTTTCAGGTTAAATGAAATTTATGGAAATAAATTGAAATTGGTTGAAATACAGGTTCGCTTGCAGATGTTAGATGAAGCGATGTAGTCAGCATACATATAAGCTGACGCAGAAGACAAAGACCAACACTTGGGGGGTTTAGGGTTTGTATCAAAAACAATTTTTCAAATCAATCATTCATGCTTTAAAGTAATAACAGGATTCATTTTTGCAGCTTGCCAGGCTTTAAATCCAACCGTGCATGTAATAATCAGAATGGAAATAATTCCTGACATGAGGAATATCCACCAGTTATTCAGTATAATAAGTCTTACGGAGAAGTTTTGTAACCAATTATCGACTAAATAATAAGCAAGAGGAATGGCAATCAAATTAGCAATCAAAGCATACTTTAGAAACTGCTTTAGTAACATAAAAACTATATCACTCACAGATGCCCCGAGCACCTTTCTGATTCCTATTTCCTTTGTTTTACTTTCTGATATAAAAAGTGATAATCCAAAAAGACCCATCAGCGAAATGAAAATGGCAAAGAGGGTATATAAATTCATGCTGCTGCCAAACTGAAAATCCTTTTTATAAAATTGCTTAAGTTCATTATCAATAAAATAATACCTGAATGGTATATTTGGTGCAATTTTATTCCATTGATCCTGCAGGAAAGCTAGAACCTGTTCCTTTTGTCCAGGGCTTGTTCTAATAGCGATATGCATGCATCTGTCTGGACTTATAAAATAAATAGCCGGCAGGAGTTCGAGATGAAATGAATGCATATAAATATTTTCTGCCACTCCGATAATTCGTTTATCCCCAATTTTCTTACCGATCGGATCTTTGATTTCAAAATCTTTAACTACCTTTTGGTTGATTATAATAGACGAATATCGATCATTTTTGTTTTCTTCATCAAATTCCCTACCTTCAATAATATTTATTCCCATGGTCGTGAAAAAACCAAAATCAACAGGATAGTTCTCAAAAGTAAATTCAACAGAAGGATCATTAGGTTTTGCAAGTATTATTGGAGTACTGGCATTTGCCGGTGGCATAAAATATGCGCCTGAAACACTGAGCACATTTGGATTCTGTTTGATCAGATTCTTATAAGCCTGGTAGCCATTAAACTCCTTAGGATCGAACCGAACAATGATCAGGTTTTCTTTACTGAATCCCAAATCCGTAGTCAGTGCAAACCGAACTTGCTTATAAATAAATAATGAAAAGATGATGAGTACAATGAAAGCTAGGAGCTGAAAAATGATTAATATGATTTTTATATCGAATTTGCGTTTCTGTATGGATATTTGCTTTTTTAATGCATCCACAGGTTTTAAAGAAGCGATGTTAAAGGCGAGATAAAGACCGGAAATCAAACCGGTCAGTATTGTTATTGCAAAAGTGATGGCAAATACTTTCCAGTTCAATAGCAGGTGAAAACTGAGATCATTAAAAATTACCCAATGGACGTAATCTTTCACTATCCAGAGGAACATCAAACTGATAATAAAGGAAATCAATGATACGAGGAGTGATTCTGTCATCAATTGAAATATAAGGCGCATTTTGTGCATCCCGAAGACCTTTTTCAGTCCCAGTTCCATATATCGTAATGTTGACAGGGCTGTTGTGAGAATGATATAGTTAATAACAGCAATTAATAAAATAATGATAACGATCCCTGAAAAAAGGTAAACTTGCTGAATGTCTCCTTTTATGATGTATAAATCATTTGTAATGTCATTTGAATTAAAATAAATGTCTCCTAAATTTTGAAGATAAAAATGAATATCTTTTAATTTGAATAAGTTTATCAGCGTTTCATTTAACTTTGATTCAAATGATTTCACATCCACTTTTTCACGAAAAAGCAAATATGTCTGAAATTCACTTTCTTTCCATGAGTGTTTAGCCTCTTCCTGATTACTCTCATGTGAAATAATTTCCAATATTAAATCTGTCGTACAAAAAAAATCAGCATTAATAGAAGAATTTGCTGGAAAATCCTCCATAATTCCTGAAACATTTAATTCAAAATTTTTACCATATATTCTTACGACCAATGTTTTGCCAAGTGGATTATTATTTTCGAAGTACTTATGTGCCATTGATTCGGAAAGTACAATATCATATGGATCAGATAATACTTCTTCTTTTGATTTACTCTTAATAGGAAGATTAAAAATTGAAAAAAATTCTTTATCAGCGCAATAAAAATTTGGCTCCTCAATTAATTCTTTGCCTTTCGTAACTTTCACATAACTGAATAAGAAAGGCACATTCATAATACTTCCAGATTCTTCTACTTCGGGAAAGCTGTTTTTTAAAGTGGAGGCAAGAACAAATGGTTGTTCAGGGTATTTCTTACTATTGTATCTTTCATAAACACTGATGACACGGTAAATTTGCTTGTAATTATAACATTTATTAAAGCTTAATTGAAATAAAATAAACCCGATAATAATAAATGACAAACCAAGGGCAATCGACAAACCGAGGATACTGATAAACGAAAAAAATTTATTCTTGCGAAGAATGCGCCAAGCTGATTTGAAAAAATAAATAATCATAATAATATATTCTCAGACTATCTACTCACTTAGAATAAATTGTAGTTGATAGTAATTGATCTGACATTGACACTTAAATTGGTTTGTAAATTTATTAATTTAATAATTGATAAGATTAAATTTTAGTGGAAACCCACTGGTTTTGTCTTTCTTTTTTCAGTTTGTCACAAGCTGGTAAATTGATTAAATCAAGCGAACTTGAAGTGTGTGGCTTTTCATTAGACTAGTAAAATCTGAAGATTTTGACTCCATGTGGCTTAGTCGGGAGACTAAGCCAAGTTTAGGCCTCGACAATTACAACATTTTCTCACTCGATGACAATGTGGCTTTTGGTAACCTAAAATGGGGAGGATGGAACGGCCTCGAAAGTAAGACCACACAACTTCCTACAAATTTAAGGTTTGGCGGTGCATACCTGTTGTTGAACAAATTTGAGTTCGGAGCAGACCTCTATATTCCATTCAACGATGCACCCGGATCATACGATAAAGCAATCGTTGGTTTGGGGACCCGTATCTCTCCAATAAAATGGTTCAGAGGATCAATCGGTGTGGTGACGGGTGGCGAAACGGGTACCAATATTCCGGTGGGGTTTTCTTTCTTCCCGCTCAATAACAAAGCTTTTACCTGGGAAATCGGACTGGCAGTGAAAGATATTACCACCTATTTTACGCAAAACAATCCTACTGTTTCCCTGGCTTTTGGGTTTCTGCGGTTTGGGATTGCACCGGCTGTGAAATAGAGAAACGTTTCAGGTTCCATGTTTCAGGTTGAATGAAATTTATGGAAATAAATTGAAATTGGTTGAAATAGCGTGGACATTTGAGGAAAGCCGGGAGATTTAAAAGATAAAAAGTTAGATGATTTATTGCTACAAGTTGCAAACCTGCAGCAGCGGTGCCAAGCAGGTATACATGACTTAGAATATTTTCAATCCCATTCTTGGTTTAGTCTTATAACTTATTCTTGTTGTTTTGACATCTTCAAATTCGACAACTTACAAGAAACTCTCCCAGTATACTTTCATTCGTGCATTCGCGGCTTATCCAATTTCAAATTATTTCCATTTATTTAAACCTTCTTTCAAAAAACCACTTATCTTACTTTTCCAATTTTGATTAGCATTTGATCATATGAAACCAACAATCGGACACAGGTCAGGCCAGTACAATCGTCTTCCGGATAAGAAGCCATCGGCAGCACGAGACTATATCGAGGTGAATTCGCATCACAACATTACCATTAAGGAGGATTATCTGTATATGGATGAGGTGAAGATTGCCATCAACATCAATACATTGGAAGAAAGAGTAAAATTAAAACGGTGGTTTATGAGTCAGCTCGGGCAAAATATCCCATTAGAACGCCTGCTTCAGATGTTGTCGGATTCGGCTGAAAAAGACCGTCACAAGCTTCAAAAGGAATTCCACATTACGGTTTGAAACCCGGATCATTTTTCTTTTGCTTCGCTGGCCACGGCATTACTCCAGTTGCAGAGCATATCGATATCTTTTTTGTCGAGCGCCTTGTACGGATTGTTTTTTACAAACCTTTTCTTCGGCATTTTTCCTTTTGAAACCATGTAGCAAATGGCATGCTTTTTTCGCTCTGCTTTAGCCGGTGAAAACTTATCCCATCGACTAAAATTGAGAAGGCATTTTGCTAATAAATTTCCTGATTCGGAACTATGGCAATTGAAACATGACCATTTCACGATTTTCATCACCGAATCGGGCAACGCTATTTCGGGCACCGGGTTTTCTACCTGTATTGTTTGGGACTTCGGCAAAGGCTGGCGGGGATTGATCATTGCCATCAGTGCAATGCCGGTTATAATTATGAAAACGACAGAGATACTTTTTTTCATTTGGCTTTATTTTTCATGGTTGTACAAATTTAAGCAAAATTGATATTGCAGATCACGGTTATTTACAAATTATTGAATTAGTTTGTCGTTTCTACCTCTTCGGTGAAACAGTTCTGCAATGGAACCTGTCATGGCGCGAAACCCTCAGGGGGCATTTGGGATCAGCGTTTCAAACCAATCTGTATTCTTCCAAAGCTTACAGATTCTGACACTCCTGCACATAGCCCACAACAAGGGTTCGCAATGCTCAAGAGGTTAGGGAGAACGATTTAGAGACCTGATATGAGTTCAACTCTGACTTGATAAAACAGATTTATTACTAAAACCAAAAAAATTCTTTTCAGGCAGTTTTGCGGTAGCGCCAGACAGCAAGGCTCAGGATAATGACGGCATAGACGAGTAACGAGAAAAATTCTTTCGAAATGTCCCAAAATCCTGATCCTTTTAGCAGGATCATCCGGATAACACGCATGAAATAGGCGAGGGGATTGATAATATTAAAATAGTGCGCCCAGGCCGGCATGCTTTCCACCGGCGTGAAGATGCCGCTCATTAGCACAAAGGTGAGGAAAAAGAAAAAGATGATGAACATGACCTGTTGCTGTGTATTGGCCATGGTGGAAATGAAAAGGCCCAGTCCAAGGGCAACAAGCAAGTAGACAATCGCAAATCCGAATAGTAAAAGCAGGCTGCCGTTCATGGGGATGTCGAAAAGGATTTTCCCGATGGTAAGGCCGAATGAGAGCTCAAACAGCGCAATAACAAGGAAGGGCATCAGTTTGCCAATAATGAACTCGTATTTGACAATGGGGGTTACGTTGATCTGTTCGATTGTGCCCATCTCTTTTTCGCGCACAATGTTGAGCGCCGTAAGGAACATACCAATGATGGTGACCAGAATGACCAAAATGCCCGGAAGCATGTAGATCTTATAATTCAGCTCGGGATTGTACCAGAATGAATAGTTGACATTGATATTTTTAAGTCTGACAGGTGTAATGTAATTGACGTTTTCGGCAATTATTTTCCGGTTGAAATCAGCGATCACATTTGAAGCATAGACATTTGTCAGTCCGGCAGAAGTGGCATTGATGGCACTGATTTCAAGCTGGATACCAGACCGGTTTTCCCTGATGAGATTGCGCTCGAACCCCGATGGAATATGGAGGATAATATCTGCACGGTCTGCTGTAAGTTCATCTTCAGCCTGCTTTATTGAAAATGTTGCCTGGTCGATCGTGAAAAAGGGTGAACCCTGGAATTTATCCTCAAGTTTGCGCGAGGTTTCCGATAAATCCTTATCGACGATGATCATCCGGATATTCTTCATCTCGAGGGAAGCAGCGTAAACCAGTATCAGCAATTGTACAATGGGTACAATAAAAATGATCGGAAGCATGGTACGGTTCCTGAAAATCTGGGTGAACTCCTTTTGTATGATATACAGTATTGTTCGCATGTTTATCGTATTCTCATGATGCTATTCAAGCCTTAATTTGAATTTCTTTACACTGAGTATGATGAAAACAGCCATCATTCCGGCTAAAATGGCGGTTTCTTTCCACACATACATAAACCCGGTTCCTTTCAGCATGATATTTTTGGTTATTGTTATAAAATATCTTGGCGGAAAAATATGGCTCAGCCATTGCAAAACGACAGGCATGTTTTCAATAGGAAAAATAAATCCTGATAGCAAAATAGTCGGTAACATCAATGCAAAAATAGAGATGAACATGGCCATCTGCTGACTGGTTGACATGGTGGAGATTAAAATTCCGAGCGATAATGCCATGCTGATAAACAGAAAACTTTCGCCCAACAATAACAACAAGCTTCCTTTGACCGGCATTCCGAAAACAAAGTGACCCAAAAATATGATGGTTCCGGCATTGATGAAAGCCAATATCACGTATGGAATGACTTTACCGATGATAATCTGCGTCGGTCTCAAGGGCGAAACAAGGAGTACTTCCATGGTTCCCATTTCTTTTTCACGTGCAATCGAGATCGAGGTCATCATGGCCGAAACAAGCATCAGGATTAGGGCCATCGTTCCCGGCACGAACATATAAACGCTTTTCAACCCTTCGTTGAAGATCATCCGAACCTGCGGAACAATTTGCATCGGTATGTTTTTCGTTTCGTTTTCCTTGTTTAGAAAATCCCGGATGATAGCGTTTGTATAATTGACGATAAGGTTGGCTGTATTGGCATCGGATGCGTCGGCAAGAAGCTGGATATTGGCAGTTCCTTCTTTTTCAAGTTTACTGGCAAAATCAGGTTCAAAAATAATCACTTCCTTTACATTTCCTTTTTTGAATATTCCTTCGATGTCGTTGCCATTTGTCAAATTATCCACCAGCTTAAAATAACCTGACGAGGTAATCTTGTTCGAAAGCCGGATTGTCACATCATCTTTCGATTTATCATAAATTGCGATTTTAATATCCTTGATTTCATTGGTCACCACATAGCCGAAAATTAAAAGCTGCACCACCGGTATGCCAAACAATACCAACATTGTCCTGACATCGCGAAAGATGTGAAAGAATTCTTTTTTAACGAAACCGAGGAAGCGTCGCATAGTATTAAGTATTTAGTACAAAGTAATGAGTACTTGATAAATTCTATTTGTTTGTAACATTTGTATTTGCTTTTTTGAGGCCAAGGATCATTTTTTGGATTTCTTCAATTTTTGCCGATAAATTATTCAGAACAGGTTCCTTTAAATAACTGAGTTTCTCTGAAACAATTAGCTGGGTTTCCAACTCACAAATCGATCCTAGAGCAACATCAAGAAAATAATTGAATTCCTTTTTACTCCCCCGCCCGGCACCTTCCGCAATATTGAATGCGACTGATGATGAACTTCTTCGGATCTGAGAAACCATCCCAAACATCTCTTCTTTTGGAAATGAAGCTGATAACTTATATATTTCCACCGTTATGTCTACAGCTTTTTGCCAAACAACCAGGTTTTTATACTGATGCATATGAATAATTTTTTTTACTTAATACTCAATACTTTGTACTTTCTTATTTGCTTCTTGCCAGCATCAAAAACACTTCATCCATATTTTTTACTTTGTAGGTTTTCTTGAGTTCAGCGGGAGTATCCAGCGCATCAATCCTCCCATCGACCATGATGGAAACGCGGTCGCAGTATTCGGCTTCATCCATATAATGGGTGGTGACGAAAATGGTAATCCCTTCATGGGTTGCATCGTAAATCATTTCCCAAAACTGCCGGCGGGTGATCGGATCAACACCACCTGTCGGTTCATCAAGAAAAACGATTTTCGGTTTATGAAAAATGGCAATCGAAAAGGCCAGCTTTTGTTTCCATCCTAAAGGAAGCGAAGCGATCAGCTTGTCTTTCAAGTCAAGAATATTAAGCTTTGTGAGTAATTCGATGGTTCGTTCCCTGATGAGTTTACCAGGGAGTCCATAGATACCGGCATAAAACCGGATGTTTTCTTTCACGGTCATATCCTCGTACAAGGAAAACTTCTGGCTCATATAACCAATGTTTTTCTTCACAAGATCTGTCTGACGGTAAACATCGTAACCTGCAACATTTACTTTTCCGGAAGTCGGCTGTGACAATCCGCAAAGGATTTTGATTGCAGTAGTTTTACCGGCACCATTCGCTCCAAGAAAGCCAAATATCTCACCTCTTTTAACATTAAATGTAAGGTTATCGTTGGCTGTAAAGCTGCCGAATTTCTTTACCAGGTTTTCAACCTCTATTATATTTTCGCTGTTATTTTTCATCTGTCATCAATGCCATAAAACAGTCTTCGATGGTTGGTTTTATTTTTGTTATTTCAGCTTTTCTATGACCGTTCTTTTCAAGATAGTGAATGAGTTCATCCATATTGACCCTGGATTCAAGTGTAAGGTGAACAGAATCCCCAAAACGATGAACCGAAAAAACATGATCATATGTTTTTAAAATATCAGGCAGCGTTTGCATATCCTCACTTATGACTTTCAGCAGTGTCCTCTCAAACTGTTCAATAATTTTCTCCGGTGAATCTATGCTCATAATCTTCCCTTTTTGGATCAAAGCCACCTGGTCGCAGAGGCTCGCCTCATCCATATAAGGTGTCGAAACCAGGATGGTAATCCCTTTTTTTTGCAGATTTTTCAGCATTTCCCAGAACTCTTTCCGCGAAACAGCATCCACACCGGTTGTCGGCTCGTCAAGAAAAAGAACCTGCGGTTTATGGATCAGTGCGCATGATAAGGCTAGCTTTTGTTTCATACCGCCCGACAATTGTCCTGCTGTACGATCTTTGAAAGGTTCGATCTGAACATAAATATCCCGAATGAGGTCATAATTCTCCTGAATTGTTGTACCAAAAATGGTTGCAAAAAAATTCAGGTTTTCTTCAACCGTAAGATCCTGATAAAGTGAAAACCTTCCGGGCATATAGCCGATCTCTCTTCTAAGCTTTTTAAAGTCTCTGACCACATCGAGGCCAATCACCTCCGCTTTACCTATATCAGGAAGAAGGAGAGTGGTTAGTATTCTGAAAAGCGATGTTTTGCCCGCACCATCAGGACCAATCAGACCGAAAAGTTCTCCTTTTCCGACCTTAAATGAGATCGATTCCAAAGCTTTGACATCGCCGTAGCTTTTCGAAACAGAATCGACGATTATTGCTGAATTGTCCATTCGAAGTCCTTTGTAGTCCTTGTCCAGTAAGTTGTGCGGCCCAGTAAAGAGATACCAATATAACCCCTCACCTTCAGGCGGTCCATCGATTCAAGTTTCACATAGCATGAATAAGTATTGCCGCTTTTGGGGTCATAAATTTCGCCGTCTTCCCATACACCGTCCTCGTCATAAACAAAATCCGTCATCAGAAGCAATCCCTTCAGCGGCCTCGATTTCAATGATTCGTCATCGTTTTTCTTATCCAGCTTAGGCTTGCCGGTTTCATCATCGATCGGATTCTTCAACAAGATAAGACGACCGTAATATTTCCCATTTTCCTTATAGATTTCTATTTTCCCGTCTTGTTCCTCATTTAGCCAATATCCCAAAAGGTCATTCTGTTTATAGGTTTGAGTTATGGCATGTCCGGCAAAAAACAACAGACATACAGCAAGCATGGACAGATTTCTATTTATTTTCCCCATATGTTCTCTTCGTTAAATAGTAATTGACTCATTTAAAATCTAACCTCTCCCGGCATTCCGATCTTCAGGCTACCGTCATTCTTTACCCTGACTTTTACTGCATAAACCATATTTACACGTTCTTCCTTTGTCTGGATAATTTTTGGAGTGAATTCAGCACTTTCCGAAATCCAGCTAATGGTGCCCGGTAATGTGGAATTTGCAGAAATTGTACTGTCGATCAGAACCTGAACCTGCTGACCAAGCCTGATATGCGGCAGTTGTGAACCGCTCACATAAACCCTCAGTGTCATGGTATCGACATCGGCGATTTTATAAAGTGGTTTCCCGAAGGCAGTTATTTCATCAGGTTCAGCATATTTTTCCAGTACTACTCCTGAGATCGGGTTTACGATCCGGCATTTGGAAATGGATTCTTCCACCTGCGCAATCTGAGTGTTCAGCACATCCAATTCAGCCGATACTGAGGTCTTCTGTGTTTGAATGGAGGCAATCTGCTGGTTTACCAGGTCGATCGCACCTTTGATATCATCCACCTGCTTCTGTGTTGCTGCTCCATCTTTGAAAAGTTTGTCGATCCGTTCCTGGTCGACAATCAGGTTTCTTTTCTGCTGCTGCTGAACATCAATCTGCGACCGGATATTATCCATCTTCGAGCCGGTAGCTTTTTTCTGGGCGATCAACTGAAGTCGTTTCAAAGCAAGGTCTGTGGTATCGACCAGCGCAACCGTCTCGTTTTTCTGTATCTTCAGTCCTTCATGTACATTGAAATGGACCAGTTTCCCGTTTGCTTCGGATGAGATGATCACATCATCTACTTCAAAGTTCCCATATGCATCCGAAAGATCGTTGTTGGAGCTGCATGAAGCAACGATACCGGTGATAAGCAAAATATAAAGCCTTGTTTTCATTCTGTAAGTATTTAAATTTTTGATTTCTATAAATTACCAAGCGTGGCCTGATAATCAATTTTCGCCTTGATTAGCTGAATTTTGTGAATTTCAAGATTCAGTTCTGCCTGCGATTCAGCGTTCAGGTTTGAAAGGTATTCGGTGGATGTAATCACACCATGATCGAGCTGTGAAGACGATTCGGTGGTAATCTTTTTACGAAGACCGATGATCTCTTCGTCGCCAATGATCAGCTTTGCCGCTTTTGTGATGGCTGCTTTTTTATTTTCAAGGTCGATTCGTATATTTTTATCAAATGTTTCCTTTTGAGTATTTAAAATATCATTTTGAATGCCGAGGATCTCTTTCTCTTTTTTAGTATGATTCCAGTCCCAGAAATTCCAGTTTAGCTTTGCCCCGACGATATAAAAATCGGTGAATTCATTTTTCAGCATGTCAAACCCGGGTCGGCCATAACCAAGCTGTCCAAAAGCAAAAAGATGAGGGATGGTTTTTACACCTAACAATTTCCGTGATGCATCAAGCTTATTTTGTTGTAAAGAAAACATGGAATACTCAAGACGGTTATTTGCATAATTCGTTGGCAACATTGTAGCTTCTGGTAATAGAAAATTAGTTTGGTCATTTAAATCCAATCCCGTCAGCTCATTCAGCATATTAATTGCTGCATTCAAACCAATTTCAACTTCTGAAATGGATTGATCGGCCATGATGATCTCTGCCTTCAGAATATCAGCATTCGACGCCAGTAACATACCATTTTTTACACCTGACTGCACATCTTTCAGTTTAGCTTTAAGGATATCCGTATGACTTTGCAAGACCTTCGCATTTTGCGTCAGGATAAGAATATTAAAATAAATCTGGTTGACTCGCTCCTTTACATTATAAAGCTGAATATCGACATTTTGCTGATCGATTTGCTGATCGATATTTTCAATGTCTTTTTGTCGGGAGGTGGAACCACCATTGTAAAGAACCTGATTTGCATCGAGTGAGATTTTATACCAGTCTTTGCTTAGAGGCTCAATATTGAGAAAGGGAACATTGTTAACCGGTATTTCGGTCACATCCGACTGGTAGGAAGCCTGTCCGTTGATTTGTAGCTGTGGCAAATAATCCTTGCCGATGTTTTGAATTTTCAACTGATTTGAAGAGGAAAGCAAATCCTTCGATTTGGTTAGCGGATAATTTTCAATTGCTTTTGCATAACACGAGTCAAGTGTTATCATGTTTTGTGCAGAAAGAAAATACCAGCTTATACTGAATAGCAGTGTAATGAACTTTGTTTTTCTCATTTCTTTCTAATTGAATTAATAATAAATGCAGGAACTTCCTGCTTGCGCTCTTCAATAAATTCATTAAAGGCTTTGCTGTCGTTTTGAAATAACATATTTTGAATAATCGGACGCGCAGCAAAGGGGAAAATACACATCGAAAGCATATTCACGATCAAATGAAAAGGATTGATGGGTTCGATGGTTCCCTTCTTCACTTCATCATCGATTTGACGAATCAGAATATGCGGATCGATACCAATATTCGCAATCAGGTTAACGATCCTGTCAGGATTCCGGCTGAGCTCATGCATAATAAAACCCGGAACAAACGGGTTTTCCGTAAAAATATCGATGTAATTCCGGACAAAAAGCTCAATCTTATCAAACAGTGGGATTTCCGATTTTATTAGTTCAACAATGGTGGGTAAAAGCTTAGCAAAGGCATCTTCAAAAACAGCTTCGAACAGCTTCTCTTTATTCCGGTAATAATAATGCAGGAGAGCTTTGTTGATCCCGGCTTCATCGGCTATTTCCTGCATCCGTGAACCCTCCAGACCTTTGCTGATAAAAACCGTTTTGGCTGCTTTCAGAATGATTTGCTCCGAATTCAAATCTTTGTCGCTCATGACGCAAGTGATTTCACTGTTATAAACAACTGGTTTAACTATTTGTTTTAACTATATGGTTAAACCAATGGGTCAAAAGTACAAATGAAATTTAAATTGTCAAGGATTTTTTGAAAAATATTTCAAAAAATCCTGTAACCGGCTAATTATCAAACTTAAGGGAATAGATTATTGCTTCAAGTTGCATCAGCAGATTTCGCTTGGGAGCATTCGGAGCATATACATATCCATCGATCGTAACGACCAGGTTCCGTTTTTCATCAATAAAAGTGTAATTGATGAATGGTCCACCCATAAAATCACCTTCGAGCCTCCACAAACCAATGGTCTTTACAGCAAACATTCCGTTAAAATTGATCCTTGTTGAAACGGGTTCTACATATTCATCAGCAACCGTCATGTAAGAACCTTCTGAGGGGCCAGGTATGTAAGCCTTTGTTATAGTGTCGCGATAGGAAATGATTCGTTCGGGACTAAAGGCGGAAGTATCGGTATATGCATAGGTGTAAATCAGCAATCCCTGGCTGTTTTTATCTGTTTCCTTTCGGATCCATGCGAAATCCGCCATTTTTTTTGCAACATAAAAACCACTTGGAATTGTAAGTGTAAAATGAAAGTTCTCTTTGATGGCATTTTGAACTTTCAATTCTTTGAATGCTTTAAATGTACTGATCAGTCGTTCATGTTCGCAGGTTGTGAAAATACCGGCAATGATTTGTTTTTTTTCATTAAAAAAATTTACCAGCGAAGTATCATTTGGCGCCTGCATGATGACCACCCGCTGCGGACTGGTCCAATGATCTTTTTGGACTTCCAGTTTTGGTTCGGAAGATTTTTTATCGATCTGTACAATGAAAATATTGTGATGAAACTGAAATAACTGCGATTTATTAAAATCCTCCAGCCGGATATTGATCAGGTTGAACAGTGGTTCGGGTTGCGGAAGTATTGCATACTCCTGGCTAAAGAACTGCCGGATGCTTTCACCTATTTCACTTTTCCATACTGCTTTACTATCTGTAACAACAATTATCTCGGCTGTTTTGCCTGTAGATTTTGGTAAACCGGATTTTTCATTCCCGCATGAAACAAATAAAAAGGGAAAAAACACAATTAAACTTAAGGCTACGGAATTTTTCATGGTTTCACATTTTATATTTAGATTAACGTTTTTTTCCGAAAAAAACTATAAACGTTCCGTTCATGAGTATTCCGGGGCTCTAAAAACATGAAAGATATTGAAACCGCTATCCTTTTACGGCTACCCTGAGTTTTTGTCCCGGTTTGAGCCTTTTAGAGTTGGTAATGTGGTTTAGTTCTTTAATCTGTTCGATGCTGACTCCATCATACAAGCGCGCAATGTCCCATAATGTATCTCCTTTGCGAACGGTATGATAAATATAGTCTCTTGTTGTTATTTTCTGATTTTACAACCTGTGGCTCAATTTTATTTTTATCCGGATCCTGAACGGCTAATTTTTGTTTGACATAAATTGTATGGCCCTTCAGGTTATTCCAATTCGTCAGTTCATCTACCGAACAATTGTATTTTTTTGCTATTGTTTCAAGATTTTCGCCCTCTTCTACGATGTGAAAGATTGCATTTTTATCAACCGAAGCTGCTGTCGAACCGGACTTTGAATGCGTCGAAGAGGCTGATTTTTTTGAAATATAGCCCGGACCATAGACCACGAGCCGCTGTCCTGGTCTAATCATATTGTTGCGGAGATTATTCCAGCTTTTCAGATTACTCACCGAGCAGTGATACTTATTTGCAATCAATCCGAGGTTTTCGCCACTTCTTACTACATGTATATTCCGTTCTTTAGCTTTTTCGATTTCAACTAACAGTTTTTCTTTCTCGATGCCATTCTTTGTTTTGTAAGCATATATTTCCTTTTCGTGGTCAATAAATCCGGCAATATCTTTTTGCGGTAAACGCAGGGCATAGTTTTGATCTTTCGTAGCAGGAATGATATTGGTTTTAAAAGTAGGATTCAGAAATTTCAATGTCTCTATCGGTATTCCCAGCATTTCATTGATTTGATCGAATGACAGCGCATCTTTAAGGTGAACTGTATCAATTTCCTCAAACAAAATTGATGGCCTTACAGGGTACAAATTATATTCAGCAGGATAATTCATCAGGTACATAACAGCAATAAATGCCGGAACATAACCCCTTGTTTCCCTTGGCAGATAAGGTAAAATAGCCCAATAACTCTTTACACCTCCAGCCCTGCGCAATGCTTTGTTAACATTTCCTGCTCCCGAATTGTAGGCTGCGAGGGCAAGTGACCAGTTACCGTACAAGTGATACAGGTCTTTCAGATGACGGCACGCCGCATCAGTGGCTTTATAAGGATCAAACCGATCATCGACAAGGGATGTTTCCTTTAGCCCGTATAATTTTCCTGTTCGATACATAAACTGCCATAATCCCTTTGCACCTGCCCGGGAATTAGCAGTCGGATTTAAGGCCGACTCCACAACGGCAAGGTATTTCAGTTCGAGCGGCATATCATACTTGTCCAGATATTCTTCAAACAACGGAAAATAGACTTCTGCTAAACCAAGCATCCGCGAAGTCAGTTCCCTCCTTTTTACTGCATAAACATTAATGAAATCTTTGACACCCTGGTTATATGCAAGTTCAATCTGTGAAGTTCTGTTCAAATCCTTAATTCTCGCTAAAACTATTGAATCCGGATATTGAGGGATACACTCAGGAGGAAAATTATATACATTCAGTTCTTCCGTATCTGTTGTAAAGGATGTATTTGTAAAAAATTTTAGATTGACCAGACTATCAAGCACATCCAAAATGGTATTTGTGCTTGAAGTATGATAATTCGTCATCGTAAAACTCAGCGAATCATCTTCGATCATCACACCTTCGGCTACCGAACCTGTCAATGTATCATTTGCCTGAATGGTATCGGGTTGCTGAACAGCAGCAGATGCAGCGAATTGGAGAAAAGAAAAGATTAGAAGCAATAGTGCGAGATAATTCTTAATAATCATTTTTTAACAGTGATTAAATATGCAATTATTTTAATGTATGTACGATGAAAAAGCCATTTCGTTGCAAATGTAAAATAAAATAACGGGGCTGTTTTAAATAAATTTTCCGACCTTTATCTTAAACCTGAGTGAAATCGGTTAAACAGAGGAAGAAATTATACAGGTTCCCGACTTGATTAGAAAGTTAGGCAGATTCTTTTGGTCAATCCTTTTTTTCTGCGGAATTATTATCTGGTTTCTTTTGATCTTCCGGATTTATCCCTTCTTTAAACTCACGAATCCCTTTGCCGAGTCCCTTCATGAGTTCGGGAATTTTTTTCCCACCAAACAATAACAAAACCACCAGTACAATTATGATCAATTGCCAGGGGCCAACTACACCGACAAGAATATTTGCTGTCATTAAAGTAATTTTTAGAAGAACAAAACTACAAAACATTTAATGATTTATACTCATTCATTGAGATTATGTTTTCGTTTATAAAATTTCCTCATATTTTTGCATGCAACCTTCTTTCTTTATAAAAAGTCTTAGGATGAAGTAGTCACTCACGTAAACGCAGAATATGAAAAAACTTTTTTACCCTCTGCTCATACTTTTCACATTCAGTTTTATTTTTATTCTGAATTCACAGGCACAACAATATCCTGTCAAAACCAAAAAGTCATTCACGCATGAAATGACGCCTGAAGAAAAGGCACAGTTTCACCTTGTAGGTAAAGACTATCTTGCTACCGATCCGCCTCCTGGGGAGATACGAAATATTGCCGAATTCGATCAGATGGAAGGTGTACTGATCGCATATCCTACAGGTGTCGGATTCGGAATTTCATACGATGTAATTGCTGCTCTTTCTGAAGAGACTGTTGTTACGACAATTGTGGAAAATAATAATGACCTGAATACGGTTACTAATCAATACCAGTCGCATGGAGTTACCATGTCGAATACGAACTTTCTTGTTGCTCCCGTCGATTCTTATTGGAGCCGCGATTTCGGTCCATGGTATATTGCCTATGGTGATGACCAGATCGGTATTGTGGATTTTATTTATAACCGGCCGAACCGGCCAAATGACAATGCCATTCCACCTCATGTAGCTGATTTTCTTGATATCGAATGGTTCGGTATGGATGTGATCCATACCGGTGGAAATTATATGACTGACGGATATGGTAACAGTTCTTCCACCGAACTGGTATGGGAAGAAAATCCAACCATGACACATGAAGAAATAGCTCAGCAATTGTCGGACTACCTCGGCATAACCAATTATATGGTTGTCGCTGATCCGAACAATACTTACATCGATCACATCGATTGCTGGGGAAAGTTTCTTGGGCCCGATAAAGTTTTGATCCGTGAAGTCCCACCATCCCACCCGCAATACGATGAAATAGAAGCTACAGCAGATTATTATGCGAACCAGGTCACTGCTTACGGAGATAATTATCATGTTTACCGTGTTTGGACCCCGAACAATGAACCTTACACCAATTCGCTGATTTTAAATAACCGTGTGTTTGTTCCGATTACAGGCGGACAATGGGACGATGAAGCGATCGCATCTTATCAGGAAGCCATGCCGGGTTATGAAATTTTAGGTTTTACAGGTAGCTGGGAATCAACAGATGCTTTGCATTGCAGAACAAAAGGAATCGCTGACCGGAATACACTGTACATCAAACACCTTCCTCTTTTGGGTGACCAGCCGTTTCAAACGGAATATGAAGTGGATGCAGAAATAACGGCTTACAGCGGACAGCCGCTGGTGAGCGACCAGGTAAAAGTAATCTACTGGGTAAATGGCGGTGCGCACCAGGAAATTGTGATGAACTGGGAAAGCGGGAAAATTTACTCCGCTAATATTCCCGGAGCTACAGAAGGATCCGAGATCGATTATTATCTTTCGGCTGAAGATGAATCTGGGAAAATAGCAACTCATCCGTTTATCGGACAAGCCGACCCCCATGTATTTTATGTGGGAGAACAATTGTTTCCGGCTATTGGACTAGATGTTTCTGAACTGAATGCAACCGTTTCACAGGGAAATACAGTTTCTGAGCCTTTTACGATTTCAAATACGGGAGGACTTGAACTGAATTATTCCATCGATTGGACCTCTGCATTTTTTGAAGATTATTCCTATTCGATTTCAAACAGTCCTGCACAAAATGCCTGGAACAGCAACACCTATACAGAACTTGGCTGGACTGAGTTTGACATAAACAATGCCGTTGGTGAAATATCAAACTGGCACATCGATTTTCACTGGCAAACAGATAACTATCCCGAAGAGGGTGTGTTTCATGTAATGTCTCCGGCAGGTACACAGGGGATCATTGCTTCAGGATATACAACAGGGGACTATTCGGTGAGCCTCGATGATTTTGACGGTGAGCAAATGCAGGGAACCTGGAGATTGTGGATCACCGATACATATGGAGATGGCGGACACATGGCATCAAATATTTCCGTAACAATAACTAAAACATATGAAGTATTTCCATGGCTGACCGTGGAACCAGCATCAGGTACTGTACAACCCGGAGAATCGGCAACAATACAGGCTGTTTGCAATGGTTCCATACTGCCAGTAGGCGATTATGAAGGAACAGTCTTTATTTCATCCAATGATCCGGAGCAACAGGAAATAAATTTACCGGTACATTTTCACATCACTATTGGTACTGGTTTGGCAGAAACAGATGGTTCAGGAATTGAGCTTTCCGAATTTCCGAATCCATTTTCGAATAAAATCACCATCGAAGTTTACTTCCCCGCAACCACGGATGCTCTGCTCGAAATATACTCTATGAGCGGACAGAAAGTTAAAAGCCTGATTCATACACCCCAAACGGAGGGTATTCATCAGTATTTCTGGAATGGTGAAAATGAAAACGGTGTTAAAGTTAAAAACGGAACCTACTTCTATCGATTGAAAACACGCAATTTTGAAAAAACAGAAAAAATTCTGTTTATCGATTAATTCAATACGCTTTACCTGTTAAAAGGCCTTCCCGTTTGGAAGGCCTTTTGCTTTTCATGCTATTTTATCTTTTGATCGAAGCTGGTTATCTTCCGATTAATCCTTTAAAATTTTAATAAAGACCAGTTTGTCATCACCGTTATCGTAAAAATCTTCGAAACGGGCTTTGAGTTCATATTCATTTTTTTCATAAAACTTCCTGGTGGGCAGGTATTGTTCTTTTGAAGAAGTTTCAACATAGATCCCTGTACCTCCTGCTTTCCTGATGTGTTCTTCGGTTTCTTTCAGCAACATCGAACCAATGCCTTTTCCGCGGTAATCGTTATGGGTTACGATCCAGTAAAGATCGTAGCTGTGGAGTGTACATGCGATCAGGCCATAACAACTGTAGGCGATGGTACGGCCATTGTGTTCAACAAAAATAAATTCATAACCGCTGTGAATGCCTTTTGCCAAGCGCTCCTCAATGAGTTCAACGGCAACCGGTATCTCATCCGGTCTGAAAAAGCCGGTTGATTCAACGATCCCTCTTACTGCTTCGATATCTGCATGGATAGGCAAAGTTCGAAAATTATACTCTGGATTTTTCATTGTAATGCATCATAAACAATTCGTTCAATAACCCCGGTAAATTTATAACCGGCCTTGTTGCAGGCAGCGCTAAAACCAGCATCCGGAGAGATACACGGATTTGCGTTTATTTCGAGAACAAATGGATTATTATTTTCGTCAACCCTGAAATCGACCCTGACGTAACCTTTTAAGCCGAAAACGTTCCAGCACTGGTAACAAATCTCCGTCAGCTTTTCAATCAGGGAACGGTCTTCTTCGGGGAAATCAAATGTCCTTGGTGTATTATGATATTCAAATGATTCTTCATCCCATTTTGAGCGATAACCTACTATTTGCGGCTTTTCTTCAGGAAAATTCATGAATTTTATCTCAGCGGGAGGCAATACCTCTGGCCCAGTCGGTCCGCCAAGAATAGAAATATTGAATTCTCTTCCTTTTATATATTCTTCAATAAAAACTTTTTTATCTGAATTTTCTTTTAAATAAACGGCCAGATTCGGATCGTTTCCTTTGAATATCGAATGGTCGTCGATTCCAACCGAACCATCTTCCCAGCAAGGCTTAACAATGTAAACTTTTTCGGGGGAGAGTTCAGTAGTTTCGATATGAAAGAACCATTCGGGAGTTGGGATCGCATGTGTACGAAGTTTCTCTTTTGCGAGTGTTTTGTCAGACGTAATAAACATGCTGTTCAGCGGGCAACCCGTATATGGGACACTAAGACTTTCGAGCAAAGCAGGAACAACAAAAATTAATTCTCCTTTTCCATCGAGACCTTCAACAAGATTAAAAACAACATCAGGCTTCCACGATTCAATTGCCTGTTTGGTCCGGTACAAATCAAGATCAACAAATTCCCGGTTAAATTCATGACCAAGCATTGTTAACGCTTCTTCCACTGCCTTCATTTGGTCCAATACGTCAAGTTCATCCGGATTTGGGTCTTCCGTTATTTTGTTGACAAGGATGAGAATTCTTTTCATCTATTTGATTTTCTTTTAAAAGCAGCTATTGACTAATAATTTACACGGTGCAACCGGTTTTGTTCCGCAGAATCCATAATTGCTTTGATCAATTCAGTATATGAAATCCCCTTTTTAGTGGCAATGATGGGAAGATCCGAATGCTCAGGATGCAAACCTGCGAGGGGATTGACTTCAATAAAATTTGCAATTCCATGTTGATCGTACCGGATATCGACACGGCCCGCATCACGGCATCCCAGGACTTTCCATGCATCCAGTGCAACTTTTTCACTTTCCTCTGCGACCTTTTCGTTCACCAACTCATACAATACCAAAGATTCGTATTAGCAATACGTTAAACGAAGGTGTAATAAATATTT
>CAVXTE010000117.1:0-6186 GCA_963764475.1 uncultured Bacteroidales bacterium
CCCAACCAGGGATCGGTCGAGCCCCACCTGCCGGGACCAACCAGAATATAGTTTTTGCGCTGCTTCAGGAAGGCGTCGTTCAGCTTACCCACATCCATAGCGATCCGGGCGCTTTTGGAGGCATTGAATGATTCGGGTTTCAGGTAAACAAAATCATAAATCGTTTCGATAATTCCGTTGCCCAAAGCCGAAGTCGAATAGATTATGCTTTCTTCCTTTTTCACATTTTCGAGCTTCACATCTATTGCCTCCTTATTATCCACAATGGGCCGAATCTGCAACAGGTTGAAAATTTTCGGCTCATTTTTCGGGCGATTTATGTTGATGGCGAACTCAATCTCTACAGGTTTGCTCATCTCCTTCTGGCCGATTTCAAGTACCGTTCCGATGATCTCTGCAAGCGGAAAAACATTGTGCTGAAGAATATTGGCAAACGTGATGACGCGCTGTCCTTCCTGACTGATACCATCGCGCAAAACATCGCTCTCGCGGTCGTAAGTAGAGGCAATGTGTTTGAGTGAACCGTCGGCTTCGGCATCTTTTAACTTCAGCTTAAGCAGGTTTACCGCATCATCCACAGACGGCTTAAAGCTTGCCGAATCGAGGTTAAGCGCATAAAAGGTTTTTTGGGTTTCACGCAGCGCCATTTCAGCCGAAGTAAGCTGTAATATCTTCTTCGGATATTTCGGGGAAAACCGTAGCGTCGTTCCGCCATCGACAATATACTTGCCCAGTCCCAATGCCACATTCACAATTCCGTCTTCGGGTTTTTCCGGTTCAATCGGATAGAAATTGATGGATCGTGCCACACCTGAAATACCAGGATAAAACCGGTTGTCATAGCGTACACCACAGACTTCCTGAAGAACGATGGCCATTTTTTCCTCATCCATGATATTGAGGGTAGCTGCCATGTAAGCCTTGCTGTCTTTATAAAATGAAGATGCATATACGCCTTTGATGGCATCCGAAAGCATATCGATCATCAGCCGCTCGTTATCTTTTACCCACGGGATCATATAAGTGGAATAGATACCAGCGAAGGGTTGGTAGTAGGAATCCTCGAGCATACTGGACGAACGGATGGCTACAGGATTTTTTATTACCGAAATAAACGCATACAGGTCTTCATGAATTCTAAAAGGCAGTCGTGCATCGATGAAATGATCCAGAATTTCCTGATCGGAATAATTACCGGAAAGCGCAAATTTGTATAAACCGTTTTCCTCCATA
This sequence comes from uncultured Bacteroidales bacterium, assembly GCA_963764475.1. Classification (GTDB taxonomy): domain Bacteria; phylum Bacteroidota; class Bacteroidia; order Bacteroidales; family JAADJA01; genus JAADJA01. Next base: position 1,234 of record CAVXTE010000117.1, read on the forward strand.
AACTCATCGAAAACATCGGTACATATTACCACAGTTCGCGGAATGGTAACAAGAATGTCCTTGTATTTATCGAGGATTTTGTTCCGCATGATGAGTGAATCGAGGAACGCCAGTCCGCGTGCCTTCCCTCCTATCGATCCGCTGCCGATGCGGGTAAAGGTAAAATACTCATCAAAACTCTCGCGGTAAAATTCAGCGATGACACCCCGGGCTTTGTTGAGCCGGAAACTGGCAATGGCATCGAACATGAATTTTCGCACATCATCGAGGTCCTTAAAATCCTGAAACTTTAAATCCCTGATCAAATCGGCCAGGGGGAATAAAGCCCGTGCACGGAACCATTTCGAAAAGTGGTTTCGGGTAATATGATATTCAAGGGAGCGGTCGGGAATACGGAATAATATTTCCTGAAATGATTTCATATCGGATGCCCGCATCAGTTCCCTCCCATTCTCCGGATCGATAAAAACAAAATCACCAAAAGCAAAATACTCGAATATGAAATTCCGCAATTCCATTGAGAGCGCTTTCGAATGCTTGTTGATAAATCCGACTTTGATTTCTTTCGCTATCTTTTCACTTTCCGCATCCGACGATTGAAGCAGCAGCGGCATGAAACGGTCATCCTCTTTTATCATCTTACACAGGCTGATTCCCGCCGTTTTATCAACTTCACCGTTTCGTTTATAGCTCATATCGGTTATGACTCCGAGCATGTTCACTTTATACTTTTCGTAAAAATTAACTGCTTCTTCGTATGTCGTTGCCAGTAAAATTTTCGGCCTGCCCCGCATCCGCAGCATTTGCTGATGTTCGTTGAGACCTTCTGTCATAAACTTCAGCGACTGTTTGAAAATGATTTTGTAGATGTTGGGTAAATAGCTGGAATAAAACCGAACGGAATCCTCAACGAGAAGGATTGATTGTACACCTACTTCTTTTACATCATATTCTGCGTTCATCTTATCCTCAATGAGTTTGATGATAGCGAGGAGGATATCGGCATTGCCCAGCCAGCTGAAGATATAGTCGATGGCTGTCATGTCATCCTGACTAACCTTTAGGCTGATACTTCTGGAGAATGGAGTCAAAACCACAATAGGCTTTTCAGGATAGCGGACTTTTATTTTTTTTGCAAGGTCGAATGTGTCCGATTTATCGACACTCAGCATGGTAATGATCAGGTCAATACTTTCTCCTTCAAGCTTTGCGAAGGCATCCTTCTCTGAATTGGCAATAATAAATTGCGGTGGATAGCGGAGATTTAACGAAACATATTCATTAAAGATCTGTTCGTCAATCCGGCCGTCATCCTCCAGAATAAATGCATCGTACGAGCTGGAGATCAGGAGGACATGGTAAATCCTCCGTTTCATCAGCTTGTTGAACGATGTATCGCTGAAATAATATTTAGGTGCCCGAAGTGGATTGGGTTTATACATTTTTTACTATTGATTATGACCCATTAAATCACTGATTCACAAAATTACAAATAATACACTGTCACCCTCAAGATAAAAAAGGAACAATAAATTTTGAAATGACTGTTATATATAGTATATTTGTATATATTCAAAAAAGGAGGGGATTATGAATCCGCAAATCACTCTTAAAAGCAATGCATTTCCAAATGTTTTTGACAAATACTTCAGGGAGATCAGCCGTGATGAAAAGCCGGTTCTTGTCGAAACTGGTCCGTACATTTCCATATCACGCAATTTCGGGTGCATGGCCAACGGCATTGCACAAAAACTTATGACCGAATTGAATTTCAGGAACAAGGCATCAGGCAAAAACAAACAATGGTCCTGGATCAACAAAGTGATCCTCGAAAAATCGGCCAAAGCTTTACAATTAAGCCCATCGCGAATCGAATACGTATTTCACTCGAAACACAAGTCGGTGATGGATGAAATTGTGGGTGCTATGTCAGCGCGTTATTATAAAAGTGATATACAAATCCGGAAAACCATACGGGAAGTGATTCGTTCCATGGCCCAATCAGGTCATGTTATTATTGTCGGCAGGGGCGGTGTTGCTTTTGCACATGACAATCCGCATTCACTCCACATCAAATTGATTGCTCCCATCGAATGGAGGGTAGAACGAATCATAAAAAACTATCATAAAACTGAGGAGGAGGCGCTTCACTACATTCATGAAATCGACCGCGAACGAAAGTTTTTGATCGATAGTTTTGTAGGTCATAAAACCGATGATTCGGTTTTTGATGTCATTTTTAACCGTCAATCCATGACCGATGAAGAGATCATTGCCTCTATTATCCGATTGATGGAAATGAAAAAACTGACTGATTAATTCACTTTGAATTTGAAGGTGATCTTTGACAGGTCTTCGTTGGCTTTAACAATTTTACCTTTCAGCTTTTGTTTATATCCGATGTTTTTTTCTTTTATCGCCTCATCCTCAACGCCAAGTATCTGCGCTGCCAGAATAGCAGCATTCAACGCATTGTTTATCCCGACAGTTGCGACAGGAATTCCGGGAGGCATCTGAACGATCGCTAACAGCGAATCCAGGCCTTCGAGGGTGGCTTTTATCGGAACACCGATCACCGGCAGATGTGTCATGGCGGCAATCACACCCGGTAAGTGAGCTGCCATACCGGCTCCCGCAATTATTACCTTTATTCCTCTTTGATGCGCCGTTTTTGCAAATTCTTCAACCTTGTCGGGTGTCCGGTGGGCCGAAAGCGCATTGACCTCAAACGGGATTTCCATTTCATCCAAAAACTTTGCTGCAGCTTCCATTACCGAATAATCGGATGTACTGCCCATGATTATACTTACCTTTGGCTCCATAAATGCTTAGATTTAGAATCTGGCTGCAAATTTACAATTTTTAAGCCCTGGTCATTCAATGGTTGTATATTTGTAGAACCAATAACACTTGACTTTATGGAATCAGTAATCGTTCACGATAAAGAATTTGTTAAATTCATCGATGCACAAAAAATCGATGCAACGGTGACAACATTGGCCGAACGGATCAATAAGGACATGAAAGGCAAAAACCCGTTGTTTTTAGTTGTATTGAACGGAGCTTTTATTTTTGCTGCCGATCTGTTTAAAAAACTTACCATTCCCTGTGAAATATCCTTTGTAAAATTATCCTCCTATATTGGAACGCAATCGAATCATGTCGTTCGCGAACTGATCGGTCTGGATGAACTGGTAACATATCGGACAGTAGTGATTCTCGAAGACATTATTGATACCGGACTGACGATGGGAGTAACAACCGAAAAACTCAGAAAACTGGAGGCGAAAGAGGTTAAAATCGCTACGCTGCTATTTAAGCCCGATGCGTTTCAGATGAGTTATGAAATCGACTATGTAGGAATGACAATTCCGAATGATTTCATTATTGGTTATGGGCTGGATTATAACCGGCACGGCCGGAACCTGCCGCATATTTATAAAATTAGTGAATGAAATCAGGTTGAATCAAAATGAGCAATCCAAACTTTGTCGATTATGTCAAGATCAATTGCAGGTCAGGGAAAGGTGGCGCTGGCTCCGCTCATTTTCTCAGGACAAGGGGAATTCCCAAAGGTGGCCCGGACGGTGGTGACGGCGGACGGGGTGGTCATATTATTCTGAAAGGCAATCGGCAACTCTGGACGCTTCTTCACCTCAAATACACCAAGCATGTTAAAGCTTTGGATGGAGTTGGAGGTTCCAAAAATCTGAAAACAGGTGCCAACGGTAAGGATGTCATTCTTGAAGTCCCACTCGGTACTATCGCTAAAAATGCCGACACTGGTGAAGCAGAATTTGAAATTACAGAACACGATCAAACAAGTATACTTGTTAAAGGCGGCCGCGGAGGACTCGGTAACGATCATTTCAAATCCTCGACCAACAGAACGCCGCGTTATGCTCAACCCGGTGAACCAGGAAAAGAAGAGTGGCATATTCTCGAGTTGAAATTGCTGGCTGACGTTGGACTTGTTGGCTTCCCCAATGCGGGCAAGTCAACACTGCTTTCGGTTATTTCGGCGGCTAAACCTGAAATTGCAGATTATCCCTTCACCACATTGACCCCCAATCTTGGAATGGTCGGCTACCGTGACAACCGTTCGTTTATCATGGCGGATATTCCTGGAATTATAGAAGGTGCACATGAAGGAAAAGGACTTGGATTGAGGTTCCTTCGGCATATCGAACGGAATTCCGTCCTGCTTTTTACAATTCCTGTTGATAGTAATGATATACGAAAAGAATATCAGATCCTTTTAAATGAACTGAAAGAATACAATCCCGAATTGCTTGACAAATCAAAAATCCTTGCTGTCACCAAGGCAGATCTTGCTGATGCAGAATTACAAAAAGAAATAAAAAAAGAACTTCCGGATATGCCCAGTGTTTTTATTTCTTCTGTTGCCAATACAGGTTTGATGAAACTAAAGGATATGCTTTGGATGATGTTAAACGAATGATAAATCCTGTCTTTTTTTGATCGAAAAATTAAATAACTGGGACACACAACTTTTTCTGTTTTTCAATGGAAAGCATAATGGGTTTTGGGATTTCATCATGTACTGGGCCAGCGATAAGCTGATATGGATTCCGGTATATGTTTTCTTTCTGTACCTTTTGATACGACATTATAAAAAGCAAACCTGGATCATTCTGATTTTTGCAGCCATCCTGATCACATTGAGCGACCAGTTAAGTTCCCATTTAATTAAAAATGTTGTCATGCGGTTACGGCCATGTCATGAACCGGGTTTAGAAGGATTGGTTCATTTAGTAAGGGATAAATGCGGAGGGCAGTTCGGCTTTGTATCATCCCATGCATCCAATTTTTTTGCATTGGCTACCTTTCTTACTATTCTATTTAAAGAAAGAATAAAATATTTTCCGGTAATCCTGTTTGTTTGGGCGGCATTCATATCCTACAGCAGGATTTATCTGGGAGTACATTATC
>CAVXTE010000118.1:0-46396 GCA_963764475.1 uncultured Bacteroidales bacterium
GGCAAAACACCAAATCAAAAGTAGAAACCAGGGACAATGAAATCAGTGTTGCCGGGACTCAAATTCCGGAGATATACGGACATCCGTTCAATATTTACAGCATATTGCTAAAGACAGATTCGGCGGTAAAAGTGGCGGCTTTTTTCGAAATAGACAGTTCTTTCTTTGCTTACAACGATAATAATAAAAACCTGGACAAAGAAAATACCTATTTCGGGATCAAAAGTTTTCTTAAGAATTTTGGTCTTGATCAATACAAATATGCGGTGAATATAGAATTGCAGGATGCAGAAAAGAAGTTAAAGGATCTGAATAAAGAGTTCAAGGATTTAGCGAAGGAGAATGAAAAATTTCATAAAGAAATAAAGGTAAATGAGCAGAACATTAAAAACACGGAGGATGCAATCGCTACAAACCAAAATGAAAATGCACGGATAACGGCCGAAATTAATCAAAAAAATGAGACGATCAGAACACTTTCCAATGAACCTGATTTGAAGGATCAGGCCAAAGATCAACTGAAAGATTTACAAAAAGAGAAAAGAAATGTTGAAAACAGCCTCGAGAAAGACCAGAAAAAAATAGTCGAATACCAGTCAAACATCAAAGAACTTAACCTGGAAATAGAAAAAAATGAAAAGAAACAGGAGAATAAGAAAGCGGAAATCGATCAGCAGGAAATCGTTGTAAAGAGAGTGGTTACGAAGCTTAGCGAAATTGAATAGATGCTGTTTTATTAACTTGTTTTTATAAACCTAACTTATTAAGTTCCTCTTTTGAATAAACCTTTATCTGCGGGAAGAACCCTTGAAATTCCTGTTTGTATAATTCATAATCTTTTTGCAAATCATGAACGGCATTTTCCATTCCCGATTCAAAAGGAGTACGCATGGCCATACCGTTGAGTGCACGTGCAAGCCCCCCGAACTTCGCATAACCTGCAAGCCAGTTGTCGTTTGCCATGAAATGAATAATCCGCTGTGTTTTTAAAGGAAGGTAGGCATATTGCTTCCGGATGATCGTAAACATTCTGTTTGTAAAGGCTTCAAGCGGTTCGTCTGAATAATCTTTCCAGCCAGCCGAAAGAAAATGATCATAAAACATATCAACGATCACACCTGAATATTTACGGTATTTTTCTGCCAGCCTGGCTTTACTCTGCAAAAACAAAGGGTGAGTATCGGTAAAATGATCAATTTTGCGATGGAGATAAATGCCGTTCCGGATCGCTTCGCCGAACTTATGAATTTCATTTCCTTTTACATGATCCGCAATAAAGTTGCCGGTTATGATCGCTTCATTTTCTCCCGAAAGATATAGATGTGCCAGATAATTCATGATTGATCCGTAAATTCTGCAAAAATAGCCACAATACAATAATAGGACGAATATATCAGAGATGATTTTGATTGGCTAAATGTTTTGAAATACCAAATTAATAAATAACTTTGTTGACACTTGAAGTAAAAATCCAGACGGTAAAATAAATTTTATGGAAAAGTTATTGCTATTGGGGGACGAAGCCATTGCAAAGGGAGCCATCGATGCCGGAATATCAGGAATATATGCCTATCCCGGAACACCATCGACAGAGATCATGGAATATGTAATGTCTTCGAAAGAAGCCAATGAAAAAAATATCCGGTCGGGCTGGGCGACAAATGAAAAAACAGCCATGGAAGCAGCTTTGGGAATGTCGTATGCCGGTAAACGCGCCATGGTGTGTATGAAACACGTGGGATTAAACGTTGCTGCCGATGCATTTGTCAATGCTGCCGTTACCGGGGCAAATGGAGGATTGGTTGTCGTAGCTGCCGATGATCCGTCAATGCATTCATCGCAAAACGAACAGGATTCGCGCTTCTTTGGGAAATTTGCCATGATACCGATCCTGGCCCCCTCCAATCAGCAGGAAGCTTACGACATGGTTCACTATGCTTTTGAGATTTCGGAAAAATTCAGTATACCGGTTCTCATGCGGATTACTACACGGCTTGCTCATTCCAGGGCCGGTGTAGTGCTGAAAGAACGAAAAGAACCCAATAATGTTCACCTACCGGAAAATCCGAAACAATATATTCTTTTACCAGCAAATGCAAGACGTCAGTTCCAGACATTGCTGAAAAAACAGGATTTATTCGAAGAAGCGGCAGAAGATTCAGGATTCAATCAATTTTTCGATGGAACTGATAAAAATCTTGGGATCATCGCCTGCGGCATTGCACACAACTATTTGCTTGAAAATTTTCCCGACCGGAATGTGCCATATCCGTTCATAAAATTAGGTCATTATCCGCTTCCGAAAAAATTGCTATCGAAACTATACAACACATGTGAGCAAATTCTGGTTCTCGAAGACGGGTTTCCAATGGTGGAAGAAATGATCACCAGTTTTTTTGGATTAGGGAAAAAAGTGAAAGGAAGACTTGACGGCACAATACAGCGAGACGGCGAACTCAATCCAATAAAAGTCAGAAAAGCGTTGGGAATGGATGTAAAACCGACAATCCCCTTACCCGAAATTGTCAAAGGAAGGCCTCCCAAGCTATGCAAAGGTTGTCCGCACATCTATTCGTACAATGCACTGAATGAAGCATTGGATAAATACAGCAAGGGACGGGTATTTTCTGACATCGGATGTTATACACTCGGTGCACTTGAACCGTTCGAAGCCATTAATTCATGTGTGGATATGGGAGCGTCTATCACTATGGCAAAGGGAGCCGCCGATGCAGGTCTTACTCCCGCAGTAGCGGTCATCGGGGATTCTACTTTTACACATTCGGGGATGACGGGACTTTTGGATGCAGTGAATGACAAATCGCCGGTCACGGTTGTAATCCTTGATAATGCAACGGTTGCCATGACCGGAGGACAAAAATCTTCGGCTACGGGTAAACTTGAAAATATTTGCGAAGCGCTGGGTGTTGATAAAGATCATATAAAAGTGATCGATCCGTCTCCGAAATATCATCTTGAAAATATGCAGGTATTTAAAGATGAGATCAATTATGAGGGGGTTTCGGTAATCATCCCACGTCGTGAATGTTTGCAGACAGCTGCAAAAAGGATCAGGGAGAAGAAAAAACAAAAATTAGCAGAGGTAGAAAATACGTAAGAAAGTAACCAAATATTCTGAATGAAAAAAGATATCATTTTAGCAGGTGTTGGTGGTCAGGGAATCCTGTCAATAGCAGCCGTTATCGGAAAAGCTGCAGTAAATTCCGGATTGTATTTAAAACAAGCAGAAGTCCATGGTATGAGCCAGCGTGGTGGTGATGTCCATTCTGATTTGCGCATATCCGACAAACCCATCGCTTCTGATTTAATCCCTGAAGGAGATGCCGATGTCATTATTTCTGTCGAGCCAATGGAATCGCTGAGATATTTGCCGATGCTAATTGTCGACGGATGGCTCATTACCAATTCCAAGCCTTATGTCAACATTAATAATTACCCGGATATAAATGAAGTACTAAACGAAATAAGCCAACTTCCCAATCACATTATACTTGATGCCGATAAAATCGCGCTCGATATTGGTTCAAAAAGATCAGCCAATATGGTAATACTAGGTGCTGCAGCTCCTTTTATCGGGTTGGGAAAAGAAATACTCAGGGAAGCGATTAGAGAACATTTCAAATCCAAAGATGAAGATATAATCCGGATCAATCTTATTGCATTTGACAAAGGATTTGAAACCGCAAAAAGTTTTAAGAGTACGATTATCTCATAAAATTTTTGTAATTTAGTTGTTTTTAAAAATATAGAGAACATAAAAATAATATCCTTTATTAATATTAATGTTTAACTTAATTCTAAGATTATGAAGAGAATTTTACTTTTGGCATTAGTGGTCAGTATTGGTTTCTGTGGATATTCACAAACGAAACTAACTGTACCAAACAGTATGCGGAACATGGCTGTTAAAATGGAAAAGCCTACCGCTGAAACAATGAATTTTTCACACGATGCATTACCGGCAAACAAAGCATTGTGGCCACCTGAAGAAGAAGTAGCAGGTACCACATGGTACGATTTGCAAACCAATTCAGGTATGGAAACCAGGTTGGCAGTATATGCTGATGGTACCATTGGAGCTACCTATACCTTCGGTGTCGATTATGATGCTTTTGCAGACAGGGGAACCGGTTACAATTATTTCGATGGAAATAGTTGGGGTCCCTTTCCAACTGCCCGTATCGAAAGCGACCGTACAGGCTGGCCGGCTTATGCTGCCTGGGGTGAAGGCGGGGAAATAAATGTAGCCCATTATTCTGGTGCTGCAGTTGGTGGTCTTGCAATTTATAGCAGAGCTACCAAAGGTACCGGTGCCTGGACATCCAATATTTTACACAGCCCCGAGCCACTGGCTGAATATTTATGGCCAAGATGCGCAACAGCTGGTGTAAATAATTCAGTGCTGCATGTCATTTCGATCACGATGCCTGTAGCAAACGGAGGAGTCGTGTACCAGGGAATGGACGGTGCCCTGTTGTATAGCAGATCATCCGATGGTGGTGCCACCTGGGATGTTGACGGCTATCTCCCCGATGAAATCAACTCAAATTATTACAATGGGATCACTGCTGATATTTACGAAGTTCAGGCAAGGGACAATACAGTGGCCATTCTCTGGGGTGATAATTTTGCCGACCTCGGATTGCTGAAATCAACCGATGGCGGTGATACCTGGACAAAAACGCTGATCTGGACATGCCCTTATCCTCTATGGGTTTTAGGAACGCCGACTGATACCTTCTATTGTGCGGATGGCGACCATGCGCTGGCAATTGATCAAACCGGTATGGTCCATGTTGCTTTTGGTATCAACAGGGCTGTTGCTGATGCTACTACATCGTATTACTTCCCGCTGGTTGGAGGCGTTGGTTACTGGAACGAAACAAGGCCCGTATTTTCAAGCGGTTTGAATTCGCTGAATCCTTATGGCGAAGCAGGAACTGAACTTGTAGACGACTACAGCCTGATCGATTATCCCCAGGATTTAAATGGAAACGGAACCTGGGATATTTTAGGCGAGGGTGGTCTTTATTATGTTGGTGCTTGCAGTATGCCGCAAATTGTAGTCGATGATCAGAATCGGGTTTTTGTGGTTTCTGCTGATCTAACGGAAGGCTATAATAATGGAACTCAGGATTACCGCCACCTGTGGGCACGCGGATCAAATGACCTGGGTGAAACCTGGGGTGATTTTTATGATCTCACTTCCGAACTTATCCATATTTTCGATGAGTGCGTTTTCCCATCTACTGCCGTTTACAGCGATGACTATTTTTACCTTCTTTATCAGCTCGATAATGAACCCGGCCTTGCAGTAAGAGGTGATTTGGATCCATATGGAGAAAACAAGATCCAGTTTATGAAAGTATTGAAGAGCGATCTTATCACAACTAAGGTGAAAGAAAACGACGCAATAAAATCATATGATGTTAGTCAGAACTCACCCAATCCGTTCAGCACTTCTTCTGTTGTTAGCGTAAATGTTAGGAAAGCCTGCAACCTCTCTCTTGAAATCTCCAACATGATGGGACAGGTTGTTTATACGAAAGATGCCGGATTTGTCGGACAAGGTTTGAGCCAGATTACTATCGACGGAAGCAAGCTTTCTTCAGGTATTTATTTTTATACCGTAAAAGCTGGTGATGCAGCCGTAAGCAAAAAGATGATGGTGAAATAATATTTATCAGGAATCTATTTATTAAGAAAGCCTCCTTAATGGGGGCTTTTTTATTTTGGTAAATTTTAAATCTTTGAAATTCAGCTTTACAAACATTATTTTTTTAACTTTGTTAGATCAACAGATAAAACATCAACTTAAAATTTAGTACCATGAAAAAAACTTTTACAGTTCTCTTCTCAATCGTGCTCATTATTCAGGGATTTACCCAAAATCATCCTGAAGTCAGCAAAACATTTCGAAATATTGCTGTTATAAAACCCAATCCGCAGGCGGAAGCAAATGCTTTCACCGGAAATTCAAGTTCAATGATGAAATCAACCGCATTTGATCCTGAAGAAACGCCGGTTGGACTCACCCGTTATGACGACCAGTCGAATGCAAGCATGCAAAACAGGATTTATTTGTATACTGACGGAACCATCGGTGCTACCTGGATACAGGGTCTGGAAGATGACCTTTTCGATGACCGCGGGTCAGGTTATAACTACTTTGACGGAAATTCATGGGGACCAATTCCAACTGAACGGATAGAGGATGAAAGAGTAGGCTGGCCCTCCTACTCACCTTTAGGCGAAAACGGAGAAATCGTTGTTTCACATACCGGAGCAATGGGATTGAAAATAGCCAGCCGTCCGGATAAAGGAACCGGAGACTGGAACTTTTCAGGTCTTTTGGGACCCGATGGCCATCATATGCTTTGGAACCGGTCGATTACGAGTGGGGTCGATCACAACAGGGTTCACATTCTCGGATTGACTGCACCGATCGCATACAGCGGCACACCTTATGAAGGTCTTGACGGCGCCCTGGTATATTCATTATCTACTGACGGTGGACAAACCTGGGATATCGAGAATACAATTCTTGACGGAATGACCACCAACGAATATTATGGTTTTTCTTCCGATACCTATACCTGGGCTGAGCCAAAAGGGGATGTGTTGGCCTTTGTCGTTGGTGAGAGCTGGACCGATCTTTTTCTCATGAAATCGACCGATGGCGGACAAACTTTTGAAAAAACAATGATCTGGGAAAATCCGTATCCGTTTTATGATCCGAACACTCCCACCGTTACTGATACCTTCTATTGTGCCGACGGTGCAAGCAGCCTGATCATCGACAATGATGATATGGTGCATGTAGTTTTTGGTATCAACCGCGCTTTGGGTGATGCCAGCGGAACCTACTGGTTTCCCTTTGTTGATGGCATCGGTTACTGGAATGAAAACATGCCTGCTTTCTCGAACAACAAAAATGCACTCAGCCCTTATGGTGATCCGGGTTCAGAACTGGTTGATAATTACAACCTGATAGGATGGACTCAGGATGTAGATGGTGACGGACAAATCACATTTGTCGGAACAGCTACAACAAACATCGGCACTTATTACCTCGGTTTATCAAGCATGCCTCAGCTTGCATACGATCAGAATAACAAACTTTTACTGATCTTTGCTTCCGTCACCGAAACGTATGATAATGGCGTAGCCAATTACCGGCATTTATGGGCCCGGCCATCGCTGGATGATGGTGTCACATGGGGAGATTTCTACGACCTCACTTCAGGACTGATTCATATTTTTGACGAATGCGTTTATCCGTCGTGTGCCGCCAATTCGGATGACTTTGTCTATTTACTTTACCAGAAAGACAATGAACCCGGCAATGCAGTTTGGGGAGCTCAGCATCCGTATGATAACAATGACATTGTCTTTATGAAGGTGAACAAAGCGGAAGTCGGACTTGTAGGTGTGCAGGAACACAAAAGCGGACTTACTGATGCCGATGTTTCGCAGAATTTTCCCAACCCGTTCGAACAAACAACCGAAATCGCTATAAACCTGAAAAAACAAGCAAATGTTGATATTGAAGTGACAAATACTACCGGACAAAGAATGTTCTTTAGGACCATTCAGAATGCAAAACCCGGGATGAACAAAGTGACGCTCGATGCGGGCGACTTTACTCCCGGAGTCTATTTTTATACTGTAAAAGCGGTAGGTTCTTCAGTAACTAAGAAAATGGTTGTGGAATAAAACAGCCAGCTAAGATTTGGTAAACCTGTTAGGTTTTTCTAACCTGACAGGTTTTTTATTTGCCAATTATTTCTTATTTTTACTGCAACTTAATACCTCCAACCCATGAAAAGGATTGTAATTTTGCTATCTGCAATGGCAGTAACAATTATTCTTTTTGCCCAAAACAGGCCTGTTCCTGCAAAAATTCTTAATACTCAAACTGTGAAGCAGGAAATGTTTTCAAAACCCCGAACAGCGCCTTCAATTTTCAATTCAATTTTCGATTATGAAGAAGAGTTAATTGGATATTCGTATTGGGATTTACAAACAAATAATTCATGTCAAAATCGTATTTATGCATATAATGATGGCGATATAGGTACTACCTGGAACCTGGGTTTAACACCCTACTATTATTCAGACAGGGGTACTGGGTACAATTATTTTGATGGTGAAAGCTGGTTATCCTTCCCCACTGGACGAATTGAGAGTAGCGATCCGGATGGTCTTCATATGCTCCTTTAGGTGAATCCGGCGAAATTATTGTCTCCCATCTGGCCTGGCCTGCTACCGATGTAGGTTTATTTATAAATAAACGAGTTAATCGGGGAACAGGACTGTGGAATGAAACATTGTTTCATGGGCCAACTGGTCATGAAACATTGTTGTGGCCCCGAATGGTCACCGGTGGTGTCAATCATGACAAGATTTTTCTGTTGGCTTTGACTGAACCTGTGTCTCATGGTGGAATTACATATCATGGTCTTGATGGTGCCCTTCTTTATTCATTATCAAATGACGGCGGTGAAACCTGGGAAATTCTGAATCAAATTCTTCCGGGAATGGATTCAACGGAATACACAGGATTTGTTTATGATTGTTATGCTATTGCTGAACCAAAAGATAATATTGTTGCATTTGTTGTCGGTTCTTATGCACAGGATATGTTTTTAATGAAATCCATCGATTATGGACAGACGTTTGAAAAAACTCTGATTTGGGACCATCCGTACGATTCGATAACACCCGTCGTCGCTAAAGATACTTTCTATTGTGTTGACGGATCATTAGCTATATCACTTGACCAGAATGGAATGGCCCATACTGCTTTTGGAATTGTCAGAACTTATTTCGATGAAACCCAGCATAGCTGGCGATTTAACAAAAATACTGATGGTGTAGGTTACTGGAACGAAACGATGCCTGCTTTTTCATCCGATCCGAATGCCCTGAATCCATATGGTGATCCCCAAAGCGAATTGATTCCCGATTATAATCTGATCGGATGGGCTCAGGATATAAACGGAGATGGAGCCATTACTTACCTGGATGACTATTTTGGATATCAACATTATGGAATTTCCAGTATGGTTCAACTAGTTATCGATGATTTTAATCGCATCTTCCTTTTCTTTACATCTGTTACTGAGTGCTATGATAATGGCATAATGAATTACCGCCGGTTATGGTCAAGGTCATCTACTGATGGAGGGTTTACATGGGGTCCGTTTTATCATTTTTTTGTCAACGATTCCTCGACAATTTGGAACGAATTTTCCTTTCCGGACTGTGCTGCTAACTCAGATGATTTCCTTTATCTGACTGTTCAGGTTGATATGGAACCGGGGATTTTTAATTTTCCGAGTGAAAATGAAGAACAAAACGATTTAAAATTCATAAAAATCCCCAAAGACGAAATAGTTGGAATAAATCAGCCGAAAAATAAAAATGCTTGATTTCACTGTTTCGCAGAATTTCCCCAATCCACTCTCAGAAACAACCACGATAAAGGTGAACCTACAAATTCCTTCCGAAATCCAGTTGACGGTTAAAAATATGCTGGGACAGGAAGTTTATGATTCGGGTTTATTTCAGGGAAAAGCCGGTTTGAATAAGTTGACAATTACAAAAAACGGATTAACATCCGGAGCCTACTTCTATACCGTAAAAGCCGGTGAAAAAAGTATTACCATGAAGATGATCATCGATTAAAAATACAAACCCATGAAACGAATTAGTTTAATAATCGCAATGTTTTTCCTGGTTAATTTTTCATTTTCACAATCCCCTGTTCTCCGGAATTCTTTATTGGATCCTGAAGAGGAGCAAATCGGAATAACCTGGTATGACCTCCAGTCGAACGCCTCTTCTCAAAACAGGATTTACCGGTATGATGACGGTACCATAGGGGCAGTATGGACGATAGGCACAGATTATCCGAACTATCCCGATCGTGGAACAGGTTATAACTATTTCGACGGAACTTCCTGGCAACCCGGTCCTGAAGCAAGGATCGAAAGCCAGCGGACCGGATGGCCATCTTATACGCCTCTGGGTGAAAATGGTGAACTCATCGTTGCTCATTTATCATGGGTTAATAATTTTGGATTGTTATTCAGTAAAAGAATAAATAAAGGTTCGGGTGACTGGACCGAATCGCTTTTCCAGGGACCTCCGGGCCAGGAGGCACTTTTATGGCCACGTATGGTTACCGGTGGTTTAAACCACAATTTAATTTATTTAATTGCATTGACTACACCGGTTGCAAACGGTGGATCGGTTTACCAGGGCCTTGATGGAGCTCTTATTTATTCCCGGTCAACTGACGGTGGTGAAACCTGGGATATCCAGAACCAAATTCTGCCGGGTATGGATTCATCTGATTATACAGGTTTTTCACCCGATTGTTATGCATTTGCTGAACCAGGAGGGATTCACATTGCATTTGTAGTCGGTTCGTATAGAAGCGATTTGTTCCTGATGAAATCGGATGACGGCGGTCAAACCTTTCAGAAAACAATCATCTGGGACAACCCGTATGATTTGGTAACACCCTCATTTCAAACCGATACCTTTTACAGTTGCGATGGTTCGGTTGCTGTTGCACTGGACATGAACGGTATGGCACATGTAGCTTTCGGGATAGTCAGAACATACTTTGATACGCAAAATAATAACTGGAAATTTTACAAACTGACCGATGGTGTTGGTTACTGGGATGAAACCATGAATACGTTTTCTTCGAATATAAATGCCCTTGATCCAACAGGAGGTCCCGAAAGTGAACTGGTGCCTGACGAAAGCCTGATCGGCTGGGCACAGGACCTGGATGGGGATAGTACGGTAACTTATTTAAATCAGTCGTATACCCCAACTACTTGTTTCTACAATTCACTGGGGGTATCAAGCATGGTTCAGTTAATTGCCGATGATTTGAACCGATTGTTTCTCGTTTATTCCTCAATAACAGAAACATTTGATAACGGCAATACAAATTACCGTCATTTATGGGTCAGGGCATCCCAAAACAATGGGCAGTCCTGGGATCCATTTTATCATTATTACCTCCCCGATCAGCTTTACGATGAATTTGCTTTCCCGTCCTGTGCTGCCAATTCCGATGATTTTATTTACCTGTCATATCTGAGCGATAATGAACCGGGATTGGATTGTCCGGGAGAACCTCAATATAGTCAAAATTTTATCAAGTTTGTAAAAATCCCCAAAGACGAAATTGTTGGAATAAATCAGCCGAAAAAAGAAATACCTGAATTCACTGTTTCCCAAAATTATCCCAATCCTTTTCATGGTACCTGTGAAATCAAGATCAATTTAAGAAAACCAACTGCTGTAAAGCTTGAAGTCATCAACCTGACCGGTCAAACCGTTTTCGAAAGAGCAATCGCAAATGCTGCAAAAGGGTTGATTACACTAAAAATCGACGCAGTTAATCTTGATCCGGGAATTTACTTCTATACCGTTAAATCAGCTGATTCATTTGTTACAAAGAAAATGGTGGTCAGGTAATAACTTATGTTTAATTGTGAGAAGGCTCTCTGCCGGCTATTTTTCTTTCTTTATTAAAATGATTATTTTTACAATCTAAAACTGCTTAATCATGAAAAAACATTTACTCTTTCTTCTGCTTGTCAGCATAGCAGCAACCGGGTTTAGCCAGAAAAGGGCAATCCTTCCCAAATCACTTCGCGACCGGGCCTTTGTAAAATCCATTCAGACGAATTCAGTTGATCAGGCCGGAACAAACATCATCCCCGGGTCAAACCCTGAATTCTGGCCCGAAGAGACTCAAATCGGTGAAACCCGTTATGATAACCAGTCCAACGCAAGTATCCCTAATCGTATTTACTATTGGGATGACGGAACTATTGGTGCCACGTGGACCAGGGGAATGGAGGAGACAATGTTTCCTGACAGGGGAACAGGCTACAACTATTACGACGGCAGCCAGTGGGATGACTGGCCCGAAACGCGTGTTGAAAATGTATCGACTAACCGTCCTACCTATACCAGGTGGGGAGACAACGGTGAGATCATTGTTGCGCATACAAGCGGAAACGGACTTTTGATTTCAACGCGACCGAACAAAGGAACAGGTCTTTGGAATTTTCAAAATTTCGCCGGCCCCGCAGGCCAACCCTATATTCTTTGGAACCGGGTAATGACAAGTGGTGAAAATTATGACTGGGTTCATTTACTTGCATTAACCCTACCTACTACTCACGGGGGTACTCCGTATGAAGGAATTGACGGCGCATTACTCTATTCATTATCAATTGATGGCGGTACCAGTTGGGTAATACAGAATGAAATTCTCGACGGGATGACTGCCTCGGATTATTCAGGTTTTGAAGCCGACAGTTATGCTTTCGCCGAATCAAAAGGCGATGTGGTCGCATTTGTCGTCGGTGGTCCCTGGTACGACCTTTTCCTGATGAAATCAACAGACGGCGGCCAATCATTTGAAAAAACTGTCATCTGGCAACATCCTTATCCCTTGTGGACTTTCGGAACTCCAACCGATACGTTCTATTGTGCCGATGGAGCTTTCAGCCCTGTCATAGATAACGACGACATGGTCCACGTAGCCTTTGGTATCAACAGGGTATCTGCGGATGCGGATAATACCTACTGGTACCCATTCGTTGGTGGAATTGGCTACTGGAATGAAAATATGCCTCCTTTTTCCTCTGATATGAATGCCTTAAGCCCATACGGCGATCCGGGCTCAGAACTGATCCAGGATTACAACCTGATCGGCTGGTCGCAGGATATTAATGGCAATGGCCAGCTCGATTTTTTGGATGAGATAGGATTTTATTACCTTGGATTATCAAGTATGCCTCAGTTGATCATTGATAATCAGAACAGGATGTTTCTGGTCTTTTCATCCGTTACTGAAACTTATGATAACGGTGTCAAAAATTACAGGCATCTTTGGGAAAGAACGGCTATTATTCAGAATGGCGAAAATTTTTGGTCATACGATTTTCTTGATTTAACTAGTGGTTTGATTCATATTTTTGACGAATGTGTTTATCCCTCCTGTGCGGCAAATTCTGATGACTATTATTATCTGGTTTATCAGTTGGATAATGAGCCGGGAACTGCTGTTTGGGGAAGCCAGCATCCATATGTCACGAATAAAATCCAGTTCATGAAAGTTCCTAAAGGAATGACGGGAATAAATGAAGAAGAGTATCCTTTAACCGAGGATGATGTCAGCCAGAATTTCCCAAACCCATTTAGTAATTCAACGGAAATAGATGTCTATTTAAAAGATGCTTCGCCGCTGATGCTTGAGATTTCCGACATGATGGGACAAAAAGTGTTCAACAAAAATCTGCCCGATGCAAAACCAGGTATAAATAAACTAACTGTAGATGGCAGCAAGCTGACCCCCGGTGTTTATTTTTATACTGTAAAAGCAGGAGAGTATGGTGTAACAAAAAAGATGATAATCGAATAGATTTATACATTTATATGAATAGGACCTGTTGGGTTATTGTCTACCTGACAGGTCTTTATTTTTAGTAATTTCGCTAATCTAAAAACAACCTGTGATTGCGCGTGATACCATACAAACCATCATTGAAACCGCCCGCGTTGAGGAGGTGATCGGCGATTTTGTGACCCTTCGCAAACGGGGTGTCAATTACATCGGTTTGTGTCCGTTCCACAATGAAAAAACCCCTTCCTTCACGGTTTCGCCAGCCAAAGGAATTTACAAATGTTTCGGTTGCGGCAAGGCAGGCAATTCAGTGAACTTTGTGATGGAGCACGAGCATTACACCTATCCCGAAGCCTTAAAATTCCTGGCAAAGAAATACAACGTTGAAATTGAGGAAGAAGAACAAACACCCGAGCAACTCCAGGAAATAAATGAAAAAGAGAGCCTTTTTGCCGTTTCTGCTTTTGCCCAGAAATTTTTTACCGACCAGCTTTTCAACACAGAAGAGGGAAAATCCATCGGGCTGAGCTATTTCAAAAACCGGGAATTTCGGGAACATATCATGGAACAGTTCCAGCTTGGCTACAGCCCCGAAGGATGGGATGCGTTTACAAAAAATGCCATCGAGAATGGTTACAAACCCGAATACCTTATTGGTTCGGGGCTTACCATCGACAGTAAAGGAAATCGTTTCGACCGGTTCAGCGGCAGGGTAATTTTTCCAATTCATAATCTTTCGGGAAGGGTGATCGGTTTTGGCGGACGTATTTTAAAATCGGATGAAAAGAAAGCCAAGTACATCAACTCACCCGAATCGGATATCTACAATAAAAGTCAGGTTCTTTATGGTATTTATTTCGCCCGGAATGCCATCATCAAAAAAGACAATTGTTTCCTCGTAGAAGGCTACACTGATGTCATCTCATTGTTCCAGGCCGGTTTTGAAAATGTTGTAGCTTCTTCAGGAACTTCCCTGACAATCGATCAAATACGGCTGATCAAAAGATATACGCCGAATATCACCATTTTATACGACGGGGATGAAGCTGGTTTGAAAGCCTCTTTCCGGGGCATCGACATGATATTGGAGCAGGGAATGAATGTCCGCATCGTGATGTTTCCCGAGGGAGAAGATCCCGATTCATTTGTTAAAAATCACAGATCCGTTGAGGTGGAAGAGTTTATCACCATTCAGGCAAAAGACTTTATCCGGTTCAAGACAAACATTCTGCTTAAAGAAGCACAGAACGATCCGGTAAAAAAAGCCGGATTAATCAAGGATATTGTTCATACAATTTCCCTGATACCTGACCAGATCACGCGCTCGGTTTATGTAAAGGAATGTTCGGTACTGATGGATATGCCTGAACAGACACTCATGAATGAGCTGAACAAACTCTTGCGGAAAAAATTCAGGCAAAAAACGGGTGAAGAAATACCAGAGGAATTTCCGGGAATTACTGAACAAGCTGGAGAACAGCAAATCGAAGCGGATCCTTTTAACTCGGAGTACCAGGAAAGGGATGTGATCAGGTTATTGCTGAATTATGGAAGCGAAGAGATCGAGTTTGAGGAAATGGACGAAAACAAACATATGGTAAAGATACCCGTTAAGGTTGCTCATTTTATTGTAAACGATCTGAATGACGATGATATAAAGTTCAGCAACCCGGTTTACCAGAAGATTTTTGATGAATATCTTGAATCCATATCAAAAGAAGAGCTTCCGGACGAAAAATACTTTATCAATCATACAAATAAAAAAATGTCATCTGCTGCTATTGATTTGCTGACGTCGCCCTATGAACTAAGTGATAACTGGGAAATTGTAGCCCGGATTGAGGTGAGTACAGAAATAACACGACTCAAAGAAGCAGTGGTTAATTCTGTTTTATCGTTCAAAGCCAAAAAAATAGAACATCAATTAGTCGACAACCAGGAAGAAATAAAAAAAGCTGAGGAGGAAGAAAGATATGAAGAAATTCGCGGGCTTCTTGAGAAACAGAAAGCTTTAAAAACGATCAGCAAAGACATTAACCGGCAATTGGGAAGGATCGTGACCCGCTGAAATAATTCATCCGATGACTCAATTACACTGAGAAGAAACTAAGTCATCGGATGAACATGTCAAAAACTGCTGATTACAAATCTCCCCGTTTATAAACGATTGCCACAACCGTCACATCATCACCCCCCATATTGATGGTCATTCCATAGGGACGGTCTTTAGAAATTTCAATTTGTGATTTTCCGGCATTTCCGGTGAGTTGTTCCCAGATAGTTACGGCCTGGTGAACGCCTGTGCCGCCGGTTGGATGACCCCATCCAATCAATCCGCCCGTGGTATTTATCGGAATTTTTCCATTTCGGGCAGTATTTCCTTCGGCCACAAACTGGGCTCCTTTTCCGGATTCGGCAAAACCGAGGGCTTCCGTTGTAAGGATTCCTGCGATGGAAAAACAGTCGTGAACTTCTGCCGTTCCCAGATCATCTTTGGTGATCCCGGCCATTTCAAATGCCTGTTTGATGGCTTTTTTGATAGCAGTTAGTTCGGTTTTGTCCGGCGGATCATTGGTCAGGTTACGTTCAACCTGTCCATAACCGACAATTTGTATAGCCTGATTTTTCTGAATTCCGCATCGTTCAAGACCTTCTTCTGACATGATCGCAATAGCTGATGCGCCATCGGAAACCTTGGAACAATCCAGTACATTCAAACTGTCGACAAATGATTTTCCGTTAGGCGTCATGCTATCATATAGGCCACCCAGATCATCTACTTTATTTTCATACTCCTGGGCAGTCGGACAAAGCCGGGCATTTTCGATGGCATTTACAAACCATTGTTTCATCCCTTTACGGGCATATTCCATCCCGTATTTTTCGTAATATGCTTTTGCCCTGTCGCTGAACTGGCCAGGAAAAAAATAAGCATGACCGTTTTTCCTGTTCTTAAACCATCCTGCTCCGGCCAGAACATCGGCACCATAAATTGCTTTCATGGTATTTTGAACTTCAACACCAACAGCGAGCACAACCTCAGCAGTTTCAGCCAGCACCGATTTCATGCCGCTCATCAGTGAAAGTGCTCCGGAAGCACAGGCACCTTCAGTCCGGATGCAAGGTTTATACTGGAGTTCCTCATCGATATACGGGATAAAACCTGCCAGATGCCCTTGTTTATTGAACCGGGCCGCCATAAAATTGCCGATAGCCCCTTCATCCACATTTCTTGCACCTCCGATTTTCTTTAAAGTGCCCTGCCCGGCTTCTTTGATATAATATTCAAGACCCGGACGTTCCTTTTTCGGATTGAACTCTTTCCTGCCGGTTCCCATCGAAACCGTGTTGTAACCGGCAGTCATATATACTTTACGCCTTAATTTGTTCATAATATTTCTCTAATGTTTAACAATCTTAAAAGCTGTTAGTTTTTCATAAAATCATTGATCGGACCATATGCATGGTAAAAACCTGTAAGCATAACAGTATTTACATCATCCGCCGATTTAGCAACACCGGATGAAACAAGGTACCGTCCGATTTCGTCAGATCTCAAATGGTATTTTTTTGTCAGTTTTGCTCCAAAAGAATCCAGTTTTTTCAAGTCTTTAAAATAAGATTCCAGCATAACTTGCTTGTTTCCTTTGCTGAAATTAACTTTCTTCCATGGATTCCAGGAAGTAGGCAACGGGCCCAGCTTAGTATCACACCTTTCCTGAAAACCGGAAATATCGGCATAATTCTTTGTCCCGGGATCAAAAACAGCAACAGGTTTTCCTTTCTCATATTTCAGAAAACCATCTTTTTGCGATCCATCTGATTTTTGACCTCCCTTCACTCCCATTTGCATCATTTTGTCCAACAAGTCGCTGTGCAACTCTTCATCCGGCAAATACGGGTTCATTACATTCATGATGAACTGAACCACATCGATACCCACATAATCGATCAACTGAAAAATACCCATTGGCCGTACAAGAAAGTCCTGGGTTACTTTATTGATCATATACAAAGCTTCGGGGAAAGGCATTTCTTTTGTAAGTTTTTCCACCTCATGAATCGCATGCAATGCATCCCGCATAAAATGCCCGTTTCCGATAAAACCTGCAAAATCGTTTGAAGGCACAACTACCTTGCGGAGATTCCGGGCAAACGTATTTGCAAAATCAACCATTTCAGGAGGGTTGGATCTGATGGTTATCAATTCCACCAGCCGCTGAACAGCAGGAGGATTATAAAAATGGAAACCCAAAATCCGGCCATCCAGTTTTGCTCCATCATTCAGCACGTGGATCGGGATGGAAGATGTATTTGAAAAGAACCAGGGTTTACTGCTGTTATTAGTATTGATTTGTGACAACAGCTTTTTCTTCAGATCCAGATTTTCAATGATCGCTTCAAATACCAGCTTTGACTCATAAGCAGCTTCGATGGCCGTAACCGGTCGAACAATGTTCATCACATCAAAAACATATTCCTGAATAATATCTTCATTTTCGATGAGATCATTCCGGTCAGCATAAAGCTTACGCAATTGAACTGTTTTTTTCTCAGCGATTTTCATAACCTGGCCCTTCAGGTATTTCATAAGCCCGGCTAATCCTTCCTGCGAAACGTCGATTGCGTTGAGGCAAAACGTTTTTCCCTTGTTTTCCGGTTTCAGGCTCAGGTCGGCCATTTCAACGGCCGTAAGCAGTAAAATTCCGCTGCCCATTTTACCGGCTGCTCCCAAAACCGATACATTCTGTAATCTTTCGTCGTAATTCATTTTTCTGTTTTTATCTTAAACATATTCATTTAGTTATCCATATCCATTTTATTTTTAACCTTTCTGCCATCCGGGTTTTCTTTTTTCCAGGAAGGCTTTCATGCCTTCTTCTCCTTCGCTTCCTTTTCCAAACAGTGTCCCGAATTGTTCCGCTTCCAGTTCGCAACCCTTTTCAAAATCCATTAGAAAACCCTGACGGGTGACTTTTTTCACCTTTTTCACCGCTTCCGGTCCTTTGGAAATTATAGTTGCTGCTATTTTCATTACTTCGTCCATCAATTGTTCCGGCTCGACAATTTTCTGTATCAACCCGATGCGCAAAGCCTCTTCGGCACCGATCATTTCGGCGGTAGTCAGCAAATAGAGTGCATTTCCGAGACCCGTCAGTCTCGAAAGCCGCTGCGTAGCTGCATATCCGGGAATCAAACCCAGATTCACTTCCGGTTGTCCAAATTTTGCCTTTGAACTGGCAATTCTGAAATCGCAGCCCATGGCGAGCTCCAGCCCACCGCCAAGAGCAAATCCATTGATGGCAGCAATAACAGGAATTTCCAATAATTCGAGGCTGCGAAACGTATGTTGGCCTATCCTCGAAAAAGCACTTCCTTCTTCCGGATTTTTATTGACCATTTCTGCAATGTCAGCTCCGGCAACAAAAGCCTTACCCATTCCGGTTATTACCATTACCTTTACATCAGGCATTTTAGAAACCGATTCTATGACATCATCCATCTCCTGAAAAAAGCGCGTATTCAACGCGTTTAAGGCTTCGGGACGATTGATTGTAACAAGAGCAATTCCTTCTGATACCTCGGTTTTCAATATTAAATATTCCATAATTTCAGTTGTAAAAAATGTTCGTTTGACAGGCTTCCAAATTTACTTAAAAAACCGATAAATGCAAGTTTGTTTCATTTGAACCTATAATTTTCTGGAAATTTTTCCGAATAACATTCTCTAATAGATTAATCTCGAGTGACTATTTCAAAAAGGGTTGTCCTTATTCAATTTTTCGCAAAAAAAAAGCGCCTGCGTACACAAGCGCTTTCTCAATGAAGAAAACTTTTATATTTGGATTAAACTTATCTCAATTGGGTAAAAGTGTAAGTTTCACAACATTTTCAGCAGCAAATAACAACACAAAAAACACGA
This sequence comes from uncultured Bacteroidales bacterium, assembly GCA_963764475.1. Taxonomy (GTDB): domain Bacteria; phylum Bacteroidota; class Bacteroidia; order Bacteroidales; family JAADJA01; genus JAADJA01. The sequence continues at coordinate 19,392 of CAVXTE010000118.1, forward strand.
TGACCAGCAATAATAATACAACATTGGGATCGACTTTTTTGAGTGGCAATTTTTTCAACCGGCTTGCTAATTTGTAAATCGATTTCATCTTTTTTGTTCTTTTTCTTAATTCAAAACTCACATTTAATAAATGATGATAAAATGATTTAATCGGTTGCGTCTGAAATATATTTCTGAAAAATTTTTTAAACGCAACTAATTTTCAATATTGTTCATCTAATAAATATCCTGAATGATACAGATACAATTTTTTAGTAAATTAGTGGTTTTACTGGTAATCTTAAACATTCGGTAAAACCATTGGATCAGGCTGATATAGACACTATACTGGAAGGCTGTCTTTCGGGAAACAGGAAAGCACAGGGAAAATTGTTCGACCTGTTTGGGGAAGAAATGTTTGGTGTGTGCCTGTATTATTCGAAGGATTATACTGAAGCTGAGGATACACTGCATGAAGGATTTATAAAAATCTTTCAGAAAATTGATCAGTATAAACACACAGGTTCTTTGGCAGGCTGGATCAGAAAGATAATGGTAAATACGGCCCTTGAGAAATACCGGAAACATAATCAGTTGTATGTATTGATGGATGATCCGCCGGAAAATGAGGATATCGGACCGGAAAATGCACTTCAGGATCTTTCTGCACAAGACCTGGTAAAATTGATCAGAGAATTGACACCGCAGTACAGGATGGTTTTCAACCTGTATGCGATTGAAGGTTATTCGCACAAAGAAATAAGCGTAATGATGGGGATTTCGGAAGGAACCTCCAAATCAAACCTTGCTCGGGCAAGGTATATTTTACAAAATAAGGTTAAAAAATATTATTTCACTCCTGCAAAGGATGCTTGATGACGGAAGAGAAACGAAATATTGATTTGTTATTCAAACAGGGCCTGAAAGGATTCAGAGCCAAACCACCTGTGCATGCATGGGAACGGCTTGAACATGACCTTGACCGGGCAAGCCGGAGCAAACGGTTGTTTTATTTTCGACTCGCTGCAGCTTCAGTTCTGATCATCCTTGCTTTTGGAGCGGGTTATTTTTATGCAACTTATCATTCAGAAGAAAAGCCTGTAATGGTTGATAACGGAAAAGAAAATTTCCAAATCGATCATCAGCAAGCAGTTCCACAAACCAAAGAAGAAAATATTATTCCAGAGAAGACGGTTGCTAAACAAACTGAGAAGGCAGCTAAAGATCAGGTTCATCCGGTAAAGCAAAAAAACCTTCCCCAAATTGTGATCAATAATAACAATGATAATTTTACAGCCTTAACCAAACAAAATACTGAAGTAGCAGTCAGCGATAAAAAGCCTTCTGAAATTAAGATAGACACCCCTTTCTCAATTGCTCAAATTCCAGTAAAGAAAACCGATTTTTCAAATCCTGAAATCATACAGGAAATTGGCCAGAAATCTGTCACCAATGAAAACATTGCTATAAACGAATCAAATCCGTATAATCCTTTCAATGAAAGTGATTATGAACCATTGAGTAAAAACAAAAACAGTTCTAAATGGAGCCTGGGAGCACAATTGGCTCCAGTTGTTTCCTACCGCGATATCAGTACTAATTATACCGGAACCCAGCATAATGGAACGACTGACACAGAATCGCAATTGAATCATTCGGAAGATGCATTGTTATCTTATGCGGGAGGTTTGGACCTTAGCTATGGAATGAGTAATCGATTGAGTATCCAATCGGGACTCTATTTTTCAAGAATCGGACAGGTAAACAACGATGCACTGAATTTTAAACAGGAGCAGGGCGAATACCTTTTATACGCTATCAGAACCTCAACAGGAAATATAAATGTTGCGTATGAAAAAGTACCTGACAATATTAAAAAATTTGATTCTCCAAAAGACACGATAACATCGCCCAACCTGAATAATGTAAAAGTAATTCAGAACATCGATCTTTTTGAAGTCCCTTTTATGATCAGGTATAAAATCATTAATAAAAAGCTCTCAATAAGTCTTGCAGGTGGCTTGACACCTTCTTATCTTCTCAGGAACAATACGTATCTGCAGGTAAACAGCGATAAATATTCTATAGGTAGTGCTTCTAATTTGAACAATATCATTTTTAATTCAACTCTAGGAATGGGGATAGAATATTTGATTTCGAAGAAATTTTCGGTCGATCTGGAACCTGTTTTCAAGTATTCCTTAAATCCAATGAATAAGGACGGGGATTTCAGTTACCATCCATATTATTTTTCCTGTTTTACCGGGCTAAGGTATAAATTCTGATTTCGAAACTTCTTAGATAGTTTGTTAAACAATTGTTATGCGACTAATTAGCGTCGTTTACGCATAGGTAACCAACCGGGCATACGGCCACGTGTATTGGTAGGCCTTCTTCCATAAGACTTCTTGTTATTGCTCTGAATCTGGTAGGTTATTCCTATATTCGTATAAGAATAATAATCAAAATTCTTGTTCTTGACATAATCGTCCAGTTTATCATTCTGAGCCTGACGCATAGACACATCAAACGTTACACCGAACATATCGTTTATCTTGTATGAAGCACCCATTCCGGCGAAATAGACAAATTCTGGTGTACCTGTATTCTGAACATCGGTATCAGGATCGCTGTGACTCAGGTCGTATTTTGTTGATTTAAAAACAAACTGGCCGGCCCCCCCATAAGCTTCTATCCCAAATTTTGAGAGGCTGTAAGGCGAAAATAATTTAACAAAGTTGACCCTGAACTGGATGTTATACTCCACAAAACTTGCCTTGAAGGAAATTTTGGTTGTATTGGTTCCTTTTAAATTCCCGTAAAGCAATTGTCCGGATACACCGAACTTCGCATTAAAGTATTTAGTAACCACACCTCCAAAGGCGGGACCACTTTCTTTTGTCAGCTTCTCCATGATTTCCGTATCGTACATACTTAAATCACCATAAAAAGAGGTCAGACCGCCATTCGCATTCACCGACCAATTGTCCCAGAAAGTTGCTTTTTTCCTGCCTCCACCCCAGCTCTGCCCCTCAGAAATTTGAGGAGTAGAAATTGCTGCTAGAATGACCGCGATTCCTATAATTTTTACTACTTTTTTCACGATTTTATTTTTTTGTTTACTTATTTTTCAATTCTAATAAAGTTTGTTTTCTATGTTGTTTGCAATTGATATTATTAAAATCATCTCCTTCTAATTAGAGGCGATTTCATCCCCATTTTTCTGTAATACCTTGTATCCCGTGGTCTGTTATTTATTTTATAGGTGAGACCAATTGATAAATAAGCATAATAATCTTTGTCTTTCTTATTGCTTGTCCCATCGAGTTTATCATTGTCAGCGAGCCGTGCAGCCATTTCTACATTTGCGTCAAAGGAGCTGCTTATTCGGTAAAAGGTGCCTCCGCCAAGCAAATAAAAAAATTCCGGTGTTTTTGATTTTACGATTATATCTTGTTTTTCCGCATCATTAAATGATAGTGTCGAGGTAAATTCAAATTGTCCCATTCCTATTTTTCCGTAAAAAAACAGATGAGCATCATTGTCGGGCAAAAGCAGATTGACAATATTAAAAGAAGTGCTGAAAGAATATTCGGTGATATCAGCACAGAAATTTGAACGAGTGTTTGATCCTTTGAGCTGACCTTTTAAAACCTGTCCATTGAAAGTGAAGAGCGGTGAAATCTTTTTTGAAATAATAATTCCGTATGCCCAGCCACCTTCTTTCGAGAGTTTTTCTGTCAGATCATCATCATACAAGCTTACTTCACCAAAAAATGAAGTCTTCCCACCATTCAAATTGACTGACCAGTTTTTCGATAAAAAAATAGACAGCCGGGTCGGTGCCTTTTGATATTGACCGAATACATTTCCCTGGATAAGGATCAGAGCCATGATGAGCACTGCATTCCAAATCACCGGGGAAATTATATTTTGTCTTCTCTTTGTTTGGTACATTTTTGTTTTTATGCTAAAACCTATTATCAAAAAAATATTATTTTGCTAAACCAAATTTCAATGTTTGTACCAAAGATTACATAGTTCTGATATTCAACATTCTAATAGCAAGTTCTAAAGGGAGGAGTAATATGACGTTTGGGTTATCAACAGGAAATTGTTAATAACGCACTGATATACAATTGAATGAAAATTAAACGATAAATCTTAAAACCAGATAGTTTTCTCCGCTTTCGTAGGTATTCAGATCACCTGAAAGCCAATATTAATTGGCTTTTCAATTTTGGTGAGTTCTATTGTGCAAAAATTTTAGCATCCGCCTTCGGCTGTCGATTTCTTTGCACGTTTAACAGGGATTATAGGTTTGGCGTTTTGGTGCTGCTGATTTTTTTCCAAACCGTTGGGGGACAATTTCTCGATGAATTCAGCAAAATTCAGCAGTGGTTGTTCAACAGAGGGATTGACTGTCGAAGCTGTATCTGTCTTTACATTCGAATAATTCATAAATGACTGGCAACCGCAAGCCAGGATTTTAATCTTTTGAAATCCGATTTGATGTAGTAGCATCCATGGTCCGTTTGCTTCTTGCTGAGAATTACCATATAAAATTATTTTTGTCGAGTCGTTTTGGAGGTTTTTCAAAAAGGCAATATTGTCAGCATCCAAAATATCCGGAACCGGAATATTTACGGCATTTTCAATATGTCTGGCAGCAAAATCAAATGGGTCTCTGATATCAATAAATACTACAGCCTGATTTTCCGTTTTTGATAATTCAATTGCATGAGAAAGACTAACTGTATTATCCGAATTGGTTAAATCTTCAAGGGATTCCTGTGGAGTCAGTGTATAGTCGAATGCAGGCGTTCTCAAAGTTAAAAAACCTGCAAGAAGCAGAATAACGAAAATAAGAACGGCAATGGTTAATCTTCGTGTTCTTAAAAGTTCTTTCATAGTAATTTTTTTTAATCCGGCAGTTAACAACCACCTTCGGCTTTTCTTGTTTTTATTCTTTTTTTCACCACAATATTTTCTTTTGGAAGTTCTGCTCGAATTTCCGGTTGACCACCTCCAAAATGCAAACTGGCAGCTTTGCGGAATGAATACAGATCGAATGCCTCTTTAGGCGCAGTTTCAGGTGGTTCAACAGGCTGCATGATACATGAAAACCATTCGTTCAAACCACCTTTCATCAGGTAAATATTTTTATACCCCAGCCGTGTGCAAAGTATCCATGCCTGATCTGAATAGAGGTCCCCATTCGAAAAAAGTACTACATCCTTGTCCCCTGTTCCCAAATAATCCTTCCATTCAGGATTGACGAGAGCTTTCAAAGGAATATTTATTGCTCCTGGTAATGAATATGAACTATACTCATCTTGTGAGCGAACATCCACCAGCATAACCGATGGGTCTTCATTGATCAGGCGTTCAGCAATTAAATCCACGCTCAAATAACGCGAAGGATTATTAATTTCTTTAAGCAGATTTTCCGGATCCACCTGGTATTTATTACCAATCGAAGCAGGTAAGAGCAAAACTCCGAAAGCAATCGCAATAAGGATTACAGCTAATATTATATACGTTTTTGTCATAATTGATACCGGATTAGTAATTTACTTCCTTCACCCTTCTTTGCACCAGGGTTGCTACAATAAACGCGGCCACGGCCATAAGTGTAAACAGAAAAACAAATAAAGTCGACGAAATTCCCAGGTAATCGCTGATCAGAATATGTCCCATGTAATTGCTGTTGTACATTCCTTCTAAAACAGGAAATGCTTCTGAAAAAATAAATATGCCGATCATCAGGCCAATGGTAAAAATGATTCCGTCAATTTTCCCGATGGCGGCACCACACAGGCTTGTTCCCGGACAAAAACCGCCCATGATAAAACCCAACCCCATGATAAGCCCACCAACAATAGATGCTGTAATATACGTTGGGTGTATATAAACCAGCGACATGTCAATCCATCCCAGATAATTAAAATAGATCAGTCCGATCGCAGTTGTAACAGCCGCTGTAAAAAATACGCGCAGTACGGTAAAATCATACCCGTAAAACAGACCAGCAATTTTTCGGGATGACGAAAACCCTGATCGTTCAAGCACAAAACCAAATGCCATTCCGATAAGTACGGCAATAACGTTGTTCCATTCAGCCGGAATAATACCCTGAGGAATTAAAGGTCCCATATCAATATTTTTAAAATTTCTAAATCCAGTTTTTTCTAAATAAATAAGCAAAGGCATACGCAGAGCCAAAAATAGCAAACATGGTAAGGAAACCGCCTAATGATAAAACAGCTGCACCACTCAAAGCTGCACCGCTTGTACAGCCTCTTCCGATTTGCGATCCGATACCGAAGAAAAGTCCGCCAAGTCCGGCAAATATCAGCCTTCGCTTACTGCTGATTTTCGGACTGTGTTCGACTTTGAATTTCAGCCTGTGGGCCAAAGCTCCGGATAAAAATCCACCGATAATTACGCCGATCACTTCAAAAACCAACCAATTGTTCATCGGATGAATATCATCACTGATAAACTTACTGTAATATTCTGATTTTTCAGCATGGACAGGCGCCACCTCATCGACGGCTGCAACCACAGTACTTTTTACAGCCCCACTTGCACCAAGGCCACGGCCGGTAATATAAAAGGTTGCCAGAAGCACTAATCCGAGCATAATTCCTCCAAAGTAAGGATTGAAGTAAAATTTGCCCTGTTCAGTATTGTGTGTGTTCATTTTATATTGATTTTTTTGTTTAATACAAATATCGTGTAATCTGTCCCGCTTCTACCATGATAAACCTGAAAATCAGACCTCCCAGAATAATGAGAATTGATGGTACAGCAACCGGAATATGATAACCGACAAGTTCAAGCGTTTCAAGAACAGCAGGAAAGGCTAACCCCAGGATAATGACAAATACCCAAAAAGAAACGGTAAATTGCCCGCCAAGAAACAGGTTTGCAGCTTCAAGCTGCACACTTGGACCTGCAAGAAAACCCATAATCATATGTGTGATCAGGAAAAGTTCGATAGCAATTAATAAGAGATCGATCCGGCCCATAATTTTACGTTCATGAGGATTTTTTGACATCCACATGATAGTTGCCACACCTGTAGACATACCTGATACAAGGAACAGCGGTCCTAAAATGGAGTTATTCCAGAGTGGCCGGGCATTAAAAGCGGATAATAAAATCCCGGTATAAATACCGAGAATAACAGCATAAAACATGATGACCCATGCCAATGGCTTCCTGTTTTTATTCACCCAGGCCTCAAACGTATCCAAAAATTTGAATTTCCATTTCCAGCCGGGAATAGCATCTTTCATGTAAGCTGCCACCCAGATGATGGATAATGGCGTTATGATCATTAATGTCCAGGCTCCCCATGACATCGGTGATTGAATTCGAACGATGGTGTATAATTGCCAGAAATACGCCTGGTGTTTCAGGTCGAGAAACAGGGCAAGCAATCCAACGATCAGTGCGCCAGGGACAATAAAAGTTGCCCATTTGACAGTGGTTTCCATTTCCTTTTCTTTTCCAAGAACCGTGAACAATCCGGCAAAAAACAGGATTCCTGCTGCCAAACCGCCCAGAAAAAGGTACAATGGAATTTGCCAGTGCCATATATTCAAAAACGGATCGATATTCGGAATATCCCTGCCGCTTACAAATAGTTCTTCTCTCATTGGTTATATATTATGGGTTTAAATCAAATAATAAATCTGTGGTTTGGTTCCTGCTTCCGGAGCCAGGGTTTTAAATTTCCTGTTTTTCAATGCCCTGGAAACATCACTGTTCAGGTCGTCCAGATCACCGAAATAGATACATTTGGTCGGACAAACAGCCGCACAGGCAGGCTTCTCTCCTTTTTCTACCCTATGGACACAAAACGTGCATTTGTCAACATATCCTTCCGGATGGGAATAACGGGCCTCATACGGACATGACTGAATACAGGCTCCACAACCAATGCATTTGCTGTGCGTAACAACTACAATCCCACCTTCGACAATATGGCTTGCACCCGTCGGGCAGCAACGCACACATGGCGAATTATCACAGTGATTGCAGCGCTCCGAACGCAATTCGATTTCGACATTCGGATACGTACCATCTACTGTTTCGGAAACCCAGTCGCGGCAAAATCCGATAGGAACATTGTTTTCGGTCTGGCAGGCTACCACGCAATCGCCGCAGCCTACACATTTTTTGGTATCAATTGCCATTGCGTATCTCATGACTCAACCTCCTTTCCCGGATTTTCCGTGAGAAATGTTATGAAGTTGCCCCGCATTCCTGTGCCTCCCATCGTTGGGTCGATCATTACATTTGAAATCATTTCGGTATCATTGGCTCCTTTTCCGTAAGCCCTGCTTAAATATTTATTCGTATTTCCAAATCCATGCACCATGTAAACCGAATCCCATCGAATCCGTTCAGTCACCCTTACTTTTATCGGGAAAGAAGAAACGATTTCATCCTGGTTTTTCAGCCAGATATATTGTCCCGTTTTCAAATTCCATATCCTGGCGATCTTGGGATTTACCCAAAGATCGTTTTCCTTTTTAAGATCATGCAGGTTCGGATTGTTTGCCGTCCGGCTGAAAGTATGCATGGGTGATCTGCCATAAATTAACCGATAAAACCCATTGGGTGGTTCGGGGTGTGGAGTATAAACCGGCATCGGATCAAAGCCGTATTGTGCAAGCACAGTTGAGTATAACTCAATCTTACCCGAATCTGTTCCAAATGTATAATCTTCTCCCTTAGCAAGGTAAAGAGGCCCGGTTTTACGATCATACATTTTTACACCGATTTTTTGCATCTCATCAAGTGACGAACCTACCTGTTTTAGTTGCCAGTCTATCACTTCCGCATAATCGTTATAATTGAAATAATCGCCAATTCCCAGTCTTTCTCCCAACTGTTTAGCGATCCACCATGCCGGTTTTGACTCGTATTTTGGTTCAACAGCTGGCATTCTCAAAGCAATGGATGGAACCCGGTTTGTTGCCGACCGGATCACGTCATAGCGTTCGAGGTATGTGCATTCCGGAAGAACAACATCGGCATAGCCCGTAATATCCATTGGCATGGTATCGACAACCACGAGGAATTCGACGGATTGAAACGCTTTTTTTACGAGCTCCTTATTGGGTATTGTTTTCGGAAGATTTGTACCGGCCACGAACCATGCTTTCACTTTATGCTCTTGTTCCGTTTCCGGAATGGATGCCCGGATAATTTCATTGGTCACTCCCATCGTAGCCAGTGGGTATTTTTCGCTTAGTGCTTCCCAACCCCACTCGGGTTTTGGATAAGGTGGATGAGGAAATGCTGGTATTTTCAAACTTTCTTTAAAATAAAAACCTCCTCTTTTACCCCATGATCCCAACAGCGCATTCAGGATTGCAATCGCCCTTTCACGTTGCGTATCGTCGCCGTACCATACCACATGCCTTCCCGGATGAACGATGACTGACGGAGATGCATGGGCCATTTCCATAGCAGTATCACGTATTACACTCGGCTTGATAGTTGTGATTCCGTAAGCCCATTCCGGAGTCATCTCTCTAACATGTTCTTTCAACTGCTCAAAGCCTGTTGTATATCTATTTACATAATCCTTGTCATAAAGATCATTATATATGATCACATGAATCCATGCCAACAAAAGCGCCAGATCGGTTGAAGGCTTTATCGGCAACCAGTATTTTGATTTACTTGCAGCTGTCGATAACCTTGGATCGACCGTAATAATGGTCGCACCTTTATCGATGGCATCCGACATTTCCTGAACCTGGCTGTTATGCATGTTTTCACCGATGTGGGAACCGATGAGTACAAGGCAGCGGGTATCACGAATATCAGTTGGTTCGGGCGATCCCACCCAGCTTCCAAATGTTGCTGAAAACCCTGTTTCCCGTGGACCACGGCATTGGGCATATGCCGGTTCAGCAATAGTATCCGAACCGTATGCTTTGAAAAGATGTTCGAAATGCGAACCGGGTGTTCCGTGTTTGAGCAGGGCCATACTTTCCGGCCCGTATTTTTCCTTTATTCCCTGCATTTTTTTAGCAACAAGGTCAAGTGCTTCTTCCCATGATGCTTCTCTGAACGTTTGATTGCCTTCTTTTTCAACTCTGATCAACGGGGTTTTCAAACGGTCATCATCATTGTACATCCCGACACCTCCGGTACCTCTCGGGCAAAGCCTTCCGTTGCAATGCGGATCGTGTTCATTGCCGATGATTTTGACGATTTCATCATTCTCATTCACATGCACCCACCCTGCACATTTCCAGAAACACACCTCGCAATACGTGGGAGAACGCCTGAACTTCATGTTTTTTAATGCATTCGGACCACCTGCTTCTTTGATCAGGGATGAACCTTTTACAAGACTCAAAGATGAGGCAGCTACAGCCATTCCACCCAGACCCAATGCGGATATTTTAATAAAATCTCGCCGATTACTCATAAACATTCATATATGTACATATAAAACAGCAAAATTAGATTGTAGGCTGGAATTGTTTATGAATTAACAATACTATTTTCTCAACTTAAGTTATGTATTAGATCAAATTTAATTTGATATGGTTAGGTATGACAAAAATATATATTTTTACCCCATAATTATGGAAATATGGCTGTACCCCTGAAAGAAGCGCATTGTTTGTTCTGTAAAAATAAATCAGCTTGTTTTGTCCAATTGGATTCCGATGAACTCGAACTTGCCGACAATAACAGGCTCGAAGTGAGGTATAAGAAAGGAGAAATGATCAGCAAGCAGGGATCATTTGCTACACACATTACCTTTTTGAAATCGGGGCTTGTAAAAGTTTACCTTGAAGGTAAAAACAAAAACTATATTCTCTCACTGACTCCCCGTGGGCAAATGATCGGTCTGCCTTCGTTGTTCGGCGATCCGATATTTCATTATTCCGTTGTCGCTATTGAAGATTCGACCATCTGCCATATCGATATCAATGTATTCAGGAAATTCATTAATGAGAATGCACGGTTTTCTGCTGAACTGATTCGCATTATCAATGACTCAACAATCCAGAATTACGAGCGATTCCTTTCCATAACCCAGAAAAACATTCCTGGACGTTTTGCGGATATTTTGCTCTATTTAAGTGAACATATTTATAACGACGACAAATTTTCCATTTCCTTTTCCAGAAAAGACTTTGCGGAATTAAATTCCATGTCAATCGAAAGCCTTTCAAGAGTGATCAAAGACTTTAGTATCGATGATATTATTCACGTCAATGGGAAGGACATTGAAATCCTTAAAAAAGACAGGCTTTTCGAAATCAGTCAGCACGGATAGAATTATTTCGTTTACTCTGATAATGATCTTTCGAATGAAAAGGGATTTGTACTTTTGATTCCGTTTTAAATTGTGAATTGAAAGTGAATTCCGGTAAAAGATCAAGAAGGGAATTTCTGCGAAATATAGCATGGCTTATAGCACTTCCTTATGTTTTGTTGGCTGGCTTGTCATTTAAAAGACAACAACAACTTGATAAAAAGGAATTGCTCAGAATTCCAAAAGATATTCCTGAAGGAGTCAGTTTCCAGGATGATGTGATCATTGTGAACGAAAAAAATTCGCTTTCATTTTTATCGTCAAAATGCACGCATTTGGGTTGTAAAATAAATTCCAGGGAAAATAACATGCTTGTATGTCCTTGTCATGGATCCCACTTCAGTTTTGAAGGAAACGTTTTAAAAGGTCCGGCAAGGGAACCGCTGCAGCAACTGAATTACAACTTCGACAGCAAATCGGATGAATGGATCGTAAAGCTTTAAATGATTGAACCTGATTAGCAAAATAAAAGCCTTTGTCTTCTACGATACATACGGATCGATAGCAACAGTCATGTTCCTGATTTGCGTTATTTCGGGAATTGTTCTGGCCATTCCTTATAACGTATCTTCTCCGCTTGAATCGCTAAGCCTTCTGATGATTGCCAATCCGGCCGCCGTTTTTTTCAGGAACATCCATTACTGGAGCGCACAGTTTTTCCTCATTTTTACCTTCCTTCATTTATGGGAGCACCTGAAGTTAAATTCAGAAATGACCCAAAAGCATGGTATCTGGTTTCGTTTAAGCATTTCTGTTTTGGTTGTTTTGTTTGCCATGATCACTGGGTTCATCCTGAAAGCCGATGCCGACAGCTTGCAAGCCCGAAGAATAATCACGACACTGGTTTCGGAGTTTCCTGTTTTCGGCAAAACCGTTTCATACGGTCTATTCGGGAAAGAAAACAATTTTCAGCTTATCTATGTAAATCATATTGCTACAGCAACAATTTTTCTGGCAATTATAATATGGGAACATGCAAAAACACTGTGGCCAACACTGAAAACTTTTATACTTACTCTTGCTATTCTTTCAGTATTTGGTTTAATGCTGAACGCACCGCTTCACAATGCGGTGAATTCTGTTGTAAAAGGTCCGTGGTATTTTGTAGGGTTGCAGGAAATCCTTCACTGGACAAGCATTCCGGTGATCGCCCTGTTCGGGATATTGATGTTGACAGGACTGATTTACATGCTTTTCTTTATTCCTGAAAAAAATAAACTGTTTGCAAAAAAAGGACTGCTTTGGATTTTTTATGCATACATGATTTTAACATTCATCGGATTTTTCTTCCGGGGTGAGAACTGGACCTGGAAATGGCCCCGGGAATATTCTGAAAAACTTGCGTTTACTGAGCCTTTCATGGCAGGAATTCATTTTTCAGATGTAAAATTTTCAGAATATTCGGAGAAAGACATTCCTGTCATCGGAAATCATCGGGAAGCCTGCATGGTTTGTCATAAGGGTGTCACCGGTTTTTCAAAAGCACATGATCCTGAAGCGATCGGATGTGCTTCCTGTCATTTGGGAAATCCATTTACGCTGAACAAAAAAATGGCTCACCGCACTATGGTGCTTATACCTGGTAACCTGATCATAGCAAAGCAAACATGCGGAACAACGGATTGCCATCCGGATATCGTTGACCGGATAGGCAAAACACTGATGACAACCAATAGCGGAATTGTGAGCGTTGACCGGTTTGTTTTTGGAGAAACCAATTCACCTGACATTCATTCTGACATTGAAACCATCGGGCATACTGCAGCAGATGAACATCTTCGGGATTTATGTGCCAACTGTCATCTTGGAAAGGAGAAAACCGAAACAGGAGCCGTTGACCAGCTTTCGAGAGGAGGAGGTTGCACGGCCTGCCATTTAAACTATTCAGACAGGGCAAAGGAAATGCATAATCGATACATTGCCGGATCGAAAAATGATTCCCTTTTACCAAAGGTTCATCCATCGCTTGACCTTAACGCTTCAAACGATCATTGTTTTGGCTGCCATAGCCGGTCTGGAAGAATTTCAACAAATTATGAAGGATGGCATGAAACCATGCTGGAAGAGAAAGATGTTAAGGGAAAAGACGGCTACCGGGTTTTACAGGATAAACGCGTTTTTGAATTTGTTTCAGACGACATTCATCACCAAAAAGGAATTGATTGCATCGACTGCCACAATTCGTATGAAACAATGGGCGATGGAAAAGTCTATCTGCACGAAGAAAACCAGGTGAAGACAAAATGTGAGGATTGCCATCTTGTCAACGAACCCGAATTGATTAGCTATGATAGCCTTGATGCAGAATCGAAAAAGATTGTGGATATTTTAAAGCTTTTCTCTGATGATAAAAATATGATCCGTGGAGCCAACTCCAAGGTCTCGCTGATCAATACTTATGTAGATTCGGGAAAGGTGATGATGGTGGGTAAAATCTCGAAGAAAAAGTTTGAAGTGAAACCACCGGCACCTATCTGCATGCGAAATAAAGTGCATAAAAGTCTTACCTGCAGTTCATGCCATACAAGCTGGGCACCGCAATGCATCGGCTGTCACAACCAGTTCGACAGCCGGGTTGAAGGACTCGATCTTTTATCCAACAAAATGGTAAAAGGTCAATGGATTGAATATGTTGGAAAATTCTTTGCCGAACCGCCCACACTCGGCGTTCGGGAGGGGAAAGAAAAGAAAATAGAGCCAGGCATTCCAGGAATGATCTTGACGATTAACAAGGATAGCTATACTATTTCCAGTCAACAATCAAATCCAGATTCAGCCAACCAAAATATTATTTTTCACCGGTTATATGCACCTACATCACCGCATACAACAAGTGCAAAGGGCAGAAGCTGCAAATCGTGTCATAATGACCCGCTGGCAATTGGTTACGGGCGAGGCACATTGACATACACGGTTTCTGATAAAAAAGGGAACTGGAATTTTGTTCCCGAATATGCTCCAAATAAATATGACGGGTTACCCGAAGATGCCTGGATTGAATTTCCGTTCAATTCATCCGGTACCTTGAAGTCATCCGATGAATATTCCGGATCAACCCGAACCGACTTCAGGCCGTTTACGATCGAAGAACAGAAAAAAATCCTGACGGTCGGTGCCTGTCTGACCTGCCATGAAGAAAACTCTGCAGTCATGCAAAAAAGCCTGAATTTTGAATTCAAAGAATATGTGAAGAAGATTTCGGAGAAATGTGTTTTGCCAGTTTATTGAAATCAACTTTCCATTTCAAAAATCTCCAGCCATTCCCTTGCATGGGCCATCATTCCTGAAAAGCTTTCGACCGGATGGCGCAGAAATATTTTTGGCCGTGGTAAGGCCTCTATCATTACCGGAAGCGCAGTGAACGCCAATCCCAGCGCCGAATAAATTTTATCGAATCCTTTCCGGAATAAAAAATCACGAATGACCGGGTTGCGCAATTCAACACCAAATGACGAAAATGCTATCACTACAAATATTGCCCGCACATTCATTTCAAGACCGATCAGCAATCCCTGAAGGCTGAAAAAGGACCCTTCCGAATTTAAACCACTCCAGAAGATGGTGGCAAGACCCGTAAGAATAAGCAACTGAATCCAGAACATGGGTTTCTTCAATCGTCGCAACGAATTCCTGTATCTTAAAATACAGAACACCACATAAATTCCTGTGAATATTACAGAATATGTCAGCGAAACCAGGTTCATGAAGATCAGTCCGGCAGGTATTAATATAAAATGAAAGAAAAATAACAGAAGGCTGAATTTAGCTTCTGATGAAGGATTCAAAATATCTGCCGTTTGCCTTACTTCTGTTTTGAAACTTATTTTATCAAAGTTTTTAAGTGCAGATCTTATTCCGATTCTGTATCCCGTGAACGCTGATAATATACCGAAAAGGATATAAACTACCAGGACAATGAAAACCAGAACCCATGGATCGGCATTTTTGATACGTACCTGACGGGCTAAAAAGTCATAAATATTGACATAAATTTTGACAATATTGAAACCATATAAAATGAGCAGGCTGACTATTTTGTGGATAAGAGCACTTGAAACACTCAAAGCGCCACCAATGGACAACGAAATAAGATTATTCCCAAAAAAACGAATAAAAAATTCGATAATCAGAGCCTCCGTCATGATTCCGATCATTGGACCAAGAATAATGGCACTGGGGGAAATGGATTTCATCAGTGCCGCAACCAGGCCGGCACGCCAGATCAACCCTTTTTCAGGCCACATCTGGTAAAAAGCGATCATGAGGATGGTGGAATTGGCAGCAAGAATGGTTCCTGCAAAAGGCAGCCTCAAATTATGAAAAAAACTTCCGATAATGATTTCTACCGATGCCCATAATCCACCTGTAACAGCCGCTTTCAGCCAGATTGATTCAAGCTTTATCCGGATGGGTTGCTGAATGCTCATCGGGTTTTCGGGTTTTGTTTCAGGTATTGTTCCATTTTAGCCAGGTCGGCTGGTGTATTTATATTCGAAAAAAATCCGGCCGGATGTTCCTCATAGTCCAAATTCAGAAACCTGTGTCTGGTTTCTTTAATCGCATCCTGGATTTTGTACCTGCCTAAAGTTATAGCGTTCTCAACGACAGGCAGAATATCTTTCCGGTAAAAAGCACACAAAGGTTCCGGCAACCCACCCGATAACGGGATTATAACCTGATAATCATGTTTTTCGCTTAAAATCTTCCGTAGAAGATCAGCCGGAATAAGCGGAATATCACAGGAAAGCACAAGATTGTCATTTGTTTCTGAATGTTTCAGACAGGTATAAATTCCAGCCAATGGCCCGATATTACTGATTTCATCAGGAATGACCTCAAGACCGAGATAATCAAATGGACCGGCATTCGCACCGATTATGATACTATCACAAACCTGTTCTAGTATTTTCACCGAATATTCGATCAATGGCCTGCCATCCAACAGGCACAATCCTTTCTCCATTCCCATCCGGCTACTTTTTCCGCCCGACAAAATGATACCCGTGACTCCTGCTTTTGTTTGCAAACTTCAAATTTTCAGCAAAAATATACATTGCGCGCAAACAGAATACAATCATACTGATCTGATACTGGAAATCGTTTGCTTTATCTCAGTTGCAGCCTCTTCTGCTGAAATTTCGCTGATGTTAAAAGTCCTGTACGATTCGATTGAAAAAAAGTCGATAATTTTACCGATCAAAGATTCCCTGATCACCCAAATCATAGGCAATCCGGGTAATTTGTCCGAAATATTTTTAACAGACGTGAACCAGCCTTTTCTTTCGATCTCAAAGGGACCGATTTCATCTATCACAGCAATATCAATGGTTTTAAGGGTTTTCAGTTGCAGTGCATTTTCTCCGAATGAGATTCCCTGCGGATTAACATAAAATTGCCGAATCTTTTCCCATCCTTCATGGAAAGAACGTTCACAGAAAAGAATTCTCCGACCGGATAATATATTCGTCAGTTCAAATCCTTCCCGAACATTGTCGTTCCAAAATCCTTCGGCAATAATTCCACATGTCTTGAATTGCATATCATGCAAATTATCGATGAGGGTTTTTAGAAAAGTAGTTTTACCTCCACCTTGTTTGCCGGTGATTATAAAAACAGGATTTTTCATACAAGACTAATCGTTTTTTGGCTTTTTTGGATTTCCTTCGATTTCGATCCGGCAGGAAAAAGTAAGCATATGAGCTGCAAGCTTATCACTCCTTCCGTAATAGGCATACCTCAAACTCATTTCACTGAACATGCTTTTTTTCAAAAGATACCGGTTCGGGGCAAAACGGATTCCGATCCCAGCTTTAATTGAATGGAAGCGGGAAAGATCATAATCGGACGTGTAATAATTCTCGCTGATATCGTGTTCTTTGTAAGGCTTGAAATACCTGGCTGAAGATTGACGATAATACCTCACGAATGGCTTAATTGTAAAAACCGGTGTTATTTTTACCGCTGCTTCGGCTTCAAAACTACCGGCATTTATCCCGAATGTATCGTAATAATATTCATAAAAAGCTTTTAGAATGGTCCGGCTTCCTACAAACCAATTGACTCTGAAACCAACCGGGAATTTGAAACGTTCCTGAGGCAAATTTTCAACCTTTACAGAATCATCGGTAAAAAAGACCCTGTGAAACGGCGTCGACAACAAACCTTTCTGATAAACAACTTCCGGAAAAATACCGGTAATGAGTCGTTTGTTGATCACCTGGTCGAAACCTGCTTTCAGGTTGTATGAATTGCGCTTGTATATATCGAACCATTGTTTGTACCTAAGTTCGTAAGGATAAACCAATGTAACTGGTCTTCTGTAATCCGGATTAAGCCTTCCCCAGCGAAGATCATCGAAATAAGCATAAAAGGCAGCATACATGCTTCTCATTCCTGAAGGTGGTGCATAGCTGACCTTTAAACGCATCGGTAAGGAGAGGTAATCGGATTCGAGCGAAAATCCTGTTCCCCCGCTAAGAGTAAATCCTGATTTCGTTAATTGCCGGCTGTAATCCACATCGGTATGCATACGCGTATCTACTTTCGATGGAGATGATTTCACAAAATCGATGTTATCGGTAGAGGCCGAACTAACGATATCTCCTCCCGCATTAAATGATAATTCGCTTTTATTGCGTGTATATGCGATTGAAATCATTGGAGCATACACATTTAGTTTTTCTGTCCCGATTCCTCCGGTTACAGCCGAATGATCACCATCCTGGTTGTAATAAGAAAAGAGAACTTCGATGCTGGTTTTTGGTATTATTTTTTTCTGATAGGCAGTGTCAGCTTTTTGGGCTTTCCCTTTAAGTGCAAGGGCGAGCATTCCAACAACAAGATACCTCTTTTTCATAATTTCATTAGTTGCACCCGCAGCCTCCGCTCGATTTTTTCCCGCCTGCTGTGATAGCTCCCTCACGAATCGACTGAACATAATTTTCGAACGTTTTTCCGCCGGTATCGGTAAGTTGCATCTCAGGATCGTTCAGAAATACCCGCTGATAGGGCTTTACAGTAACACAACCCGACATTAACAGAAGAAATCCCAGTGCAACAATTAAAATTCGCAACATCGTTCAGCTAATTTTTTCAAAGTTAATATTTTTTGAAAAATGAAGTTGGTTGCTGTTGTCGATGATCAGGCAATACATCCCCGGTAACTGTTCGATAAAATGCAGACCAACATCCACTCCCATAACTGTAACAGCCGTGGCCAATGCATCGCACAGCTCAGCACCCGGACCTACAATGGTCACGCTTTTTATACCCGTAACAGATAAGCCCGTTTTGGGATTAATTGTATGGGAATAACGAATTCCGTCTTTCATGAAATACTGTTCATAATCACCTGATGTAGCCACCGAACCCGATGATAGCGGAATAAAAAGCATCATTCGGTTTTTATTTTCAGGATCGGGAATTCCGACTTTCCAGGGTTTTCCGTCAATTTGGGAGCCAATTACAGTGAGGTCACCGCTTGCATTGATCACTCCACTTTTCACTTTTTTACCGAGCCAAAGCTTTTTGACCCGGTCGGCAGCATAGCCTTTGCCGATCGCTGCAAAACTGAGCGACATGCCTTTGTGTTCAAGGTAGATACTCCTGTTTTTTTCCAGACGAATATTTTTATATCCGATAATCTTTCTGGCTTTTTTAATTATTTCCTGATCAGGCAATTGCAGTTCTTTCCGGCTGAAATCATAAAGTGACTTAAGCGGGTTAATGGTAATATCAAATGCTCCCTGTGTCATTTCCGAGAGTTTAATACAGCGTTCAACCAAACCAAAAACCTCATCATCAACTTTAACAGATCGCTTTCCGGCATTCCGGTTGATCTCAGAAATAATAGAATTCTCTTTGAATTCGCTGATCAGGTTTTCTATCCGGATGATTTCCTGTATGCCTTCATTTAATAAAAAACCAGCGCGATCTTTATCATGATCACAGACGATGAGTTCGAAAGCACAACCCATCAATTTTCGCTGAAGGTGAAATTTATTTAGCTTTTCTGAAGGCATTGATCTTTTCTTCAAGCAGGCCAATCATTTCCGACGCAGGCTGATTGCGGTATTCTATGTCAGCCCTTTCGGATTTATCAGGAGAAAAAAGGACAAATTTGGGGAAGTAACCAGAGGGATTGTACAATTCAGCCAATTGTTCATTTTGTTTCACAATGGATTTGGACAACAACTTTTTTCGGGGAAAATCAGCCTGAAGGATCACGAGTTTTTTAGCAGAATAGGTAAGAAAAAGCGTATCCTCTAAAATATTTTTTTCAAACCTCCTGCAATTGGCGCACCAGTCGGAGCCTGAAAAATAGAGCAGCACTGCTTTTTGTTCTATTGCCGCATCCCTGAAAGCACTATCGGCATCCTGATAAAGCTGGCTCTGTGAAACAAAACACAACAAGATTAAAGGAATCAGTAAAATCAATCTTTTCATTGGATTCAGAAAATACAAATTTAATAAATTCGCGAAGGTCGGTAACGATCTTAAACCATAATTTGTAAGGCAAACAGAAAATTTCAGACCTCTGTTCAATTCGATGCGGTTTTGAACCGGATTTTACAAAGACTTATAAAAAAGACAAGAATCGCCGTAACTTAAAAACCTGAAATTGTGGTCAAGGGCATACTGATAAACATTTTTCCAATCCTCACCAACAAACGCCGAAACCAGCAACAAGAGTGTACTTTTTGGCATGTGAAAATTGGTAATCAAAATATCGGCAAGACGGTATTTATAGCCAGGAACGATGATCAATTGGGTTTGTCCTGAAATTTTATCCTGTCTATTTGAGTTCATCTGATCGATTATCTTCTTCAACGATTCTCTAACACTTATTCCTTTTTTATATTTTGGATCATAAGCATCCCACTGATGAATATCAATAAAATCATTCGTTGATTTATCCGTAAGAAGCTTAACTCCATGCCAGTAAAGGCTTTCGATTGTACGAATGGTGGTCGTTCCGACAGCAATTATGTGATTATCGAGATTTTCAATAATCTTTTCGATCGTCTTTTTCTGGATCCCAATTTTTTCGGTGTGCATCACATGATCTCTGACATCAGCGGTACTGACTGCCCTGAAAGTTCCCACTCCCACATGAAGTGTCACTTCTTCAGTGTCGATCTTTTTCCGTTCCAATGCGTCAAATACCTCCCCGGTAAAATGAAGTCCGGCAGTAGGTGCAGCGACAGAACCTTCATTACGGGCATAGATCGTCTGGTACCTGATCTTGTCGTTTTCTTCAGCTTCGCGTTTCACATAGGCCGGCAGTGGAATAATTCCCATAGAATGCAGAATATCTGAAAAGCTAAGTTCTGCCGGATTCCAATCAAACCGCACAAGCGACTGATCCGGTTCCTGCGAAATTCGTTCGGCAGTTAGTATACAATCCATACCTTGAGCAGTAAACCTTTTGATCAGCTTCCCTGATTTCCATTTTTTTGAATTTCCTACAAGACAATTCCAGGCTACTCCTGAATTTTGACTGAAAGCTTGCTGGATTTCCCGGGTCGGCTGCACCGGTTCAAGACAGAATATTTCGATCGCTGCACCTGTATCCTTCTGAAAAAGCAATCGTGCCTGGACCACCTTTGTTTCGTTGCGGATCAACAATGTTTTTTCTGGAAGATGATCAACAATATTTTTAAAAATATCTTCCGATATAATTCCATTCTTCGAGATTATAAGCTTTGATTCATCTCTTTCAGGCAACGGATATTGTGCAATTTTTTCAGGAGGCAAATCATAGGAATAATCCGCAATATTTATTTCAGGAATAAAATCCATCTTTCAAACGATAAATAAATCCTGCCAAAATTATGATAATTCCTGTATGACTTAATTTTTCACTGAACAACAATTGCTAATCCCATTGATCCGGTTCAAAATATATTCCTAATTTTGAGGAATTAATAAAAAATTCACCTTTAGCAGCATTGGCCATAAAAAAGCACATACCTAATTTTATTACACTCCTGAATTTATTGAGCGGTTGTGTGGCAATTGTTTTTGCCTTCGACGGCGATCTGGTAACAACTGCATACCTGATTTTTGTTGCAGCTATTTTCGATTTCATCGATGGATTTGCGGCCCGGCTGCTGCATGTAAAATCGCCCATCGGAAAAGAGCTGGACTCACTGGCCGACGTGGTTTCCTTCGGACTGGTTCCGGGAGTGATTTTATTTTCACTGCTTCGGTTTTCTTTAAACGGTTCGATAATTTCCGGTCACGTTGTCTTCTATGTCCCTTTTATAGCTTTCCTGATCCCTTTGTTTTCTGCTTTGCGTTTGGCAAATTTCAACATCGATGAGCGGCAGACTCACAATTTTATCGGTTTACCCACACCGGCAAATGCCATTTTGGTCGCTTCTTTTCCACTGATTCTTTTTAAGGAACCGGGAGTGTTATCTTTTGATCCTGCATTTATCCGGTCGCTATTGACAAACACTTATTTTCTGATTGCCATCACAATCCTTCTTTCTTATTTGCTGGTTGCAACCATTCCGCTGATGTCGTTAAAATTTCAATCCATGCGATGGACTGAAAACCAAACTCGCTATATTTTTCTTATCCTGTCGCTGGTTCTGATCCTTTTACTTTTTTATGCTGCCATTCCTGTAATTATCCTTCTTTATTTTGTATTGTCGGTTCTCCGACATTAAATTCCGGTAAAACCATTTTACTGAAATATTTTGAGGTAATTTTGTAAACCATGCACGAAGAGATTTCCAATAAAAAGGACCACGAAGAGAAAAAAGAGAAAGAAATGTCTTTTTGGGAGCATCTTGAAGAGTTGAGATCCCATATTTTCCGCTCGCTTGCAGCCATCCTGGTGTTTTCAATTGCGGCTTTTATTGGAAAACATTTCATTTTCGATACCATTATACTTGCTCCGAAAAGTTCTGATTTTATCACAAACCGGTTGCTTTGCAAGTTAAGTGAGATTGTTTCCGTTAAATCGCTGTGCATGGGTGATTTGAATTTAACCATACAAAACATCAGTATGTCAGGACAGTTTATGATGCACATGTATGTTTCAATTATTTCGGGATTGATAGTTGCATCACCATTCGTATTGTGGGAATTTTGGCGGTTTATAAAACCCGCACTGCGACCCACAGAGGCAAAATATTCGAGAGGTGCCGTGGTGGTGAGTTCTTTATTGTTTTTAAGCGGTGTTTTGTTTGCTTATTTCCTGATTGTGCCGCTTACGATCAATTTTTTCGCAAATTACCAGGTGAGCCCCGAAATTCCAAACCAGATTCAATTGAATTCCTACATCAGCACGATCGTCTCCGTTGTAGTAGCTTGTGGTATCGTTTTCGAACTCCCAATTCTGGTTTATTTTCTTACTAAGATTGGGATTCTCACACCGACAATTTTAAAGAAGAACCGACGGATCATGCTCGTGATCGTACTTGCCGTATCCGCCATCATTACCCCTCCCGATATTTTCAGCCAGATACTGGTGAGTATTCCGTTGATCGGGCTCTATGAAGTCAGCATCGTTATTTCAAAACGGGTTCATAAAGCAAGAGAAGCAGAACTTGCAGGTTAACGATTAAGAAAACCATAGCAATACCCTTAAACAGAATATTCACAATTCTTTGCCAGGAATTCACTGAAAATCCTGCACAATTCTTCCGGTTCATCGGCATGCACCCAATGGGATGCGTTTTCAATTGTTTTAAAAATGGCATGGGGAAAATTTTGCAGTATCTGATTCCGATCATTTGATGTGATATAATTCGAATTCCCGCCTTTAACAAAGAGCGTTTGCTTATCGAATGTGTACGGTGAATCGATTCCTTCGTAAACATTTTCGATGTTATCAAAAATGGCGTTCACGTTAAGTTTCCAGGCAAGCTTTGTTTTCCCGATGCGATAAATATTTTTCAAAATAAAAAGTGCAATTTTTTCCGAACTGATCTTTTCCCTGATTTTCGTTTCTACCTCTTCTCTTTGGGTAATTCTGGCCAGGTCAATCGAACGCATGGCATCGAGGATTTCCATGTGTTCCTGACGTCCGGAATACTTTCGCATGCTGATATCGACCACAATCAGTTTATCGACTTTAGAAGGATGTTCCAGTGCAAAATTCATCGCTACTTTTCCTCCCATCGAATGGCCGATGATAATGGGATTGATCAATTGATGATCTTCAATGAACTCAAGCAGATCATCGGCAAGGCTGTAATAATTGAATGTGTCGCTGTGTGGTGATTGGCCATGATTTCGCTGGTCTGGGATAAAAACTTCAAACTGCTCGGCAAGCCTTCGTCCGATGGTAACCCAGTTATCCGAAAGACCCAGTAATCCGTGAAGAATGATCACCGGCTGCCCTTCACCAAAATGCCTGTAAAAGAGTTTCATCTGTCAAGAGCCTTCCTCCTCCTTAATCCAAAAACAATAGCGAGTAAAATAAACAGTACACTAACAAATGCCGAAAGCCTGCCGATATAATCACCAAACTTCGCATAGAAAGTGATTTCAGAATTCAGATTAATATCTTGATTGATCACGTCCCGAACCCAGTATTTTGTGGCTTGCTGTATGTCGCCCCGTTGGTTCACAAAACAGGAAATGCCTGTGTTTGCAGACCTGCCGATGCTTCGCCGGGTTTCAACAGCCCTGAGCGAAGCAAATGAAAGATGCTGCTTATGTCCGGGCGTATCTCCCCACCATCCGTCGTTGGTAATTATAAACAAAGCGTTCGCACCTTTTTTTACATAATTGGCGCAAAATTCGCCGAAAATGGATTCATAGCAAATTACCGGACCGACTTTCACTGAATCATTTACAATGAAAGGTTCAGGGTTTTCATCTGTTCCCAGTGTTCCGACCGTCCCCCCCAGGTCGATAGCAAAGTTTCCAAGAAACCTGAAAATACCGCTCGATGGCATGTATTCTACACCTGGTGTGAGCTTCGATTTATGATGCAATTGTAGCCCACCTGTATCATCGATAAAAAAGGCCGTGTTATAGGCATCATAATAAAAGTTGTCCGATTTGTTATACCTCACCGATCCTGGCATCGCTTCATCTTTCCCATACCGTTTATATGTGGATGCCCCGATAAGGATTTCTTTACCCGGATGCTGCTTAACGAAGTCTTTCAGTTCGTTAAGACTTTGCGACCAGTTAAAGTTATTTTCCCAGATACCTTCCTGAATGGCAGACTCCGGACTAACTATAAGAGCCGGTTTGTCACTCATCATTGAATCGGCCAGATGAAGGTTTATGTCAAGAACTTCTTTCGGTGGCAGCGTATATTGCTCCGAATAGGGATCAATGTTGGGCTGGACAACAATGACATTGAACGGATCTTTTTTCTCAGTATACCCATAATACATCAGATAAGAAATGAAAACCGGCACGATGATCAGAGCAATCGAAGCCAGACTGCGGATTAAAAGTTGTCTTTTTACACTGTTTTTAGCAAGCAATGGTTTAATTGTTTTATAAACCACGATATTGACTGCCAGAACCCAGAAGGACCCGCCCAACGCCCCTGTAAATTCGTACCACTGAACCCATTTATAATACATTGAAAATCCATTGCCAAGGTTAAGCCATGTCCAGGTGAATTTCCAGTTCAGGTGGATGTATTCGAAAGTGATCCATAAAACGATCAGAATAAAGTAACCCTGGTTTTCTTTATAAAGATTTTTACGCACCGCATGAAAAACATTCATCACGATGCTCATAAACATAGAATTGAGCGCCCAGGCCAACGCAGCAACAGGCGTTGAATTCCATATCCACCAGGTCGTCGCCACATTCCAGATAAAAAACGCAGGATAGGTATAAAAGAAAACGCTGAATCTATGGAAGTCCCCCTTGTTTTTCAGAATATGATTTTCGATGATCAGCAGCGGCACAAAAGCTGTAAACAAGAAAGCGGGATAACCATTCACGGGCCAGCCGATGGTGAACAGGACACCAGAAAGGGCTGATAAAAATAATAGATGAACTTTTTTCATGTTTCGAATTAACGAAGGTGGGACAAAGATATTGAAAAGAAATTTTGAATGGGGAATGATGATTTTATGAATTTTTAAATTGTCAAATAGCAAACCGGCTTGGTTGCCAAATTAGCTTCCCACTTATTGATTGGCAGGGTTTCTAATAAATTTATTCTTTTCTGTATTATCTGCAAGAAAATAAGCAATTGTGTGCCATTTAATCAAATCTCAAACAAAAAGTTATTGTACGGATACCGTTCCACATGGATTTTCTTCACCTGTTCATACAACTCCTTTTTAAATTCTTCGATGTTTTTTTTCTCTTTTGCCGAAATAAAAAGGGCAGGCGAATTTGACTTTGCCATCCAGGTTTTCATCAGATCACTAAGGCTCAGGTTATCTTTTGTTGAAGGCGTCAGGTCGTCGGGTTCTTTCTCGGTAAACTTGTAAGCATCAATTTTATTGAAAACAAGGATCGTCTGTTTTCCGATTGCATTGATATCTGCTATTGTTTCCTTTACAACATTGATCTGTTCTGCAAAACCCGGATGTGAAATATCTACGACATGGACAAGAATATCCGCTTCGCGTACTTCATCCAGCGTAGATTTAAACGACTCGACAAGATCATGCGGAAGTTTCCGGATGAAACCGACGGTGTCAGTAATAAGAAAAGGCAGGTTACCGATCACCATTTTTCTAACGGTCGTATCGAGTGTAGCAAACAGTTTGTTTTCAGCAAACACATCCGACTTGCTGAGCAGGTTCATGATGGTAGATTTGCCGACATTGGTGTACCCGACCAGGGCAACCTGCACCATGCTTTTGCGGTTTTTTCGCTGGGTGATCTTTTGCTTATCAATGGCTTCGAGCTTTTTCTTCAATAAGGCAATCCTTTCGCGGATGATCCGGCGGTCGGTTTCGATTTCCGTTTCACCCGGGCCACGCAGTCCGATACCACCACGCTGACGTTCAAGGTGTGTCCACATTCTTGTCAATCGTGGAAGCAGGTACTGGTATTGAGCTAGTTCGACCTGAGTTTTTGCATGGGCTGTTCGGGCTCTCCGTGCAAAAATATCGAGGATCAGGTTATTCCGGTCGAGGATGCGGCATTTTAAGACTTTTTCGATGTTCCTGATTTGTGAACCACTCAGTTCATCGTCGAAAATAGCAATATCTATTTCATTTTCAATGACATATTCGGCAATTTCCCCGAGTTTACCGGCGCCAACAAAAGTTCTGGAATCAGGCATCTCAAGCCGCTGGATAAACCGTTTACGGGAAACAGCCCCGGCTGTATCCGTTAAAAAAGCCAGTTCATCCAGATACTCCTTTACCTGGTCTTCATTCTGATTCCTCGTTATGAGGCCTATCAGTACGGCAGTTTCAGCCTTTATTTCTGTTTCAATCATTTTACCCATACGGGGTTCCTAATTTTTTTGCAAAACTAATACTTTAAAACTGCACCTTTTTCATCGGCAATACCATTCGCTATTATGAATGGAATGATGGATATAGCTGGGGAAATTGGCGGGTACATATCGATACGATGCTGGAATATTTTTTCCCTTATACAGAAAACAAGTAATCGAAAATTTTAACGGAAACCTATAATTTGCCGGACCTCTTTGATCGTTTTAGACCCGCTTACATGTGCTTTTTCTTTTCCCATATCCATCACTTTG
>CAVXTE010000119.1:0-31718 GCA_963764475.1 uncultured Bacteroidales bacterium
GCCTTACAAGCAGGGGGTCATAGGTTCAAATCCTATAGCGCCCACAAACCAAAAGCCACTTATCGTGGCTTTTTTTATGAGTTATTTCTTTTACATATTGTATTCTGAGAAAAGGGACACGTACTATATAGGCTATACAAGTAATTTAGAAGGACGATTGCGAAGACATAATTCTAATCATAATGGATTTACAGGGAAAGATGATGACTGGACGCTTGTTTATAATGAAAAATATTCTGATAAAACAAGTGCTTATGCACGTGAACGTCAAGTCAAAGGGTGGAAAAGCAGGAAGTTGATTGAGCAATTGGTTCGCTCAGTTGGTTCAACGCATCCCGATTTTACATCGGGAGGGTCATCCCGATAAGATCGGGATAGCGCCCACAAACCAAAAGCCACTTATCATGGCTTTTTTTATGAGCTATTTCTTCTACATATTGTATTCCGGGAAAAGGGACACTTACTATATAGGCTATACAAGTGATTTAGAAGGACGTTTGCGAAGACATAATTCTAATCAAACAATTTAGGATGCTACGTTACTTCCTCAATATCACTTTCATCACTCGTTGGCTTCCATTGGCTACAAGATGAATAAAGTAAACACCCGAAGCAAGTCCTGATGCATTCCAACTAAATGTATGAACTCCAGGAGCTACCTGCTGCCAGTTTTCAGCATGTACTTCTTCGCCGGTGTAATTATAAATATGAATTGCCACAGGGCCAGTGGCTTTATTTTCATATTTGAAACTTGTAAACTTGCTGAACGGGTTGGGGTAGGCGGTTTGAATTATTAGTTGGCCATTATCGGTATGATCTGAATTGCTGACTACAAGATACTGGTTTCTGAAATAGTTGAATGTGCCATCATAATTTCCTAAAGTAAGGTCAGGATCGCCGTCATCGTCGAGGTCTGCAAGTGCGGGTGTAGTATTTTGCCCTCCGGAAATTCCTGCTACTATGGCATCATTTTCAACCCAATTGCCATCCTGATTTTCGAAATACTGAACTTCACCGAATAAATCCCCGGTAACCATATCCAGATCCCCATCAAAATCGACATCAAAAAAGGATGGAACACAATTGGAACCGACGTCGATGCCGCCAAAAAATCCCGGAATCATCGTCCAGGAAGGGACTTCTCCCGTCCCCTGGTTTTGAAGGTATGTCAGCGTACCACCTTCATTTCCGGCTACAATATCGAGGTCACCATCGCCATCCATATCTACAAGTCGTGGTGCCGACCACCCTCCCAGGTTTACGTTGCTAAGGAGTTCGGGATCAAGAAAAAAACCAGAGCCTGTATTCAGATGGCAATAAAGTTTTCCTGAAAGATCACCGACAATTGCGTCGGGAAGAGAATCTCCATTTACATCTCCGACTGTAACTGCACTGTATATTGAATGTTTAAGGGTTGTGAACTGCCCGCTGTTTTCTTCCCAGGCTGGTCCTGTTGGCGTTCCCGTATTTTCATAATATTTTATATCACCCAATTGACTTCCGGTAAACATATCCAGATCGCCGTCACCGTCATAATCGTAGAAAAACGGATTGCTTGCCGAACCTGCATCGATCACTCCGCCGAAAAGACTTGTATTCACTTGCCATGAAGGTTCTTCAGGTGTTCCGGTATTTACATAATAATTTAAAGGCCCGGACGCCGTACCAAAAACCAGGTCGAATTTTCCGTCGCCATTTATGTCAACCAGGTCGGGAGAGTTCCAGTATGTTTCATTTCCCAAACCCTGAAAAGGAACATCGTCGGGCTGCCAATCCGGATTTTGAGAATCCCCCTGGTTCCGGTAAAAAATAAATCCATGCTCATCCCTGCCTGCCAGAATATCCTGATCGAGATCGTTGTCGATATCGCAAAAAACAGGATAGGCATAGAGTCCGACATCTCCGATATTTATAACGTTTCCTTCTGAAAATATGGCTGAAGATGCAGAACCCGTATTGATGTATACTTTCACCGCTCCGTTTTCACTCAATCCGACAACCAGATCAGGATCGTCATCTCCATCGACATCTGCAAGATCAGGTACAGGGCTTGCTCCGACAAGCAAACCATCGAAAAATCCTTCTGTCTTTGCAAAAACAGGATTCGTAATGTCGCCTGTATTGGTGAATAAGTTCAGTCCCGTAAATCCGCCTGATATAAAATCAAGGTCACCATCATTGTCAATATCATAACAAACCCCGATTTCAGCATCGAGGAAGGAGACATCTGCAAAAAGATCATCTCCCTGAATAAATGACGGGCTCGAGGGAGTTCCGGAGTTAAGCATATAAAAAGGCGGATCGTTAATGTTTCCAATGATCATATCCTGATCGCCGTCATTGTCGAGATCGGCAAAACGCGGCTGGGAAAACGGTAAACTGGGAATACCGCTGGGATTGAAAATTCCGTCATTCTGAACCCAGGGTTGAGTCATTATTTGTGTTGCAAAAAGGAAAACCGGTAAAAACAGGGCAGTAAACTTTCTTTTCATGATAACCGAATAATAATGTTAGTAATGCATGTAAAACTACCGGTAAAGTTATACTTTTTCCGTTTAAAGTATTTCTTTCAGAATTTAAACCTGAAAGAAAAAATTTTGGTTTTGAAAAGCAAAATAGCCTGCATTATTTTATCAAGGAACCTGGCTTGAATTTCCAAAATTGGGTAACCAAAAGGCATCCTTGTCCAGGTTGTCAGATTGTCCATCGAGATTCAGGTCAGAAGATCGGTAACCGGAGTTCCCGGCTTCGCTTTCCCAGATCGTATCTTTATCCAGTAAATCGATGAATCCATCTGCATTCCCGTCTCCCGCAATCATCCCCCAAATTCCGGGTGTGAGCTCTTTTACGGCTGATGAACCGGCAAATGTATTCAATTCACTTGCTGTAAAATCATAATGATAAGTGCCATTTGTTTCTGGTATCGGTAAGGCCGACATGATTCCGAGATGATTTCTGTGGTATATGACCACAAACAACTGATTTTCGTAAGTTGCGTCGAACCTTAAATCAGAAAACCCGTCTATACTCACAATTTTTCCATTACTGAGCACAAAAGCTGCCTGCCTTGCAATAGCTGTATATTCATTAGCTGAATTTGCGTCCGGTGCGTCGCGAAGTTCGACAAGTATCCAGTCAACCACTTCGGGATTTGGAATAGAATCGACTGTTTCAATTCCCGTGTAATTCCAGGGTGCTTCATTATAAGGTTGGTTCAACGGAAGGAAACCGCTGGTATTTAAATCATTGTTCATGGATGAACCATTAAAAGGTCCTTCCAGCATCACTTTTAATCCGAGTTGAATTCCGTTTCGAATCGCCAATGCTTTTATACAAAAATTTCCTGTATGCTGGTATCCCGAAGGATCATCATAATTATAAAAATCAACCCAGCTTGAACCGTTCCAATAGTAGCTCTCTTTTTCACCAGCACTCGATTCGACGATCGTACGGTAGGCAGCGCCCAACAAAACCGGAACATCGGAAGTACGATCATAGGCCTGGCCGCCTGCGGAAAGATAGAGGTAAACATAAAAATCATCGCCGGGATTCATATTTATCGGATTTTCAAGATCGATGGTATGCAAACCTGAGTAGACAATGGTGCCACTTTTAATGGAAAGGGGATTTAGTAGTTGTCCGCCTGCATAGCCATCGAAAATTTTAACGGTGTAATCCACATCATTCGCAGCCGTATAAAAGCTAATCGATTTTATCGTTTCCCAGGCTTTGGCAGTAAAAGCGTTAAATGCCTCGGAGCAAGTCGTCAATGTGTCCCTCCAACCATGGTAATCGTAATAATAAATGGTATCGTATTGGAGATATTCGGTATTTTGAAATGAAACAGCTCCCATTTCTGGGTTTCGGGTAGCCTGTTTGTCATAATAAGACACCCAGAAATAACCACTGTAACCCCAGCCTGTTCCCCAACTATTTTTGCACAACCAGGCACCAGGCAAAGGCGCTTGTGTAACGCGTGTGTCGTCCCAGCCGATAATGGCCACAGCATGGTTCGGATCGAGATTGCTTGTAGGTGGCTGATAATGTTCGTATTCACCATTTATAAACGAACCATCATAACAGATACAGGTACCCATCACACCTTTTGTCATGATTTTCTCTTTAATCAGTCCTATATTGCTCAAATCATCCGTTACGGAATACCATTCGATATCTCGTGGATAGTAATAATGAAAATCCGGATTAAACCGGTCGGGAGGTGTGGTATACGATTGTCCGTCAATATCTCTTACTGCGCCTTCGCCACGCGATAAATAAGCGGCGGTAACCCTGTAGTCGCCACCGTTATGTACGATTAGGCCGTTTCCCTGTGGGGGATCAAGGTCCTGGTTGTAATGCTGATTAAATCCATTCCACCAGTCGAGATGATACTCGGCCAGATTGGGTTCACCCGATTCACCGGCATCAGCCCAGGCCCCCGTCATGAGTAAATTACCTTCAATGGCTGCCATTGCCCCGTGCGTCCAGCATGTTCCTCCGATTTGGGATTTGACGGACGTTACAAAATTTTGTCCGTCATAATCCCGAAGGTCGAAAGTTTCTGGATATACATCCGGATCGACAATCGCAGTCCAGACGCTGAGCTGTCCCTGCTGCAGGCGTGTCCAGATCGGTCTGACAACATTGTTATAAGCTGTTACATTGTTATAATCACCGAAAAATGTTCCGGAAGTTGGGAGAAACGGTTGTTCGCTTACTTTGAAATTAAAGAAAGACTCTCCACCGTCACGCGATACAGCCATGTATACATCCGTGTTGTTGTCGGTATAATTGCGACGGTCGTACCACACAAACCATAGGTAACCGGTCGCCTGGTCGACTGTCATCCAGGTAAAAAACTGCTGCCTGCCCGGAGGATCATCATTTACCCGTTTAGGTTCGCTCCAGGTATTGCCACCATCCGTCGATTTTACCATCCATACATCCGTATCGTCCGTTCCGTTTCGCTGATCTGTCCAGTTAATATAAATATTTCCTCTGTCCGGTCCGTTGCTTAAGTCGCAAACGGTTATGGGCAAACCATTGCAACGGCTAATGCCGGGAATGTCATAGTCCCATCCTCCCGGAAAATCGCTGACAAAAATATCATCATCAAGCCAGGTAACCCCCTGATCGAGCGAACGGTCGAAGATAAGTCCAAGCGGCCCGGCCCAGGCAACATAAATCTCTCCTTCCGGCCCGACTGCCGGAACTGCACCTTCAACGGTATTGTCGCTGTCGATGCAATCGCCGTCCACCTGGTTAATTTTTAAAGCTTCGCTCCACGTTTCGCCTTCATCGGTCGACTTTGAAAACCGGATGATACTTTTATTGGCCGGATCAGAACTACCATAAACATCAAACTGAGTCCATGTAACATAGATATTATTATTTGTTCTGTCAATAACCGGCCATTCCTTATCCTGGGCTTTGGTTCCGTTCAATCCCATGTATGACCCATCGTTCCAGGATACTCCGTTATCTGTAGATTTTTGGCAGACGATCCTGTCGATCCAGTTTCCCGAAGGTGGATATGAAAGATGAAAATAATAATAATTGCCTGCTGTATCTACAATGGTTGCCGGATCACCCCAAACTCCATTGATTGCGGAATTTAGTGTCGAGACAGTCCATGTATAACCACCGTCATTAGAGTAGAATAAATTATTAATATTCGCACCTGCAATAAGCTGGTCCGTATTTTTCGGATTAACGTAAATCGATGGCTCCTCAGGTGAATTCGAACTGCTGATCATGACATTCGGATGCTGAGCGGATAAAAAGTGAAAAGAAACGATCAATGAAATGGTAAATATTAAATTCTTCATATTCCGGTTGTTTAGAATTAACTAATAATGATTTATTTGGCCTTGCAACAAAAGGGGTGCAGAGTGAATGGCCGCCTGTTTTTTCCCGAATAAAAATAGTAAAAATTTTTCAAACCCGGTTTTCGGATTACAATCATAATATAACTACGCTTGTGCATTTTTATAAATTTTGATAAAACAGAAAAGTAACATCTGCGGGCTTAAATTCAAATTTACAGTATTTTTGTGTTTTCCAAAAACATCAAGCATGCATGATAATTACTTGTATGAAATACTTCTTTTTATTCAAAAAAGCCGATTCGGCTGCCCAATCGAAAGCGAAAAAATTTAATTCTTTAAAATTGTGGAAACGAAATTTCAATTTACCAAAATTATAGCAACCCTTGGTCCTGCGAGTTCCTCACTGGATATTATAACTGGCCTGATTAGGGAAGGTGTGCGTGTTTTTAGAATAAATTTTTCTCATGGGAATTTTGAAGATTATAAAAACTTACTTGATAATATCCGCAACGCGGAGACAAAAACCGGAATCTATGCTGCTGTACTTGGAGATCTTTCCGGACCCAAAATAAGAATAGGAAAAACAATTGCTGAAGGAGTTCAACTCGAAAAAGGTCAAACGGTTCGCTTTGTAAAATACCCTGTAATTGCCGGCGAACCAGGATTTGAAAAGACTTTTTCATCCACCTTACCCGCTTTTATCGATGAGATTAAACAGGGAGAAAAAATCCTGCTTGACGATGGAAATGTGGAACTGAAATGCATGTCTGTTTCTGGTAAAGAGGAGACCAGGGAATTGCATTGCAAAGTTGTAAACGGTGGGCTTATTACATCTTCCAAAGGGATAAATCTGCCCGAGACAGAGCTTACGGTTCCTTCAATGACCAACAAAGATTTCGAGTGTGCCGAGTTTGCCGTTAAAAACAATTTTGATTACCTCGCCTTGAGTTTCGTGAGAACTGCTGCAGATATAAGAGTATTGAAAGAAAAGTTGACGGAATTGGGGGCACGACCGAAAGAGTTGGACTCCACTGCCGGTAATTTGGGTTTGTCAGAGGCAAGCAAGCACATTAAAAATTACATTCCCGTTATCAGTAAAATTGAAAAACCGCAAGCAATAAAAAATCTCCAATCCATCCTGACCGAAACAGATGCTGTGATGGTTGCTCGTGGAGATCTGGGGGTGGAAATGGATCTTTCGGAAGTGGCAATTCTGCAGAAAAGGATCATCCTCATGTGTCAGGAATATGGTAAGCCGGTCATTGTAGCTACCCAAATGCTTCAAAGTATGATCGGTTCGCCAGTGCCTACACGGGCAGAAGTTTCGGATGTTGCCAATGCCATTTTTGATGGTGCAGATGCGGTCATGCTTTCCGGCGAAACGGCTGCGGGTAAATATCCAGTTGAATCGGTTCGCATGATGAACCGGATTGCAGAAAAAACCAACGGGTATATTAAATCTTCTTCCATAAAAACAGGAAAGCTTGTTAAACGGATTTTTTTGACGGAACGCACTGCTGCCCTTGCAGATGGCGTCAGCAGGATTTCAGAAGACATCAATCCGAAGTTTATCATTTTATGGACAAACCTTGGTGGGAGTGCGGTACATCTTTCTCAGCACAGGTTGCCTATTCCAATCATTGCCTTTGGTCCGGAAGAGAAAATATTGAGACAACTGGCTTTACTTTACGGCATTAGGCCTGTATTGATGCAAAAACCTTCCTCAGGCTCAAAGTTTATTCACCAGGCCGATGCATTGATTCAGAAAAATGGCTGGGCAAAAAAGGGAGATTCTGTTATTTTTGTTACACCTGATCCGCTTCATAAATCAGGTATGGTGAACAGGATCGTTATCCATTATGTGGGAGAAAGTACAATTTGATACAGGAAAATTAATAGTCAAAACAGTTTTTTAGGAACCATAACCTCGTGCAATCATAACTGCAAACAGTGGAATAAGAGCAACAAGCAGCAATTCGATACGGATGATCATCAATTGTTTTTTTACGGTTTCCTCGTTCATATCCGTGACACTCCCATTTTTTGCCTGTTTTCGCCATTTTAGGATTTTCTTCGTTGGAAAAATTGACAAAATTCCAACGATGACGAACAGGGTCAGTTTTATGTGAAAGAGATGATTGTACAGGTAATAGTCGAAACCTTTCCCGAAAAAGAACCACCTTAGTAAACCTGTTATCAAAACCAGTCCGGCTGATATCCCAAAAATCATGTCAGTGATCGCGAGTGCGTTAATCTGTTCTTTGGTCAAATCCGGCTTAAGCAAAATATGCTCGGTGATCAGCGTACCCATTAAAACCATAACAAATAAAATATGGAGGTACGGAAGAATTATATTCATGAATCAAAAGTTTACCCGTTAAAACAATAGTTTATCGCAAATGTTTAATGTATCAATACGATTGCCGGTAAATTCGGAATCGACCATTCAATGAAAGATAAATGGATAGACTGATTACAAATTTTTTATCGCTGACCAGATAAATCCTATGATGGCGATTAACAGAACCGCAGGGAAAATCAACACAGCAAGGATGAAAAACAAAGCACTGAAACTATTGAACATTTCTGAGAGGTATGCATTTTGAGATGTTTGTTTTGCCAGTGTTTCAAAAATATTTTCAAGCAGTTTGAAAACAGGTATTCCGATGATTGATACCAGCATGAGGATAAAAAATTTACGCTTTGACCGCCAGTGATGTACGTGCGCAAGGACGAGTACAAAAATACCGGCATACGTCAGGAAGGTTCCGCCGAAACTATCGGCAAGGCTCGAAAACATTCCGAATGCGAACAAAACAAATCCCGCCAATAGAAATAAATAAGATAATCTCCGGCTTTTCCGGTCGCCATAAAGCAATTCAAGTAGATGCATGATTCAGGACTTATCTATTAAAACTTTTTTTTGACCTTGTTTAAAAATATTTGATCTCTCAAAATTAGTAAAACCTCTGTCGATTACAACAAAGGGATAAAAAGTTCAGAATTAATTTTCACACATTTTAAAAACAAAAACCGGTTTTCCAATTGTAAAATGAATACGGAAAACCGGTTTCTATTGAAGGATAAATTTTTTATATCCAGGTTTTGTTTTTAGTGAGCAACTCCCATTTCATCAAGGATAAAACCGGCATGGCCAAATTTTTCAGTAATGAAAAGAACGTACCGAATATCTACTGAAATGGTTCGCTGCAGATCAGGATCGTACTGCCAGTCGCTGATCATGGCTTCATAATTACCATCGAAAGCAACCCCTATGATATTTCCGTTTGCATTCATCACAGGGCTGCCGCTGTTTCCTCCTGTAATGTCGCACTGGCTCAGGAAAGCAACCGGAACATCTTTTAACTCAGGCTTGCTCCATTTACCGAAATCTTTGTTGTTGTACAAATCGATCAACCCCTGCGGAGCATCGAAGGGATCAATACCAGTATTTTTAGCAATTACGCCTTTCAGCGTTGTAAACGGATAA
This sequence comes from uncultured Bacteroidales bacterium, assembly GCA_963764475.1. Lineage (GTDB taxonomy): Bacteria > Bacteroidota > Bacteroidia > Bacteroidales > JAADJA01 > JAADJA01. Next base: position 9,319 of record CAVXTE010000119.1, read on the forward strand.
TACCAGACAGCATCTTCAGGTATATAGCCTTTAACCGGTCCTGATGTAAACCGCATTGTGCTGTTGGCATCCGGATACAGATTCGAGCCTTTCCATTCATAAAGACCGTCGATGTATCGCTTTCTGAGGTCGGTGACTTTTGCAGCAAAAACTTCATAGGTTTTTTGAATTTCTTCACTCAATGGATATGTATTAGCTGCTATTTTGATGAAAGGGTCATTTAGTGCAAGCAGTTCATCAGCTGATTTGTTGAACAGTGTTTTTGCATACTCAGGATCATTTAATTTTGAGTTTTTGTATGCATTATCTGCAAATTGCCCGATTGTAATTGAAGGATCTGTAAAAATATAATCGAGACCTTGTATACGCTGATCAGATGGTAAGTTTTTAGCTAATTTGAGCGCACGCTCAAACAGTGCCTTATCCGCTGGTTCATAATAGTTAGCATAAACATATTTCAGGTTATCTGCAGATTGCTGAACCATTTTTTCTGTAAATCCGGGTTGTCTTTCACTTTCGGGTTTCTCCATTTCTTTCACGGTCTGGTAAATCTGATAGGCAACTCTTTGTTGGGTACCTGAAAGACCTTGTAGTGTCCCGAAGACATTTTCACGTTCATTGGTTTTCGCCAGTGGAATATAGAGTTTTTTTATTTCACTAAGGATGTTAGCGTATTTCTCCTTTGTAGCCGGAGAACTGTTTGCCCAGACCATAAATTCTTTTTCGAAATCGAGCTTTTTCTGAACGAAGTTTGTTTTTTTCATCCCGTCCACTTTACCCTGATAATTTTTCAAGACATTTGAAAGTCCGGCCCGCAAGCTGGCTACTTTTATTTTTCCTTCAGGGTCATTTTTTGTGTATTCATCAAGCAAATCGATGACTTCCTGAAAATTTTTAATTGAAGACGGGTAGGTGTGTGTATAATTCCACTCCGCTGAATTTGATGTCCTGTAGCGTGTTGTACTTCCTGGAAATCCAATGATAAATGCCAGATCGCCGTCCTTCAGATCTTCGGTTGCGACTTTAAGCCAAACTTTCGGTTTGTAAGGAACATTATCCTTACTAAATTCGGTTCCTTTTCCATCAGGAGAAACATACACACGCATAAATGAAAAATCGCCCGTGTGGCGCGGCCACATCCAATTGTCGATCTCACCGCCGTATTTGCCGATTGAAATGGGAGGTGCATAAACGATCCGAATATCTTTGAAAACTTTGTACACGAACAAATAATATTCTTTTCCGTTGTACATGCTTGCAACTGTAGCGTCGATGTCATCACCGTCCTTTTCAATTGCTTCTGTCATCGAAGCAATTTTTTCATTGATCTTTTTATCACGCTCTGTAGGATCAGCGATTCCCTTGGCAACCTTGAGAACTTCAGGGGTAACATTTTTCATCTCCATTAGCAGCCGTGCCTGGTAACCCGGTGCATTGATTTCATCTGCCTTGTTTTTCGCCAGAAATCCATTTTTCAGGTAATCGGATTCGGTTGAGGAGACCCGCTGCAAAGCTCCAAACGCCACATGATGGTTGGTTATCAGTAATCCCTCCGGTGAAACAAAAGAGGCTGTCCCTCCACCCAATTGAACGACGGCATTGTAGAGTGCCGGTTTATCAGGACTGTAAATGTCAGTGGTTGCGATCTTCAGCCCTTTCTTGTTCAGGCCGAGTTGATCAATCTGGTTCAGCATCCACATTCCCTCCTGTGCAAATGTTGAAATTACAAGCAGGAGGGAGGTAATTAAAACAAATAAATACTTTTTCATTTGTACCTCCATGGTTTAAATTATTAAATCAATTTATTGGTTGTAAATTGAGGATAAAGGTAGCAATATAAATTTTAATTGTTTTAAAAACGAAGAAAGAGGCAGGGTTCAAGCATCAATAAAAATGAAAAAAAGTATTTTATTTTTACTAGCGGTCGTTGCAGTGACCTTTCTGCTTGTATCTTTCGGTGATGGAGATGGAAGACATCCGAATGGTGCATCTGCAGGTAATACTGGTTCTCCCTATGATAGATAAAACTGTACACAATGCCACAACGGTAATGCCTGAAATGTTTTTGACTGGATCACTTCAGATATCGATCCGGCAGGATACATTGGGCAACCTTTTGGGAACATTAAGTACAGGATCGGGGTGCAAACTTTTTGGAAGCGGAAAATATAATGATCGTTTTATTTGATCTGACCGGACGTCAGGATTCTGAATAAACTCTAAAGTTATGATAAAAACTGAGTTGTTGCAATTTCATTCAAGGTCATGACTGTCTTCCAGTTTCGGGTGGTAGCGGTTACTTCCAATTTTCGCTCAAAAAATGTATTCGAAAGTTTAGTCGTTCCGTATCCATTGGGGCAGTAAAGGTAAATTTCCCTGCCCGAAATTATAAATCTGTCAATTGTCTGTTGAAAAGTAAGCAAAGAATCGGCCAACATTTTTCGAGGTACTTTCGAAAGAAAAGTGACATGAAGTTTGCTGAGGTCAATCACTCGTTTTCCGGAGAATGGATTTTGGTCAACCACTGCTTTCATTTCCTTTGAATCCCTCAGAATGACGGGCACCTGAAAGCCATATTGCTCAAAAATCTTTTTGCCGATTTTTTCTGAAAGGGCAATCTCTGCGATTTTTTCACTAACACGGAAAATGACATTGCCGCTTTGAATGTATGTTGTAACATCCTTGAAATTCAAATCTTCATATAACTTTTTCAATCCGGCCATCTGTATTTTCTTCTGCCCGCTGACGTTGATGCCTCTTAGGATGGATATATAGGTTTTCAATTGTGATTTTTAATTGTTTGAATGAATTAACGCAGGAGTAAAATAAATTGTTCGGGATTGCATTGAAAAATTCATTTAAAATATGACAGATTAGTTATTGACAAAATTGTTTTTGTTATTTTCGAAGTCTTAAAAGAATTTTACTTCAATACCTTAATAATCTCTTGAAAATGATTTAAGCGGAAAAATTCTGCTGATTAAAAAACTTGGAGGAAGTATGAAAATACTGGGAAATTTGATATGGCTGCTGTTTGGCGGAATTGTGATTGCTATTGAATATTGTGTTGCGAGTATTCTTTTATGTGTAACTATCATAGGAATTCCTTTTGGCATTCAAACGTTTAAACTTGCCTCTCTGGCACTTTGGCCTTTCGGGCGAACCGCAGTCTACACTGCGCATTCAACAGGTTGCTTGTCAACATTCATGAACCTTCTGTGGATACTGGTTGGTGGTATTTGGATTGCGGTCTCGCATCTTGCATTCGGCCTGGTATTATGCATTACAATTATTGGTATTCCATTTGGTTTGCAGCATTTCAAGTTAGCTTCACTGGCGCTCACGCCTTTCGGAAGAACAATCACGACTGTATAATACAAGAATCTGAAAAATGTAGCCTTTCAGGTCAAAAATCCAGATCAGAGTCTGTAAAATTAAAGACCCTTATGATCGCATCCACGTCATTGATCTCAACCACTCGCGTTTCATACGTACCCGAGTTGTCAAAAACAGCGACGGTTTCATCATCCATAATCACATTGTCGGGAATATAACTCGCTATCGGTTGTCCTGTGTAAGTATCGAACGGATTTTTCCCGGCAATGTACTGGCCCTGGTCGGTGCTTACCTGATTCATCTCTTCCTGAATAATTCTTGAACCGGATTGATCAATGAATTTAACCCGCATTTTACCATAACCTTTTGTAGGATTAAATACCAGCAGACCTTCATTCTGCACACCGTTGGCAATCCAGTAAAAATTCCATATCCTGCAATCAGGACAGAAAACTTTTTGCTGCTGCTCAGTCTGTTGCTCTGTCTGCTGCTGTAGTTCTGTAGTCTTTGGCTCATCCTTTGAAAAATACACACTGATACCAACCACTAAAAGCACAATGCCAACAATGGCGCTCAATATTCTAATGAATGGCGAAACCTTTGGAATTTCGATTTCTTTCGCTTTAAAGCCTCCGCCGATCAATGCAATAAAGACCAGCAGAAGTCCAGCAAGAAAACTGATAACTTCTATACTCATCATAACTATTATTTTTGGATTAGTTCGTTAATTTCAAATGTCAGGGAATAAAATATTTTCATTTTAACAGGCAGTCAATAAATAAGTATGGCTTAGAATTCTGTAAACGGTCATGGTTGCTTTTTGGCACTTTGAATTCATGGGATTAATTTTTTTTACTTTATCACAATACTTACCGACTATTATACCACAATTCGAACACTTCAATGGCTGTCTTGTTCATATGATCGTGTTAAATAAGTGTTAATATCCTTACGGGCGCTGATCCGCATGTAAAGTGATCAGCCGAACTTTTCAAAATTCCTTTTAATAGTAATGTATAATGTTTCGCAGGATATGTGTTCTGGGTTATTTCGCTCGAAACGATATAGATACTGGAAATAATGGTATTACTATTGATTAGATTACCAATCGGACTATTTTTGGTGTATTTGTATTACGGTCGTTGGAATTCATTCTGGTATGCTGCAGTATAATTTGGTTTTTGTGGTTCTGCACTTTTTTCGGAAAAATCATCAGCTATTTAAAGAAAAGTACTAATGCGCATATTTAAGGATTTTAGAAACCGTTCCATCACTGAAATAGAGAATTTGAATGCCCGCATCGTCCTCATTTACTTTTTGTCCCATCAAGTTGTATCGCCCAATGATTTTTTTTGAAATTTTATTTGCAGGCAATTCCTTCAATCCGGTTGTGGTTCCTTTTGTAATTCTCATCATATAGGGAAATGTCTGTTCCACATCTTCAAATACGTCCGGTACCGATCCGATGATAAAAAAGACTGTCGTGTCTGCAGATGTCAGGTCCAGCGAAAGTGAGCCCTGCTGGTCGTTAATCATATTCAGGTTATAAAAATTGCTTCCCTGCATCGAATTCTGAACCAGCACCTTCCCCTGAAAATAAGAGGCAACACCTGCACTGCCCTCAGCATCACCTATTACTTCAAAAGTATAAACAACATTGCTTTGGTTTAGCAGTTTGTATGTGTTGAAAGACCAGGCTGTCGTTACTAATGAATCAACCGGCTGAAACCAGCCGTTACTTCCTGAATTATTGTAAATCTGAATGAACTCATTATTATCTTCAGGATCCGCATAAGTATTCCATTCATTTTCAAACGTGGCGATCTGTCCCGGAAGCAGAAAGTCGAAATGATTTGTCATGTGTGCTGCCCAATTCAAAAAATAACTTCTGAAAATAGCCGGTCCCAGTTGATTGTAGAAATATTCTTGTGGAAGTTCGGTGGTTCCATTAAAAAATCCTTCCGTGATCATTGTTTGCGGCATCCCTGTTTCCTCCGTCAGGTAAATAAGCAGCACACTCAGCGCATATTGATGGACGTACCGTTGCCAGTTTTGCGGGTAATAGGAAGGGAAATTATCATAACTCAGCCAGAGACAAACTTGAGGCAACCTCACCAACGATTCGGCTTCTAAAAAATCTGTGTTCTCATTCGGGTTCTGAATGGCTGCAAACCAGTTTGCAGATGCTTCGATGTACCATTGACTGTCTCCCGAGTAGGAAAATCCATTGGAATTTGAATTGTATTGAAAAATGTGGAATGTTTCGTGCGCAATACTCACCCAGTCATTCAACGTACCGACAGGAATTGTCAGGAAGGGATAGCCATTGATGTCGGTACCCTGTCCAAGTGCCCAGCCATCCGGAAAAAGGTCACCAGGTTGGTGAAGGTAAACATTATAGTAATATCCATCTTCAGGATTTGGCGGATCCTGCATATAAAGATCATCAAGGCAATACTTTCTATAATTGGTCATGGAGTCCAGCAGGACTTCTGCTGCAGCAGTATTATTCCAGGTATTATCCCACCACACGATATAAATGCCGGAAGTGACAGTATCGCAATCGGTTAAATTCCCAAATTGGCTGTAGATGGCGTATTGTGCTTTAATTTCTGATGAGGTGGTCAATGTTATTCCAAGGAACAGAATGATTGAACCAAGCCATGTAAAATATATAGTTGAATACCGGTTCATTTTATTTGGATTAAAATGGTAAACAAATCAAAATTTTCAACTCCTTTATATTTCTTCATAAAATCCATGCAAATATAATTTTTTAAACAAACGTTATTGATTTTTGCTTTTGGTGAACCTGAGAAATGGTGAACCCACTGATGTAATTAACGCCGATATTGCTTTATCGTCTTGAAGTAGATAATACATCGTCATTTGTATTTTGTGAAGAGATCAAATACAAAATAAGAATTGCTTACTTCATGCCCTGACTTTCAGCCGTTTTTAAAACCATTTGATTCCTTAATTTCTCAACCGATTCAACGATCACTTCGTTGGTGGCAGGGAGTGAAAACGTAGGTTCGATCTGATGTCCGGCAACTGCAGAGATCGCATCTTTGATGGCCAACCACACCGATAAAGCGAGCATGAATGGTGGTTCACCGACAGCTTTGCTTTGTCCGATCGTTGTCGGGTTGGGCACATTTTTGAGAATTTCAACTCTGAAATCCAGTGGGATATCCTGTATCGACGGGATTTTATAAGTATCGGGAGAATGATTCAGTAAATTTCCATCTTTGTCGTATTTCATGTCTTCGGTCGTTACCCAGCCCATGCCTTGTACAAACCCACCCTCTATCTGGCCGAAATCGATGCGTTCATTCAGTGAGTTCCCAACATCGTGCAGAATATCGGTCCGGAGAATTTTGGAATAACCGGTCAAAGTATCGACTTCGACCTCTGTGACGGCCATTCCAAAAGCAAAATAATGGAATGGTTTGCCTTTTCCTTTTTCCTTGTCGTAAAAAATATGAGGAGTTTTATAAAATCCGGTAGCACTCAGGCTTGTTTGATTTAACCAGGTGGCATTGATCAATTCGCTAAAAGGAATATTAACCTTCGGATTTTTTGAATCGAAAACCCTGTTATCCTGAAATTTTATGTCTTTTTTATTTGGTTTATCCTCTTTAAAAAGAGTGATCATAGTGTCAGCGAGTCTTGATTTCAGTTTGCTGATCGCATTCTTTACAGCCATACCGTTCAGGTCACTTCCGGATGAAGCTGCTGTTGCAGAGGTGTTCGGAATTTTGGAAGTTGTCGTCGCGGTTACTTTGACGAATTCAGGATCAATTCCCAGTTCGGAAGATGCGATTTGTAAAATCTTGGCATGAAGGCCCTGGCCCATTTCTGTACCCCCGTGATTCACCTGTACAGTGCCGTCTTTATATATATTTATAAGGGCTCCGGCCTGGTTTAGAAATGCAGTTGTGAATGAAATACCAAATTTGACCGGCGTCAGTGCAAGACCTCTTTTGATATATTGATTGATTTGGTTGAATTGGTTGATATTTTGTCTTCGGATAAAATATTCGGATGATTTGATGATTTGATTATACAGTGCCGGCAAACGAATGTTCTCAACTTTCTGTCCGTAATGTGTAAAGCTATTTTGACCTGATTTGTAAAAGTTTATTTTTCTGATTTCGACGGAATCCTTACCAAGTATTCGTGCAATCCGGTCGATGATGGTTTCGATAACAGCCATTCCCTGTGGTCCGCCGAAGCCCCTAAAAGCTGTATTCGACGGCTTATTTGTTTTCCAGGTATTTCCCACAACCCGAAGATTTGGTATGAAATAGGCATTGTCAACATGAAACATAGCCCTTTCCATGATGGCCATGGACAGATCGGTTGTACAGCCGGCATCGAGGTTAAGGTCGATATCCACAACAATGATCTTCCCGTTTTTGTCAAATCCGGCTTTGTAATTCGAGAGGGTATTGTGTCTTTTTCCCGTAATGATCTGGTCTTCATCACGATTGAGATTGATTTTTACTGGTCTGCCTGTTGCATTGGCGAGCAAAGCTGACCATGCCGCAAAATGGTTGGCCTGGGTTTCTTTCCCTCCGAAAGCGCCACCCATTCGTCTTACTTCCACTTCCACTTCATTTTTTTGAATGCCCAGCACTTCAGCCACAATGGCTTGCGTTTCGGTCGGATGCTGTGTTGAACTGAACAATTTGATTTCTTTACCTTCTCCCGGAACAGCAAGGCAGGATTGCGTTTCAAGATACCAATGTTCCTGACCGCCTGTTTTTAAGATTCCTTCAATGGTGTGATCACTTTGTTGGAACCCATGTGAGATTTTACCGGTTTCTATTTTTCGGGGCGGATGAAGGCGGTTTCCTTTTTTGATCGCCATATCAAGGTCAAGGATGGCTTCAAGAGGATTGTAACGGATCGTGATCAGTTTTTCTGCTTCACGTGCTATTTCCTTTGTTTCGGCGGCAATCAGTAAAATAACCTGCCCGATACAATGAACTTTATTTTTAGCAAGGCAGGGTTCGTCAGGAATAACCGGCCCCATTTGATTTGCACCCGGAATATCATCAGCTGTGAGAATGGCTTTGACCCCATTATAGCTTTTGGCTTCGCTAAGATTATCTATTTCGAATGTAGCATGAGCCATTTTGCTGTATACCAAATGTCCAAAGAGCATCTGTTCACCAGCCTGGATGTCATTCACATAAACGGATTCTCCTGAGACGTGTTTCGTGGCACTGTCATGCGGTAGGTAGTTCATCGCGTGTTTCTTCAAAAAATTTTAACAATAAATTTTTAGCAGTAATTTTCCTGAATTCAGAACCTGATCGTGCATCAGAAATCGGAACAAATTCATTCAGCAATATCTTTTGAGCCTCAAGTATATTGATCTGTGACCATTCTTTCCGCATCAGAAATGCTTCAGTCGATACGGCTCTTTTCACCATCTCAGCCATTCCGCCATAGGCAAGACAAATATCTTCCACATAGCCATTGGTTAGTTTTATTCTGAACCCTGCACTTACGGTAGAAATATCCAAATCCCTTCGTTTGGAGACTTTGTAAAATTTAATTTTGTGTTCACCCAATTTTGGAATTACAATCGAATGGATGATCTCACCCTTTTGCAGATCGGTTTTTCGATACCCACGGATAAAATTTTCAAGTGGAATAATTCTTTCGCCTTTTTTCCCTGTCAGCCATATTTTTGCATTGTGTGCAATCAACAAAGGCAGCGTATCTCCAATAGGAGAAGCGGTCGCTATGTTGCCGCCGAGTGTAGCAAGATTTCTTATTTGTTTGGATGCAAAAACGGTGAGCATTTCCTTCATTGCCGGCAATGAACCGTTCAACTTTGATTTTAAGGATTCGAGAGATAATCCTGCACCTATCGTGAATTCGTAATTGTTTTCGGTATAACGTTTTAATTCTTTGACAGCAGAGAGGTCGATTATTTCTTCCAGTGTCTCGAATTTCTTGGTTTGTTTCAATGCGATATCAGTCGAACCGTTTATGCATATAGAATTAGGAAATTTTTCCAGCAATTCGAAACATTCTGACAATGTTAACGGTTGGAAATATTTTTGTTTTCCTGTTTCTATTGAAATTGATTTGGCAGTATCTGCGATGGAATTTAAAAGTGTTAATGTCTTTTGCTCGACCTCATCGAATTGGTCTGGTTTGTAATTTTTACATGCTTCTTTTGCAGCTCTCAGTATGGGCTGGTAACCGGTGCAGCGACAGAGGTTGCCGGTAAGTGCATCTTTAATGATTTCTTCGGATGGATTTTTGTGATTTTTATAGAGTGCAAACAATGACATGATGAAGCCCGGTGTACAATATCCGCACTGGCTTCCGTTCAGATCGACCATCGCTTGCTGAACCGGATGTAATAATACTTTATAGCCAGCTTTTTGGGCGAGGTTTTCAACCGTAATCAACTGTTTGCCATGGATCATTGGTAAAAAAAGGAGGCATGAATTTACCGTTCTGTAAATAATTCTTCCGTCTTCATCCCGTTCGCCCAAAACTATGGTACATGCTCCGCAATCGCCTTCTGCACATCCTTCTTTCACTCCTTTATGACCGGGCAGCGATCGTAAATAATTCAATACCGTAATAGTCGGACTTAAATTTTGTTTTTCAAAATCGACTTCAACGATCCTACCATCCAGTAAAAATTTTATTGTATTTTGATTTTTTTGAATCATTGTCCGTCTGAATTTTTGATATCGATTAATTTTGCAAGGATGCTGATAGCAATCTCTTCCGGTGTTTGTGCATTAAATTTGATCCCGATTGGCATATCAACTTTATTGAGTTCTTCTTCGGTCGCAATTTTTTCTTCCAGAAGCCTTTTTCGTGCAAGGACAACTTTTGTTTTACTGCCGATCATACCGAGATATGCAAACTTTTTTTTGCAAATAATTGCCAGAACCTCCTCATCGTAAGCATGTTTGGGTGTGACGATCACGATGTAATCATTTTCACTGAAATTCAGGTTAGCAGCGGCATTTGCATAATCCTCTTGTATCAGTTGTACACCGTGAAAATCATCAGAACTCATTATGTTTTTCCTGGGATCAATAACGGTGGTATGAAATCCAAAGTCCGAGGCATATTTTGAGAGGGCTTTACCGATATGACCTGCACCAAAAATATATAAATTCAAATTGGTAGCAATAGGCTCAATATAAACTTCTGCAGTTCCCCCGCAATGCATCGATAGATCCTCTTCAAGCTCGTAGGCAATTTTTTGCGGATGATTTTGTGCTATTACATTCTGAGCATCTGCAATGACTTTTAGTTCGATGCTGCCACCACCAATCGTACCCTCAATCGCGCCATTTTCGTAAACGATCATTTTTGATCCGGCTTTTCGTGGTGAGCTTCCTTTCGTTGCTACCATTATACACAGGGCGGCTTTTTTCCCTGATTTCTTTATTTCACCTATTTTGAATAATATATCTTCCACGGCTTTCTTTTAATCTGTATCCTAACGGATTTCTGTTTTTATATGATGGTTCAATTAATTCTTTGATAATTTCATAAATTTTAATAATGTGTTGGTTTTGTTCAGAGCTATTGGCTTCTAATGCTTCAACCTTTTCTAACAATTCATGATAGTTCACAATTAATTTTCGCATCTTAACGAAAACCCGCATTATTTGAATATTCACCTGAACTGCAGAAGGACTTCTCAGCAAACCAGAAAGCATTGCTACGCCCTGTTCGGTAAAAACCATAGGTAAATGCCGTGCCCCTCCCCAACTTGAGGTGCCATTTTGGTACCTCAAGTTATCGAATTCATCTTTAGAGAGTTCAAACATAAAATCTTCTGGAAAACGTTCAATATTTCTTCTTACCGCTCTTTTCAATGTTTTTGTTTCAACCTCGTACAAAGCTGCTAAATCAGCATCTATTATCACCTTTTGGTTCCTGATCACGTAAATTTTTCCAGCTATAAATTCTTCTTTGGGTGCAAGATCATTCATGAATTGAACATAATAAAGTCATAATTGTGACTGCAAGATTTATTGATATTTCAAGTAAAAGTTTAAAAATCTGTCTGCTATGGCTTCCCAGCTATATTCATTCCGGATAAGCGTGTTTCCTGCTTTTGCAATTTTTTTTCGCAATGCTTCATCCTTTAATAGGCTTAACATAGCATCTGCAAATTCTGCTTCATTTTCAGGGTCGATCAGCAGTCCATCTTCTCCATGTGTAATTGAATTCCTTATACCCCCGAATTTTGAAGCAATTACCGGACAACCACATGCCATCGCTTCCTGTGTTGTCATTCCGAAAGGTTCGAAAAGAGATGGAAGTACAAAAATCTTTGCATTCTGATAATAAGGAACCATCATTTCATCTTCGATATACCCGATCAGGTGAACTTTTGAATTTACGCCCTTTTCATTGATTAAATTTCTGATCTTGTCCAGAAGTTCTATTTCCCTTGGCTTAGGATTTGGAGACCCACCACCGATAACAAGATCGGCTATACCCGTATTGTCCGCAATTCTTGCATAAGCTTTTAGCAGGAGGTCATGGCCTTTATTGGTATCGATGCGGCTGAGATTCAAAATGTAGTTTTCCGGAAGCTTTGTCTTTTGTAGTTGCTCTGAATCCTCCGGCATATGGTAACGGTGAATGTCAACACCAGGTGGGATAATTTCAATGTTATCAGCATAGAAATTATAGAGACTGTTAAGTTTTTCAAGCTGAACGGTTGAAGTCATTGTCTGGCCGTTCACTGCTTTAAAAATTCTCATTTCTTCAGCAATCCGGAGGGTGAAATTATAGAGCTGTTCCATTTTTGCAGGATCACCTCCCATCTGGTCCTTTTTCCATGCCCCCAGCGAATGGGGTGTAAAATAAGATGGCTTGCCGAAATGCCCGGCAACTTCAAGCATGACGATACCGGCATCCACATAATGGCCGTGAAAAAGGTCGTATGAAAGATTTTGCTCATGAATGAACCGGATCATGTTGGTGGCCAATTCAGGCAGCAAATCGTAGATGAATTCTTTCGGGACAAATTCCCATTTTCCGCAGGGAATCCTTATTACGCGTACTCCCGGATGACCGGGAACAGGATCGATCTGTGGTTTATCCTTATCAAACCATCGTGTATAAATATCCACATCGATGCCTTTGCGTGCCAACGCTTTGGCGAGTTCAAGTACATAAACTACCTGGCCCCCGGTATCGGTAATACCCAATGTTGGAACCGGATCTAAGTAGCCATGTGTACTTAGCATGGCGATGCGTTTATAGGTTACATTTTTCATTTCATTTTGGTTTAAATCTTCGAATCAGTTTCATCCTTACCGTTGAAAAGCATTACAATTTCCTTTTATTTTACTTTTGAAGCATGCCAGTCCTTTGAAATAACAATATCAGCCAAATTCTTATGCTTCGAAATGATCTCGTGTTCGATGGTCAGAATTTCATCAAGGAATTCATCCTGTTTTTCCCTGGCTCTTCTTTTCCGCGATTCGATGGTGTCCATCTTGTTCCTGTCGATAAAAATCCGGCAATTCACATTTTTCAGGGTTGTTGTATAGGTCCCTTCTGCAATGAATACATCAAATTTTGATAGATCGATAGTCTCATCACCAATTTTATCCGCTTTAAAATCAACCAGGGGTTTTGTGATGCTGGTTTTACCTTTAAGCACATCCTGGATGTTTTTATCAAGCAAGTCAAGTTTGACCTCCTGCATTCCTACCCATGAAATGTCTTTCTCCCTTTGTCTTTCATTGGTCTTTGGCGGAAGTTTAAAATAGTCATCCTGACCGAAAATATAACTTTTAATATTATATTCTTCCAGTTTTTCAGCAATGGAAGCGGCAATTTCTGATTTGCCTGCACCTGATTCTCCGGCCACTGAAATCACATATTTTGAACCAGCTTTATGAATATCCTTTAGCACGAGATCCACAACCTGTCCAGCTGCTTTCCTGTGATTTTCATCGATAATAAGAATATCTCCTTTCATCTTGAAATGTTAAATTTTAACATCTTCAAAAATACATTTTTTTGCGTACTTTCGAAAAATGGATGTAAGGTCAAACAGGATAGGGGATATTCGCAGCTACTATAAATCAGTACTGACGAAATTTTATGATGAACGGGATTCGGATACACTGCTGTTTATGGTTTTGGAAGGATATACTGAACTTTCTCGTGCAAAAATTCTGGCTGAACCAGAAAGAACAGTTAGCGAATCGCAGTTACTGAAGATCCATTTTGCTGTAAAGGATTTAAAAAACTACAAACCGGTGCAATACATTATTGGCCAGACTGAATTTTACGGTCTTAAATTCATTGTAACTCCAGATGTTTTAATTCCACGACCTGAAACTGAAGAACTCGTTGAAAGTATTGCAAAGGATAGCAGAAATTCAGGAAGGATGTCCATTTTAGATATCGGGACAGGATCTGGCTGTATCGCTGTTTCACTTAAAAAAAATTTACCGCAGGCTACCATTCATGCATTGGATAATTCGGCACGTGCACTTGAAATTGCAAAAGAAAATGCAAGGTTGAACCGGACTGAAATTTCATTTTTTAAACTGGATTTTTTGAATGGGAAAGAGTGGGTACATCTTGAAGATTATGATGTTATTGTAAGTAACCCTCCGTATGTGCGGCATTCAGAAAAGAAAACCATGAAAAAGAACGTGCTGGATTATGAACCTGAATCGGCACTTTTTGTTTCGGATGAGGATCCGCTTGTTTTTTATCGCGCCATCACAAAATTCGGGGCAGAGCATTTAATCACAGGAGGTAAAATATATTGTGAGATTAACCAGTATTTAGCGGACGAGACATTTCAGATGTTTGAAATAGCCGGCTACACAGGTATTGAAATTAGTAAAGATCTTTTTGGTAATAAGAGGATATTGAAAGCGGCATTAGTAAAATAATTTTTCAAGAAATGATTTCGTTTCATCGTAAATTCCCGGTGAACTGCTTTCCCTGGGACCTGCTATATTCAGAACCCGAATGTTATTGATGTCAATCCAATCCTTTATTACTTTTTTGTTATGGGTATCTGATAACCTGAGAATCACAACAGGTTTAGCGAGTTTTTTGCAAAGATGAAGTGTCAGGTTGGTTCCTGCGTCAAAACTATCCCTGTAAATGATGAATGTTGCATCACTTTCTCTAATATTTATTTCAGTCCTTTCAGGATAAGCAGTCGTATTTGTCTCCTGCAGCGGGTATCTTGAAGAAATTGGCCCATCTTCTGCAGTCCTTCCCTTTGGACACCATCCACCACAGGCTAAGCCATGATCGAAAGCAAAATCAAGGGCTGCCCGGTCAACTCCGGTTTGTCCGCCTGATATGATTTTTGTTTTTCTTTCTGCTTTCATGGATCAAAGTCCTAAAAATAACAAAAAGCCCGGGTTATCGGGCTTTTTGCAATTAAGAAATACGAAGAAAAAAAGCAATTATTATGTTGGCCTGATAATTACTATTGATTCCTTCTCATCCTGGAAATTCATAGGATTAAAATTCTGAAAAGACTGCTTCATTAAAAATGAATTCGGATGATCATCGAGGTTAATATACCAGCAAAAATTATCCTCTTTATTTTTAATTACGCAGTAAATATCGTTGCCGTCAATTTTTATTATTTCGTTATTTCCTTCGATTAAGTTCTTCATATCTGTTTTATTTCAAATTCGTAGTTATTTTCTGTACCCAAGAAGTCAAAAATTATACAAATTCGTAAGTGATTAATAATCAATATTGTCAAAAAATGACTATTTCTCGATATTGGAAAAAACTTTAATATAGGGACATGTAGCTTATTTGGAGAAACCGAATTTTCGTTCCGCATTTATATTGATGATTAATCCGAACAAAACTGCTGGGCAAATTTTATTAATTTTGCACCCTCAAAATTTAGTAGATTATGTTTGAAGGTCTATCGGACAAACTGGAACGGTCATTTAAAATTCTTAAAGGCCATGGACATATTACGGAGATCAATGTTGCTGAGACATTGAAAGAGGTGAGAAAGGCATTGCTGGATGCAGATGTCAGTTTTAAAATTGCCAAACAGTTTACAGAGCAGGTAAAAGAAAAGGCCCTGGGAGAACAAATTTTGACATCTGTTTCCCCCGGTCAACTCATGGTTAAGATTGTTCATGATGAACTGGCCATGCTGATGGGTTCTCAAGCCTCAGAATTAAATATTAAGGCAAACCCGGCCATTATTCTGATCGCCGGATTACAGGGCTCAGGAAAAACTACTTTTTCAGCTAAACTTGCAAATTACCTGAAAAATAAAAAAGGAAGAAATCCTTTGCTGGTTGCGGGGGATATTTACCGTCCGGCTGCTATTAACCAGCTTAAAGTTTTGGGAGAACAGGTGAATGTGAAAGTTTATGCTGAAGAAGAAAGTAAAGATCCTGTCTCAATATCAAAAAATGCCCTAAAACATGCCAGGGAATTCGGATTCAATGTAATCATCATTGACACGGCTGGCCGACTTGCCATCGACGAACAAATGATGAATGAAATTGCTTCTATCAAACAGTCGGTAAACCCTCATGAAACCTTGTTCGTTGTTGATTCAATGACCGGTCAGGATGCTGTGAATACAGCAAAAACTTTTAATGAACGACTTGACTATAATGGTGTTGTCCTCACCAAACTTGATGGCGATACACGGGGTGGTGCCGCTCTAACTATTAAAGCAGTAGTTGATAAGCCTATTAAATTCGTTGGTATCGGGGAAAAGATGGAAGCTATCGATGTGTTTCATCCGAGCCGTATGGCAGACAGGATACTGGGTATGGGCGATATCGTTTCACTGGTTGAAAAGGCCCAGGAACAGTTTGATGTAGGTGAAGCAAGAAAACTGCAAAAAAAGATCGCCAAAAACCAGTTCAATTTCGATGATTTCCTGAACCAAATCAAGCAGATTAAAAAAATGGGGAATGTGAAAGATTTGATGGGAATGATACCCGGTGTTGGGAAAGCAATTAAAAACATGGATATCGACGATGATGCATTTAAAGGAATCGAAGCCATTATCCATTCGATGACACCCGACGAACGAAACGATCCAAAAATTCTGAACGGCAGCCGGCGACGAAGAATTGCAATGGGCAGCGGAACAGACATTCAGGAAGTAAACCAGCTCATCAAACAATTTGGTGAAACGCAAAAAATGATGAAAATGATGTCGGGTGGAAGAGGTAAGAATGTGATGAGAGCCATGGCAAATATGAATAAAATGCCGGGAAGGTAATTTTTGAATTATTGCCCGTAGGAAGCCTGCTAAGAATAGCTGGATTGCACTGAAAGTTGGTGAACCGAGTATAAACAAATCTCACCTTATAAAATTTATGAAGATAATTGACGGAAAAGAAATAGCCAGGCAAATTAAACTTGAAATAGCTGCTGAAGTAGCTTCTATCATTGATAAAGGAATGGACAGCCCGCATTTGGCAGCCGTTTTGGTTGGCAATGACCCCGCAAGTGAGACCTATGTGAGGAACAAGGAAAAAGCATGCAAAGAAGTTGGGATCATTTCATCCATATACAGACTTCCTGAAAGCGTAAGCCAAAAGGAATTGCTTGATGTTGTCGATTATTTGAATAAAGATGATGAAATCAATGGTTTTATTGTTCAGTTACCGCTTCCGGAGCATATTGATGAGAAAACAGTAATTGAAAGGATTTTTCCCTCGAAAGATATTGATGGTTTTCATCCGGTTAATTTTGGCCGGATGTCGTTGAACTTGCCTGCTTATTTACCAGCTACACCCAACGGCATTATGGAACTTATAATACGTGAAAAAATCGAAACAGAAGGAAAACATTGTGTTGTCCTTGGACGGAGCCACATTGTAGGTTCTCCGATCAGCATCCTGATGGCACGAAAGGCGAATCCGGGCAATGCTACAGTTACGCTTTGTCACAGCAAAACAAAAGACTTGAAAAGTATAGCTAAAACAGCTGATATTTTAATCGTTGCCATGGGTCAGCCTCATTTTGTTACTGCCGATATGGTAAAAAAAGGAGCAGTTGTTATCGATGTGGGTATGCACCGGATTCCGTCGGATACCACTAAATCGGGTTTCAGGCTGATCGGTGATGTAAACTTTGATGAAGTTATATCAGTAGCTTCAAAAATAACGCCAGTACCCGGTGGTGTTGGCCCGATGACCATCGTTTCGTTACTGATGAATACCCTCAAAGCATATAAAAAGGAGATCTATCCCTGATGCGTAAATTTTCATTTCTATTCGAAATCTCTATGAAAAAGTATCGATTTGCGACGTTTGGTTTTAACAGAACCTATATCCTTTTTTTTCTGGTTTGTATGCTTTATTTCGCGGCGAGCCAGGCACAGCAGGATAAAGAATTATATACCATAGTTGAATACCCGGTAATGCCGCAAAAATTTTCTGAAATTGACAGTCGTGTTAATGAATCCTCCGGACTCATCTGGTTTGAAAATGCTGTTCTTACTTTCAATGACAGCGGAGGTTTGCCTGAAATATACAAACTGGATCCGGATTCAGGAAGAATAGAGCAGACTATTTCCCTTTCAAATGCAACAAATGTCGATTGGGAAGACATTGGGCAGGACAGCGATTTTATCTATATCGGCGATTTCGGAAATAACAGGGGGAATCGCACCAATCTCAAAATTTATAAAATTGCTAAAAAAGACATTGGGAAAAATAATAAGGTAGATTTGTTGGCAAAGTCGATATCATTTTCCTATTCCGACCAGCATTCATTTGAAAAGAAAAACCATGAGAATGATTTTGATTGCGAATCACTGATCAGTTTTGGTGATTCGCTGATCCTTTTTACTAAAGACTGGGCAGATGGACAGACACGAATGTATAAGCTTCCAAAAAAGCCGGGTAAGTATTCTGTTTCACACGTTTCGGTGTTTGATGTCGATGGGCTGGTAACAGGTTCAGATTACAATATTCATACAAGAACATTAGTTTTAATCGGGTATAAGAATTTCGTTCCGTTTATTTTTTATTTCAAAAATTTCGACGGGATGTCATTGGGTACGGCTAAAGTTTACCGGTTCAACCTGAACAGAATGGTGGGAGCACAAACAGAAGGAATATGCTGGCTTGACGATGAAAGTGTCCTTTTATCCAATGAACAAACAAAAGAATTTGATCAGGCTGTTTATAAGTTGAACCTGGAGGATGTGATCAAACTTCTGCCCAATGATTGAATTTTAAAATTGAGAATGAGTTACATTTAGGGATATATGCATTCACAAAATCATATAACAGAAAAACATACTGAACAAGATGCTTTGCTTGAAGGAGGTCTTCGCGCTGCCTTTAATGGAGGATTTTTATACCATTCAGGGCGAAGGCTTTCATTCTGGTAAACCGGCTTATTTCACCCGTATCGGCGGATGCGATGTCGGCTGCAGCTGGTGCGATGTCAAGGAGTCGTGGAATGCGGATGTCTGGCCGCTAACTCCGACGGATGAGATTGTGAAAAGAATAGAAAACTGTATTGCAAAAGCAGTTGTCGTTACTGGAGGAGAACCGTTGATGTATAATCTCGATTATTTATGTTCGGAATTGAAAAAGAGAGGAATTAGTTTATTTCTTGAAACATCCGGTTCGCATCCTCTCAGCGGGATGTGGGACTGGATTTGCCTTTCACCAAAGAAAAACAGTCCACCGTTGCCCGAAATTTATTCGAAAGCCAGCGAATACAAAGTAATCATTCAATCCAAAGGAGATTTTGAATGGGCAGAAAAAAACATTGACAGGCTGAATAACAAATGCATGCTTTTTCTCCAGCCTGAATGGAGTAAACGCGATACGATTGTGCCGGCAATTGTTGATTATATTAAGCAAAATCCAAAATGGCGTATCTCGCTGCAAAGTCATAAATACATGCGGATACCCTGAAATGAAAAATTCAGATTCAGATGGAATTCGTAATTTTAATCACATGAATAATTAAAAGATGTTCCCTCACTTGAAATTTATTATTACCCTGTTGATCTTCATTCCGGTTCTTTGCGTGTCGCAAACATTTGATCTTTCAACCAAATCCAAAAAGGCTAAAAAATATTACGAAGCAGGTGAGCAATTTTTGAGACATCAGAATACAACACAAGCCGAATATTCTTTTCAAAAAGCAATTGAGCAAGACCCGGAATTTTATGAAGCCTATATGATGCTCGGCGATATCTATGAACAGGCCAAAAGAGATTCTGCAGCGGTTATCGCTTACAAAAATGCCGTTGAAATTGCCCCTGATCGTTTTCCAGCTGCTTATTTTATCCTGGCGAACCTTGAGTATAAAAACGGTTGGTACCAGGACGCATTTCAGCATTATAAATCTTACCTTGGCTATCCGGGATTGTATGAGAAAAATCAATTGAAGGCTTCAGGAAATATGAAAAACTGTGCGTTTGCAATGAAAGCCATACAAAATCCGGTTCCATTTCATCCGGTAAACCTTGGCAAAAATGTCAATTCAGTTCACGATGATTATTTCCCCTGTCTTACAGCCGATAATCAAACGCTTCTTTTTACACGATTATTGACAGATAAAAATGCACCTTCAGGCAAACAGGAAGATTTTTTTGTGAGCAATTTTCTTGCAGGTGAATGGCAGCCTGCAGTATCCATCGGACCGCCCATAAATACCATTTATAATGAAGGTGCCCCCACACTCTCTGCTGACGGAAACATCCTGATCTTTACAGCTTGTGAAAGCGTAAATGGCTATGGCAGCAACAGAAAAGGATACGGAAGATGCGATCTTTTTTCCTCAAAAAAAGTGGGCAATAACTGGTCAGTGCCTTATAATATCGGAGCACCGGTCAATTCGAGGCATTGGGAATCCCAGCCTTCGCTTTCTTCCGACGGACGTACAATTTATTATGTGAGCAACAGGGATAACAATTATGACATTTGGTATTCGGTTTTAAATGACGACGATGAATGGGGTATGCCGGTCAAACTGAATGAAAATATAAATACAGATGGTTACGAAGGTTCTGTTTTTATTCATCCGGATAACCAGACACTCTATTTTTCATCGGATGGTCATACCGGTATGGGTGGTCTCGACATTTTTGTGAGCCGGAAAGACACTACTGGAGATTGGGGAGTTCCTGTAAATCTTGGATATCCAATCAACACATTCAAAGACGAAAACAGCATTCTGATTAGTGCCGACGGGAAACTTGCTATGTTCGCCTCCGACCGTAAGGATGGATTTGGTGGCCTCGATCTGTATCGTTTTGAATTGTATGAAAGTGCACGTCCCCAGCCGGTTACTTACATGAAAGGCGTTGTCTTCGATAAGGAAACCGGTGAAAAATTAGAGGCCAGGTTCGAACTGACAGATTTGAATTCTGGTAAATTAGCCGTGCAATCTTTTTCTAATGAAGGCAATGGTGAATTTATTGTTTGTCTGCCGGCTCATCATGATTATGCTTTAACCGTTTCAAAAGAAGGCTATTTGTTTTATTCCGAAAATTTTAATCTGGAAGGTGAACATCCTTCAACCGACCCGGTCTTAAAAGATATTCCACTTGAAAAACTGAAAGCGGGTGCAAAGGTGATCATGAAAAATATTTTCTTCGAAACAGATAAATACGAATTGAAAGATGCCTCCAAGGTTGAATTGCAAAAACTTATTGAACTTTTAACGAAGAATCCTGATTTGAAAATTGAAATCGGGGGTCACACCGACAATGTTGGAACACCACAGTATAACCAGACTTTATCGGAAAACAGGGCAAAGTCAGTATTGGATTACCTTACATCTCACGGTATCAATCCAGCGCGACTGAGCTATAAAGGTTATGGAGAAACCCAGCCTGTCGATTCGAATGAAACGGAGGCTGGCAAAGCCAACAACAGGAGAACCGAATTTAAGGTTGTGAACTAATTGTTGGTCATACCAGTTATTGAACTAATCAACGTGACATCCCTATGAATCCTGGAATTTAGCCAAACCATCCGTTTGTAATTATTCTTAAATTTTTCTGAAATCTGACTCAGGGATTTAATTTGAAGTCGACGGAAATTTTAGAATTCAGTGTTTTCGATACTGGGCAATTCTTTTCAGCATCCTTTACAATCTCCTCAAATTTTGTATTATCGATTCCCTTCACGTGGGCGGTCAGTTCTAAATGAGAAGTAGTGATCCATCCGTTTTCAAGAGTGACCGTGCAGGTGGTTTCAAGGCTGTCAGGAATAAACCCGGCTTCCGTAAGGTTAAAACTAAGTTTCATCGTAAAACAACCTGCATGAGCGGCTGCTACAAGTTCTTCGGGATTGGTGCCGATGCCTTCTTCAAATCGGGAACTATACGAATATTGCGTATTTATTAAAACGCCACTTTGTGTCGAAAGATGGCCTTTTCCTTCCTTTCCGTTTCCCTGCCATACGGCTGTTGCTTTTCTTTTCATAACAAAAATTTAGTTTTTAATTTTATTAATAATTTTTTCATTTCAATTTCCATCAGATTCGTAAGTCCTATTTTGAAATAAAATAGTAAACCAAATTCAAAATTAAACCTGATGAATATTAAACAAAAAAGTTGTTTAATTGATTTGAGAAAAATTCAAATCGTCAATGAATTAATACTAATTAACGATCAGCATTCAGTCTCTGTTTAACGTTTTTATATATTGCTGTTAATTGTTGATGTCAACTCGCCAATCACCGGGTTCGCTAATTTCAAATTCAAAAGCGGCATGATAATTTGTACTGTGCAGTTTATTCCAGGTTGTATAGGAAACTTTAATAATAACGGGAAAAATAATGTAATCATATCCAACTAAATTACCGAGTGTTGCGTCAGCACCACTTGAAGTGGACATCCGCAAATTGGTAATCCCGGTATTTCTTGTTCCGTTTTGAAGAAAATTAATCAATACCCGGTTTTTTATATCGCTTTGTTTGTAAATGTTGTAGCGATCGACACTGGTTTTGCTGATTACCCGGGGAGCATTTGGAACCGGGCCATAATACTTGTCCATTATCCATAAACCGGTCAAAGTGGAATCTTTATCGTCGACT
>CAVXTE010000120.1:0-34783 GCA_963764475.1 uncultured Bacteroidales bacterium
AGGAACCCTTTTCCCCAGAAGGGATAGAAGACCCAGTGCGAATGCGATATCGGTCGCCATTGGTATTCCCCAGCCACTTGTCGTTCCATGTGGAAAAAGGTTAATGAGAGTATAAATCCCGGCCGGAACAACCATCCCTCCAATTGCAGCCACAACCGGAAGGCTCGCTTTTCTGACAGAAGATAATTCCCCAGCAAGCACTTCCCGTTTTATTTCGAGGCCAATGGTAAAGAAGAAAACTGCCATCAGTCCGTCGTTGATCCAATAGTGGAGAGATTTTTTCAGCTCGAAATTTCCGGCAGAAAATCCAAGTTGAAGTTCGTGCCAGAGGTAATGATAAAACACATGATATCTTGAATTTGCCCAGATTACCGCAACAAAAGTTACGATTATCAGGATAATGCCACCGAGTGATTCTTCTGAAATGTAATTGTTAATGCTGAATCCGGGACCGCTATTGTTTCTTTCCTTATCCATATGGTTTTGTCATATAATCAGTCTATCAGGTACGAAATAGATTCAATCAATTTATTTTATCAGAAATACGCTTTCAAAAAGTGATTTGCCATTTTATACATTCATTTTTATATAATTTTAGCTGTTTTATAAAACTGTTGAAAAGCCTTTAGGTTTATGATGAACCAAACAAAAACACAATCGAATTGTTTAGAATAAAATAAATTGAGAAATAGCAGATATAGAATGCTATGCACAAAGTTAGAATAAATTTTCTTCTCTTTGTTTGCCTTAACATCAGTGTTTTTCTATACCCTATGGTGTTGAAGACGTTACATGTTCACAAACAAACGTATACCTATCATGCGCCTCAAAGTTCGGAAGGCCTGACAAAAACCGAAAAATCGTGTCAGATTTGCCAGTTTGATTTCGTAAACGTTATTCTGGCGAAACCACTTCCCACTCTTTTTATTCTTAGCCCACTTGAATTTCTTTATTTATTGCCCCAAGGCCGCGTTTGGAAGACCACTGTATTTTACTTTTCGCTGAGAGCTCCCCCAGTTGCCTGATTTTAAATTTTGATGTTGTCTGGTGCAAACAGGAACATCCGGCTCTCGTATTGTGATAACTAATACGACCGCCTGAATCCAATTTTTTTAAACAAAATCAGGTAAAATAATGAATAGAAAAATTATTGTATTGTCTTGGCTATTCTTCTTTATGGCACATGTGTATTCCAATGATAACAACGGTTTGGGTAAAACGACTCTATATGGTAAAGTGACGGATAAATCAACAGGTGAAACACTTCCGGGTGTCAATGTCTATTTGCCGGATTTAAAAACAGGAGCAATAACAGATGCGAGGGGTAGTTATCAGATCGATAATCTGCCGGTTACGAAAGTGCTCGTTCAGGTAAGTTTTATAGGTTATCAACTGGTATCTGAAACTATCAATCTGTCTGTGACCACTCACAAAGATTTTGTCCTTGAAGAAGCTGCAGTCGAAATGAGTGAAATAGTAGTGACCGGACTATCAAAAGCTGCTGAACAAAGCAGGCAGCCATCTCCGATCACAATTGTCCCAAAAACAGAATTGCTTCAGACTTCCTCTTCAAATATCATTGATGCAATCGCAACCCAGCCTGGAATGAGCCAGATTACAACTGGTCAGGGAATTTCAAAACCGGTAATCCGGGGTCTCGGGTTCAACAGGGTCGTCGTCGTAAAGGATGGCATCAGGCAGGAAGGACAGCAATGGGGTGATGAGCATGGGATTGAAATCGACGAATTTGATGTGAACCGGGTCGAAATACTCAAAGGTCCGGCCAGTCTTGCTTACGGTTCGGATGCCCTTGCCGGGGTCATTAACATGCTCGAAGCACCCACACTGCCGGAAGGTAAAATAGCCGGAAATATTCTGGCGAACTACCAAACCAACAACGGCCTTATCGGATTATCAGCAAATGTTGCCGGCAACAGGAAAGGCTTTATTTGGAATTTACGGCTCAGCGATAAAATGGCGCATTCCTATCAAAACAAATACGATGGATATGTTTACAATTCGGCGTTCAAAGAAAATGCACTTGACGGTGTTGTTGGACTGCATAAATCATGGGGTTATTCCCATCTGAATTTTAGTGTTTACAACTTAGAACCGGGAATTGTCGAGGGTGAACGCGACAGCATTACAGGAAATTTTATAAGGCCTATCGCTTTGAATAATGGTTCGGTTGAGGATGTAATTGCATCAGGAAATGATTTAAAATCTTATGAACCATTCGTTCCTTTTCAGAAAATCCATCATTATAAAGCAGTTTCCAACAGCAGTTTTATCATCGGCAATAGCATGTTAAAAACGATCCTGGGTTTTCAGCAAAATCAACGTCAGGAATTTGGCGACATTCTGACGCCGGATCAATACGGGCTTTACTTTCTGCTCAATTCAACCAACTATGATATACGTTATGTGTTACCGGAACAAAATAATTTCAGCGTTTCGTTCGGTGTAAATGGCATGCAGCAGACTTCTTACAATAAAGGCACGGAATACCTGGTTCCTGAATACAATCTATTTGATTTTGGTATATTTAGTATCATCAAAAAATCATTCACCAAGCTTGATATCAGCGGGGGCTTGCGGTACGACATGCGGAATGAAACCGGAAAAGACTTGTACCTTGATGGGAATGGAAATAAAATTGACAATCCGGAAGCCGGATCATATCAAAAATTTTCATCTTTTCATTCAGTTTTCACTGGGGTTTCAGGAAGTATTGGCGCATCCTATCAGTTTAATGAAGTCTTCCTGATGAAACTAAATTTTTCGCGTGGTTACCGGGCACCCAATATCAGTGAAATTGGTTCGAACGGTGTGCATGAGGGTACATTGCGATATGAACTTGGAGACCCGGGATTGAAGCCGGAAAACAGTTTTCAAATCGATTTCGCAGTTGGTCTGAATACACATCACGTATCTGCTGAAGTTGACCTTTTCAATAACACGATCGATCATTATATCTTTTCACGAAAGTTAAGCAGTATAAGCGGTGGAGATTCGATAACTGACGGATATAGTACGTTTAAATTTGTATCCGGAAATGCCCGGTTGTATGGGGGTGAAATCCGGATCGACATACATCCCCATCCATTGGACTGGATTCACTTTGAAAATGCGTTTTCTTATGTCGATGCTCTCCAGAAAAATCAGCCCGATTCAACACGATGGCTGCCATTTACACCTCCGGCTCGATTCCAATCCGATTTAAGAGTCGATTTTAGAAAATCATTAAAATTGTTGAGGAATGCGTATGCAAAAATTGGTATCGAAAGTTATTTTACACAGAACCATTTTTACTCTGCTTACAATACTGAAACGCGAACACCAGGCTACACACTTTTAAATATGGGTATCGGGTCGGATATCGTAGTAAAAAACAAAACCATTTTTTCAATTTATATAAGTGCAAATAACATTCTGGATGTTGCCTATCAGAGTCATCTTAGCCGACTTAAATATGCAGATGTAAATTATTCAACAGGAAGAACCGGTGTTTACAACATGGGAAGAAATATCAGTTTTAAGTTAATTGTTCCACTTCGAATCAGGAATTAGAATAATTCAAAAACCCCTTTATTTCTTCAGGACGGCAGAATTTACAGGCTTGGTGAGACTAACTCCAGACAAAAATACACGAAATGTCTGCATATTTTGTTGCCCAATTGTCACAGAAAGATTCCCGCTGCTGACCGGAAGGTCTTCAATATCAGTCTCTACATGAGTTGTCCGTTTTGCAGAAGTAAGATTGTCGGTAAAATCAAGGACACATGCCGAAGAAACAGGTGCAATGTTCCAGATGCGTGCGATTATACCTCCATTTGTACCTTCCTCAGATGGTTTAAGTGCCCAAAGGATGTCGTTTGGATCGGAAATCGTTAAAAAGCTGTAGTAATCAGCCGGGAACGTGTTATTGGTTCCTGTGACAATTCCTGTGACAATCCTGTTTTGATGTTCCAAAGCATGATGCATGTCGTTGAGAGGGTTATAACCACTATAGTAGGGAAGGAGTGAGAAATTATTATGGAAAACGGTATTGCCGAATTGATTGTCAAATCCGGGTCCTGTTCCTGCCATCCTGCCACCGATTAAAATATTGATCTGAGAAGAATTCTGATCCAGAAATTGGAGCGAGCTACTTCCCAGTTTCATAAAGGCGGCTCCGTCATTTGATATTGAAATTCCATTGTTCGCGCTACTTACATCCACAAAATGATTTAGTGTTTGCCACTCAAAACGAACGGGTTTAGAAGGAAGTGCATAATTTCCACCATTGTTTTTATATTTTGCTGTGAGGATTGCTCCCAACTCTTCATGGTGCGTTGTCGGGTTCGGTAAGTTAAAAGAAAAACTGTAGGTTCGGATGGTATTTCCAAACGTTGCATTAATGGTATTCTCAATATCGATCCGATCAATATCCCGGTAAAGAGTGATGAGGGTTGTATGCTGCAAAGGAACTGATGATATGCATTGTACAGTTGCGCTAACTGGGCCATTATCCAACAAAGTTAACGTTCCTGTGCTGCTGGTTCCCTGCCCGAAATCATTCACATAGCGGCTATTGATGCTTTGAACATATTCCTGGTTTTCGTTCAGTTTATCAACTAAGCTAATGATGGCCCCTGCAGGGGTAATATTCAAAATGTAGCGGTTCGATTCGAAAATTGTATTGGTGAGGGTGGCTGTATTCGGTTCAATGCCCGATTGCTGATCCTGAATTTCATAAACGCGGTAACCAACCGATGGTAAATCCACAGCATAAATTCGTATATATGTAATTCCATTCCGTGTGATTATCTGATGGGGTACTTCAGAGGTACTTTGTACATCGACAATCCGGATATTGCTACTTCCATCGTATTCGTAATCGGCATAATCATTCCGTGCCCACCCCAACGGATTGAATGCAAAAAACCTTTGATTTGTTCCGGCATATTGAATTTGAGTGCTTAAAAAATCATGTGATGCAGTATAAAGGCCATCGACATAACTTTGTATATCATCAAGTAAGTTAAGTTCCCAGTTGCCACGATTCGTTGTACAACATCCACCCAAACCGAAATTGTGTTCCCAATACGACCCTAATGCAACCCATGCAGCATCACGGTTGGGATCATCTGATGGATAAAAGGAGGGGTTTTTTGAAGCGACTAAGGTTGCCATAGCTTCAGCAGACCGAAGTTTTTCAACGGATCTTTTTACCTGAGCTGTTGGTTCAGCCATGGCCTCACAATCAGTATCCCAGTCATTCCCGTAAGAAACACTTTCACTTGGGAGCGAGGACGAAGGGTAGGAGCTTAAAAAGTCCTGGAAGAAATCAGTTTCGTTCGAAACATAACATTGTCGTGAAGAATTGGTATTATTTTGAGCTGCATCCGGAAATTCGCTGGTCAATGATTGTCCGTCATCCCAGCCATGACCAAATGCTCCTGCAATTTTATAAGGATATTTAGTGGTGCTGCATTTGTTTGTACTTTCTGTAATTGCATTGACAGGATTTCTTGCTTCTGCATACCCTCCCAAACCTTTGTTCCCATATGTCTGACTCAGTGAATACCATTTCATGATGACTCCTGTGCTATCGGGTCCAATGTAACGGTAAATTTCATGATCGCGGTTTTGAAGTTTGTACACGTAGACAGGCGAGGCACAACCACACACGCCTTTCCAGGAATATTTTGCCCCACAGCCTTTCCATAATGACGCGATACCCAGAGGTTGCGTTTGATTTTCCATACTCACTGCCAGATCAATGTCCAGGTCATATTGTCTTTCAATTTTTCCGGGCCAGTACATCCCACGGATCGCTGCTTCTGTGGATTGGCCTCCGTAAGTGGAGATCAGCATATTAAAGGGCATTGATATATGGCCATCTTGAATCCGGCTGATAAGCCGGTTGAACTGGGTTGCCGTCCTGTACTTTTTATAGATATAGACGTAGGTGGCATTATCGCAATTAAAACGGCATTGGTAAGGTGCAGCATTGTTGATTGTCAAATCAATCTGATCGAGGTAATAATCGAGTTCATTCAGAAAATAATTTTTATACGTGAGGTCATCTGCTGTCCAGAAATAATCGGTATGATCGTCATTAGCAATGTATATATGATTTTTATCAGGAGGAAGAGGGATGGATAAAATTGACACATTTGATCCTCTGCCGGTATTGGGCTGCCATTTCTGTGTTTTATCATTTAGCTCAACCAGTGAATTCATAGTGAAATCACCTGATAAATATCCGGAATTTCCAAATTGTGGTTGCCAAACTTCTGTTTTGTCCGTATTATCTACTCCCCCGTTTGCATTACCATCCCCTGCAATCATTCCCCAAATACCATCCTGCAATTCCTTTTGCAAATGTGAACCCCCAAAAGCTTTAGAGGCTCCTGTCGAAAAATCATAGCTAAATATTCCACCTGTATTTGTCAATGGAACCGAAGAAATCACAGGTATATGATTGCGATGAAAAACAGCTACATAAAAACCAGCTTCATACACGATCGGGAACTGAACAAAACTTACCCCGTCAGTTGCAGTAATTTGCCCATTCGCGTTAATAAATGCCGCTTGTTCTGCCAATATAGTAAATGATGTATCCTGTGGTGTAAAATCAGGTTGCAGCAATTCTATCAGGATCCAGTCAACGACTTCATTTGGAAAAGAAACTACAGATTCACTGCCATTGTAATTCCAGGGATTTGTATTATAAGGCTGAAAGTTGGGCAGATATCCAAGCATTCTTAATTCCGGATCCATTTGGCCATTGTTATACGGCCCTTCAAGAAATACTTTTATGTTCAGGGTTGTCTGTGCTGTTACGTCCCTCAAATTCATTGAAACACAAAAAAGTAAACTTATAAAAATTAATACAATTTTACGCACTCTTAAATTTCTCATTGGTAGGTTATTTTAGTTCTTTTCTCTGGGTTTTTAATGATAAAGAACACCTCTAATGATAGTTTACAATCGGCCGGCCTAATTTATCAACATAGAATTTTTTAGTTGAGCTATACAGTTATTTAACCCGTTTAATCCTCGACCTTTTTGTAATTTTAATCGGATTAAATCATTATTTAAAGTGCTGATATTAATACATTAACAAAGATCAGTCTGTTTATTCAAAGAAGTGTTACACAATTATAGAAAAGAGTTACATGATTCACACATTTGAACTAAGAATCAAATTTCTGGAAAGTTGACTTGAAATATCAGTTTTAAACAGTTAATCCCGCTTCGAAGAGGAATAAATAAGATATAAAGACTTCTAGAATCTAATGGATAGATTTATTTAAAGGTACTTTTGGAAAGGCTCCCGAAAAAAATACGCGAAATGTCTGCATATTTTGCTGTCCAATTGTAACCTGAAGGTTCCCGTTGTTTACAGGTAGACTTTGAATGTCCGTTTCAACATGCGTAGCTCGCCTCGCGGAAGTCAGGTCGTCTGCAAAATCCAGAACACAAGCCGATGAAACAGGTGCCACATTCCAAACCCGCGCGATGATACCTCCGTTTGGTACGGATTCCTCAGAAGGTTTAAGTGCCCAAAGAATGTCATTTGGATCGGATATAGTCAATAAGCTGTATTGGTCTGCAGGTAAATTTGAAAGTCCGCCTACAACGGTTCCTGTAACAACAGGATTTTGATGTTGTAGTGCATAATGCATCGATTCGAGTGGGCTGAATGCATTGTTGTGCGGATGCAATGAAAAATTATTATGAAAAACAGTGTTCCCGAACTGGTTTGAAAATCCGGGTCCCGATCCACCCATTTGACCACCGATCAAAACATTGATTTGAGAAGAACTTGCGTCCAGAAATTCGAGTGAACTATTACCAAGCTTCATAAATCCCGATCCTTCATTCGATAATGAAATCCCGTAATCGGTATTGCTTACATCAGCAAAATGGTTCAGGCTTTGCCATTCATACCTGACGGGTTCCGAAGGAAGGGCATAATTACCTCCGTCGGATGCATAAGTTGCTGAGAGAATTGCACCAAGTTCTTCATGGTGTGTATTAGGGTTTGAAACATTGAATGAAAAACTATAGGTTCGGATGGTATTTCCAAAAGTTCCACTGATCGTGTTTTCAATATCGATCCGGTCGATATCGCTAAAAAGCGTGATAAGCGTCGTATGCTGCAGAGGTACAGAAGAAACGCATTGTATGGTAGCGCTCACCGGACCATTATCGAGCAATGTAATGGTACCTGTTGTACTGGTTTCTTGTCCAAAATCATTCAGGTAACGGCCGTTTGCAACGGTAACGTATTCCTGATTACCGTTCAGTTTATCGATCAGGCTGGTAATAGCGCCTGCCGGAGTTATGTTGAGTTTGTATCTTCCTGATTCAAAATTCGAATTGGTCAGTGTCGCTGTGTTCGATCCTCCGGCCGATTGCTGGTTTTGAACTTCATAAACTTTATACCCTACGGAAGGTAAATTTTGTGCAAAGATCCTTAAATAGGTAATTCCGTTACGGGTAATGATCTGGCTTGGAGCCTCAACGTTATCCTGTATATCAATAACACGAATATTTGTGCTGCCATTGTAAACAAAATCCGCGTAATCGTCACGTTCCCAGCTTAACGGATTAAAAGCATAGAAACGCTGGTTAGTGCCCTCCGTCTGAATATATCCACCCAAAAGATCATGCGACAGGTTATATAAGCTGTCGACGTACGACTGAATATCATCAAGCAAGTTAAGTTCCCAGTAACCTCGGTTGTCAGTACAGCAGCCTCCCAGTCCGAAATTGTGCTCCCAGTATTGCCCGAGAGCAACCCAGGCTGCATCACGCCGGGGATCTTCTGCTGTATAATAGGATGGATTTATCGTTGAAATCAAGGTTGCCATGGCTTCCGCACTGCGTAACTTTTCAACGGCCATTCTAACCTGGGCCGTTGGTTCGGCCATGGCCTCACAATCAGTATCCCAGTCATTTCCATACGTAACACACTCCGAAGGCAATGTGCTTGAGGGATAAGAGCTTAAAAAGTCCTGAAAAAAATCCGATTCATTCGATACATAACATTGCCTTGTATCATCGCTGTAAGTTTGTGCAGCGACAGGAAATTCGCTGGTAAGCAACTGTGCGTCGTCCCATCCCTGTCCAAATGCCCCCACGATTTTGTACGGATATTTGACAGTACTGCACTTGTTTGTGCTCTCTGTTATGGCATTCGGCAGGTTCCTCGCTTCTGCATAACCTCCCAGACCAACATTTCCGTAATTTGTACTGTAAGAATACCACTTCATGATAACACCCGTACTATCGGGTCCTACATAGCGGTAAATTTCATGATCCCGGTTCTCGAGCTTATAACCATATACAGGTGTAGCACATCCGCAAACACCCTTCCAGGAGTAGTTGGCGCCACTACCTTTCCAAATCGATGCGAGACCGAGTGGCTGGGTTTGGTTTTCCATACTTACTGCCATGTTTATATTAAGGTTGTACTCTCTTTCCAGTTTCCCGGGCCAGTACATGCCACGTATAACGGCTTCTGTAGGTTGTCCCCCATAAGTCGAAACAAGCATATTATACGGCATGGAGATATGTCCGTCGTGTATCCGTGAAATTAATCTGTTGAACTGCGTTGCTGTCCTGTATTTTTTATAAATATAAACATACGTGGCATTATCGCAATTGTACCTGTTTTGATACGGTGACGGATTATCAATGGTAGAATCAATTTGATCGAGGTAATAATCTATTTCATTCAAAAAGATATTTTTATAAGCATTGTCATCGGCAGTCCAGAAAAGGTCCGTATGGTTATCATTGGCAAGGTAAATGTGATTTTTGTTAGGAGGAACGGGATTGGAAATGACGGCAACATGGTTCCCTTTGCCTGCATTTGGCTGCCATTTAAATGTTTTATCAATAATATCAACATGTGAATCCATTTTGTAATCACCCGAAAAATATCCCTGCTGATTAAATTGAGGTGTCCAAATGTCTGTTTTATCTGCATTATTCACTTCGCCATTAGCATCTCCGTCACCTGAAATCATTCCCCATTGACCCGTGGATAATTCACTTTGCGCATTTGGCCCGCCAAATGCTTTATCTGGACCTGTAGTAAAATCATAACTATAAACTCCTCCCGAACTTGTTAAAGGTACAGAAGAAATCACCGGAACATGATTGCGATGGATGACAGCTACATAAAAGCCCGGAGCATAGGTTGCTGCAAATACAACATTACTGATTCCATCGGTGGCTGTAATTTGTCCGTTTCTATTAATTATTGCAGCTTGTCTGTCGAGCAAAATAAATGAGCTATCCTGTGGTGTAAAATCGGGTTGCAATAATTCAACTAAAACCCAGTCGACTGCAGTAGGTGGAAGAGAAATCGCAGATTCATTTCCATTATAATTCCATGGCGATGTATTGTATGGTTGTGCATCAGGCAAAAAACCGAATACCCTTAAATAAGGCACCAATTGGCCATTCGAAAAAGGTCCCTGAAGTAATGCTTTAATATTTAGTGATGTCTGTGCATTAGATGCATGGGGAATTAGAAAAAGTAATAAAAAGAAAATCATTACAAAATGACGTATGCCATTAAAAAAAACTGGTTGGTTTCTCATTAAATTTTATCTTTATCCAAATCTTCAAAGAAAAATTGCTTTTTGATAATTGAATTATCTTGATTGATTCCTCTATGCAACTTTCTTTGTGCTGAGATTAACAGGATTAATTTCTATTTGTTCAAAGTTAAATTTAGTCATTTTTCTTAGTTAAAAAAGAAGTTTTACTAAAATCATCTACATAGATCAAGTGCTATAATTACTACAGAAAACTCACTTCACGGTTGATAAAT
Source organism: uncultured Bacteroidales bacterium (assembly GCA_963764475.1). GTDB lineage: Bacteria > Bacteroidota > Bacteroidia > Bacteroidales > JAADJA01 > JAADJA01. The sequence continues at coordinate 10,841 of CAVXTE010000120.1, forward strand.
TGATGATATTGAACTTTACCTGAAAAGTTAAAGGTACGCTTTCTTTAGGTTTTTACTGAAATTTTAAGAAATTTTAAGAATTTTACACTTTTGAAAGTTATTTGTTATTATTGATTTCATTCCAAATAGTGAGTTTCAATTCAATGTTGAGATATATAACATTTTATGTTTGATTTAAATTAATATTAATCCGTATTACCATGAAAATATGCAAAATCACTGTTTTGAGTATCCTGATATTAGTGCCCGTTGTACTAAAATCTCAGCCCGATTTGATTCGGTCAGAAATGGACCAAAACAAAACTGTAAATGTACATGTAGATTACAAATACATTCTTGAGGTTCCAAAAACGAGTAATCCGGATACGTTATTTCCGTTGCTGATTTTTTTACATGGATCGGGTGAACGGGGTGACAGTGTGGATCTAGTCAGAGTTCATGGTCCCTGGAAGTTTTTGGAATCTCATCCTGAATATGGTTTCATCATTCTTGCCCCTCAATGCCATTCGGATGATTACTGGAATCCTGCCGCTCTGGATTTACTTGTGAGCGAGATCATCCGGAAATATCCGGTTGATACAATGCGGATTTACCTTACCGGCCTGAGTATGGGAGGATACGGAACCTGGGATTTTGCTTTTTATCATCCGCAGCGATTTGCTGCCATTGCACCGGTTTGTGGATCCAGCATACAATTCAGGTTGCGAAGTGTAACATTAAAGGACATGCCGATCTGGATCTTTCATGGTGCTCTTGATGATGTGGTGCCAATTGACAATTCGGTGGAAGTAGTAAAACGCCTGATTGAACTTGGCAATCCTGTTAAGTTTACCGTTTATCCCTATGCAAATCATGATGCCTGGACCAAAACTTATCAGAATGAAGAACTCTATAAATGGTTTCTGGAGCATCAGCGGCAGAATTGATGTCGTGTATTTGGAAATAATGAGAACAATCCCAGGCTTCATAAAAAAGTCTCATTGACAAGCCTGTCGGATAATTAGATTAATTTTGCACGAAATTAGCTGATCAATCCATGAAAGATTTTATACATACGCAGTTTTTCAAGTATGGGCTTATTGTAATTGTCACAATCGTTGGAACTTTCATCGTCACGAAAATAATCCGAATAGCCTTAAACCGATATTTCAAAACCTCATCGCGTACATTGAAAGTCGATCCGACCCGGTTCAATTTTGTTAAGAATGCGCTTAGCTTTTTAATCTTTTTGTTTGCGATCGGTTTGATGTTTTACATTATTCCGGAATTGAGAAACCTTGGTTTGTCGGTGTTTGCAAGTGCGGGAATACTCGCTGCCGTTGTCGGTTTTGCTTCGCAGGAAGCTTTTTCGAATATTATCAGTGGTATTTTTATCGTTATCTTTCAGCCTTTCCGTGTGACTGATATTGTACAGATTGGCGAAAATTCAGGACGTGTTGAAAACATTACACTCCGGCATACCGTGATAAGAAATTTTGAAAATAAACGGGTCATTATTCCGAATTCAACCATTAATTCGGCTACTATCATCAATTATAACATTGAAGACGAAAAAATTTGCAATTATATAGAATTTGACATAAGTTATGATTCGGATATCGATGAGGCAATACGCATTATCGAAGAAGAGTCGATGAAGCATCCGAATTATATTGACAATCGCACGGCTGAAGACATCGCGGCTGATATAAACCCGGTTGTTGTAAGGGTTATTGGTTTACAGGATTTTAGTGTAAAGCTCAGGGCATGGGTCTGGTCGGAAGATCCGGGAAAAGGGTTTGTCATGCGAACCGATCTTTATAAATCCATTAAGCAACATTTTGACAGAGCTGGAATCGAAATTCCTTTTCCATACAGAACCATTGTATTTAAAAATGACAAAGAAAAATAACATTCGACCGTATAAAAAAATAGGACTTCCGCCAGGTACACTCATTTATACCGGTAGCCCGTCAGAAAGTGATACCCATATCACAATCATGACCTACAATCAAGAGAATGTAAATTCAATTTCCTCAATAAATCTGGGAGATATATTACCAAATTTTAAAGAGGACTCTGTAAACTGGATTAATTTCGATTCACTTCACAAAGTTGAATTGATCTCGGGAGTGGGAGATCATTTTCATATTCATCCGCTTATTCTGGAAGATATCCTGAACATCGACCACCTCCCCAAGGTAAATGAATTCGAAACCTACCTGTTTTTTACATTAAAAATGGTAAAACCCGGAACTGATGAGGATTCTTTTATAAGTGAGCATCTGAGTTTTGTGCTTGGCAAAAATTTTTTACTCTCCTTCCAGGAAGACCCGACGGATCCTTTTGATGCCGTTAGGGAGCGCATTTTTTCGGGAAAAGGAAAAGCACGCGGAAGGAACGCTGATTACCTTATGTTTTTGCTTACAGATGCCATTGTTGATCAGTATTTTGTCATTGTTGAGCGCCTAAGCAGGAAAATTGCAGAAATAGAACTCGAACTGCTTGAAAATCCTCAGGAAACTTTGGTGACTAAAATCATTGATCAAAAAAAACAGCTTAGTCGCTTACGCAGCTTTATATATCCGATGCGTGATTGTCTCAGAGTGCTTGTTTCAGAGGAAACTGACTTTGTTAACGAAGAGAATATAAAATATTTTAACGATGTATACGATCACCTTATCCAGATAATATCAAGCCTGGAAAGTCATCACGAATCGCTGACTTCGTTCATGGAATTCTACGCAACACAGGTCAGTAACCAGATGAACCAGGTGATGAAAACGTTGACTGTGATTGCTACGATCTTTATTCCGCTAACATTTTTTGCAGGAATTTATGGAATGAATTTTCGATATATGCCCGAACTGAACTGGAAATGGGGTTATCCTGTTTTGCTGCTCACAATGGCAGCCTTAGGCATCGGTATGTATCTCTATATGAGAAGGAGAAAGTGGTTTTAAAACAGAATATCTTTAACTTATAATTTATTGATTATGGAAAAAGGGTGTTTCTCATATTTCGAAAAAAGAATATCCTGCTGATGAACTGGTTAAAGGGGAATATATCAGGAAAACCCTTTTTCACCTGATCCAGAAGGATTTTTCTGATTTTACAAAAGATTCAAACATTTCGGTAGAGGAATTAAACAATTACCGGAAAAGGTACCTGCACAAGCTAATCAAAAAGGAAGCAGGTGATCTTAATAGGTTCGAAAAAGAAGTTGTTGAAGCGATTACTAAAAATCAGATTCTCACCGAAAACATTGAAACTGATATTGCCGAAAATATCACCTTCCCGCAGCGACTTGCTGACCAAATAGCTGAATTTGGAGGAAGCTGGAAATTTATAATATTCTTTTTCGCATTTTTCGCCCTGTGGATGGGAATAAATATTTATGTACTTGCATCGAAACCCTTTGATCCGTATCCGTTTATCCTTCTGAATTTGATTTTATCGTGTCTGGCTGCTATTCAGGCTCCTGTTATCATGATGAGCCAGAACAGAAAAGAACAAAAGGACCGTGCAAGAAGTGAAAATGATTTTAAGATCAACCTGAAAGCCGAATTGGAAATTAAAATTCTCAACGAAAAAGTGGATCATCTGATGATCCATCAAAACAAACGACTACTCGAAATACAGGAAATCCAGAGCGATTACCTTGAAGATATCCTTAAGCTTCTCAGAGTCAATAATCAGCCAAAAGAGAATAAATAAGACATTTATTTATAGTAGAAACGAGTTTTTTTAAATTGTAATTAGCGATTTGTGTTTTTTATTTCCTCTCCCATAATCCAGTATGTTCCGGATAGGTAATTTTATTTAAATTAGTTATATTCAATGAGTATGTGAATCAAGTAAGCCCTTTTATTATTTTTGCCGGTTGTAGGAATGACGATGAGAAAAAAAAGATTTTCCTTCCCCGTTAGTCCGCTTGTGGGAAGTAGCGTATCCAATATCTTTTCTTTGTGGCGAAAACACAAGGTGGATTTACTTTATTATCCAAAATTTATTTTTACTGTAATCATAGCCGGAATTTTCGAGCTATTTAATTTTTGGGAACGGATATTACTCAGAAATCGCCTGAAGAACTATAAAATGAAAGAACCTCCGGTTTTTATCATTGGTTTTTGGCGTAGTGGAACCACTCTTTTGCACAACCTTCTTTGTGAAGACCCGAAAGCCGGTTATACCACGACTTTCCAGGTGGTTTTTCCGCATAGCAGCATTACACAGGCATGGTGGCTGAAAAAGCTGACCAACTGGTTACTGCCTCCCGGAAGACCCTTTGATAATGTTAGATTGGATATGGACTTTCCGCAGGAAGATGAGTATGCACTCGTCGCTATACACCCCTACAGTATTTATAACCTTTTTTCTTTTCCTGATGATTTCGATCGCATCATAAAAAAAAACCTTTATACGGGAAAGTTCTCTCCTGATCATTTGAAAAAATGGCAGAAAAATTATAGGCGCCTGGTGGATAAAGCCATGATCAATACGGGAGGAACCAGGTACATGAGTAAAAACCCCTGCAATCTTGCTCGTCTCGAATTGTTAAGTTCAATGTTTCCAGAAGCCAGGTTCATTTTTATTTATCGTAACCCTTACTCGGTAGTTGAGTCACTCTATCGATTTATACTTGCAGTTTTTCCTGGAACTCAATTACAAAAAGTGCCGTCAGACTTTACACGGGAAAAGGTTGTAAAATTATACGCAGAGCTGATGCATTACTACTTAAAAGTAAAACATAGGATGCCTGAAAACGCTCTGATCGAAATTAAAATGGAGGATTTTATGAGGGATAAGATCGGGTTTCTCAAAAACATCTATGACACTTTTTGCTTTCCTGATTTTGAAACTGTAAAACCCGATATTGAAAAATATCTTGAGAAAAATTCACGCATTCACAGGGAACCTTACGAAATTTCTGCAGAAACCTACCTTCTGATGAATACTCATGCCGCCGATATCATAACTGAATTGGGGTATAGCCTTGAGAAACCAGAGCAAAACTGAGATTTCCAGGGGAATACTGGAATGGAAACATACCTGATAATTATTGGGGTGATGGGTATGAATCCGACCGATACACTCCCAGGTTGCATTCTACAACAGGATATCACAGAAACTGGAAGGAGTTTAAATTTAAAATAGTCTATCGTTTAATGCCAAATTTGTATGGCGGCTTTAATTATGATTATACTATGACGCTGGCGACCGATATCAATCCAATTATGGAAACAGATAGTAATTATTTACTTCATGGAAGTGAAGTGTTTAATTCAGGTATGGTCAGATCAGGATTAGTATTCGTTACAATGTTTTTTTCAACTTTTGTTAACATCTTCAAATGTCAGGCTTCGATTTAATACTTTTGAGCCAGGGTTTTGAACACGATTCAGTACCTCTAATTTAGTCAGGATACCTTCAACTTACCTGAGATTTACATTGTATGAAAATAGTTGCTGATGATAAAATACCGTATTTAAGGGGCATTCTCGAACCATTTGCCAGTGTGACTTATCTTCCTGGGCTGCAAATATTACGCAATGACCTACTTGACACGGATGCCCTTCTTACGCGTTCGGTGACAAATTGCAATGCTGAATTACTCAGAGGAACCAATGTGAAATTCATTGCATCCGCTACTATTGGTGAAGATCATATTGATACGGAGTTTTGTCGTGCTGAAGGTATAAAATGGATTACTTCAAAAGGCTGCAATTCAAATGCAGTTGTACAATATGTTTTCAGTGCACTTTTTGCATTAAGTGAAAAATACGAACTCGACCTGACGCAGAAGACATTGGGTGTTGTAGGCGTCGGTTCGATCGGATCAAAAATTGAAAAAACTGCACGATCACTTGGTATGAAGGTAATGTTAAATGATCCGCCCCGTGCAAGAACCGAAGAAAATTCAGGTTTTGTTCCACTGCAATCGATCGCAACAGATGCAGATATTGTGACTATTCATGTCCCTTTGACGATTTCAGGTGAAGACAAAACGTTAAAACTGATCGGCAGTGAATTTTTCAATCACCTTAAAAAACCGGTCATTCTGATCAATACTGCAAGAGGACAGGTAATCGATCATTTCGAGCTTAAAAAAGCGATCCGAAGTGGAAATGTAGCATTATCAGTGATTGACGTATGGGAAGATGAGCCTTTGATCGATCCGGTTTTGCATAATCTGGCTACCATCGCGACACCGCATATTGCAGGATATTCAATCGAAGGAAAAGCAAATGCAACAGCCATGATTGTGAATGCCCTGAGCAAATTTTATCATTTTGACCTCGATGTTTGGTTTCCCGATTTACATCTAGAAGAAACTAATTATTCGGTGAATGGAAAAGGTTTAAACGATCAGGAAATACTTCAGCAAGTTATTAAAAGAGCCTACGATATTTGGAAAGATGACCGGCTGTTAAGAGAAAATAATAATTTTGAAACCCTTAGAAGAGAATATATTTTTCGTCCTGAAAACAAGAATTTCAGGATTAAAGGGGAAAACCTGGACGAAAGTGTCATTAGAAAGCTGAATTCCCTGGGATTCAAAACAACATGATCCATATTTTGGAATAATAAAGTAAAAGTAAACAGGAAGTTATTGATTAAAAATAAATAATTCATGGACAATACCATTTTAACAAGAGCAGCGGATAACATTCGCATATTGTCACTGGCCATGGTGGAAAAGGCAAAATCAGGACATCCTGGAGGAGCAATGGGTGGCGCCGATTTTATCAACCTACTTTATTCAGAATTTTTGAGTTTTGATCCCGACCAAATGGATTGGCCGTTCCGCGACCGTTTTTTCCTTGATCCTGGTCATATGTCGGCGATGTTATACTCTGTATTGTTTCTTGCCGGAAAATATACAGCAGAGGACTTACAAAATTTTCGGCAATGGAAAAGCAAGACACCGGGTCATCCAGAACTTGATGTGAAATATGGCATTGAAAATACTTCGGGTCCGCTTGGTCAGGGACAGGCTATGGCGATCGGGGCAGCAATTGCCGAACGATTTTTCGTAGCTCGTTTTGGTGAATGGATGGCGCATAAAACTTATGTATTTATTTCAGATGGCGGTGTGCAGGAGGAAGTTTCGCAGGGAACTGCCCGGATCGCAGGTTATCTGGGGCTCAGCAACCTCATCATGTTTTATGATTCGAATGATATACAACTCTCCACTAAAGTCGATGAAGTTACCAGTGAGGATACCGCAAAGAAATACGAAGCCTGGGGATGGAAAGTTGTGACGATCGACGGTAATGATCCGGATGAGATAAGAGATGCGCTGCTGAAAGCAAATGAAGAAAAAAAACAGCCTTTTCTCATCATTGGTAAAACTATAATGGGTAAAGGGGCTTTGACTGAAAAAGGAGAAAATTTCGAATACCAGGTATCAACGCATGGACAGCCGATAAGCAAAGCAGGAGCTTCGGTTGAAAAGACAATTTTAAACTTAGGAGGAAATCCAGCAGAACCGTTTGCTATTTTTCCGGATGTAAGTGAATTTTACAGAACGGTACTGGCTGAGAAACGAAACGCAATTGCAGATAAAAAAATTCAATATAAAAAATGGAAAACTGAAAACCCGGAATTAAGTGTAAAACTTGATCGAATTTTATCAGGTAAACTTTCTGAAATTGACTTCCGGTCAATTCCCGTAAAGCCAAATAGTGCAACCCGGGCAGCATCATCGACCGTATTAGCAAAATTCGCTGAAACGCTGGATAATATGGTGGTAATCTCAGCAGACTTGTCGAACAGCGATAAGACCGATGGCTTTCTGAAACATTCCAAACCATTTACCTCGGGTGATTTTACCGGCGCATTTTTGCATGCAGGAGTTTCCGAACTTTCTATGGCGGGTATTGCAAACGGGCTTGCTTTGCATAACATCATTCCGGTTTGCGGGACATTTTTTGCTTTTTCTGACTTTATGAAACCGGCAGTTCGCCTTGCAGCCCTTATGGAAATTCCGGTTAAGTATGTCTGGACGCACGATTCCTTCAGGGTCGGAGAGGACGGACCGACACATCAGCCTGTTGAACAAGAGGCACAAATACGGCTAATGGAAAAGTTGAAAAACCATTCGGGAGAAAACAGCATGCTTGTGCTGCGGCCTGCGGATGCGACAGAAACAGTCGTAGCATGGAAAATGGCCCTTAAAAATAATTCCACACCAACGGCTTTGTTGCTTTCGCGGCAGGATATTCAGGATTTGCCTTCTCTGCAAACTGATCGTTTTACTGCTGCAATACAAGCTGAAAAAGGCGCTTATATTGTCGAAGGAGAAGATAATCCTGATCTTGTATTGCTGGCCAGTGGTTCGGAGGTTTCAACACTGGTTGAAACTGCAGTTATTTTAAGACAAAAACGAAACCTGAAAATCCAGGTCGTTTCAGTAATCTCCGAAGGCTTGTTCAAAATGCAGCCTGAAAATTACCAGAAAATGATTATTCCGGATCATATACCGGTATTTGGACTTACAGCAGGGTTGCCCGTGACACTTGCCGGGCTTGTTGGTCCGTATGGAAAATCATTCGGCCTGGATCATTTCGGTTTTTCGGCACCCTATAATGTTTTGGATAAAGAATTTGGATTTACTCCGGAGGATATTTATCGAATAATATCCAGGGAATTGGATTCCTTAAAAAATTAGTTGAAAGCCATTGATATGTAAATTATTTTACTATCTTTGCCGCGCTTTTACATAGCGGGTTTATCAACCGATACGTCGGTTGGTAGAAAAGATAAATGATTTGAGGGGGCCGGCGTCCCCTCTTTCATTAGGCAATAAAATGAATAAAGAGGAAATTGAAAAAAGATTGAACAGCCATTTACAGGGAACGGAATACTTTCTTGTTGAACTGGAAGTGAAACAAGGGGGTGTTGTTGACGTCTTTGTCGATGGTGATAAGGGTATTCCCATTTCGGAATGTGCAAAAATAAGCCGGTATATCACTGGACTGTTTGACAGGAATGTGGAAGATTATGAGCTAAGGGTTTCCTCTCCGGGGCTCGATAGACCACTAAAATTGGCAAGACAATACAAAAAGTACATGGGCCGGCAAATAGAGGTGCTGATGAAAACCGGTGAAAAAATATCTGGCTCTTTAAAATCCTGTGATGATACAGGATTGACTTTAGAGGAGAAAGTGGGGAAAAAAGGAAATGAAACCGGAATGGTGACAATCTATTTTACTGAAATAGAGGAAGCGAAACCGGTAATTTTGTTCAAGTAAGATCGATAAGGATTAAATGAAAGTTGTAAGTGGAGTTAAAACATGCAAATAATTCGTATTATATACACGTATGGAACACATTAATTTAGTAGAAACTTTTTCGGAATTTAAGGAATTTAAGAGCATTGAAAGGGAAACCATGATGCGTATCCTTGAAGATGTTTTTAAGCATATGTTGACCAAAAAATATGGTTCAGCTGATAATTTTGATATTATCGTTAACATCGATAAAGGAGATCTTGAAATCTGGAGAAACAGGACGATTGTTGACGATGGGGCTGTAGAAGACGAAAATCTGCAGATTGCGTATTCGGAAGCGATTAAAATCGAGCCGGATTTTGAAGTCGGTGAGGATGTTTCGGAAGAACTCAAAATGGAAGATTTTGGCAGGAGGGAAATTTTGACAATCAGGCAAAACCTGGTTTCGAAAATTCAGGAGTTCGAAAAAGATAATGTGTACAAAAAATACAAAGAAAGAATCGGTGAAATAATTACCGGCGAGGTTTATCAGGTTTGGAAAAAGGAAATTCTTGTCCTTGATGATGAAGGGATTGAACTGGTGCTTCCGAAATCAGAGCAAATACCGATTGATTTTTACAGAAAAGGCGATACCATCCGGGCAGTGGTTTCGAAAGTGGAAATGAAAAATAACACACCAACAATCATCCTGTCAAGGACGTCACCAATTTTTCTCGAACGCTTGTTTGAACAGGAAGTTCCGGAAGTTTACGACGGATTGATCACGATTAAAAATATTGTAAGAGTACCTGGTGAAAGGGCAAAAATCGCTGTCGAATCCTATGACGATCGTATCGATCCGGTAGGTGCCTGTGTGGGAATGAAAGGTTCGCGTATACATGGGATTGTCCGGGAGTTGAAGAATGAAAACATTGACGTGATCAACTATACGAATAATCCTTCGTTATATATTGCTAGGGCATTAAGTCCGGCAAAAATATCATCCACTATTATCCACGAAAGCGATAAAAAAGCAGATGTTTATCTGAAACCTGATCAGGTATCGCTTGCAATTGGCAAAGGCGGGTTTAATATTAAGCTTGCCGGAAAGCTTACAGGCTATGAAATAGATGTTTACAGAGAGGCTGATGTTGATTCAGAAGATGTAGACATTCAGGAATTCTCCGATGAAATCGAGCAGTGGATTATTGATGAGTTTCAAGCAATCGGTTGCGATACGGCTAAAAGCATTCTGGATCTGAGTCTCGAAGATCTTATAAAACGGACAGATCTTGAAGAGGAAACGATTAAGGAGGTCATTCGCATTATAAAGGAAGAGTTTGAGTAAAAGGCGTTTAAATTTTAATGTAATTTAGCGGCGCAAATTTTAAAATGATATCTTAGAGGTTAATATGACAGAAACAGCCAAACAAATAAGGCTTAGTAAAGCAGCCAAGGAGTTTAATGTAGGGCTTGGGACGATTGTTGATTACCTTTCGAAAAAAGGAATTAAAGTTGACAATAATCCCAATACCAAACTTGCACCTGATGTATACGACCTGCTCGAAAAAGAATTCCAGTCGCAAAAAACTGTTAAAGCGGAAGCTCAGAAAATCGGCCTGGACTATTCTGATCATCAAACCATTACTATCGACGATAAATTAGTTACCAGCAGGTTTGCTGAGGATGAAGAGGAATTTGATGAAGTTTTTATCAAGGATACTTCAATGTCGAAAAGCGAACCTGAACGGCAGGATAAAAAACCTGACAAACCAGAAGAAAAGGCAGTTCCTAAAGAAGAAAAAGCTACTGAAAAGAAAAAAGCGAAAGTAACTACCGAAAAAGAAGAAGAAAAGAAAGCGCCGGAAAAAGAACCAAAGGAGACAAAGAAAGTTACTGAAGTAAAAGCTGATAAAGAAGCGAAAGTAAAACCGGAAGAAAAGGAATCAAAACCTGAGGAAACCGAAAAAGAGAGCTCTGTTAAGGTTGTCGGGAAGGTTGATTTGGATAAAATGAACCTTAAAACAAAACCCGATAAAAAAACAGCAGAAGAAAAAAAGAAAGAAAGAGAATCAAAGAAAAAGAAAGAGGAAAAAGAAGAGTCTCCGAAGGAAGAATTAATTAAGGCCGAACCCGAAAAAGCAGAGACAAAGACAGGTGATGTTGGCGACAAAGCAATAAAAGAAGAAAACCCTGAAGAGTCTGCTAATATGAAACAGGCCGCCGAAGAAAGAGCCAGACCCAATTTTATCAAGACAAAAATAGAAAAACTGGAAGGACCTAAAATACTCGATAAAATTGAACTTCCTCCTGAAAAAAAGAAAAGTGAAAAAAGACCAGTAGCCTCGTCGAAGGATACGGATAATATTTCGCGTAAAAAGAAAAGAAAACGGATCCGGCATAAGCCTGAAGAAGTTCAATCGAAAGATAAAGAATCGAAACCGGGTGACAACAGGCAACGTCCGTCACAGCAGAGATATAAGGATAAACACGGAGGAAGAAAAGAACGTGAACGTCCGGTAATTTCGGAAGAGGATATCCAGTTACAAATTAAGGAAACACTGGCAAAACTTACCGGAGGAGGTAAATCCAAAGCAGCGAAATACAGACGTGAAAAAAGACAAACATTCAGTCAGCTTAAACAAAAGGAAATAGAAAAGCAGGCGGAAGAACAGAATATCCTGAAGGTTACAGAATTTGTCACTGTCAATGAATTGGCTTCGATGATGAATGTTCCGGTAAATGAAATCATATCAACCTGCATGTCGTTGGGATTATTTGTGTCGATAAACCAACGCCTTGATGCTGAAACATTAACGTTACTCGCAGAAGAATTCGGTTATAAAATTGAATTTGTGAGTGCAGAATTTCATGATTCGCTTGAAGAAGAGCATGCAGAGGATAATCTGGAAGACCTGGTTCCACGAGCACCGATTGTCACCGTTATGGGTCATGTTGACCATGGAAAGACCAAATTACTGGATTACATCAGGAAGTCAAATATTGTTGCTGGTGAAGCTGGTGGAATTACTCAGCATATCGGTGCCTATGAAGTCGTTCTGGACGGAGATAAAAAAATAACTTTCCTCGATACACCAGGTCATGAAGCTTTTACGGCGATGCGTGCCCGTGGTGCTAAAGTCACTGATGTGGCTATCGTAGTTGTGGCCGCCGATGACAACGTAATGCCTCAGACAGTTGAAGCTATTAATCATGCGCAGGCAGCAGGTGTCCCAATCGTGTTTGCCATTAATAAAATTGACAAACCTTCTGCTAATGCGGAAAAGATCAAGGAAGAACTTTCGAAAATGAATATTCTGGTTGAGGATTGGGGAGGAAAATTTCAAAGCCAGGAAATTTCAGCAAAGGAAGGGATCAACATTGAATTGTTGCTTGAAAAAGTTCTGCTTGAAGCCGAATTACTCGATCTTAAAGCCAATCCGAATAAGCTTGCCTACGGAACAGTAGTTGAGAGTTCACTGGATAAAGGGCGTGGTTATGTTGCAACTCTCCTGGTTCAGGATGGAACTTTGAAAACAGGCGATATGGTTATTGCAGGATCTACTTTCGGAAAGGTCAAAGCAATGTATAACGAAAGGAACCAGAAGGTGAAAGATGTTGGACCTTCATCACCGGTTCTTTTACTTGGATTGAACGGAGCCCCCCAGGCAGGTGATACATTTAATGTACTCAAGGATGAAAGAGAAGTGAAAGCCATTGCCAACAAACGAATGCAGCTTCAACGGGAACAGGGTATCCGGACACAGAAACACATTACCCTCGATGAAATCGGAAGAAGGATTGCCATTGGTGATTTTAAGGAACTGAATATTATTGTTAAAGGTGATGTCGACGGTTCGGTTGAAGCCTTATCTGATTCATTGCTTAAACTTTCGAATGAACAGATCCAGGTTAATATCATTCATAAATCGGTCGGCCCGGTCACCGAATCGGACGTCCTGCTCGCTTCAGCCTCAGATGCCGTGATCGTTGCATTCCAGGTTCGTCCGTCACCAAGTGCACGTAAGCTTGCCGAACAGGAACAGATCGACATTCGTTTGTACTCAATCATTTACCAGGCTATCGAAGAAATCAAATCGGCCATTGAAGGGATGCTTTCACCGGTTATCGAAGAGAAAATTGTTTGCAATGTCGAGGTAAGAGAAGTATTCAAAATCACCAAAGTTGGAACAGTGGCAGGTTGTATGGTTCTGGACGGAACGATTACACGAAATACTAGAGTAAGGTTGATCCGTAATGGTATCGTTGTTTATTCCGGTAATCTTGGTTCACTGAAACGGTTTAAAGATGATGTAAAGGAAGTTAAAGCCGGATATGAATGCGGGCTCAATATTGAAAATTACAACGACGTGAAAGTGGGCGATATCATTGAAGGTTATGAAGAAGTGGAAGTAAAAAAGAAATTATAATCCAAGATAAATAGTTTACTGTATTATTCAGGAGCTGGTGGCAACTTCACCAAATCGTACATCCTGTAAACAAAGGCATTCATTACGTGCCTGTTTCCACGCATTATTTTTATTGTATCAGCGGGTACTATTGAAAGAAATGACTTGCTGTAACCGTCGGTGGGATCATAAAAATCATGACTTGTAGTGATAAAATAGGCATCCATCCCATAACTGAATCCGCCTCTCTTACTGTTGATCCAGTAATATTTGTGAATCCTGTCAATAGGACCTAAGGCAAGAAGATTTATTCCCAAAGGCGAAGCGACATAATAATCGAGGTTGGCAGCCGGAAACCACCGCTGCGAGATAAGTACCGGTTTTTGGTCAAATACATTTGCTTTATTATCACGGGTGTAAATTTCTTTAAACCCGTTCTCAATTTGTCTCCATCCAAAGAGATCCAATGAGGGGTCATCTTCACCGAGCTCATTCGCTGCAACTTTTTTTGGATCATCAAATCGGATAATTCCATAATTAATCTGGACAAACCCGACAATTAACACAACCAGCAAAAGCAGCAGAGCAGCTTTAATCTGCAAAGGAATAAAGATCTTTGTTCTCTTTCCCTGATATTTATACCTCAACCAGGCTGCCGCAATAATCAATAACGTTGTATATCCGGGAGCAGTCCAGTGGGGCAGGGTTCGCCGCGAAAAAGAAAACAAAATAAAAAGCAGAATCATTGGTAAGGCGGAGAGCAAGATAAATCTTAAATATTCTTTGCGGATAAATCCTTGCTTTTTAATCAGGGCAATGAGAGACAAAACAATAATTGTAAAGTTGACCGGATTATTATAGAGAACCTCACCTATAATCTCCATAAACAGATAATCAAAGCGTAAAGGTGAAGCAAATAATCCCACTCGGTCGCTTTGAAATGTAAAACTGATGAAATGATTCCGGATATTCCACCAAATGACAGGAAAAAAAATTAAAATAGAAATAAATACGGAAAGATAAAAATAGATCGATTTAAACCAGTTTCGCTTGTAGAGCAGGATATAACCAATCAGGGCGACAAGGAGAAAAACGGAAGTGTATTTGGAGATTAAGCCGAATCCCATAAAAACACCTGATAATAGCAGGTATAATTTGGACTTTTTATTCATTTTTTCCTGATCAATCCACTGAATAACAAAATAGACACTCAGCAGCCAGAAAAACATTTGGGGTGTATCGGGTAAAATGAAAATACCTGTGATGACAAAACCGTAAACAGAAGATGTATAAAGCAAGGCAGCATAAAGCCCTGTTAATTCATCATTTATTTTTTTCCCGATGAGATAGATCAGCCACACATCGAAGGCGCCGAGGACGACAGAACCCAACCGCAGAAAAAATTCACTGTGATAAAGAAGATCAAGGCTGAAAAGCTGGATGACAAAGCCAACCATCGGCGGATGATCGAAATGGCTTAAATCAGGAAAAAGTGCATAGGTCCGGTAATATACTTCATCGTTCCCCAATTCGACTGTCCCGGCTAAAAAAGCCCTGACAAGGGTGGATACACCGATTAAAATGAAAAGAAATTTTTTTGTATTGGTTCCCCCCATTTAGCTTCGTTTTCTTTTAATTTTTTTTCTGATAAAGATATAATTTAAGAAAAGAAACAGGAGTGTTGCAAAACCTACAATCCGTAAAATTGAAGTCCGAACCATATCTGTTTTCGGCAAAGACATAGTGGCTGGTTGGGTCCCGTCGTAACGACAAACAGGGTTCAGGTAATAAATGCTTTGATCAGGAAACTCAATTTCTGTCCTGACATAGGTATCGGTACTTTGGATTTTATACAGTGCAAATGATGAATTGAGAGTACTGTCCAGTTTTATTCCGCCCTGTCCTATAAATCGAATTTCAGTCGCAACAGAATTTACTTCGATCAGAAGAGAATCATTATTGATTTCTACTTTTATTAAATCAGGAAGATGGTTATGGTGTACAATCTTCTTTTCAAATGATTCACCTTCAGGACGGAAGATTTTCGCCCCGAACGCTCTCCCCGATTTTAATGATTTTATTATTGCTTCTCGTGTCAGGGAAGATGCATTAATAAATGTGCAATGATGGCCTATTTCATCCGGATTTGAAATATCATGTGCATCATCATCACCTATAATTGTAACATAATTACCTGAAGAAAGTGCTTCATCCCATTGTTCTAAAGAAGTACGATAATTATTAAGAACTTCAATTGCATCATAGTTTGCCAGTTTTTTAAAATCATCCGGTGGATAACCGTTTCTCAATTTCGGATGCGCAATACATACCAGCTCATTGTCTGGACGAAGCAGGTTCAGGATGTTTTGTTTGTTGTGAATGGTTTGGAAAATGGGATAATCTTTCCACAAAACCTTTGATGAACCAATTAAAACCTGATGATTTTTTTTTATTCCATAACCATGTTCATAGACCGGTATGTACGAAGGCTTATCAGCTCCAAACCTGTTTATTTTCTGGTAGTCGGAAGTGGCGATGATATCATAACCAAGTTCTTTATAAACCCTGTTTATTTCTATGTTTGTATTTTTTCTGCCGGATGTAATACCTGCCCAGGCATACGACTGAACCTGAAAATTGGCTTTTCGCCACAATGCGGGATCCAGTTGATGGTAAGGATTATAAAACTGAGAACCTGTAAAAGGCTTGCCGGGAGTAAAATCGTATACCGGACATGTAATGTACTCTATCGAAATAATCACTGAAATCACAATGACTACGAGCAACAGAAACCGACCAGTAAATTTTAATATTCCTGTAAATAATTTCACCAGAAAGAAAAATATGAAAATCCAAAATTAGTAATTAAAATCAAGTCCATTGATTCAAATTATATGCTAATTTTAAAACATTAATTTCAAAAAGAAAAAACCTTTTCAAAATGGAACACCGGCGACTACTGTTGTCACCGTGGGAATTTGGATTTGAAATAAAAATACTGCAGTACCCTGTGTTAGAAAGGATAATTTTTTATGAAACAAATAGTTATGTTCTTTCGTACTATCGTGGTATTAAAAAGAATGAAGTATTTTGAATGAAATACAATTGAAGAAAGACAAGTGTTAAAAAAATCAACTTTATAAACCCAATTTTACAGGATAAAAATTGCTAAAAGATCAAAAAATTAACAAATTATATTCTCATTTTGGGAAACATCGCAAAAAAAGAGTAAATTCGAACGAAATTTTTTTATATGAATCCTTTTAAAATATTTATTGTTGAGGATGACCCGTTGTACGGAGAGATGTTGAAATACCATTTATCTCTTAACCCTGATAATGAGGTTTATAAATTTGAAACGGGGGCGGAATGCCTTAAAAACCTCTATCAGGCACCCTCACTTATATCCCTTGACTACTCGTTGCCCGATATGTCGGGTTTTGAAGTCATAAAAAAAGTAAAGCAATACAATGATGAAATACCTATTGTTATCGTTTCGGGGCAGGAAGATGTTGCAACTGCCGTAAAACTCCTTAAAGACGGAGCATACGATTACTTTGTAAAAGATGAGGATACCAAGGAAAGACTTTGGAATACACTAAAAAATTTAAAAGAACGGCTGGAGTTAAAAGAGGAGATCAATGAACTAAAAGAAGAGATCGGAAAAAAATATGAGTTTAAAAATACGATTAAAGGCAACAGTCCAGCAATAAAACAAATTTTCAAACTTATAGAAAAGGCTACGTTAACAAACATAACCGTTTCTCTTTATGGTGAAACCGGGACAGGGAAAGAGCTTGTTGCCAAAGCCATTCATTACAATTCGAACCGGGCAAGGAATTCATTTGTGCCCATTAATGTTACTGCAATCCCAAGTGAACTAATTGAAAGCGAGTTTTTTGGCCATGAAAAAGGTTCGTTTACAGGGGCTAATGTCCGAAAGATCGGTAAATTTGAAATTGCAAATAAAGGAACCATCTTCCTTGATGAAATTGGAGAAATGGATTTGAACATGCAGGCAAAATTGCTTCGTGTAATTCAGGAAAAAGAATTGGTCAGGGTAGGGGGGAACAAGCCGGTTAAATTTGATGCAAGGGTCATCGTTGCAACAAATAGAAATCTTGCAAAAGAGGTTGAAAAAGGGAATTTCAGGGAGGATTTATATTATCGGTTGTTAGGTTTGCCGATTGAAATCCCGCCTTTACGTTACAGAGGAAATGATATATTGATTCTTGCCAAATATTTTGTAGACGATTTCTGCCGCGAGAATAAAATGAACAAGTTTGAAATTTCATCAAAAGCTCAGGAAAAATTATTGAAATATCCATTCCCGGGTAATGTCAGGGAATTGAAGGCTGTGATGGAACTTGCATGCGTACTGACTAATGACGGGGCAATTGATGAAGACCATATTACGTTCAATTCTACGAATTCAAAAAGTGATTTTTTACTCGAAGAAGATACACTTGAAGGATATGTCAGAAAAATAGTTAAATATTATTTGCAGAAGTACAACAACAATGTAATGGTGGTTGCAAAAAAACTGGATATAGGAAAATCCACCATCTACAGGATGTTAAAAAACAATGAAATCTGAGAAAATTTTTAAGGGATTTATGATTCAGCGCAGTTGTTTTGAAATCGGTGCAACCCGACTCGATTCCAAATTTAAAATTTCGTTTTTCAAAAAAGAGAATCATTGTAACAATGGGGGCTTAATAAAGTGTTTAATCACAGGTGTTTGGATGTGTGGTATAATAGTTGCTAACCATTTAACCTATTAGTTTTACAATTCATTAGAAAAATTATCACCCTTAATTAAATTATACTTTATGTCACAAGATGCAAAAAAATTGTTTGATCTGACGAACCTGAACGAAATGTTAGGTGGAGATAAAAAAGCAATCTTCCAAATGGTAAAAATATTTCTTCAGGCGACACCGGAAAGCCTAAGTGAACTGAACAAATGCTTTCAGAAAAATGATCTGGACGGGGTCAGCAAGTTGGCCCACAAATTAAAATCTTCAATCGATATTTTTTGTATCAATGATATTAAGCAAGATATCAGGCGGCTTGAAAATAATACCCGCGATAATATCAATACCGACGAAGTGCCTCAGCTCGTAGAAAAATTAAATACAGTTTTGGATCAGGCAATCGGTCAGGTTAGAGACGAAAAAGAGGTAATGAGCAAAGAACTTTTTACCAACGAAAACGCTACCAACCATTAATTACAAAGGGATATTCCCGTGTTTTTTCGGAGGATTTGATTTGGCTTTATTCTGTGTCATTTCAAGCGCCTGAATGATTTTGAAACGCGTCTGTTTCGGATAAATAATCTCATCAACATAACCCAATGCTGCAGCTTTGTAAGGGCTCGCAAATGTTTTCTTATAATCTTCAACAGCTTTCTTTTTATCCTTTTCGCTCAGTTTATCTCTGAAAATAATACTAACTGCACCGTCAGGTCCCATTACAGCAATTTCAGCGGTGGGATAGGCAAAATTCACATCAGCTCCGATATGCTTACTCGACATAACATCGTAAGCACCACCATACGCTTTACGTGTAATGATCGTGATCTTGGGTACAGTCGCTTCTGCGAAGGCATACAACAATTTGGCTCCGTGTTTGATTATCCCTCCAAATTCCTGGGCTGTGCCGGGAAGAAATCCGGGAACATCAACAAATGTTACCAGGGGAATATTAAAAGCATCGCAAAATCTTACAAACCGGGCTCCTTTTGTTGACGAACTTATATCCAATACACCAGCAAGGTTTGCAGGCTGGTTTGCAACAATGCCAACCGGCCGTCCACCAAAACGAGCAAATCCGACAATAATGTTTTGGGCATAATAGGGCATTACTTCAAAAAAATTATGATCATCGATAACTGTGGTAATAATCTCCTTCATATCATATGGTTTGTTCGGATCATCCGGAACTATCGTTTGAAGCCGCTCATCTTCACGACGAATATCGTCCATACAGGGTTTAATGGGCGGGTCTTCAAGGTTGTTTGAAGGCATAAAGCTAAACAGTTCGCGAATCATCATCATCGCATGCTCATCATCTTCGGCAATAAAATGGGCGACACCGCTCTTGCTGTTGTGGGTCATGGCACCACCGAGATCTTCTTTCGTAACATCTTCATGAGTAACTGTTTTGATAACATCAGGGCCGGTCACAAACATGTAACTGGTATTTTTTACCATTAAAATAAAATCAGTAATGGCCGGTGAATAAACAGCTCCGCCTGCACAAGGGCCAAGAACTGCAGAAATTTGCGGAATAACTCCAGAGTATATTGTGTTTCGATAAAAAATATCGGCATAGCCGGCAAGGCTTTCAACTCCTTCCTGAATACGTGCTCCTCCCGAATCATTCAGTCCGATGACCGGAGCACCCATCTCGGCTGCGAGATCCATGATTTTCATGATCTTGTCAGCATTTGCCCTGCTAAGGGTTCCGCCAAAAACAGTAAAATCCTGTGCAAATACATAGACAAGACGCCCGTCAATTTTTCCATAACCGGCAACAACACCATCACCGAGTATCTTATTTTTATCAATGCCAAAATCGGTTGCCCGGTGGGTAACAAACTTGTCGACTTCCACAAATGTATCCGGATCGAGCAAATCTTTGACCCGTTCGCGTGAAGTTTTGCGCCCTGCATTGTGCTGCCGGTCGATCCGTTCTTTTCCCCCGCCTAATTCTGCAATTTTATTTCGTTCTTCAAACTGTTTGAATTTTTCTTCTAATGACATGTTTCGTTGGATTACATTTATGATTTGGGATGTTATTCAATTATAACCAGTGGCTGATTGCTATCAATGGTATCGCCTTCTTTTACCAGAATATTTTTGATAACCCGGTCACTTTTAACCTTGTATTCGCTTTCCATTTTCATCGCTGAAACAATGACTACTGTATCGCCCGCTTTCACCTTATCTCCGACTTTAACCAGAATACTTACAACTTTACCCGGCATAGGTGATGAAATTGACCCTGAATCGTCCAATTCATCTTGTTTCCGGTTATTCAGGTATTTTGCCTCAGCATCCATTATATCGACATCGTACGAATTATATAGCGTGTTAATACTGTATGTTTTCGGCGATTTGCCCTGGTTCAGTTCAACATTGAAGGATTTATTTTTGTAAAGCATAGAATATACGCCATGCTCAACCATAACAAGGTCAACATCGTAAATCTTTCCATCGATGGATACTTTGTGGTTGTTGCCGTCTTTACCCAGCAAATCCACATTGACCATTTCGCCGTCTATTTTTATTTCTAATGCCATATCAGTTCAGTATTAAATTCAGATTCGTGACAGACTGTTTTTTCTGTTCAGCATTTTCCAGTTATCCGACCCTTTACCCTCAGGTACCTTATGCTGTGCTTCCATAAGCCGCTTATTGTAATCGACAAAAGCCGCGATTATCGCCATGGCCTTACAATCTCCGATACAACGGCCTTTTTCATTCAAAAAGGCTTTGTTTTTCTCAAGGAAATGTGTATTGTAATTTCCGTTGATGAAATCGGGTGTACGCATGATCCGCTCAAGGTATTTTATCGACGTTTTAATGCCCGTGATTTTGTAGGAGAACAGGGCACGTTTCATCCTGTCGATGGTTTCATCTCTGGTTTTTCCCCATACGATCAGTTTAGAAATCAGCGAGTCATAATACAGGGGGATTTCAAATCCTTCATAAACATATCCATCGTGACGAACACCAAATCCGAGTGGCTCAGAAATATGCTGAACCACGCCCGGACTTGGCATAAAATTATTATCCGGATCTTCGGCATAAATCCTGCATTCGATGGCGTGCCCGTTTTGATATAAGTCTTTCTGTTTGTAGGTGAGTTTCAGGCCGTTTGCGATATTGATCTGTTCCTTCACCAGGTCGATTCCCGTCACCCTTTCCGTTATGGGATGTTCCACCTGCAGACGCGTATTCATTTCAAGGAAAAAGTAATTCAGCTTGTCATCCACAATGAATTCAATGGTCCCCGCTCCTGAATAGTTGGCAGCTTTGGCAACAGCAACAGCGTGCTTACCCATTTCTTCACGGACTTTTGGGGTCATAATCGGACTGGGCGTTTCTTCAATAATTTTCTGATGCCTTCGCTGCACCGAACATTCCCGTTCGAAAAGGTGGATAACATTTCCGTGTTTATCCGCCAAAATCTGAAATTCGATGTGATGAGGCGAGGAGATGTATTTTTCGACATAAACAGCATCATTCCCAAAAGCAGACATGGCTTCCGATTTAGCAGCTCTGAGCGAAGGAATTATATTTTCTTCCTTGTCTACAAGGCGCATTCCCTTACCGCCACCGCCTGCCGAAGCTTTGATCATGACCGGCAATCCGATTTTTTTAATAATCTTTACTGCGTCCTCATTTCCCTTAACAGGTTCTGTTGTCCCGGGTACAACAGGTACACCAGCTTTGATGACCGATTTCCGTGCTGTAATCTTGTCACCCATCATCGAAATAGAATGAGCGGAAGGTCCGATAAATATTATACCTTCTTTTTCGCAGCGTTCTGAAAATTCTGCATTTTCCGACAGAAATCCGTATCCCGGATGGATGGCATCGGCTTTTGCACTCTTAGCTGCTGCAATGATCTTGTCGATGTTCAGGTAACTTTCATTTGAAGGGGAAGGCCCGATGTGATAAACCTGATCGGCATAACGGACATGCATCGACTTGCGGTCGGCATCCGAATAAACAGCCACCGATTTGATTCCCATTTCACGGCAGGTGCGCATCACACGCACTGCAATTTCGCCTCTGTTTGCAACGAGTACTTTCTTTATCATAGACCTGACCTTAGATTTTCCGGTATGTATGGATGATAAGCGAATGAAATTCGAAATACATATACCAATAAATTATTAAGAACGCGCAAAATTAGCTAATTTTTTTATCGCTTTAGCCTGTGACTTTTAAACCGTTGTTAATAACCTGCGCCTGATGCATTCATGCGACTACTATTAACTTTTTGTTTTATTAACAGTTGCCATTTAGTAAAGTTTAAATGTGCTGGTTAAATCACCAGAGAATTTGTGCTACTTTAGTCGCATCAATTGCACGGTCAGCCAATGGCACTGAATTATATCTGGATAGCGTTTTTTATTATTGCCTTTGTGGTAGGCTTGTTTCGTCTGATATTTTTCGGCGATATGGATGTTTTTCCAAACATGGTGAACGGAACATTCGACAGTGCAAAAACAGGCTTTGAGATTTCACTGGGACTGACCGGTATTCTGACTTTGTGGATGGGCTTGATGAAAATAGGGGAGAATGGAGGAATTGTCAAAGTATTCTCACGACTCGTCGGGCCGTTTTTTGCCAGGCTCTTCCCGGACCTTCCCAAAGATCACCCGGCAACCGGTTCCATCATGATGAATTTTGCTGCCAATATGCTGGGACTTGACAATGCCGCTACACCGCTCGGACTGAAAGCCATGAAAGAGATGCAGGAAATAAACCCGGAAAAGGATACCGCCTCCAACCCGATGATCATGTTCCTGGTACTGAACACATCCGGTTTGACGATATTGCCGATAACGATCATGGTCTATCGTGCCCAGTTGGGAGCTGCTGACCCATCGGATATATTTATACCTATATTGTTGGCTACTTTTTTCTCAACAATTGTCGGACTGATCGCCGTGGCCATTTACCAACGCATCAACCTGTTCGACAAAGTGATTTTGGCTTATCTTGGAGGACTCAGCTTGCTTATTTTTGGGATTATCTGGTATTTTTCTGGCTTGCCGAAGGAACAGATCGGGAAAATATCATCTGTTGCCAGTAACCTTATCCTGTTTACCATCATTATTTTATTCATTCTGCTGGGCTTGCGAAAAAAGATCAACATCTATGAATCGTTTATCGAAGGGGCCAAAGAGGGTTTCTGGATCGCGGTAAAGATCATTCCGTTTCCTGATCGCTATTTTGGTTGCTATTGGAGCATTCAGGGCTTCGGGGGCCATGGATATTTTTATCGAAGGTGTCAGGCGAACTTTTGCTGCTGTTGGTATCGATACGTCGTTCGTTGATGCGTTACCAACGGCTTTGATGAAACCCCTGAGCGGAAGCGGCGCACGGGGCATGATGGTAGATGCAATGAAAACATATGGTGCGGATTCGTTTGTGGGCCGTGTTGCATCTATTGTGCAGGGCTCGGCTGATACCACCTTTTATATTCTCGCTGTCTATTTCGGTTCGGTCGGAATTAAAAAAACAAGGTATGCCCTTGGCTGTGGTCTTCTTGCCGATTTTGCCGGTATCGTGGCAGCCATTTTAATGGGGTATTTGTTT
>CAVXTE010000121.1:0-15853 GCA_963764475.1 uncultured Bacteroidales bacterium
AAAGTTTGGAAAATAATAGTCAGCAAAACCGTGACGATGAATTTTAAATGGATTTATTTGACTTCTATTAAATTTCAGAAACCGTTATTTATGTAATAATTCATATTCGCAGAATTTAACAAATCAGAACTTATCGTTCGGAATTATTTTACAGCACCTTCAGATATTTAGCCACCATGTTTATTTGATTTACGGAAAGATCAATAGTCTTTTGATAAAAATTAGTTGTCAAAAAGACTATTTTTGCCTCGTTGTAAAATTAATTTCAAATAATAGTATAAATATTTACCCTTATTCTGGTTGATGAAAAGAAAGACATTATATATTTTCTTATATTTTATTGTAACCACCCTGATTTTAATTATTCCCTCCCTGTATAATGGTTATCCGCTCGTCCATCAGGATTCAGGTCATTATCTCAATTCTTCAAGATCACTCCAAACCCATGCTGTTACACCACCGGGCTATGTTTTCTTTGTCCGCGTCGTTTCATGGCAATCAGCGATTTGGTTGATCGCAGTAGCTCAGGCCTTCATTCTGAATTTATTTCTCTATTTTACAACAAAGTCATTTCTTTCGGGAAAAGCTATAAATTATAAAATTGTCCATTTGGCCCTGATTTCATTGCTGACTATTTTCAGCGGTATGGGTTGGTATGCCAACTTAATTATGCCTGATATTTTTGCCGCCTATGCTTTGTTTGGATTTTATTTTCTGGTGCGCAAAGAATCGAAATTATATGTAAGGATAATAAATGGATTTTTTATTTTCTGGGCGACAGTATCTCATTTTTCAAATTTCTATTTAATCATTCTTGTCGCGGTATTGTTACTTGTTTTTTATTTTTCAAGTAAACAAATCAAGCATCAAATAAACATCCTCTTTCTTTTACTTATTTTTCCGATAGCCATCGCCGGGAATCTTTTTATCCGAAGCTATAACTATTATTCCGGCAATGGATTTATTCTCTCAAGATACGAACAGGGGGCAATTATGGCCAAATTTATTGAATATGGAATTTTGGAAGATTATCTCAGGAAAACATGCCCGGAGCATCATTTTACTTTATGCGATTTTCAGGGAAAATTTCCTGCTACAACAGGGAATTTTATCTGGGATAAAACCAGTCCTTATAACTTATATAAATCCTGGGATAGTGTCGAAGGTGAATATAATACGATCATCAGGGATATTGTGAAACAGCCCAAATACATTTATACGTTCATCGCAAAAAGTATTTATTCATCCGGAAAGCAATTTTTCAGAATCAAATTATATATTCCGCCCTATACCACTGAATCAGCGCCGTATGGTGTAATAAAAAAGAATTTCCCTTTTGATTTTCAATCTTTTAAATCGTCTTTACAATATAATAACCAGTTGGACTTAACATTGGTTAATCAAGTTTATTTTTCCCTTTACGGTCTCTCTATTTTTTATCTGATCGTACTGATTTTGTTGAAAAAACTTGAGCCACATGA
Organism: uncultured Bacteroidales bacterium; assembly: GCA_963764475.1. GTDB lineage: Bacteria > Bacteroidota > Bacteroidia > Bacteroidales > JAADJA01 > JAADJA01. Next base: position 1,482 of record CAVXTE010000121.1, read on the forward strand.
AAAATTCTTTACCCTTGTTATTTTTTTAGGGGCCATTTCAAATGCAATTGTTTTTGGAACTTTAGCTACCGTGGTGGACCGTTTTCAATCAAGGATAGGTTGGATTCTAATCGTTTTGGCTTTTCTGATTTTTTCTCAACGCAATTATGTACAGCTTAAAAATCTGTATTTAAAATACCGGCATATGAATTAATTTCGAAAACCCAGAAAAAATGAGTGTTTCCATTATTATACCGGCTTATAACGAGGAACAGGTCATCCGGGAAGGACTCGAGCGACTAATAAATCTGAATCTTCATCTGAAATATGAAATTCTGCTCATTAATGACGGATCGACCGACAATACGGCAAAAATCATTTCGGAATTTCCAGTCAAACTTTATAACCACAACACGAATAAAGGGTACGGTGCTGCTCTGAAAACCGGAATCCGCAGAGCAAAAGGAGAGAAAGTCATCATTCTCGACAGCGACGGCCAGCACGATCCCAACGACATTCAGAAAATTGTGGATATGCTTGAGGATTATGACATGGTAATCGGAGAACGTACAGATGATTCGTTTCAGGTTAAACGGAGACAAAAAGGGAAAAAACTGATTCGTATGGTAGGAGAATATCTGGTTGAACAGAAACTCCCGGATTACAACTCCGGCTTCCGGGGCTTCAAAAGGAACCTGATCCACAGTATGCTTCATATAATGCCTAACGGGTTTTCATTTTCCACAACATCAACGCTTGCCTTTCTAAAGGAAGGTTATTCTATTGGTACATTCCCGATTGTTGTCAGTGAGCGAGTTGGCCGGAAAAGCAATGTTAAATTTGCCAAAGATGGAACCAAAACCATCCTTTTGATATTTCGGATAATAATGTTATTCAACCCACTAAAGATATTCTTTCCGAGCAGTATTTTCTTTGTTCTTTTCGGCCTTGCATTTGGACTTTACGGTTATTTTATCGCAGGTAGATTTTCCAACAGTGCTATAATTTTAACGATTCTGGGAATGTTCCTTTTTTTTATCGGTTTGATTTCCGATCAGATTTCCATGCTCAACAGAAAGGAGTAAATAACAGGTATCTGAATTTTCTTTTGCCCCTATTTAGTATTTTTGCAGCGTTTTGTTTCCCTGCTTATGACAGATTATTCCCTTTTAAATCATAAAAACATCTGGAGTGACTTCGATGTAGAGGCTCATTGGGATCATGTTGCCGATATTTATGTAACGGAAAACGAAAAAGTGAAGGATACTCATGATCAGCGATTTTCAAAAAGTATAGAATGGCTTTCTTTGAATGACGATTCTGTGGTTTTGAATATCTCAAGCCGCGATTGTGAAGCCGACGATTACATTAAAGCAGAAAAACCAAAAGCAAAGATTGTCAATGCTGAAATTTCGGGCGGCTTAATGCAGGTCGCCAAAAAAATCAGGCCCTGGGTTAAACAGGTAAAAATTTCTACTTATTCGAAGCTTCCTTTTGAAAGCAATTCGTTCGACCGTCTTCTTACCCTCGAAACTCTCGAGCATGTAGCGAATCCCATCGCTTTTCTAAATGAATTGTACAGGGTTGCTAAAGATAACTCCAAAATGGTTCTGAGTTGTCCTCCAAAAACCAGTGAACTTCCTTATCGGTTATACACCTTTTTATTTGGTGGTCATGGTGAAGGCCCGCATCGTTTTCTCGAATCAAAGGAAGTTAAGGCAATGTTGCATAAAACCGGTTGGAAACTAATCCATCATCAGGGAACTTTACTGATTCCTGCCGGTCCTTTATTTATCCGGAAAGCCGGAGAACGCCTCATTCAAAAATTTCAGCATACTTTTGTTTCCGAATTAGGAATCCGACAATTCTATATTTGTGAAAAGTATTGAGAAACTGGAAAGTGTAATGCGATCGCACCTTTGCAACCGATGCGGAAGCTGCGTTGGATTATCGGGAGGACGAATCCGGTTTACGGATAAAACAGGTGAGTACCGCCCACAGATTATTGAAACGGTTGAAGATGATCTTGCCGATCGGCTGTGGCAGGCATGCAGTGGAAAAAATTTCGATTTCCCGAAATATAACCGGAAAATATATGGTTCTGAAGTAAACTTCCATCAATATACCGGTTCATTCAATCATATTTATATCGGCCATAGTAGTAATGAGGCTGTTCGAAGACAGGCTGCCAGTGGGGGAATTATAACACAAATCCTACTCTGGCTTCTGGAAAAAAAAATGATCGATGGGGCTGTGGTCCTTCGAATGTCGAAGGAGGAACCCTGGCTGACTGAACCATTTATAGCCAAAAGCAAGGAAGATATTCTGAATGCGGCCCAGAGCAAATATATCATCAGTTCAGTAAACGAAATTTTGCCCGAAATAGAAAAATTTGGAGGCAAGCTCGCTTACGTTGGCTTGCCGGGCCAGGTGCAGTCAATTCGAAAACTGCAGGCAATGAATGACCCTTCGGTAAAAAACATTCATTATATTTTTGGTCCATTTTATGGAAATACGCTCCATTTTTCATCCATTAAAAGTTTTCTTCGGTCGTATGGTGAAAAGGATTACACACAAATCCGGAAGCTCTATTTTCGTTACGGGGAATGGCCGGGTAATATGCGTGCAGAAATGCAATCGGGAAGGGTAATCGAATTACCAAAGTTTCATGCCAACTACCTCATTCCTTTTCACATTTTAATGAACAGCCTCTTATGCACGGATTTAAGTAATGAGTTTACTGATATTTCGGGCGGGGATGCCTGGGCACCGGTTTATGAAGAAAGAGGTAAGGGGTTTTCTATGGTGATCTCGCGCTCAGAAACCGGTCAGAAAATTATTGATCAAATGATGCTGGAAGGAGTCCTTAAACTGGATGAAATCAATATTGAAGAAGCAATAACCATGCATTCACACGGCTATGACCTGAAAAAAAGAGGAACGTTTATACGAATGCGGTTCAGAAAATGGCTGGGAAAAGAGAATCCTGATTATGGTTATAAGCTATCCGGATTTTCATTTAGTCGTTACCTGATGGAATTTATTATTGACAGTATGTTTCTTATTTTGGGTACAAAATTTTCGAGGTTTATCATTGAATTGTTTCCCCCTGCTTTTATCGGAAGAATATTCGAACGAACAAGAACCGTCTGGAAAAAATCGACTCATAAGATTAAGCGTGACGAATTAAATTGATCCAATGAATTCTGGCAAACGACAAGAAAAAAAAGTTAAAAACAAACGATTTAAATGGTTCCGGCTTCTCAGGCTGGCAGGAATCATTCTTTTCATTGTCATTATTTCGCAGGTTGATGTAAAAGGTATTTGGCAGGAAATCCGCAAAGCGGATAGTTGGTTTATTGTATTTGCTTTGTTTTTCCAGGGTTTGTTGCTTTTGACGAAAGGAATCCGATGGCATTTGTTAAACGCTTCGGGTTCATCACAAAAATTGATACAAAGCTTTGGTGAATTTTTCGAAAGTTATGCTATTGGAGTGATTACCCCCGGTCGGTTTGGAGAATTAATGAAAGCCGGATATCAAAATAAACGCGAACATATTTTTGCCTCGGGGATACGGGTTGGTGCAGAACGGGGAGTTGATGTAGGCTTTTTTGTGTTTATTGCCGGCACAGCCCTCTATTCTGCAAAAATGATTCCTGTGAGTCCCACAGCAGGGCTCATTACGGCTCTAAGTGGTGTGCTGATTTTTATGATCGGCGTTTTCTTATTCAGTTCAAAGAAAATCAACTTGTTTTTAAGCCGGTTTATATCAAATTTCTCCGAAACGTTTATTGAGCGAAAAGCTTCAAATGTAGTATCGGTAATTTGTCTGTCGGTTATAAGCAACATATTTTACTTTGTGAGTTGTTACCTGATAGCTGCTTATGCCCTGCATCTCGACATTTCACTTATTGGTGTTTCGGGCGGTGTAGCAGTAGCCGGCCTGCTGAATATGCTCCCGATTACAGTGATGGGTTTGGGAACCAGAGAAATGACCTTTTTATATATTTTCCATTCCTATCCCGAAGCTCAGGTACTGGCCCTTTCAGGGTTGATTTTCGCTGTTGCACAAGTGGGAGGTGGTTTAATATCCCTGATTTTGGGACAGCTTTTTTTACAGATCAGTTTGAAAAGTAATACGGTTGTAAATTCAGAAAGAAAGAAAGTATGACAAAATATGTAATTGTTACAGGTTCAAATGGTTATTTAGGTTATTATGTCTGCCGTCAGTTGTTGTCAGAAGGATATTCTGTTGTTGGTTTAACACATCCGCATTATGCCTCAAGACTGATTGAAAATGAAAACATTTCTTACTTTCAGTTCGACTTAATGAAATCGCCCGATCAAAATCCGGAGTTGTCCGAGTATTTGAAATCAAAAAAAATAATTGCGATACTGAACCTTGGTGCGCTTTTAGGCAGTTCGGATTATGAGAAAAATTTTGCTGTAAATGCTGAAGGTGTAAATACCGTGATGGACCTGGGACGGCAAATTAATGTCAACAGGATCATACAGATCAGCAGCGTGGTCATCTTAAAAAAAATTAAAGGCCCATATGGGATTACCAAATTAAAGGGACAGGAATTTCTGACATCCTCCGAAATGAATTATACTGTTTTTATTCCGGCCATGATTTTGGGCCCTGAAAGCCTTGGATTAAACCGGGTTCTAAAAAATGTGTTCCGTTTGCCTTTTATTGTTCCGCTCATCGGTTCAGGAAAAGAAACCCAGCATCCTGTTTTTGTCGAAGATTTCGCAAAAGCGATCGTAAAATCAATTGAAACACCGGAAGCCTTTCGGAAGGTTTACAAAATTGCGGGAGATACAATCATTTCTTTCAGGGATTTTATTTCCCTCATTTTAAAACTAAAGAACAAGAAAAAGATTTTCATTCCTGTTCCGGTTTTCGTTGCAAAAGGATTGGGACGATTTTTTCAAATGACACAAAAAGTCCCATTATTCACTGCTGAACACGTAAAAGGTGTGTTACAGGATTCGAGATTGGATACAGAACAAATAAGAAACGATCTCGAATTTACCCCAACTCCATTCGAAACTGCCTTGAAAATCAGTCTTGAAAAAATCGGGAATAATTGGGATTATTATCTTCACGGCCGGCCGGAAGAAAAAATAAAACTTTGATAGATCCCATCAGTTGTTGAACAAATCAGGGTCTGCCAATTACCTATACACATTTGTGTAACTCTAATACAATTCTTGATTATTTATTCGGTCAATCCGCTGAAAGGTATTGGAATCAACCAATTCAGCCATTTTCCTGTCGGGTTTCAGAAAAAACCTTTTGGTTTTTAGCGTGTTTATTCTTTTACCTTTGCAAAATTTTTTTAAAACTTTTAGTACGAATTTAAATGCACCATGGCAAAAAACCTTGTAATAGTCGAATCTCCCGCAAAAGCAAAAACCATTGAAAAATTTCTTGGCAAAGAATTTACCGTGAAGTCGAGTTTTGGCCATGTACGCGATCTCTCAAAAAAAGACCTCAGTGTTGATTTAGCCAAAGAGTTTAAACCGAATTACGAAATCTCCCCTGACAAAAAGAAGACCGTCGCCGACCTTAAAAAAAGTGCGAAAGGTGCGGAAACCGTCTGGCTTGCAACTGATGAAGACCGTGAAGGAGAAGCCATATCGTGGCACCTCGTCGAAGCACTTAACCTCGATGAAAAGAAAACAAAACGTATCGTCTTTCATGAAATCACCAAAAATGCGATTCTGGAAGCTATAGAAAAACCGCGTTCGCTGGATTATCACCTCATTGATGCCCAACAGGCACGCCGGGTTCTCGACCGACTTGTCGGATACGAGCTTTCTCCTGTTCTCTGGAAAAAAGTACGACCGGCCTTATCTGCCGGCCGGGTGCAATCGGTAGCAGTCAGGCTGATTGTAGAAAGAGAGGAAGAAATTAAAAGCTTTAAATCCGAATCCTCTTTTAGGATTACGGGCCGTTTTCAGATTGAAGGATTAAAAGAACCTGCTTTCCTCGACGCAGAGATTTCAAAACGATTTAAGACGAAAGAAGAGGCAGAAAGCATTTTAAACAGTTGTATTCCGGCTCAGTTTATTGTAAATTCGGTTGAAAAAAAACCGGCGGTTAAATCACCGGCACCTCCTTTTACAACCTCTACCCTTCAACAGGAAGCCAGCCGCAAGCTTGGATTTTCAGTTGGCAAAACGATGCTCGTCGCTCAGCAATTGTACGAATCCGGTAAGATCACTTATATGCGAACAGATTCTGTCGTCCTTTCTAATCTTGCCTTGAATACGGCGAAAAAAGTTGTTGCATCGAATTTCGGCGAAAAATATGTAAAAACCCGTCAGTTTGTTACCCGGTCAAAATCTGCACAGGAAGCACACGAGGCTATCCGACCGACTTATCTTGACAATCAATCAATCGAAGGGGATGCATCTCAGCAAAAACTCTATGATCTCATTTGGAAACGAACCATCGCCTCGCAGATGGCCGATGCCCAGCTTGAAAAAACGAACATCACGATTGATATTTCAACCATAAAGGAAACTTTTGTGGCAAAGGGTGAGGTGATCAAATTCGACGGATTTCTAAAAGTCTACCTCGAATCGACCGATGATGAAGATTCTGATGCACAAAAAGGAATGCTTCCTCCCGTTGCTAAAGGAGATAAACTGGCAAGACAAGAGATCACGGCAACACAAAAATTTACCCAGTCTCCACCCCGCTATACCGAAGCAAGCCTTGTGAAAAAGCTTGAGGAACTGGGCATCGGCAGACCCTCTACCTATGCGCCGACCATTTCAACTATACAAAAAAGGGAGTATGTTGAAAAAGCGGACCGGCCGGGGACAGAAAGAAAATATACCCAGTTTTTGCTGATAAAAGATTCGATACGTGAAGAGACAAAAACCGAAAAAACAGGTTATGAGAAAAACAAGCTCTTCCCGACAGATATAGGGACAATTGTCAATAACTTCCTGGTTCAGTATTTCGACAACATCCTGGATTATAATTTTACGGCAAATGTAGAGAAGGAATTTGATGAGATAGCTCAGGGCAACAAGGCCTGGAACGAAATGATCAAAGAATTCTATGGCCCCTTCCATGAGCGAGTTGAAGAGACTCTCGAAAAATCGAAAAAGCAGAGCGGCGAACGTTTGTTAGGTACAGACCCCGAATCCGGTAAAAATGTATATGCCAAGATTGGCCGGTACGGACCCATTGTTCAGATCGGCGACTCACTGAATGAAGACAAGCCCAGATTTGCTGGTATGAGGAAAGATCAAAGCATCGAGACGATTACATTCGAGGAAGCCCTTGAACTGTTCAAGCTTCCGAAGATCATCGGTACGTATGAAGGAGAGGATCTATCGGTGGCAATTGGCCGGTTCGGGCCTTATATCAAACACAAGAATCAGTTTTATTCGCTTACCAAAACTGATGATCCGTCTTCCATAGCGCAGGAACGGGCGATTGAATTGATTGAAGCCAAACGACAGAAACAGAAAGAAAGAACGATTAAAACGTTTACTGAAGATCCCACTTTACAGGTTTTAAAGGGGAGGTACGGGCCTTATATTTCAAAGGGTAAGGATAATTACAGGATTCCGAAAGGGATGACTCCCGAATCATTAACTTATAAGGATTGTGTAAAAATTATCGGCGAGGCCGGGAAAAAGCCAGCAGGGAAAAAGAAGTAGCAATAATTTGCGGGCATGAACCCGAAAGAACTATAATTTGAATTCCCGATAATTAGCAAATACGTTTTTCTTTCTAAAACAAAGTGACGATAAAATTTATATGTTTTCGCATAACTTTTTTACGTTATTGTTGTATAATCAACCTGGCGAGGTTTTTAATTTAGTCAATTCGTATGGACATATCAATTTTTTTCGAGCCGGTAGAATTACCCGATCTGAATTTTGCTGAAGAATCGGCAGGACAGCGAATGGGTGATCTTATCAGGAGTTTTGTTGATAAGGAAAATTTTCCTGAGCTCGGGGATGTCGATATGGTGCTTATTGGTGTAAATGAAGACCGGAAATCGGTCGGTAATGTCGGCTGTGCAATGGCTCCTGATCATATAAGGACACAGCTATACAAATTGTATAAAGGGGATTTTAACCCGCGAATTGCTGACCTAGGAAACATAAAACAGGGATTTACCATTGACGATACCTATTTTGCCCTTTCTTCCGTTCTTTCGGAACTGATGAAAAAGAAAATCGTGCCGGTCATTATAGGAGGCAGCCAGGACCTTACTTTTGCAAATTATCTTGCGTATGAAACCCTGGGACAGGTCATTAATATTGTGGGTGTCGATGCGATATTCGATCTTGGAAAATCACAGCATGAACTCGACTCAAGATCTTACCTCAAAAAAATCATATTACAGCAGCCGAATTTTCTATTTAATTATACAAATATCGGTTACCAGTCTTACTTCGTCGATCCTGAATCGATAAAGCTGATGAAGAACCTTTATTTCGATGTCTACCGTTTGGGATTGATCCGCGACAGACTTGAAGAGACAGAGCCGCTGGTCAGAAATGCTGATATGATGACAGTGGATATTACAGCAGTCAGGCAATCGGACGCTCCTGGTAATGGTAACGCCTCGCCCAATGGATTTTACGGAGAAGAAATTTGCCAGATTATACGATACGCCGGATTAAGCGATAAGCTCACATCCATCGGCTTTTATGAAATGAACCCCAAATTTGACGTAAACAATCAAACTGCACTGCTTACTGCTCAGATGATCTGGTATTTTGTCGATGGATTTTACAACAGACAGCAGGATCATCCTTACAAGGACAAAGAAGATTATATCAAATATACAGTATCGATAAAAGATCACAGGGACCAGCTTGTGTTTTACAAAAGCAAAAAAAGCGACCGCTGGTGGATGGACGTTCCTGTAAAGACCAATTACAGGAATGTGTACGAGCGTCATCACCTCGTACCATGCTCCTACAACGATTATGAAATTGCCTGCAAAGATGATATTCCTGACAGGTGGTGGCAGGCCTACCAAAAACTTATGTAAGATTTTTCCTGATCATTTATTAATTCTTCCGGGATTTTTGTTGATAAACTGATCCCAGCCGGAATAGGAATTTCCGGATTTTTCGTGTGAATTCTGAAAATAGTGGCAAACTGCTGCAGCGAGGCCGTCCGTCGCATCCAGATGTGAAGGAACGTCTTTCATCGACAACAGATTGATAAGCATGGCTGCTACTTGTTCTTTTGAAGCGTTTCCATTGCCGGTAATGGATTGCTTAATTTTCCTGGGTGAGTATTCGAAAATCGGAACCGATCTGTAAAGCCCGGCAGCCATGGCCACTCCTTGGGCTCTGCCAAGTTTCAGCATCGATTGCACATTTTTACCATAGAAAGGCGCCTCGATCGCTAGTTCATCCGGTTTGTACTGATCGATCAGGGTAAGGGTTTGTTCGAAAATTTTTTTTAGCTTTAGTGCCTGATTTTCAAACTTGTTTAATTGGATGATGCCCAACGTTATCAACGTTAATTTCGTTCCCTGATGATGAACCAGCCCATATCCCATGATGTTGGTTCCAGGATCGATACCCAATATTATTCGTTCCGGATTCAAAATAAGACTTTACATTTGTAAACACAACGATGAAGAAGCGCTTTACAAATATACATAAAAACAAAACCTACAATCTAATCATCCGGCTTGGTCTCATTGTCGCTACCTATTTTTTTATCTATAAGCAGCTCTTTCATCAGAATAATCTGGATTATGTTGTCTCTTCCTTTATGGAGATGATTGGAGAGTCGCATGTGTTCATTTTTCTTGTCTGGATTTTTTTACTAATGCTTGTCAACTGGGGTATTGAGTCGCTGAAATGGCAGTATTTGATCGGAAAAGTCGAAAAGGTTTCCTTTCTTAAAGCTTACGAAGCGATTCTTTCGGGCATTTCCGTGAGTGTGTTTACTCCCAACCGGATCGGTGAATGGTTCGGACGTGTTTTCATTCTGAAAAAGGCGAATCCCTGGTCAGGCGTATTTATTACGATGGTGGGAAGTTTAAGTCAATTGCTTACGACTATCATCATTGGTATAATCAGCTTGTTATTTTTTATACCCATATATTTTTCTGCCACCGAATATTATTCCGAATATTGGTTCTCGGCAGCTGTGATGATTGCCTTTACCATAATTGTAGCACTTGTTTTGATTTTTCTCAATGTTACTTCCATACCTAATTTCATTCATCGCTTATTTAAAAAGCGGTTTATTCATTTTCTGGATTATTTATCTGTATTGTCATCCTATACACCTTTTGAACTACTGACTGTATTGTTGTTCAGTTTTCTACGTTATTGCATATTCACAATTCAGTTTTACTTACTTTTAATGATGTTTTCTGTCAACATTCCTTTTTTACATGGAGTGATGATTATTTCCATCATCTTTTTTGTAATGACGGCTATTCCAACAGATACGCTAACCGGCATAGGAGTAAGGGGATCGGCTTCATTATATTTTATCAACTTATATTTTAACAAGTTTGCAATTCTTTCTGATAAAATAGACATTGGTGTCACAGCTTCTTCCATTTCATTATGGATCATAAACCTTGCAATACCAGCACTTATCGGGACATTTTTTGTTTTCAGGCTAAAATTTTTCAGAAAAAAAACCAGGAATGTCTGATTTGGAAGTCATATTCAACATACTGCTGATTTGTTTCGGAATTGCTTATCTAATCATCATCAGTCAGTATACCTTCGGATGGTACAGGTTAAAATATTTCACGTCAGATAACCGGCAATTCTCAACAAAGGTAAGCATCATCATCCCTGCCCGAAATGAGGAGGATAACATTCAAAATCTTTTGATTGATTTGATCCGGCAGGATTTTCCAACAGAATTGTATGAGATCATTGTTGCAGATGATAATTCGGATGATAAAACGGCTGATATAACCAGCAGGGTTATTTCAGAATACCCGGATTATCAACTAAAACTGATAACGATTTCGGACCATCATCCGGCGGGAGCTTATAAAAAGAAAGCGATCATGGAAGCCATCCGGGTATCATCCGGTGAGTTAATCATTACAACCGATGCCGACTGCCGAATGCATACAAAATGGCTTTCTTCGATGATCTCATACTATGAATCTGAAAAACCGAAAATGATCGTCGGGCCCGTTAGTTTTCACAATGAGCGCTCCTATTTTGAGAAGATGCAGACCCTTGAATTCCTGAGCCTGATCGCCATTACAGGCGGAGCCATTAAGATCGGAAGACCCATCATGTGTAACGGGGCAAACCTGGCTTATGAGAAAAAAGCCTTTTATGAGGTTGGCGGATTCGGTACCGATTCCCTTGCCTCCGGCGACGATGTTTTTATGCTCTTGAAAATCAGAAAACATTACGGAAGCAATGCTGTCCGGTTCATTAAAAATAATGAGGCCATCGTTTTTACGGAAGCAAAAAAGACGATCCGTGAGTTTTTTCACCAACGCACACGCTGGGCCTCAAAAAACAAAGTTTATGATCTCAACATTCTGGTTATTTCTTTCTCCGTATACATGGTCAACCTGCTTCTGTTCGGCGGTTTGATCATAAGTCTTTTTATTCATCCTCTTTTACCGCTTATACTTATTTCTTTCCTTGTAAAACTATTGGTCGATTTGCCGGTTTTGATAGGTATTGTTAAATTTGCTGGCAGAGGCAGGATGTTTTTATATTCTTTTCCGTTACTTCTTGTGTATCCGGCTTATATCATTTTTACAGGGGCGATGGGAATGGTTGCAACATATCAGTGGAAGGGAAGAAAAACAAGGTAATGTAGCGATATGCAATAGTATTTATGAAACCAAAATTTAATGTTTTATGAAATTCAGATCCAGTTTAAAACAGATTGATCACAACGAAATAAAGCGGCTCCTCGATGAAAAAGACCAGCGCGTCGTTTTTGAAAAAACGAACATCATTCCCGATCACAGGAACCTTTCTTCAGAGCTCAGAAAATACATCAGCTACGATAAAATATCCCGCAAATCGGTACTTGGGATCGATATGTTTCAATACAGCTCCTATGGCGAATTTGAACAAACCCTGATCCCTTTTCTTTTTAAAGCAATGTTCGAATCTTCAATACGGCTTTGCCTTGAAAATCACCGGTTTATTTTCCAGAAATACGACAAGGATAGGATTGAACGTAATTTCATTTCTACAGGCGACGGTGGATTTTTACTTTTCGACAATCCACTTCAGTCCCTTTTGTTTGCCTGCAACTTTGCCGTTGTATTAAGAGTTTATAATTCCTATCATTATTATCCGCGCCTGAGGCGAATCATCGGTGGCATCAATATGCGGTACTGCATTACGTATGATAAAGTGTATACTTTCAACAAAAATTATTACGGACGCGGCATCATCAACAACGCACGCATCCTTATGAAAGACGATCTGAACCGCTGCCTCATCGATGAACATGCGCATTCATGGTTTACAACCAATCTCGATGGCGTTGAAACTCTTCAGATTGCTACACTTGATGATATTGCAAATATTTTCGAATTCAGCAAAGAGTATGACCGGAGCTTCCTTTCGTCGGGCGATGAAATTTTCGAAAATGAACCTTCAAGAAGGTATGGGATCATCAATTCTGACATACTGAAAGTTGGTGTAATCCAGTCGAAAGAAACATCGATCAGTGTGTACAATCTACATCTACAGGTGGCTATTAAGCTTGTAAACGATGACGATCCGAATCAAACAAGGCTGATCACTGTAAGCCTTGGAAATCTGAATACAACGGGAATTTAATTCCACAGGTTTTTTGTTTATAGGCGTTACCGGAATTCCGTTGAAAGTCAGGATCAGTATCTGCCAGCAATTGCGCCGGGCTTTCTGAGGATCGCCGATGTTCAGATCCTCGTAGAAAAGCTTGTGATCCGCATCAGCCAGGTCATCACCTTTAGCAGCCGGCCGCAAAAGCGCTTTATGCACCCGGCGAATACCGGAGGCTTTTTGCCGGTGACGGTCCCAGGTGGCATGCTCAAAAAAAAAAGGGATCCCTTTGGCGGTGAGCTTTCTCATTTCTGCAATTGCACTCCATAGATTGATTTCATTCATGAAAGCAAAGCTGCGAAATAAGAAAAAAGGTGCAAAGGACAAAAGTAAGTTTTCAACTTGCTATTAGAAAACAGAATCCACTATATTTGCTAAAACCATAATATTTATAAAGATGATTAAAAAATATTTTTATCTCAGTGAGAATAAAGAGGACAATAATCCAAAAGTTTTTAGTGCTGGATTTATACAATTTAAAGATGAAATCATTTTGGTATCTTCAGATAAAATATACTTTGAGCAATTGAAAAAAGGGAATACCTCAAGTTGGCTAAAGATTAAACCAGCAGTATATTCAATTTATTTTACAAGAATCATTAAGAAAATAGATGAGACAGAAAAATTAAATGCAATTATTGAATTTAATGACCTCTATAAAGAATTAAATTTTACAAATATCAACACACTACCTATTGGAAACAGGAAAACTTATTTTATACACCTTAACTTTTATGAGAAGCTAAAAATTAAATATATAAAAAAGCAATTATTTTGGCAAAAGAAAGACAATTTGATGTGGATTATAAATATTATAATCGCTTTCTCAGTTGCACTTAGTGGATTTTTGACGTTATATCTAAAATATTGTAAGTAAAAAGAACAAAAACGAACAAAAAAATAGCCCCGATCAGGTATTCCTGATCGGGGCTTCTTACTTAAAACTCAATTTTCGCTTCAGTTTCGTTCAATCCCTTACTGATTGAATCACTCAAAACAGCCAGGATTTTCTCAATCGCATCCGTCTGCGAAGTCACAAACTGATTTCCTTCCTGATCCTGGATGGTGATCCGTGTGATGGAATCTTCCCGTTTCAGGTTAAAGGAATTCAGTTTAGTGCCGGCATCCAGGAACCGGTTGCGTTTCGCAATCAGCGCATTCAGATCAGAGACTTTCTGTATCTTCTGATCAATTGTGAGCTGAGGATCCTTTGGAAGCTCCCTGGTCGGCTTGCGATCCAGTTTCACTTCAGCCGGTTTGTGGTTGCCGGTGTCGGTTTTTGATTTCATTTGAGCGACGGTTGTTGTTGCGTCTTTAGACATGATGTTTCGCCCGTGCCCTCGGGACTTATATAGGCATCTGGCGCGCCTGGTTAAACAATTTATGGCCACGCCATCACCGGATTGAAAATTTTTGAACAAGGCTGCAGGTCACGATTTTTTCATTTCCGAAAAAATCTGAATGCACCCGAAGGGACGGAGGTGGCTGTAAATTAATCAGCCAAGCCACCGGAGTGCATTAGTGAGAAATATTTTCAATATAGGTACCTTTGCCTATAAATTGAGTAA
>CAVXTE010000122.1:0-53186 GCA_963764475.1 uncultured Bacteroidales bacterium
GGGAAGCCAGTTTACTTCGGATGAATATGTGGATTACGTGAAAAGTCTTGAAACTGTCAAAATCTCGATGGATGGAAAAGGAAGGGCTACGGACAATGCTTATATTGAACGATTCTTTCGTACCATTAAATACGAAAAGATTTACCTGGAACATCCGGAGACCGGACAAGAACTTCAACAGGTGTGTTCACAATTTATTCACTATTACAATGAGAAACGGGATCATTCTTCAATCGGAGATGTCCCGCCATTGGCGGTTTACAGGAGGGCAGCATGAAATATCAACAAACATTAAAAGTTATGAGTCTCCCCCGGACCCCCTCATTAATACAAATACACTTAAATTTGTATAAAATACTGTCCAGACATATTAGACCATCTCAATGTAGTCTCCCCCTTGGGGGAGATTTAGAGGGGTAATCCTGGCAGCAAAGTAGGCTATCCCAAACCGAAACGGATAAACAATTTTCACCAAAATGGTAGAATAATAAACAGCTATCACCTGTGATAACTATTTTTCACCTATTTTTGAATTCAATAAAATTCACCTTTTCGGATGGGAAATAAACGGTTTTCACTTAAAATAAATGTTTTTCGCGGGCTGTCAGCGCCCGAGGAAGGGATACTTGTGGGCTATGGCGCTGTGATAGAAGCGTATTCATTGCCGGTTCCGCTGCCTCAAAAACTCAGCCTGATCAGTACCAAAAAAAGAAAGTACGAAACGGAAAGCTGGAGGGTGTTCACTCCGAGGCATGAACCGGAGGATACTTTATTCAAACATCTGACATTTGCCTTAAAATATGAAGGCATAAACCTCCTCGTGCTGAAAAAACTGTTTGATGTGCTTTCAAAAGGAGAAACGGAGGAAATGGTGAGCCATAAAATGCTGGGCCAACCCAATCGGAAGTTATGGTTTTTGTACGAGTGGCTGAAGGGAGAGAAACTGAATCTTCCCGATCTGAGCACCGGAAATCCGGTTCCGCTGATCGATGAAAAAATGCAGTATGCCATTCCCGGAAAGAGTTCGACCCGGCACCGGATCATCAATAACCTTCCGGGAGTTCCGGATTTTTGTCCGCTTATTTTCAAAACACCTTTACTGGATGCTTTTATGCGGGCAAACCTGGCCCAAAGGAAGGATCAGTTCTTAAGCGGTATCCGTAAAGAAGTGCTGCAAAGGGCATCGGCGTTTTTGCTGCTGAAGGATTCAAAAGCCTCCTTTACCATCGAAGGAGAAGATCCGAAAAACAGACGGGCTGTCCGCTGGGGAAATGCGATCGGACAGGCCGGAATGAAACCGCTGAGCAAAGAGGAACTGATCCGGCTGCAGCAGATCGTGATCGAAAGCAAACGGTTCACCAGGATGGGCTTTCGTACAGAAGGCGGATTTGTCGGAGAACATGACCGGGTAACCGGTGAACCGATCCCGGACCACATTTCTGCCCGGTGGCAGGATGCAGAATACCTGATCGAGGGACTGGTTGAAACCAGTCATTTGCTTGAAACCGAAGAAAACTTTGATGCGGTTTTGGCTGCAACAGTCATTGCATTCGGGTTTGTTTTCATTCATCCTTTTGTGGATGGTAACGGCCGTATTCACCGGTACCTGATCCATCATTTGCTGGCAGTTAAAAGGTTTTCGAAGCAAGGCCTGATATTCCCGGTATCGGCTTCCATCCTCGACCACATCGACGATTATCGGAAAGTACTGGAAACCTATGCGCGGCCTTTGCTTGACCTTATCGAATGGAAAACCACGCCGGATCACAATGTGGAGGTAATGAATGAAACCGCCGATTATTACCGCTATTTTGATGCAACGCCCCAGGCTGAGTTTCTGTATGAATGCGTTCAGGAAACTATCGAAAAAGTGATTCCCGAAGAAGTGAAATACCTGCAGCGTTACGATGAAATGAAACATTATCTTGACAATCGTTTTGAGATGCCGGATAAAACCGTTGCTTTGCTGGTAAAATTCCTTGAAAGCAATCACGGGAAATTGTCGAAACGAGCCAGAACAAAAGAATTTGAAGCACTCAGTGAGGATGAGGTCATGGAAATTGAAAATGCATTTCAGGAAATATTTGAAATTAATTAAATCCACCGGCAGGAGAAGTCGTTCGGATATAACAGGCAAAATGAAAGCAAATAAGCCAATAAGATTAAAAGCGGGAGACGTGAGAATAGCGAACAGATGATTTGCGGCAGCCGCCGGCTGGGCTATTGGGACCGCTTTAGCCAGTTGCTAAGCTAGATACATCCGCCAACGGACATGGCCAGCCTCATTACCGCGTGATATGGATTGCATCACCATCACTTATCCCAATAGTATACAGGCATGTTATCCGATGAAACTGGAATAAAAATACTGCTTCCATGTTAACACCGCACCCGCAAGTCTTCCAGCGTGGGCAATAGCGTTGGCACGACTTGTGGGTTTTAAACAAGTAAAGTTTGTAACTTTGTGCGAAGCATCAAAAACAAAAGAAGATGAGCCGGACTTACAAGTTTGCTGATCCTGAAGGATTATATTACATTACCTTTGCAACAGTCGGCTGGATTGATGTATTTACAAGAAAAGTGTATAAAAATATTTTGATAGACAGTCTTAAGTTTTGTCAGAAGGAGAAAGGATTATTGCTCTATGCTTACATAATAATGACAAATCATATGCATTTGGTCGCAAAGTCAAAAGATAAGTTTAATCTTAGTGATACCATCCGCGATTTTAAAAAATTTACTTCGAAGCAGGTTATAAAAGCAATCG
This sequence comes from uncultured Bacteroidales bacterium, assembly GCA_963764475.1. GTDB lineage: Bacteria > Bacteroidota > Bacteroidia > Bacteroidales > JAADJA01 > JAADJA01. Next base: position 2,768 of record CAVXTE010000122.1, read on the forward strand.
AACAAAATCCGGAAGAGTCAAGAAAAGAGTGGATGCTGAGGATGTTCAGGAAAGCCGGACAATATAACAAGAATAACCAGGTATATCAATTTTGGCGGCAGGACAATCACCCGATAGAATTGTATTCGAATGCTGTAATCGATCAGAAAATTAACTATATTCATGATAATCCGGTAGAGGAAGGCATTGTGCTTAATCCGAAAGATTACCTTTACAGCAGCGCAAGGAATTACGCGGGATTGGAGGCTGAGATTGAGAGAATGATATGAAAATAAGTTGCAAACTTAGAGAAAATGAAAGGGTGAATGGAACAAAGCCCACAAGTCGCCCCTCCGCTGCTTTGGGTTTGCAACCCAAAGCTTTATAACCGCAGCAACAATCCACACTAGAAAAACTATAGCCGGGCTTGCAGCCCTTTCAGGAAACTTTCCTCAATTCAATCAAATCAGTTAACTTTGTTAAATGGGAACGAAAGGCACAACAAGTTACAGGATAGGTGATCAGAATGCTTTGTATTTAATAACCATTGCAACAGTTGTGCCCGGCATATTAAAAAAACGCACAATATTTTGGAAATTGAGGGTATAAATATTTTGAAAAAAATAGATTTGGGGGAAAGTACATAAAGGATAATTTATTCGGTTATGCAGTATTTTTCAACCCCCCAATATACGCACAAGGTCATCATTCAAAAAGAAAACTTCCTTTCCGTCTTTCACCGGTCTAAGGATTCTCAGGTCCGCCAGTTCTCCAAGATATTTAGTGAGTGTAGTCCGGGAAGATTTTTCGAGAACGACTGCCAGCGATTTCTGTTTTAAATAGGGTTGGCTGAATATCAATTCATTGGTCTCTTTGTCGTACCATTTCAGGTTCGACTTTCCATATTTCAGGGTTGCTTCCATTTGAAGGATGATCCCATCGATCAGGTTATTGGTAAGTATGGATGTTTTTTCAACGGCATCCAGCATATATATGACCCAGTCTTTCCATGCCTGCCTTTGTGTTACGGCGCCAAGTCTGTGATAATATTCACTTTTATTTAAAATAATGAATTTCGAAAGGTAAAGTACCGGGTGCGAAAGCAGTCCTTTGTTGTTGAGGAATAGCAGGTTCAGCACCCGGCCTGTTCTGCCGTTTCCGTCCTGGAAAGGGTGGATCGCCTCAAACTGGTAATGTGCAACGCACATTTTGATAAGCGGATCGGCAGGATATTCTGAATCATCATTCATATAATCGATCAGATTTTTAAGGAATTTTTCTGGAATTCCCTGGCCACGAGGTGGAGTATATACAACTCCTCCGGAGCTGAAATCACTTTGACCTTTTTTGATCACAACCGTGGCTTGTGGTGGTCTGATACCTGCAGTTGTGTCTTTTATCCGACGGAAAATCCCGATAATAAGATTCATATCAAACTTCCCAGACTTTTTTATTGATTCATACCCTGACCAGAGTGATTCCCGGTATCTTAAAACCTCCTTGGTCGACGGATCTGCCATTGCTTCTTTTGCACTGTCCGAAATCGCTTTATAAAGTTCATCTTCGGTGGTAAATATATTCTCAATTTCCGTCGATGTCTTTGCTTCCTGAAGAGCTATCGTATTTACCAGCATGAAAGGATTTGGAAGCCTCAGCACATTGACATTTACCGAAGCCAGAGCACGTGATGCAGTTACCAGTTTTTTAAGAACGTCTGTATCATTCTCAATATCTGCCTTCGGCGGTAACATGGGTAAATCATTATAGGGCTTTTCTCTGTCGAACATAAGCTTTTCTTGCTTGTCCAATTATTTAAATATTTTGAACATGTTGCAAAGATATGTCCATTTTTTGTAAAAATTAAATTTACTTGTTCAGATTATTTAATAATCTGAACATAAAGAATAGTTGCGTTCAATTTTCAATATCAAAAATAAGTTGAAAAAAAACCCAGCCAGCTTTTATTTCAGCACTTTCCGGATAAAATCCTCGACAGCCGGAACACCGCCCTGGTAAACCAGGTAACCGTTGTAGGGTTCGCGTTCGGTGATCTCGTCATTGACCGGGGTTAGCATCATCCGTTTCACTTCTTCCGGATCCTCCGTCTGACCAAGAACCCAGCTTAATTTCACCCAGGCTACTTCAGGCAGCATATTTCCGGCGGGAATGATCCCTTTGGCCATCATGTCCCTTCCGGTATCGTACACGAACATGTGTACATAGCCCCAGATGGTTTGCAATGTCATGTACATGTGAACACCTTTGGCATGTGCCCGTTCGATGGCCGGATACAGCTCCTTGTTTACGTGTCCCAGTCCTGTCCCAACGATTATGATCCCTTTGTACCCTGCATCCACGAGCATGTCGATGGTATCGGGCTTTATACCCGGATAGTAATAAAGCATCGTTACCCGATCACAGAAATAAGGAAGTATTTTAACGTTTTTATCTTTTCGTCGCGGTTTATAGTCTTTCTTGAAGTGAAGAATTTCTCCTCTTTTAACCCTTGCCAGTGGTGTATCGCCGATCGTTCTGAAAGTTGACCGATACGAAGAATGCATTTTCCTTACGCGTGTACCCTTGTGCAAAAGCCCGTAAACATCAGAAGTTGGCCCGAACATGCAAACCATGACTTCGGCAATATCCGAATGACCAGCCGTATACATTGCATGGATCAGGTTGGTGGCGGCATCTGAACTTGGCCGGTCGGATGAACGCTGTGAGCCAACCAAAACGATCGGTACCGGTGAATTTTGAACCATAAAAGTCAATGCAGCACCGGTATGATGAAGCGTATCGGTGCCATGTCCAATCACGATCCCGTCCACTCCGTTTTCTATTTCTTTACCGATGGCTTTGGCGAGGGCCATGTATTGTTTCGGACCCATATTTTCGCTGAAGACAGCAAATACCTTTTCAGTTTCAAGATTGCAAATCTCAGCCAGCTCAGGCACAGCACCGTAAAGTTCGCCAGGAGAAAAAGCCGGAATAACAGCCCCGGTTCTGTAATCGAGTCGTGAAGCTATAGTTCCGCCGGTTCCAAACAGTTTTACTTTTGGTAATCCCGCAGTGTAGGGAAATTCTTTTTCCGGAATTTTGTAGACAGCTTTTTTGTATCCCGTTTCAACCATTCCGGTAATGGTTTTTATGTCGATGCCGATGTTGTATCCGGTCTGTATTTTGAGAACGATGTGCTGATCATCATCATTTTCGGATCTCGGTAAAACCGTTCCTTGAAAAGGCCCGCGGCTTGTCTTAATTTCGGTCTGACCCCAAACCCTTACATTGTATTTTTTTAATGTTTCTAATGAATCTCCTTTGTAGCCCTGAAAAAAATCCTGTGTCATTGAGTCAATCGTTAAGCATTTTTAATGTGAGTGTAAAGTTCTCCTAAATTGATATTTCCGGTCGCTGTCTCCCGCAGTTCACCCATGATCCAGTCGATCATGTTTTGTTCATCATCCAGTCTTTTGATCGTATTGAATTTGTTTTTTAAAAACGGAATATGCGACATGATTTCATCTTTGCTGATCCTTTTAAAGTTAATACTCTCAAGGACCGAATCAAAATCCATTTTCGGAAATTCATAGAGAACCGGTATCATTTTTTTGGCCAGTTCGAAATCGATCTGCTGTTTTTTCAGATATCTGAACATGGCCAGGATGCTTTTACAGTTAAAGGCATCGGCAGGTTTGTAATGGCCTTCGACGAATTTAAGCGTATGTCCGATGAAAGTGCCGGCAAAAACCGGATCGACCTTCAATTCTTCAATAATTCTTTCGATCAACCTAAAATGGTTTTTACTGAAAATATAGGTATAAGTGTCTTCGGGAATATTCCATTTTTTCAGTTTATGATACCGTTCGATAATGTCGCTCGGCAGGTCTTTGCTTAATTCTTCGATGTAAGCATTTTCGAGTGGTATGGGAGCGCTGTCGGTATCCGGATACATGCGGTCTGCACCGGGAAGCACCCGTTCGAAAATTGTCGTTCCGTTTTCGAATGATTTTCGTGTTTCGTTCGGAACACCCTCAAACGCCATCAGGCACCGTTCTTCGATGGTTTCGAGTGCTGTCTTTATATCATCCTGCGGTCCCCAGAAGATGATTTGCGCATCATCGGGTTTTGCCTCCAGCATGACCAGGATTTCATTCCACTCAGCGTCACTCAACAAAGGTTCCAATTCTTCAGAATGAGTCATAAAAGGTTTTTCGAGGCAGGCAATCACTTTCAGACGATCTGTGATTTCATCGGCAAACATTTTCCCCGGTTGTGTAAAATGGGAAAGGATACCTTTAAATCCTTTCAGGTTCACTGCATACACTTTGTTTTTTTGTATCAATGCATCCCTCAGCATTTGATTTTTTGGTTTAAAAAAACCATTCAGCTCTTTTGGTTCAGTCTTCCAGTTGCTGTGATCACTGAATTTTTCACTGAGTTTTTCCTTAACAGCAAGCAATGCCCATTGCCTGTAAGCTTCATTGTGTGTTAGTTCTGGGATCCATTTTGAATGGGCGACGCCTTTGATTTCAACCCGTGAACCGCCACGACAACTTACATTGACATCCTGCCGGCCTGCGCCGATACCGGTTCTTACAAGGTTGGTACTCCGGTTCAGGAAACGGATGAAATCACAAGTCTCTTTAACTTCATCGGGATTATTGCAATCGGGATAGGTCACCGTTTCGATGAGGGGCATTCCCAATCTGTCGGTTCGGTAGATACGTGTATGACCGATGTCGGAAACTTCTCTGCATGAATCCTCTTCAAGACTCAACTGGATCAGCCGGATTTCTTTATGTTTCAATTTTATTTTCCCTTCGATCCCGATGATGCCGGTTCGCTGAAAACCGGTCGGTATGCTGCCGTCGAGGTATTGTTTCCGAGTGATATGAACTTCACCGACGATGTTCATTTTTGATAAAAGGGAAATTTTTATAGCTATTTCAAGTGCCTCCGGATTAAGCCGGAAAGGTGGTGTATCATCTACATCATATGTACAAGCAGTATCGTTTGAAAGGTGATAGATAATTTCTTTCCGGGTTTTAAATTCCATAAGCGCTGTCCCGTCGTATTCGCCAAGTTCACTCAACGTCGGCCGCATGTGTCGGATTACCCGGGCATCGTATTCATCGAATTTCTGGTAAATTCCGGCCGGACATTTACAAAAGAGCTTGTGTTTGGTTTTTAATTGCTGATGGACTTCCAGTCCCGACATGAAACCAATCCGGTCGTAATCGTGTTGGGTCGCTTTCTTACGCGACACATATCCGATGGCCTGCCGGGTTTTCTCCCAATTTTTCCTTGCATCAAAGAGCTGTTGCTTCATTGCAAATTCAATGTTTTATTTCAGATAAAAGAGGCAAATGTATTTATTTAGAGAGAATGTATGCTCCCAATTGTAAAATTAATTGTGAACAATGACAATCAATTTGTCAATTTCTCTCATCCAAAACTTGACTTTTTCTATTTTATTTTTCTATTTTTATACGCTGATCAATGATCAATCAAATCCTTTAAAATTCGATTAAAAATCCAGAGATGAAAAAATTCAATTTATCCAAAGGAATCATTTTATTTGGCTGTATTTTACTCGTCCATCAATTAATTGCACAAAATGACAGTGTTCTGTTTACCGGAATTGAAGATCCGGTTATACCCAACAAACCGACTACCGGAGCAGTTCGTTCGGAACTATTGCAAAGTATGCCGTTCAGAGACCTGAACGGAATTGCTTTATCAAGCCCAAATACTTATTATCTGAAGGGCGGTAATCTTATCACGGACGGACTGGAGTCGAACGGCGATTATTTCTTCATCGACGGAATGCAGGTTGAGGATGGCAAGGATTTCCCCTATCGATCGGTTGCAGGATTTCACCATTACCGGTTCGGTCAGCCCATTTATTTTGGGAATGTGGCAGGAAGTCTTATCAGCATTGAATCCGGGGATTATGCTGATAAATTGCACTTCGAAATCGATGGTTTTACAACCTTAACCAAAGGTTTGAAAAATAACTCGGTTGAATTGAATATCGGCGGTCCCATTCGGTTCGGGAAAAATAAACCAAATAATAAATTTGTTCCCCGATTTTACCTGGCCTCAAACTATACCTTTACAAATGATCCAAATCCAGGCTGGGAAAAAAAAGTACAAGTAACGCCGGATAATGCGGGTTATTTGAGTGAAAATCCATTGCGAACAGGAGAACCGGGCTATCCCGGAACTTTGTTGAATGCGGATTTTCTTGGTCAGAATGATATCGAAGAAGTTCCGGTTCATCAAAATGCCGACAGAAAATCCCTGAACAGCTTTGTTAAACTGAATTTCCCCCTGGCAAAAAATGTTTATCTTACACTTGGCAGTTATTCCAAAATCGACAACGGAAAAGAATTTGTATTTCACAATGCCCTGATAAATGCTGATAACAACCCCGAGACTTTTTACAGGAATTTCGATAATTACCTGAATTTTGTACATCGGTTCGATGTTTCTGAGAATTTGAAAATCAGCTATCAGGTAAATCTGCAGTATTCGAATTATTATTACCGGAAACAGGATGCCGTGCATAAAGACAGGATTTTTGAGTATGGGTATCTTGGCAAATATTCCACTTACAAAACGCCGGCTTATCAGTTAGAGGATTATTATTCTGCAGGAGATTCAGTCTATCAGAATGTATATGTCATGAACACCTGGGATGTTGATACGGCGTATACTTTTCAAAATCTGAATTACAATCCCGAAGCCGCACGATTTACAGAACAGATTTATCAGTTTTTCCCTGATAACCAGGGTCACTGGGCAAATTCTGACCAGTTGCAACTTAACGGCGGTTTATTGAACGGCCAAAATCCGCAGAGTATATATGGATTATGGTATAGCCAGGGAACTACTCTGAATGGGTATATTTACAATGAAAATGAAAAATACAGGGGAGTTTTCCGGGTAAATGCCGATTATAAATCACAGCATTTTGTTGCAGGGATTGAATACATGAACAAGGTTCAGCGATCGTATGCCGTAAATACATTAGGTTTATGGCAAGCCATGAGGAACAAGGTAAATTATCATATTCAGGAACTCGATCAATCAAATCCTCAATTCGATCGGCTTGCTTCAAATAATCAGATTTATTTCTACCGGAAATATTATGAATCGATTCAAACAAATTTTGATAAAAACCTTCGGCAAAAACTCGGGTTGCCGGTCGACGGAACAGATTTTATCCTGACCGATTCTTACGATATGGCAAACAACACTATCGATTATTATGATAAAAACGGAATGATGCATACCGTTTCTGTTCCTGAAAATTTATTTACCCTCGATATGTTCTCACCTGATGAACTTTTAAATTACGGAAATGAATACGTCAGAACACAAGGCTATGATTATTACGGAAACAAACTGAAAGGGAAACAGGATAAGTACGGTTTTTTTAATGACCGGACAATCGATGCATACAGGCCATCCTATCTTGCAGCATTTTTTGGCGATCAATTCCGGTGGAAATCATTGGATGTATTTATTGGTTTACGTATCGATCATTTCAATGCGAATCAGCCTGTGCTCAAAGATCCCTATTTGTTATATCCCGCCTACACTGCCGGAGAGGTAACTGAAATTAACGGAACGCCGGTTACACATCCTTCGAATATTGGCGGGGATTATGTTGTATATGTCGACAATCCGGTTTATCCAACTGGAATTACAGGTTACCGGGATGGTTCAACGTGGTACGATGGGATTGGCTCCGAAATAACAGATCCGGGATTACTTGACGCTGGTAGCGGTATTGCTCCTTATTTGGTTGATCCGGATCAGAATGAACTCACACCGGATGTTTTCACCGATTATAAATCCGAAACTTCTTTTTTACCTCAGATTAATCTTTACCAATCGACGCAATACGGCGATATCTATTTTAATTATAACACATTTACACAAAACCCTGTTGCATATAACATCTTCAGACCCGACCAGTATTATTTCCTGAGGAACATACCCGGAATTATTAATAATCCGGCATTGAAGCCGATGAAAACCGGAAAGGTCAATATAGGTGTCCGGCCTAAGATTTATAAGACCCTCTATGCCGATATTTCTTATCTTTTTGTTTACGTAAAGAACTTAAGTTATATCGATACATTGATTGGTGCTTACCCGGCTAACTATGTTACAATGGCCAACAATGATGATTTGTTGCAGACCAATAATGTGACTGCGGCAATCAATTATTTTTCTCCTAAATCATCAGGCATTTCTGCGGGTTCGGCCTTTACAAAATCATTTATATCTGAAAAAGACAGATACTACATGAATATTGCCGATGTGGTTATCAATACCCATCTGACCTTTAATTTTGGAAGGGGAAGAGATTTTATTTTGCCGGGGAAAAAGACGTTAAAGTCCATATTTGAAAATTTTGCAATTGGAATTTTTCATCAGCATCGCAGCGGAACAAAGTTGCCTAACATTGAACATACAGCACGTAATTATAATTACGCTCCTGATATTGATATCCTGAACCTGCGGATTGAAAAAGGCTTTTATATTAAACCGGTAAAGACAACGGCCAGCCTCTATATTCTTGTAGAAAATCTGTTGAACCGGGAGAATCTCTTTTATATTAACCCGATGACGGGTAAGCCCGATGACAATGGTTATTTGACCGATCCGAACAGGCAGGGTGAAATAAATGCAACGGTAAATCCCGATACTTTCTGGATGCTTTACCAATACAGACAAATGGATCCTTCCTATTATGATATACCCCGGATTTTTCAGGTGGGCCTGATCGTACGAATGTAACGCGGAAATGAAAACTAACTTTATATTCTGTTTTGTTATATTCTTCATTATCGAAGGAAATGCCCAAAAAACAGATAGTTCAAATGATCAGGTTCAAAAATTCCGGGTTGCATTTTACAACACTGAAAATCTATTCGACATTTACAACGACAGCCTGACCAATGATGATGAATTTACACCCGAAGGATTTCGTCACTGGGATAATTACAGGTTTTTTAACAAACTCAACAACCTTTACAAAGTGATTGTCGGTATCGGCGAATGGAATCCTCCGATGATCGTTGGATTGTGTGAAGTTGAAAATGAATTTGTCCTGAAAAAACTAATCTACAATACGCCGCTTAAAAACTTTGATTACAATTTTATTCATTTCGAATCCCCTGATCACAGGGGTATCGATGTGGCTATGCTTTACCGGAAATCGGAATTTCATCCGGTCACATATCAGCCGTTTCGGATTTATTTTCCCGATGATACAGCTTCTTCCACCAGGGATATCCTTTATGTTAAGGGAACTATCGGCGATTCGGATACCCTTCATGTATTTGTAAATCACTGGCCCTCGCGCTACGGCGGCTATCTGGTTTCAAAACCAAAAAGAGCCTGGGTTGCCGAAGTCCTGAAATCAAAAACCGATTCCATTCTTGGGCAGAATCCATCAGCAAATATCCTGATCATGGGCGATTTTAACGACAGCCCGGAATGATGAAAGCCTTGTGAATATTTTGAAAGCAAGACGCGATACCCTCAATTTTCAACCCACTGACCTCATCAATCTCATCGGATTAAATGAAAAGAACTTTAAAACCGGAACAAATAAATTCAGGGAACAATGGAGTTGTATTGATCAGTTGATCGTTTCAGGAAATTTATTATTCCCAACCAATAAAATCAAAATTTCCGATCCGGGAGCCCAAATTTATAGTGCTTCTTTTTTATTGGAGGAGGATGAGAAATATTTTGGGGTGAAAATGAACAGAACTTATGTGGGTCCCAGTATACCACGGAGGTTATAGTGACCATCTGCCGGTTTATGTTGATATTATAGTGAAACCAAATGATGATTAAACCAAGTCATTCCAAAATCCAATTTTTCAAATTCCTAATTGAACCGGATTGCTTTAACAGGTGAAATTTTTGTAATGATATAGGTAGGAATGATCAGCATCAGCAAACAAATAAAAAGTGTGCCCGCATTGATGATCAGGAAATAACTAAATTGCAGATTTACCGGAACTTCAGAAACATAGTAGGATTCCTGGTTCAGTTTAAAAAGTCCGGTTTTTAACTGCAATATACAGAGGCCTAATGCAAGAATATTTCCCCAGAAAAGTCCTTTTCCAATGATGTAAACGGCATTGTAGATGAAAATTTTTCTGATGCTTCTATTTCGGGTTCCGAGGGCTTTCAATATGCCGATAAGACTTGTTTTTTCGAGGATAAGAATCAGTAAGGTGGAAACCATTGTTATTCCGGCGACGAGGACCATCAGCACAATTATGACAACAACATTCATGTCATGCAGTGAAAGCCATTCGAAAATCTGGGGCTGCATCTGTTTTATCGTTTTTGCATTCAGATTGGGGCCGATCATCTGGTAAACCAAATTACCCATCTGATCGAGTTGGTTGTAATCATTTATCAGCACTTCGAAACCTCCGACTTCATCATCCGACCAGTTATTCAGTTTCCGGATGTGTCCGATATCACCTAAAACATACACTTTATCGAACTCCTCCAACCCAGTTTCATAGATTCCACAAATCCTGAATTTTCTGCCCCGAGGTTGCATTTCACCGTTTATGATGAAATACATGTACAACGGATCACCGACATGAAGCTTTAAAAGTTCCGACAGGGTTTTGGAAATAATTACATCGTTTGTTATCGAATCGCCTGTAACAGTAAAATGCCTTCCCTCAATGATCTTATTGTCAAAAAAGGACCAGTCGTAGTCGCTGCCGACACCTTTCAGAATAACACCTTCAATCTGATCTTCTGTTTTGATGATACCGGCTTTGGTTGCAAAAATCTGGATGTGGCGTATGCCGGGAACAGAATCGAGTGCGGGATAGAACGGCTGGTGGATACTAATTGGCGATTGCTCGTATGACGAATTAACTTCAAAATTGGAAATAATGATGTGCGAACCAAACCCGATGACTTTATCACGTATTTGTTTTTGGAATCCGGTTACGATGCACACTGAAATGATCATAACCATAAGCCCGAGTGCCACACTGATGATTCCGAGCCTTATGATAGGACGCGAAAAGCTGGCTTTGTTCCTCGAAAAAATCCCTTTGGCTATAAATAGTTCAAAATTCAAACAGACATATTTTACCGCAAAAGTATTAAAATAAACAGTTGGGTTTTTCCTGAAATTTCACGCTTCGAAACAAGTTCGGGTACAATTCCGAAATTTTGATTTTTGTTGCTTTATGAATAAATATTTTTAACTTTGCGCGCTCTTAAATCCTGAAAGTGGTTTATGGTTAATAAATTGAAAGAAAGCGAAGATTTCGTCTCCACCAATTTTATTGTTTTCCTTTATAAATGGCGCAAGCCTTTGTTTATAATTACAGTTGCAGCGCTTCTGGCGTCCATTCTGTTTTCGTCTCCGCTTTTTATTACACCAAAGTTTAAATCCACAGTCATCATGTTTCCTACTTCTTCCAATTCAATATCAAAAGCGCTTTTGGGAGAAAATACCGATGAAAAACAGGATATCCTTCAGTTTGGCGAAGATGCACAGTCAGAACAGATGCTTCAGATTCTGAACTCAAACAAAATCAGAGATCGTATCATCCAAAAGTACAATCTGATGAAGCATTATGAAATCAGCCCGGAATCACCTTATAAATATACCAAGCTATACAAGCGTTACGATGAGAACGTGAGTTTCAGGCGGACTGAATACATGGCGGTAAAGATCACGGTCCTCGACAGGGATGCTGTGGTCGCTGCAAATATGGCAAATGATATTGCCGAGCTTTTGGATTCAACAAAAAATGCTATTCAAAAAGAGCGTGCTGTTAAAGCCTATAAGATTGTTGCTGATGAATACACTAAATTAAAAGCCGATGTTCAGAAAAAGGAAGACTCCTTGACTTCGCTTAGGGAATTGGGTATTCACGATTATGAAACGCAGGCCGAAATGATGAATCAGCAGCTGGCCATCGAACTGGCCAAAGGCAACAAAGCGGGCATTAAAGCGCTTGAGGGCCAGCTTGCAATTTTGGCCAAATATGGCGGACCTTATGTTTCGTTACGCGATGCCCTCGAATATGATAAAAAGAAGTTGAGTGAAGTTGAAGGCAAATATGATGAAGCCAGGATTGATGCAACTGAAGTATTACCACAAAAATTCGTTGTGAACAGTGCCTATCCGGCAGAGAAAAAATCATATCCCGTGCGGTGGATAATCGTACTGGTTTCAACGTTATCAGCATTTATACTGGGAGTTATTATTTTAGCTGTGCTCGATTCAGTATCGGGTTATTCAAAAAAAAAAAGATGAAATCGACCTGAGTTTTTTAGAGGCCGATCAGTATTATGACAGACTTATTAGAATATTATCCTTCGAAAAAAAGAAAAAAGTACTTGTAGGTACTATAAAAAAAGATACAAATGAAAAAGGGAAAGATGTAAAAGATGAGCACTCAATTTTTAAAATTAAAATCGACATGACGAGTCAATTCTATCAAATAAATATTCTAAAGCTAATTTTGAAATGGAAATTTCATTTGGCTATCATCGTCTTAGCAGCTATTGTATTGTCCATTGTTTTTTCAAGCAAAATTTTTATCACCCCAAAATTCAAGTCATTTGCTATCGTATATCCCGCAAACATCGCACCTTATTCGGATGAAAGTGAAACAGAACAGATGCTTCAAATCATGCAGTCGAAAGATATCAGGGACAGCATCATTAAAAAGTTTGATTTGGCCCAACACTATAAAATCGACAGCAGTTACAAGTATTTTAATTCAACCATTGTTTATGAGTATTCCAAAAATGTGAGTATCAGCAAGACTCCTTATGAAGGGGTCAACATAGAAGTCATGGACAAGGATCCTCAGGTGGCTTGTGATATGGTCAATGCGATGATTGGTTTTTATAACGATAAGGTCAAATCGTTACACGGTGAAAAATACGGTGAAGTTGTGCGCATGTATGAAAGAGCTATTGCCAAAAAACAAGCTTACCTCGACAGTCTCGAAAACAGATTTTACACACTTAGTACAGAATATGGTTTGTTAGATTATTCAAACCAGTCAAGAGAAATCGCAAGAGGTTACCTGAGAACACTGAGTGGTTCAGGGGCAGCTAACATAAACACCAAAGAAGTTTTAAGACTTAAGAAAAATATTGAAGAAAAGGGCGGTGAGTTTCTTTACCTCCGTTCACTGTTAGGACAGGAAGCTGCAAAATTTGCTGATCTGAAAAGAGATTACGAAAGAGCATATATGGATTACGACAGGCAATTTACCTATTCAAATGTAATTACCCAACCTTATCCTGCAGATAAAAAATCTTATCCGGTCCGGTGGCTTATACTGACATTTTCGGTATTGGCTGCGTTTTTTGTATCATTCATTGTAATTTTAATCATTGAGAATTATAAAGGGATGTCGAAGAATTAATTCGTTGATCAAATTAACAGTAATCAATCAGTACATTGACCGAAAAAAGCAAATTAATATGGGTCTATACTTTAAGCATACTTTTTATTGCTTTCAATTCATATTTGATCATTAAAGAATTTTATTGGGGGGCACTGATTCCGGTAATTTTATTTATTACTCTCCTATACCTTGTTTCTCTCGATAAGGTAATTTTGCTGATCACTTTCCTGACACCTTTGGCAATTAACATCCGGAATGTCGATGCAGGTTTGGGTGTCTCGTTACCGACAGAACCATTGATGGCCGGCGTCTTGATTTTTTTCATTATTAAAGTATTGTACGAAGGCAGGTATGAAAAAAAGATTCTAAAACATCCGATAACACTGGCAATCCTCTTTAATCTTACCTGGATTTTTTTTACGAGCATTACCAGCGAGCTGCCCATTGTTTCGATTAAGTTTCTTTTATCAAGACTCTGGTTCGTGGTACCATTTTATTTTTTCGCAGTCCTGATTTTCAAGAAATTCAGAAACATCAAATTGTTTATTTGGCTTTATATTATCCCATTTTTAGGCGTTATCGGATATACGATTTATAATCACTACCTGCGGGGATTTGATGAAGAATCAGGTCATTGGGTGATGACCCCATTTTATAATGACCACACGGCATACGGAGCGATCCTGGCTATTTTTATCCCAATTTTGTTTGCATTTGTTTTTAACAAAAAATATAGTATAGGTCTTCGTACCATCTCCTTTATTGTTTTTGCAATTTTCATCGTTGCAATTATCTTATCATACAGCCGGGCAGCATGGATCAGCCTGATCGTTGCCATCGGTGTGTCCATTCTTGTTTTGCTAAAAATCAGGTTCAGATGGGTATTTTTGAGCCTTGTTTTGATCGTCGGGCTTTTTATTACTTTCCAGCAACAAATTTTTGATAAGCTGGAACAAAACAGGCAGGACTCATCAGCTAATTTTATGGAACATGTCGAATCGATTACAAATATATCGTCTGACGCGTCGAATCTGGAGCGGATAAACAGGTGGCAAAGTGCATTGCGCATGTTTCATGAGCGACCGTTTTGGGGATGGGGACCAGGTACTTACCAGTTTTTATATGCACCTTTTCAGCGATCGAAAGAAAAAACAATCATCAGTACAAATGCAGGGGATCTTGGTAATGCTCATAGTGAATACATCGGACCATTGGCAGAAAGTGGTGTTCTTGGTATGTTATCGGTAGCCCTGATTTTTGGATTAGCCATTTATTATGGGTTAAAAATTCATAAATATTCTAATGATTACGAAGTTAAACTTCTCTCACTCGGCATTGTTATCGGATTGATTTCATACTTTACACACGGCTTTCTTAATGATTTTCTGGATACTGATAAAGCATCGGTACCGGTATGGGGGTTTATAGCCATACTTGTTGCACTGGATATATACGGCAACAATAAATCAGAAGAAATTACGTAAATATGGTTGAACTTATTCGTACAGATTTCGTTCCTAAAATTTTGTTGAGAAAAATTTGTTTTAATAAATAATTTGTATCTTTGCGCGGTTCTTAATTCCCTGTTGAATTTCGCAGACAATTTTCTTCATCATTAAATTAAGTTGGATTTTTTATTGGAAGAGCTAAACAGGAAAGTTGATTCAATAGTTCAAAATTTTCCCAAATAAATTCAGAAATCTTTAGGATCATATAAAAGTATAATTCTGGCGAATAAACAGATTAATCATATTATTAAAATTTAATTTGTATGTACGATATTATTGAGTTGAATGCCAAATTGGTAAACGAGTTGAGGGATATAGCAAAACAGCTAAAAATTGAAAAATTTGAGGATTTAAAAAAACAGGACCTTGTATATAAAATTCTGGACTATCAGGCACTGAATCCGACTCCAGAAATTCTTGAAAAAGAGCAGACGGAAAAGTCGTTGAGAGGCCGGCGGAAACGGGTACGTTCAGATTCACCGGAAAAAGTTGCCTCTACGGTAAAAAAGGATACGGGTATCACCGCTTCTGAAGCTAAAAAACCACAGAAAGAATTGTTCTCGAACCTGCCGACCCAACCAAAAGAAAAAAAAGAGGAAATGAAAGACGATAAAAATGTAAGCAGTCTTGAAGGGGAAGAACTTTCGATTGCGCAGGATGAAGAAACTGAAAAACCTGCTGCTGATAAGGTTGAAAAAAAAGACGATAGAAAAAATAAAGTTCAGGAAAAAAATAAGGATGAATTCCCCTTTGAATTTGAAGGAATGGTATCGAGCGAAGGTGTTCTGGAAATCATGCAGGATGGATATGGTTTTCTAAGATCTTCTGATTACAACTATCTGAATTCACCCGACGATATTTATGTATCACAATCCCAGATTAAGTTGTTCGGATTGAAAACCGGCGATACGGTCAGGGGCAGCATTCGCCCGCCGAAAAACGGAGAAAAGTATTTTCCACTTATCAAAGTTGAAAAAATAAACGGCAGGGCACCAGAGAATGTTCGTGACAGGATTCCGTTTGATTTTCTTACACCGCTTTTCCCCGAAACAAAATACAGGCTGACAGGTCACCGTGAAGAAACAATTTCAACACGAGTTATCGATATGTTCGCGCCTATCGGAAAAGGCCAGAGAGGTCTAATCGTTGCACAACCGAAAACAGGGAAGACCGTATTGCTCAAGGAAATAGCGAATGCGATCGCAGGAAACCACCCGGAATGTTTTCTCATTGTTCTCCTTATTGATGAGCGTCCTGAGGAAGTTACCGATATGGAAAGAAGTGTGCGCGCAGAGGTTATTGCTTCTACATTTGATGAACCTGCAGAAAGACATGTGAAAATTGCGAATCTGGTTCTTGAAAAAGCAAAACGAATGACGGAATGCGGACACGATGTCGTTATCCTTCTCGATTCTATCACCCGTTTGGCAAGGGCTTATAATACAGTAGCTCCGGCGTCTGGAAAAGTATTATCAGGTGGGGTAGAAGCCAATGCACTTCAAAAACCAAAACGTTTTTTCGGTGCTGCAAGACAGATCGAAAATGGTGGTTCACTTACAATTATTGCAACCGCTCTGATTGATACTGGTTCAAAAATGGATGAAGTCATCTTTGAAGAATTCAAGGGTACCGGCAATATGGAACTTCAGTTAGACAGAAGGTTATCGAATAAGCGTATTTATCCTGCCATTGATATTGTGGCTTCCAGTACACGCCGTGAGGACTTACTTCTTGAAAAAGAGCAGTTACAACGTATCTGGATTTTAAGGAACCACCTTGCCGACATGAATCCATTGGAGGCCATGGAATTCCTGAAGGACAAAATGAGGTTTACCGATTCGAACGAAGAGTTTCTGATTTCGATGAACGGATAAACGAATATTTTATGAAATGAAGAGCTTTGTCATTTAAACAAAGCTTTTTTTATGCCGTGATTTTTGAGCCCAGTTCATCAAAATCAATTCCATCAAAATTTCCGGAACTCATCATCAACAGGTTTTTATTTTTCCAGTCAATATGCAACAGGTCGGATAACAGCCGGGATGAATCTGTGTATACTTCAAGTTCCGGATTCCCGAAAGCTTCTTTCACCTGTTCGGGTGTCAATGAAGGTAATTTTTTCAACTTTATCGCATGATCGCTGAAATAGACTTTTGCAATATCTGCATTGTCGAGACAACCCCTATAGTGGCTGAGGAATTTTTCACTCAGGCTGCTGTATGTATGAAGTTCGATACAGGCAACCAGTTGACGGTTTTCAAATTGCTTTTTAACCGCGCGGGTTGTGGCAAGAAGTTTTGAAGGGGAATGGGCAAAATCTTTAAAAACCGATGTGTGCTGATTTTGCGAAATCAGTTCGAGCCGTTTTGAAGCACCTGCAAATGACCTGATTGCTTCATAAAATTTGTTGTCAGAAATACCCAGTTTATTACAAACCAGGCGGGCTGCATTCATGTTCAGCAGATTGTGTTCACCAAAAACCTTAAGCTGATAGAATTCATCGTTTACACCGATTTTTGTGATTCCGTTTTCGATGGTATAATCCGGAATTGAATACGGGATAGCTTCGATATCTTTTCTCACCGAACGTCCTATTTTTTTGACTTCAGGATCATCTTCGCAATAAATCAATGTTCCGTTTTTTGAAATCAAACCAGCAAAAATCCTGAATTGGTCTACATAATTTTCGAATATCGGAAATACGTTAATGTGGTCCCATGCAATTCCGCTTATAACGGCAACATCAGGCTTGTAAAGATGAAACTTGGGCCTCAGATCGATAGGGGAGGTGAGGTATTCGTCGCCCTCAAGAATCATAACTGGCGCGTTTTCAGTTATCCGAACCATAACCTCAAACCCTTCGAGTTGTGCTCCAACCATGTAGTCACAATCGATTTTGTAATAATTCAAGACGTGGAGGATCATTGATGTAATCGTTGTTTTACCATGACTTCCGCCGATGACCACACGTTTTTTATTTTTTGCCTGTTCGTAAAGAAATTCGGGATACGAAAAGATTTTTAAACCCAGTCTGCTGGCTTCAAGTAATTCCGGATTATCTGCTTTTGCATGCATGCCAAGAATAATGGCATCCAGATTTTGATGAATTCGCTGTGGAAACCAACCTTCCTGTTTGGGTAAAATACCATATTTTTTCAACCTGCTTTTTGACGGTTCAAAAATTTCATCGTCAGAGCCTGTGACCATGTATCCTTTTTTTACAAGTGCAATGGCTAAATTATGCATGGCACTCCCGCCGATTGCAATAAAATGAACATTCATCCGCTGTGATTTTGCACAAATTTATCAATTTCCCGTTGATAAAATCAGTTATGATTAAATTTGCCGTGATCGATTAAATATCTACTGGCATGAAATTATTTACGGTTATTGCTGAGAACTGGAAAATGGACGGAGGCGTTGCATTTGGAGTTGTACCCAAATCAATATGGAAAAAGTTGGCTGAGCCGGATGAAAATAATATGGTGAAAATTACTTCCCGCAGTATTCTGATCGAAACAGACCGGAGGCTAATCCTTTTTGATACGGGTATGGGAAGGAAGCAGGACGAAAAGTATTACCGTTACCGGTATTTGTTCGGAGCGGAAAATCTGGATAATTCGTTCAGGCAAATTGGATATAAATTCAGCGATGTAACAGATGTTATTTTTACCCACTTGCACGATGATCATTGCGGAGGAGCATTGAAATTTAATCCGGAAAGAATATCTGTTCCAGTATTTGAAAATGCCATGCACTACTGTTCTGAAAGTCAATGGAACTGGGCAATCAATCCGAATAAGAGGGAAATCGGTTCGTTTTTTAAAGAAAATTTTGTGCCTCTTCAAGAAAATCGAAAACTGGAATTAATAAAAGATGAGGGTGAATTTTTACCGGGCATTCAGCTTCGTATTTTTAACGGACATACACGGGGGATGCTGGTTCCGGTGATCAGTTTGACTGACAAGACATTCGTTTTTGCCGGTGATTTTATTCCGTCGGCTGCGCATATTCCGCTTCCGTATATTGCCAGTGTGGATATCGAACCTTTGGTTGCTTTGCAGGAAAAAGAGCAATTTCTTAATGAAGCGGTCGCCAATGGTTATTATCTTATTTTTGAACACGATTTTGATGTAGAATGTTGTACAGTAAAACATACGGAGAAAGGTGTAAGAATTGATAAAACGTTTAGATTGAAAGATATATTAAACCAGGAAATTAATAAATGATGGCAGATAAAGTTGCAGAATACAATATAAAATTCAAAGAAGCGGAAACTTCGGAAATTTTATCTTATTTTCTTGAAGAATATAAAGGGCGAATTGCATTTGCTTCGAGCATGGGGGCAGAAGACCAGGTTCTGACAAACATGATTGCAGCGATCGATCCCGAAACAAAAATATTTACCCTTGATACCGGCAGGTTATTCCAGGAAACATTCGACCTTATCGACCGGACAAACAGTCGCTACAAAATAAAAATTCAGCCGTATTTCCCTGAAGCGAAAAAAGTGGAGAAAATGGTACATGATAAGGGTGTAAACCTTTTTTACGAAAGTGTTGAAAATCGTAAGTTTTGTTGTTACCTCCGGAAGATCGAACCTCTGCAAAGGGCATTGAAAGGATGCGACATGTGGATTACAGGACTGAGAAAAGAACAAAACATTACACGAAAAAATATCGGGTTGGTAGAAACGGATGAAAACAATGCCGGCTTATTAAAGCTGAACCCATTGATAAACTGGACGAACGAACAGGTTTGGGATTATATTCACGAGTTCAATGTTCCTTACAATGTTTTACACGATAAAGGTTATCCGAGCATCGGTTGTTTACCTTGCACCAGAGCGGTCGAACCGGGAGAAGATCCGCGTGCCGGCCGGTGGTGGTGGGAATTGCCGGAAAATAAAGAATGTGGTCTGCATGAACGGTAAAAACCAGTCGTTTATTTAGAATAAAAAGTGCGCGAGATTATTCTATGATTGTAGTCCAGCCGAATTTATCTTCAATTTCCCCTTCCTGAATTCCTTTTAATGTTCTGTAAAGTTTTGTGGAAACAGGGCCAGCTACTCCATCACAGCAGTAGGTGTATTCACGGCCACTTTCACGGTCGACTATCCTTTTTATCGGAGAAATTACTGCCGCAGTTCCACAGGCACCCACTTCATCAAAATCTGCCAATTCTTCAACAAGCACAGGACGTAACTCAACCTTCATACCCATGTCTTTGGCAAGGTCGCGCAAGCTCATATTTGTAATAGAAGGAAGAATGGTTTTCGATTCAGGTGTAATGTAAGTGTTTCCTTTTATTCCGAAGAAATTTGCAGGGCCGGCTTCATCGATGTATTTATTTTCTTTTGAATCAACAAATAGAACTGTTGAAAACCCTTCTTGTTTTGCCCTGTCAGCGGGACGAAGACTGGCAGCATAATTCCCGCCGACTTTGATATGTCCTGTTCCATGCGGGGCAGTACGATCATAATCACGAACAATTTGTACATCCACTGGGTTAAATCCTTCTTTGAAATAAGGGCCAACCGGTCCGACGAAAATGATAAATAAATATTCGGTAGCTGGTTTAACACCGATTTGAGGACCGGAACCTATGGTCAGTGGCCTGATATACAATGCAGCGCCGACTCCCGGAGGTGGTATATATTTTTCATTTAATTTGATAACTTTCATCATCATTTCCCTGAATAATTCTATTGGAGGTGGAGCCATCATGATTCCATCGCAAGAACGCTGCATTCTCTTGGCATTTTCTTCCCAGCGGAATGCCCTTATTTTTCCATCCTTCCCATGAAATACTTTCATCCCTTCGAAGCATTCCTGTCCGTAATGAAGGCAGGTAGCTGCCATATGAATGTTAATGTATTCGGATGTTGAAATTTCAATTTCACCCCATTTGCCGTTCTTGTAATAACACCTAACATTATAATCCGTTTTGAAATATCCAAAGGGTAATTTCCCCCACTCAATGTTTTCCATAGATTGCTATTTTATATAATTTTATTGATCCTTTGTCTCTTGGTTCCTAATAATTTAAATTTAAATATGCCAACTAATCCATATGACCGGGCTAATTTATAAATAATATTCAATTCAGACTGAGGTAAAATGAAAAAATATTTGCTGTAAAAGTGTTTAATTTTACATATCAATATTAACTTTCGCCTGGTATTTTCAATACGTCATTTTATCACACCCGAACCTAATAATTCGCCATCCTGGTACCAGGCGGCAAACTGACCGGAAGTAATTCCTCGCTGAGGTTCATCGAAAACAATGTAAAGCTCCGAAGCCGTCAGGTGCAGTTCGGCGTTTTGTAATTCCTGCCGATAACGGATCCGAACGCGGTATTTTCCTGATTCACCCGGTTTCAGCTTCAGATCGGGCCTTATCCAGTGAATATCTTTTTCATTGACCTTAAGTCCATTTCTGAACAGGCCCGGATGATCCTTCCCCTGCCCGACATAAATAATGTTTTTAACAATATCGGTCGCGATAACAAAAAGAGGTTCGGGTGTTCCACCTACATCGAGGCCTTTTCGCTGACCAATGGTGTAATAATAAGCTCCGTTGTGGGTTCCAACGACTTTTCCTTCCTCTGGCTGATATTCCCGAAGATTACATAAGACCTTGATTTTATCAATATCTCCGCCAGGATGTGTCTCTTTACGATTATCATCTTGGAACTGCATCCGATCTATTTCGATGATTACGCCTTTTTTGGGTGGCAGTTTTTGCTGAAGAAAAGTTGGTAGATCCACTTTGCCGACAAAACAAATACCCTGTGAATCTTTTCTTTCAGCAGATGCCAGTTCAAGCTCTTTTGCGATTTCACGTACCCGTTTTTTCATTAAATCTCCGATAGGAAAAAGTGCATATTTCAATTGTTCCTGCGACAATTGGCAAAGGAAATAACTCTGATCTTTTCCGGGGTCGGTTCCGGCTAATAGTCTGTATATTGTATGCCCATTTTTTTGGATTTCTTCTTTCCTACAGTAATGACCGGTCGCAAAGTAGTGAGCACCGATTTCTTTTGCTTTGCTGATAAAAACGTCGAATTTGATTTCACGGTTACAAAGCACATCCGGGTTGGGGGTACTACCCATTTTATATTCCGTGAACATGTACTCAACTACCTTTTCCTTATAATCTTTACTCGAATCGACGACATGCAGTTTAATACCCAGCTTTTTTGCTACCAACTGGGCCACCAGGATATCTTCCTCCCAGGAACAATCCCCTGAAAGGGTTACACTGCTGTCTTTCCAGTTGATCATAAAGAGTCCTTCTACATCAAAACCATCCTTTAGTAAAAGATATGCAGCCACGCTTGAATCGACGCCACCAGACAAACCGATGATCACTTTTTTCTTCATAAGTAAACCGACTGCAAAATTATGTATAAAAAAAGAGATGATAACCGACCGGTTATCATCTCTTTAACATTTGATTACTAAATATTAATACTGCGGATTCACACCCAGGTTGTACATCAGGAACGACCACACATCGGTATATTCTTCAATAATCTTTGATGTCGGTTTTCCACCGCCATGGCCTGCTTTCACGTCGATGCGGATCAGGACGGGATTATCACCTCCCTGGTCTTCCTGCAATGTTGCTGCAAATTTAAAGGAATGTGCAGGTACTACCCTATCATCATGATCGGCTGTCGTAATAAGTGTTGCAGGATAATGAACACCCTTTTTCAGATTGTGCAGGGGCGAATAACTGTAAAGGTATTCGAACATTTCTTTGCTGTCCTCACTTGTTCCGTAATCACCGGCCCAGGCCCAGCCAATGGTAAATTTGTGATATCTCAGCATGTCCATCACGCCTACAGCCGGTAATGCAACTTTATACAACTCGGGTCGTTGTGTCATGCAGGCACCGACAAGCAGTCCCCCGTTCGATCCACCAGCGATCGCAAGGTGTTCAGGAGATGTATAATTCTCTTTTATCAGGTATTCGGCAGCCGCAATAAAATCATCAAACACATTCTGTTTGTGCATTTTTGTTCCTGCCTGATGCCAGTCTTCCCCATATTCTCCACCGCCACGGATATTCGGCATCGCAAAAACAAAACCGTTCTCCAGCAAAACCAATCGAGTAATACTAAAAGCCGGTGTGAGACTGATATTGAAGCCCCCATAACCGTACAAGTAAGTTGGATTTTTTCCATCCATTTTTAACCCTTTTTTATAAACCAGAAACATGGGTATCCGGGTACTGTCCTTGCTGGTATAAAAAATCTGCTTTGTTTCGTATCCGCTGGCATCAAAATCAATTTCCGATTTTCTGTATACTTCAGATGTATTGTTCGAAATGCTGTATTTATAAATGGTTGAAGGGAATGTAAATGACGTAAATGCATAGAATGCAACATCCTCATCTTTTTTACCGCTCATACCCGACATTGAACCGATACCTGGTAAATTTAGTTCGGATTCATAGCTGCCGTCATAACCATAAATGAATGCTTTGCTCGCTGCATCCTTCATATACTCGGCTACAATTTTTCCACCAACCAATGATACTGTTTGCAGCACTTCTTCTTTTTCAGGGATGATCTCCTGCCAGTTTTCTTCAGCAGGATTTGCCATATCGACCAGAACAAGCCTGTACTTCGGTGCATTGTGATTGGTTTTGATCAGAAATTTGTCGCCTAAATTATCAACGACCATATATTCGTCATCAAAGCCAAATGCGATTTGAACGAAATCTTTCTGCGAGCCATCAAGCTTTTTTACATAAAGCGAATTTCCGCTGGTTGCTTCCGATTCGTAAATGATAAGCCAGGATTCATCTTCGGTTGTGCCTGCATAATAATTTCTCATTGGCTTTTCATCATTTTTGTAAATCAATATGTCATCACTTTGCGGTGTGCCAACTTTATGGTAATAAACTTTGTGAAATTCATTTTTACCTGATAATTCTACACCCTCTTTGGGTTCATCATAACGGCTGTAGTAAAACCCATCATCTTTCCATGAAATTCCTGAAAACTTTACCCATTTCAGGTCATCATCCAGCTTTTTCCGGCTATCGACTTCCATCACAAAAATTTCGTTCCAGTCAGAACCTGATTTTGCAATGCTATAACCGCAATATTTGCCATTTTTACTCACCGAAAAATCGGCAAGGGCAATAGTTCCGTCTGCTGAAAATTTATTGGGATCGAGAAAAACCTGTGGCTCTGCACCCAAAGTATCCATGATATAGTAGACACTTTGGTTCTGAAGCCCGTCATTTTTGCTGAAGAAATATTTACCTCCCTGTTTGAATGGAACACCATATTTTGGGTAATCCCAAATTTTTGTCAGGCGTTCTTTTATCTTTTCACGAAACGGGATTTGGTTCAAATAGCCAAAGGTTACTTCATTTTCTGCTTTGACCCATTCGGCAGTTTCTTCCGAATTGTCATCTTCCAGCCAACGGTAAGGGTCAGCTACCTTCGTACCGAAATAGTCGTCGGTTTGATCTACTTTATGCGCTATCGGGTAAGGTGCCGGAACGATCTTTTTTTGTTGTTGCATAGTGCAGCTTGTTGTAATTGCAAGGGCAATTAAAATGATTAAAGGGTTAAGTTTTTTCATTATTGCAGTTTTTAATTTTTCAATCGGTTTTATTATCGCTTAAATTTGTGGCTAAATTAAAAAACAAAATTATTGAATACGATAAAATATTAATTGGATGAGTAAAAAGATAAAATCAACGACTTTGTATAAGCTTGATAATTCGGGACCAGCATCGGAAAGTACCGAAGATCAGGGAGGCGTAAAATACAGTTATACAGAATTTAATCAAAACGGGCAGATTACCACTGAAATCAAATACAATATAAATGGCGATGCAGAAGAAAAATACATTTATAAATTCGATGGTGATGGAAAGCTCATCGAAGAAATCAGCTATTTAACAGATGATGAAGTTGCGGAACATAAAACATACGAATACAATGAGACAGGTAAAATTTTACACGCATTTAAACATTATGCCGATGGGTCGAAAGATATAACAGAATATTCGTACAATGCTGCCGGAATGGTTACCGAAAAAATTACCAAAGATGAGGATGGCGAAATTGAAGAAAGGGAATTGCTTGTTTATAAAGATGGAAATCTTGAAACGAGGGAACTTTTTGAATCAGGTAAACAAACCCTGAAAGAAACGTTCCGGTTTGATGAAAAAGGAAATTTGATCGAGAATACTTCGGATTCGGTGGATGAAGGAAAGACCCGGTTTGTACATAACTATAATGAAGATGGGATTCTGGAAAAAACACTGAACTACAACGACAAGAACGAACTGGTCGGTAAGACAGTGTATGAGCTTAACGATGCTGGTAAAATAGTACAGCTCAATGAAGAAAACCCGTTTGAGAAATCAGAAACAAAACTTGTTTATGATGAACACGGCAACGCTGTCGAACAGATAGAAACGAATGCATTGGGTGAAGTCAACAACCATATTATCCGGGCATATAATGAATATAACGATGTGGTGGAAAGCAAGGTGAACGTCAATTTTCACGGAGCACGTATTGATCAGGATTATATCCTGAAATATGAATACGTATATTACGATTAATACCGGGTTGGTTAGATCCGTTTTTTAAACAGATCCGAATCGATTAGCCCTATTTGGTTGAACAGGAAAGTAAAAGATGTTTTTATCACACCAAATGCATAAACCATACTGTTGGCCAGGTTTATAGAGGAAGCATCCTCAAAATACTTTGTCGGACAGGTGATTTCCGCAATGTCAAAACCGGCATAAATGATCTGGCATAGCATCTGGTTATCAAATACAAAATTATCCGAATTTTGATGGTAATTGATGGTTTCGAGTACTTTCCTCGAAAAAGCCCTGTACCCGGTATGGTATTCCGATAATTTTTGCCCGGTCAGGATATTCTGAAAAAAAGTCAGAAACCGGTTGGCCAGGTATTTAATCGTGGGCATCCCTCCCTTAATTGCACCGTTACCTAAGATACGAGAGCCTAAAACAACGGGATAAACATCATTGGCAATCAGGTATGCCATCGAATGGATCAGTTTCGGTGTATATTGATAATCCGGGTGTAGCATGATAACAATGTCGGCTCCCAGTGCAAGAGCTTTGTCGTAACAGGTTTTTTGATTTCCGCCATACCCTTTGTTCACTTCATGACGGATAATATGCCGAATGCCTAATTCGGCACCAACTTCAGCCGTATGATCCTGGCTTTGATCGTCGACAAGTACAACTTCATCCACGATATCAAAGGGTATTTCATCGTAGGTTTGTCTGAGGGTTTGTGCTGCATTATAGGCAGGAAGGACGATGATAATTTTTTTTTTGTTGATCATTAGTTTTTTTCCGGATTTATTTCAGACAAAAATAAGAAAGGTTATTTAATAATAGGGTCACTATAGCCCGCAAATAAAATTTCATGGGATCCGATTGTATAAATCGTTAATCCCCAACAATTTTCACTTTAATTAGTTTCATTTTTGATCCTTTTCTGCAACTCCGATTCTCTTATCAACAGCCCGGCCTGAATTTAACAACAAAATGTTAATAAAAACGTTGATTTTAAAGCAGTTTCCTGCTATTGGAATCGATAAAAAATACTATCTTTGCTCTGCGTTGAAAATTAATTTAACTTGTTGAAAATGACTAAGGAAGAAAAAAATTTAATGGGACAGGAAAATTACACTGCCAGCAACATCCAGGTACTTGAAGGATTGGAAGCGGTTAGGAAAAGACCTGCGATGTACATCGGCGATATCAGTTCAAGGGGATTACATCATCTGGTTTATGAAGTAATCGATAATTCAATTGATGAGGCGCTGGCAGGATATTGTGATTCGATTGACGTTACAATTCATGAAGATAACTCTATAACAGTTGTTGACAATGGAAGAGGTATACCTACCGATGTGATGGAAAAAGAGAAAAAATCGGCATTGGAAGTAGTAATGACTGTATTGCATGCTGGTGGTAAATTCGATAAAGGCTCTTATAAAGTTTCAGGCGGTTTACACGGTGTTGGTGTTTCATGCGTAAATGCTTTGTCAAAACACCTGAAAGCAACTGTTTACCGTGAAGGTAAAATTTTTGTTCAGGAATATATAAAGGGCAAACCTCAGGATACGGTAAAAGTTGTTGGTGAATCACCGAGGACAGGGACTGAAATTACATTCACTCCGGATGAAACAATATTTACTTTGCTGGTCTATGAATACGACATTTTAAGTTCACGTTTACGTGAACTGGCCTTTTTGAATAAAGGTATCCAACTCACACTAACTGACGAGCGCGAAAAGGATGAGGACGGCAATTTTATAAACAGCCGCTTCTATTCGGATGAGGGTTTAAAAGATTTTATCAGTTACCTTGATGCAACACGTGAAAAGCTGATGCCTGAACCTATTTCGATGGAAGGTGTGAAAAATGATATTCCTGTCGAAATTGCACTGCAATACAATACATCATTTGCGGAAAATCTTCATTCGTATGTCAACAATATAAATACACATGAAGGCGGTACGCATCTTGCAGGTTTTAGAAGGGGATTGACAAGAACGTTGAAATCTTATGCTGAAAAAACAGGAATGCTTGCCAAGTTGAAATTTGATATAAACGGGGATGATTTCAGGGAAGGAATGACAGCCATCATTTCAGTAAAAGTTGCTGAACCGCAATTTGAAGGTCAGACGAAAACAAAGCTTGGAAACTCTGATGTAATGGGAGCAGTGGACCAAATGGTCAGTGAACACCTTACCTATTATCTGGAAGAACATCCAAAAGAAGCACGAACCATCGTCAATAAAGTAATTCTGGCGGCAACGGCACGTCATGCCGCACGTAAAGCAAGGGAACTTGTTCAACGGAAAAACGTACTTTCCAATACCGGGCTTCCGGGAAAATTAGCCGATTGTTCAGAGAAAGATCCCAGTCTTTGCGAAATTTACCTCGTTGAGGGTGATTCAGCTGGTGGAACTGCCAAACAGGGTAGAGACAGGAAGTTTCAGGCTATACTTCCGCTCAGGGGTAAAATATTGAATGTGGAAAAAGCAATGCAACACAAAATTTTTGAAAATGAAGAAATCAGAAATATGTTCACTGCTTTGGGAATTACGATAGGCACTGAAGAAGATTCAAAAGCATTGAACCTTGATAAACTGCGATATCACAAGATCATCATCATGACTGATGCCGATATTGACGGAAGTCACATCGCTACCTTATTGCTTACATTCTTTTTCAGGTATATGAAAGAACTTATTGAAAATGGCTATGTGTACATTGCTACCCCGCCACTTTATCTTATAAAAAAGGGAAATAAGGAACGTTACTGCTGGAATGAAGAAGAACGTGTCGAAGTTGTGGCCGAATATTCTGACAATGGCACCGAGAAAGGTGTTCATATTCAGCGATACAAAGGTTTGGGCGAGATGAATGCTGAACAATTGTGGATGACCACGATGAACCCTGAGTTCAGGACGCTTCGGCAGGCTACTATTGAAAACGGTACCGAGGCTGACCGCATATTCTCTATGCTGATGGGAGATGAAGTTCCTCCGAGGCGTGAATTTATCGAGAAGAATGCTAAATATGCCAACATCGATGCCTGATAAGGGATGTTAGAAGAACGTTTACATTTGTTCTCCTGGCTCATTTCGGCTACCTCGGGAAAGAATTATTACAGGGGCAATACATTTATTAATCTTGATATTAGAATGATTGTGTCCTTTGTTTCACCGGTACTTATGTTTGAACCTAACCGGAAACTCTTTGTTTCTATTTCATCACTGGCAAAAAATAGCTAATAAAAATGGAGAAATCGTGGTGTATGGATTTGTATTTTCCGGATAAATAATTTTGCCTGTTTGGTGTATTAACAACATTTAACAATTTTAAACGTATCTAATTGAGGGTTTCCTTAGTTTTACATTTCAAACAATAATATTTTAGACTATATAATTATGCAACATTTGCGAAAATTTAAAATAGCCGGAGTAGCACTTCTTGTACTTTTTACCGGTTTTCTTTTTATTCATTCGTCAGATAATGACACTGATAACCTGCGAAGGGAATTGTTGCTGAAAGTAATAACTTTTGCCCTCAACAGCGGTCATTATCAGCCCGTGGAGATGAACGACAGTTTTTCAGAAAAGGCATTCGACCTTTACCTCAAAAGACTTGATTTTGGAAAACGATTTCTAACAGAAGAGGATGTGAAAAAACTTGATAAGTATAAAAAGAGTATCGATGATGAAGTTTTGGATGATAATTTTGATTTTCTTGACTTTTCATCCTCGTTGCTGAAGAAACGTGTGGATGAGGTGCAGGGGTTCTACAAAGATATACTGAAAAGCCCTTTTGACTTTAATAAAGATGATACATACCAGTATGACCCCGATAAAGCTACATTTGCAAAAGATGATTCGGAGCTGAGGGATCGCTGGAGAAAAGCACTAAAATATGAAACCCTTGTGCGGATATATGATGCACAAGAGGAACAGGAAAAAGCAGCAAAAAAAAGCGATACGGTTACGATAAAAAGTTTTACAGAACTTGAAAAAGATGCCAGGGAGAAAGTTCAGAAAAGATATGAAGATTATTTTCACAGATTGTCACAATTAGATAGTGATGATCAGCTTGATTCCTATATCAATGCGCTGGTAAACGTTTATGATCCTCATACGGAATATTTTCCACCCAAAGAAAAAGAAAACTTCGATATCCAGTTTTCAGGACAGTTGGAAGGGATAGGAGCGCAGTTGACACAAAAGAATGCATATATCGAGGTGAATAAAATTATTCCTGGAGGGCCGGCCTGGAAACTCGGTGAACCTGAAGTTGGGGATTATATCATAAAAGTTGCACAGGAACATCAATCACCGGTTGATGTCGTGGATATGCGGCTGGACGATGCAGTGTTGCTGATAAGAGGTAAAAAAGGTACGAAAGTTACGCTGACACTCAAAAAACCGGATGGCATCATTAAAAAAAGTTACCCTTACACGCGATGTAGTTGTGCTTGAAGAAACCTATGCAAAATCTGCGGTAATAAATGATCCCGAAACTCACAAAAAAATCGGTTACTTAAAACTCCCGTCATTTTATGTTGATTTCAGCCAGATAAACGGTAGAAACTGCTATGAAGATGTTGCAAAAGAAATTGAAAAGCTGAAAAGTGAAAATGTTGAAGGGATCATTTTCGATTTGCGAAATAATGGAGGAGGTTCATTGGAGGATGTTGTAAAAATCGCCGGATTATTTATCGAAGATGGCCCGATTGTACAAGCACGGGGAAGAAAGGGATCAACTAAAATCTATAAAGATACGGATCCTGAAATTCAATATGGCGGCCCGCTTGTCGTTATGGTAAATGCAGTAAGTGCTTCCGCGTCCGAAATTTTTGCAGCAGCTATGCAGGATTACAACCGTGCCATTATCATCGGAGGAAACTCTACCTTCGGAAAAGGAACAGTTCAGAACTTTACTGAACTCGACCGCATGGTTCCGAAAAAACCTGCTGATATGAAGGCCCTCGGTTCATTGAAGATGACAATTCAGAAATTTTACAGGATCAATGGCGGAGCAACGCAGCTTAAAGGGGTCATCCCGGATATTATTTACCCGGATTATTATAATTACATGGAAATAGGTGAAAAGGACCTTGACGATGCCATGCCATGGGATGAAATTTCAGCACTTTCATACACTAAATGGACACCGGTGTATGATAAAGATTATATCGATAAAGTCAGTGAAACACAAATTAAAAGTGATTCAACCTTTGCGCTGATTGACGAAAACGGCAGACGTTTGAAAAAACTCAGGGATGAAACAGTAGTAAGCCTGAATTTTGACAAATTCAGTCAATTTTCTGAAAAAAGGGAACAAGCATCCAAAAAATTCGACCGGATCGGTAAAGATACGCTTGGACTTGCCATCGAAATGCTTAAGGCAGACAGACCGGAAATCATGGCAGATACTTCGAAAAAAGCAAGGGAAGATGCCTGGATACTCAGTCTGAAAAAAGATATTTACCTTTCGGAAGCGACCAGTATCATGAAAAATATCGAGCAATACGATATTGAACATGCAGGGAAAATGAACTAACAGGAATTAGAAAACCTTTTTTCTTCGATATTTCATCAAGTAGATTACCCGATGAAAAATCAATTCATAATCATCAGTTTTTGTTGTTGGGTAGTGCTCATGCCTTTTTCATCTTTTACAGTTACCGTATAAAGATAGAGGCCACCCCCTAATTTATTGCCAGTTGCATCTTTGCCGTCCCATTCAAGGAAAGCGGTGGTTGTTATTTTTGATAGAACTGAATTGCTCCATGAAAACACTTTTCGTCCCGTCATGTCAAAGATTTCAAGACTGATATGCAGTTTTTCACCGGGCCGGGTATGGTTGAATGTAAACATGGTACTTTCATTGAACGGATTCGGATAATTCATCACTTGTGTAAGGTTGAGTGCTGCACCCGAATTTATAACAAATTCAATCGTAGCTGTTCCTGAATTATTATACACATCCCAGGCTTTCAATGTCAGCGTATGTTTTCCATCCGGAAGATTGGAAAAGGGAAACGTAATGCTTCCACCTTTATACGTGTCTGCATCCGGAACAAAGTACTTATTGAGGTTGATGATGTCTTCATAATTTTCGTCAAGAACGGCCGTAATATTATGTCCTATTCCATTTACTGAAAGATTAATACCGTGATCATCCTGGATATTGGCCATCATTATCGGGCTATCCGTCGTTTGATCACCCGAAACGAAGGAAGGATCGTTCATATAGAGATTAATATCCGGGCCTTGCGTATCTATTTCAGCATTCTGATTTAGATTCCCGAAAATGAAATTATCGTAAAAACCGGCTGCATCTGTTTGAGCTGTTTTGGCATAATAACTTATTTTACCGGTTCCATAATTTAATTCAATGTCTTTCGGTACAAAGAAAGAAAAGGAAAAGCTTCCGTTCGTTACGGATGATCTCCCTTGCCAAACAATTTTATCCTGACAATAATAGCTGGTCGGGAGGCTTGTTGCATCGTTCGCAATTGTAGTGTATTTGGTTGGCTTATCATAGAGGACCGGGTAGATCGACCCATTGAAATCCTCCATCGTTTGTCCGCTTTGATCGGTTATTTCACCTGTCAGCTCAACGAGGTCAAGTGCTTTGATGGTATCGTTGGGAGAAGCGTCATGATTTATTTTTAATCCCGTTGTTCTGACCATATATCGGGGATACGCCATTTTAAGCGCCGGATCACCCAATAAAATGAAGTTTCTTGTACTCAATTGTCCGGGTGGTTTCGAATATTCGATCAGGTCACCGAGGCGGGGCATTTCACCGTCATTTCCTGGTACAAATGCCCGGCTGAACAACCGCAGGTTCAATGAAAAATTCGATAACGAAAATGCAACACGGGTCGTTGTGAACAATGCGACACCGCCCCCGTCAGGATTCATTAGAACGATTTCACCGGCAGTCCGGAATTCGGGATCGTCGAACCTGCTGAATTCGCAGGTAGCTGTCACAAACACCGGTAAATGATTTTTGTTTTTCCATGCAAGGATATCGGGAATCTGTGTTACCTGTTCATGTGCCCATCCATAAACACCGCCATGACCGACATAATTCACGAGCAATGCCCCATCGTTCACCTGTTTGTTTATATCGATGGTAACACCCGGGTATTTGTCGCCTGAAGGTGTTTTTTCCTGCGGATACGAATCGAGATAGATTTTCTTTTGGTTATATAGTTCCGGGATGTAGGTTGCTACACTATCGGCCTGATCCAGGTGCAGGTTTCCGTCTTCATCGTCTGCAATCACACAGACTTTTAACCGCCAGTTTCCAAAACAGTCTGTTTTATTTGAAATATAATTTTTAATTTTATTCAGGACGATATTGGCGTCATCGGCCGTTTCAACCGGAAACCTTCCAATTCCGATGTCAATATTGCCATGAGAATCACTGCCTTCGTTGTCATCGAGCAAACCGTAATAATCGTCTACTACATAACTGTAAGTCGTAGTCCATGATTCTTCAGTTTGAAATGTCGGAATGAAATCCGAATTGTCCGGCAGCCGATCTTTTGGGTCATAGGAACCATCACCGAATAATAGGAGGAATCTGGGCTCATTACCCGGATAACCATCGTAAAGCAGTTTCATGAAGTCGCGTATGGCGGTAGGGTCCTTTTTACCTGATGCAAATTCATTATAAATTTGATCCGTTGTAGCCACAACCATTTTAAAACCATCAAGTGAATCGTGCAAATTAGCCAGTTCGTTCGCTTGTTCAAGGAATAGCGGATGGGTCACGATGACCATATCGGCCGGACCTGCAGCGTGTAAGTTTTGATTAGGAACATGTTCAATAAATTCTGGTGTGTAAAACATGCTTCCATCGAATGCGTCAAATTCACGAAGGTGGTCGGTTGGAAGCACAAAAAACAAGTCATTATCTATAAGCGTCGATTCGACAACTTTTGGATTGATCGGATCGGTGACTTCCCAAACCTTGGTTTGATCGTTTGAATTAGCTACATCGAATTTAGTGATTGCGCCGTCATGTATGGATGATAAATCCCTGAATAACAGCTGACCATTAACCAGCTTCAATTGAGATTTTGCATTGATCATTATATAATCGAGCCAGGCCCGCGAATCTGTACTCGAAGGTTGATACTCTAATGTAATCTGCAAATCAGGCCCGGAAGGAATGTAAGTAATCGTTGTCTTTTTCTTCCGTGCGTATGTATTTCCAATGATCGGAATTGAAGTAAGTGTAATTGTATCGAAGATCTCACCGTTAATCTTCACGATCATGGCTTCGTTGATGTAAGTCCTGTTTGCCATTTCAATCTTAATAACAACAGGTTGATTTATAACAATCTCAGGGAAGTTAAAATTATATTGACGTGAAAGAACTTCACCGAATTCATCTCCGTACCATTCTTTCCCCGATTGTATCAGGTTGGTTTTTTCGTCCTCGACTACCTGATAATCATTGAATCGGGTAACTGCATAAACGGGATTTGTGGGTGTGGACGGTTGAATTGTTACTCGTTTTCCATTTCCGGAAGAAACTGTGAGAAAATAATAATTGTAATCTTCATAATAATCGACCACATAAGTAAAAAATCCCAGGACCTCTTCCCAGGTATTTGGATTCATTCCATAAAATAAAATATAATCCGAAGGATCGAACGATCCGTCTTCTTCACCAAAAACCGTGATAGAATTTTCCTGGAGATCATCATATCGAAAATCACTGTTGAGTTCGGGTAAGGCACCACCACCGTTTCCATAGATCTTGATGTTGTGGGGATCGATTGACGCCGGATCGATCCCATAACTGACAAGGTCGTTGTAAGTGATCTTGTAAATGCCCGTTTGTGTGATTTTTAATTTATACCAGTCACCAGTTGCAAGTACTGAATTTTCAGCAAACACATGATCGGATTTCGGTGGGGTTGGTAATGCAACGCTGTTCACTTTCACCTTAAAATTTACCAACTTTTCAAACTTGCCCGTTTCGGTATTTCGGCGTATCGGAATGAATGAAATGACCCCATTGGGTACTTTCCTGATTACAGAAACAGAAGTTTTGATTTTTATTTCTGACGAATGGAATCCAATCTGAATAAGAAATTCACTTTCTTCAGAAGTGCAGGGTTCGAATGTTGTCTCATCAAATTCGCCCGAAAGAGCTACATTTTCAGAAGATAACCGAAAACGATTTCGTATAGAGCGGCAACTGTCCCGAACTGTCTGCATACGCACCTTCAAAATAGAGGAATTCGGATGTATTCGCATTTTCCGGTTTTTCTTTTACCAAACCTTTCCAGCGAATCGACCCGTCAATTTCCTTTACCTGGCAGTAGATTGCAACAGGCAGGAAAATTAGTATAAATATGAAGTGTAAAAATTTTGTCATTGTAGTTTATCACGCCTCCCAATTTCTCAATTTTAATCTGTTTAAATTAAGACGCCAATTGTCATTTAATAGTTGCGTAAAGTTACTGTAAATAGCCTGAAAAGGAGAATTTATTGTTTGAATTCTTACTTAATGATGACAAGCTTGCTCGTTCCCTGGGTTACAGCTCCATCAGAACTCTTCACGATAACTTTATAAACATACAACCCTTGTTTTAACCTGTTACCGCCATCATCCGTACCCTGCCAGTCGGTGGATTTATAAATGTAACCCCCTCCGTTGTATGTATCCTTAATAGTTTTTACAAGCTGGCCGTTGGTCGAAAAAATCAGAATGGTGATTTCAAGTGCCTTGTCGGATTGGTTGTGTTCAAAGGTGAATTTTGTACCATCAACAAACGGATTCGGATAATTCATAATGGAATTGATAGCCATCTCATTCGATTCGGCCACAATAAAATCTGTGTAAACAGTTGTCGGATTGTTATAAATATCCCAAACTTTAAGCGAAAGGGTATGCTTTCCGTTACTCAGGTTGAAAAAAGGATAATGGATACTTCCCACTTTGTAATCGTCCAGGTTCGATTCATAAAAATCGTTCAAGCTTCGCGAATCGATTTCATCCAACGTTGTTGTAATATCGTGTCCGATTCCGCTTCCTACCGTGTTTATACCATTATCATCTTTTATCAGAGCATAAAGTACAGGGTTTTCATCCGTGATACCACCCCGTTTAAAATTTTCATCGTTCATATAAAGCTGTACTTCCGGACCTGTATTATCAAAGGCTGCATTTTCGTTATATCCTCCTACCACCATATCCAGATAATAACCGGAAGCATCCGTGCTATTATCCTTTGCATAATAGGTAATTTTTCCTAATCCATACGCATAGGCAATGTCTTTTGGAACGATGAAAGAAAAGTTCCATTTGCCTCCCGTAATATTTGCTTTGCCCTTGTAAAGAATGTTTTTCTGAATATAAAAAACAGCAGGACTACTTGCCGGATCATTCCCGAGCGTAGTATAACGTGAGGGTTTATCAAAGACAGATGGGAACAATGTTCCATTAAAATCAGTCATTAATTGTCCGTTGTTATCCTGAATTTCACCTGAAATATTGATCTCCGACAAAGCTTGTATGGTATCGGTGATCTGTTGAACCGACATATTCATGATCTTTGCTGTGGCCACATTGTTTTCAGGGAGGGCAAATTTTAAGGCCGGATCGCCCAGTAATACAAATTTTATTTTATTATCAGGAGAACCTGATGCATTTTTTGCCAACCTAATCACATCACCCATACGCAAATATTCACCATCAAACCTGTTTAAAACATATTTGAAAAAGTTTTGATTAAGGTCTGAATTACCATTCGAATAGGTAGCTCGTGAAGTAGAAAATAACGCAACAGCTCCTCCGTTAGGATTTAAGAAAACATACTCTCCTGCAGCAACACGTTCAGGATCGTCAAACCGGCTGAACTCGCAGGTCGCCGTCATAAAAACCGGTAGCGTGTTATAGTTTGTCCAGCTATTGATGTCAGAAATATTCATGATCCGCTCATGTGCCAGGCCACCTTCGCCACCATGTCCCACATAATTAATGATCAGTGCTCCCCGTGCAATCCGGTTATTAATATCTTCCGTCACTTTCGGATAACGCTGCCCGCTTGGTGTGGATTGCTGCTGGTATGCATCCAGATAAATTTTATCTAAATTGATGGCATGATCTAATGTATCGATTTGAGCTGAAAGTTCCTCAGTTTGTGAAAAATGTAAATTTCCATCTTCGTCATCTGCGATAAGGCAAATAACGTTGCGCCAGTCACCTTTTGTCTCATCCGGATTGGTTGCGTAATGTATGGATTTATCAACTGCATTTTTGGCTTGTTCAACTGAAGATACTATGAACCGGCCAATGCCAATGTCAAGCAAATTCCCTTCATCCAGAAACCCAAAATAGTCGTCTTTCAGGACAGAACTGACTGGATTTAATGATTCTGCAGATTCCCATGTGGGGACAAAATTCGTATTATTCGCAATCCTGTCTTTATAATCATAGGAAGCATCACCGAAAAGCAGAAGGTATTTCGGTTCTTTTCCTGGTGTAGCTTTATCATACATCATTTTCACAAAATCGCGGATACCTGTAATATCGTGGCTTCCGGAAGCGAATTCGGTATAAATATCATCTGTCGTTACAACTACTACACTCAATCCGTCATGTTCCTGATGGAAATTGGCAAGCCTGACTGCCTGTTCATAGAAAAGCGGATGTGTGACGATGATCATGTCATAATCGCCAAGTGCATGTAAATTCTGGTTTTGAACCTGACCGACCAACTGAACAGAATAAAAGGATGTTCCATCAAAGGCAATAAATTCCTGAAGGCTATGCGATTCGACCCTGAATTTTCGCTCATTTGCATTGCTGACGGTTTCAACCTTCTTTACATTGACAGGATCGGAAACATTCCAAAGGGTTACATCAGATGTGACTTTTGACAGTGTATATTCCGTAACTAACTCCTGGTTAGCTGTCCGTGTGTCCCTGAAAGCCATTTGTCCACCTGTAAAGCTAAGATCGCGAATGACATTGAGCGTGAAATAATTTAAATAGCCCACGGAAGAAGAAAGGGGTTTGTTGTAAACAAGTTTTAGTGTAAAGTCATTGCCGGATGCTGTAAAAGAGGTAGTATCGTGTCTCGTTTTTGCAAAATCTGCACTGATCCCAGTGGACGATGTAGCTACGACAGGCAGATTCATAACGTTCTGATTGTTCACGTAGAAACTGAAAGAACTTGCAATCGGTGAAGTCGCTGCAACATCAGCTGCCAGAAAAATCTTCGTATTCAATTTCCTGTAAGGAAAATTGACTTCCTCAATCAGTGTATTATTAATGTCGAACGTTTCACCGTACCAGGTTCGGCCTGAACCAATGAGATTAGATAATTCAAGTTCATGATGGAAGTAATCAGTAAAACTATTCGATGTAAAATTTGGAGTTTGTGAAGAGAAGGGTTCGTCCTGAATTCGTTTACCGGCACCCAAATCTGTTGTAATGAAATAATAGGTATAATCGGAGTAAATATTGATGGCTTTGTGGAACCTTTTGTCAGAAGACGAATATTGCCATTCATCGGGCGATTCACCGTAAAACAAAATATAATCCGAAGCGTCGAATTTTCCGTCACTTTCTCCGGCCACAAAAATTGCATTTTCCTGAAGGTCATCGTACCTGAATGTTGAAACGTTTTCGGGAAGCATTCCGCCGCCATTGCCATAGATGCGAATGTTTTTCGGATTGATCGCATTCACATCGATTCCAAGATTTTCAAGGTCAGTTGCAGTTATTTTATAAACGCCGGTTGCAGTTACCGCTATTTTATACCATTTTCCGGACGCTAAAACAGAATTTTCGACATAGGACGATGACTTATAAACCGATTTAGGATTGATGGTAGTACTGATTTCCAGTTCAAACGAAACAAGCTTTTCGTAGCCCCCAACAAGTTCGTTAAATCGTAACGGTATAAATGAAACAAGTGCATAAGGTTTTTTCCGCTCGTAGTCAATAGAACCTTTTATTTCGATCGAATTTTTGATTTGTTCTGTCCCATTCAGTAAAGCGGCTTCATTAGCCTGAACCGGTTCATAAATTGCATTTAGAATTCGGCATTTAAGATCCGTTGAATTATCAGGTACCGGCAGTTTTTCATAATACTGCGGTAAAAAATCATTTTCAGGGTCATTGGTTGAACCTGTAAAATAAAGGATATCAATTGTCTGGTTATCGCCGATTTGAATTTGACGGATTCCATCCCATGAAATCTTTCTTTTGTACTTTTGATCATTAGAGAAGACAAGTATCGGCAGAATAAGGAAGAATAAGGTGTAAATAATAAATTTGCGTTTCTTCATCAAAATTATGATTTAGAATTATTAAAATTGAATCCTGTAAAACTAATGAAATATGGAAAAATTTCCTGCGCTAACCCCTGGCCATACAATATGTTGAATATAAATCGTTTAATCTGTTATTTTATGAAACTAAAAGTAGCTAAATAACGTTATATGCATTCTAATATTGTTTATTAACAAGGGAGAGAAGCAAATTGAGAAATTATACGGAAGTGTCTGATATAATGCATAATTTGCACAGATTTTACCGATGGTTTGTAATTCTGGTGATCGCTGTTCAGCCTTTTTATTGTGGGGCTCAGGATGCAATATTTTCCCAGTTTTATTCAAACCCTCTGTATTTGAATCCGGCATTAGCCGGGACAGGTGAATGCAGCCGTTTGATTTTGAATTACCGTAATCAATGGCCATCACTTCCGGCCAATTTTACAACTTTTAGTGCCTCCGCCGATCATTATGTTGAAGCTTTGTCGGGTGGGATTGGCTTGCTTATCAATTCTGATAATGCAGGCGGCGGAGCAATCAATACGCTGAAGATAAGTGGAATTTATGCCTACCACTTAAAATTAAGCGAAAATGCATCGTTAAATGCAGGATTTGAAGCTACTTATTACAGGCAGCAGTTAAAGTGGGATAAATTGATCTTTCCCGATATGATCGATCCTGTTTCAGGTAATATCAATATAGCCGGAACTGGCGAAAAGCCTCCTGATAATACGACCGTCTCAGTTCCTGATTTCAGTACCGGCCTATTATTGGGCATCGGTGAAAAGTATTATTTCGGTATTGCGGCGGATCATCTTGCTGAGCCTGATTTGAAATATTATAACAACACCCGTAATCCGCTTTACCGAAAATTTACAGTACATGGAGGAGCACGATTTAATCTGGGAAGCAGTTACCAACCCCAAAGCAGCGACTTTATTCTTTCACCGAATATACTTTTTCAGCATCAGCAGGATGCCAACCAGCTTGATTTTGGCCTGTATGTTGAGAAATCTCCATTAGTTGTAGGAACCTGGTTCAGGCACAATTTTAAAAATCCTGACGGATTAGTCTTTCTTATTGGAATTACTCAAAAAAGATTTAAATTTGGCTACTCATATGATTTGACACTTTCGAAATTGAAAGGGTCAACCGGCGGAGCCCATGAGGTATCACTGGCTTTGCTTGTGAACTGTTATAAAAAAAGAAATAAACCCGGAGCAATAAAATGTCCGGAATTTTAGTTATGTTTGCACTCAAAATTTTGAAAAAATGAAGTATTTCAATTTCTTGGCTTTTACTCTACTTGCCGGTATAGCAGCAATGTTTACCTCCTGCTCGAAGCAGCAGTCGGCTACAACCGGCTGGGAATATAACAATCCCAAAAACGGTGGTTTTGAGGTTGCGGAATACGCAGGTCAGATTACCGGTCCCGGTCTTGTTTTGGTTGAAGGAGGTACTTTTACCATGGGCGAAAATTATGACGATGTGATGTACGACTGGAATAATCAACCCCGGAGAGTAACCGTGAAGACCTTTTACATGGATGAAACAGAGGTTTCGAATGTCGATTACCTGGAATACCTTTACTGGCTTAACCGTGTTTTTGGAACGGATTATCCTGAAGTCTACAAAAAAGCATTACCCGACACACTGGTATGGCGTGACAGGTTGGGATATAATGAACCCATGGTTGAGCTTTACCTCAGGCATCCGGCCTATCATTATTATCCGGTTGTTGGTGTTACCTGGACTCAGGCTAGTGATTACTGTTCATGGAGGACAGATAGGGTGAATGAAATGTTGCTGGTCAGACGCGGTATTCTTGAAATGGACCCCGACCAGTTAAATGAAAATAATTTTAATACAGAAGCTTACCTGGCAG
Source organism: uncultured Bacteroidales bacterium (assembly GCA_963764475.1). Classification (GTDB taxonomy): domain Bacteria; phylum Bacteroidota; class Bacteroidia; order Bacteroidales; family JAADJA01; genus JAADJA01. The sequence goes on from CAVXTE010000122.1 coordinate 43,466, forward strand.
GTCAGTACGAAGGACTTGTACGGGATAATATGCGCGATCTGAACCCAAATAGTACAGGCGAAAGACGTGTCCGTATGGAAGACGGAATCCTTTTGCCCCGTTACAGGCTTCCTACCGAAGCGGAATGGGAATATGCCGCAACGGCTCAGGTCGGAAATACAGTTTACGAAAGGGTTCTCGACCGCAGAATGTACCCCTGGAATAGCCATGTGTTAAGGACGGATGATAAAAGTTATTACGGCAGTTTTATGGCAAATTATAAAAGAGGCAGAGGCGATTATGCGGGCGTTGCGGGTGACCTAAACGACGGAGCCATTGGACCGGCTATGGTTGGTTCTTTCTGGCCGAATGACTTTGGTCTCTTTAATATGGGTGGTAATGTCAGCGAATGGGTAATGGACGTGTACAGGCCGTTATCGAGCGAAGATGTTTCGGATTTAAACCCATTCAGAGGAAATGTTTTTGAACGCAAAGTCAAAGATTCAGAAGGCCTCATTGCTGAGAAAGATGAGTTCGGCAAACTGAAATATGAAAAAGTTCCACCTGAGGACCTTGTCGACAGAAGGAATTACAGGAAATCAGATAACATCAATTACATCGACGGTGATTTTCAGACAACTGTAAATAAAGCAGACTGGCTGAAGGAAGATGAAGATTCAAATTCAAGCACTATGTACGATTATTCTCATACAACCATGATCAATGACCATGCACGGGTTTACAAAGGCGGTTCATGGAGGGATAATGCATATTGGATGATGCCTGCCAGCAGAAGATTCCTTGACGAAAACCATGCTACCGATTACATTGGTTTCCGTTGCGCGATGGATCGTGTTGGTAGTGATGACGGATATTAATATATAAAACGCATTAAAGTTAGACCCCATTCCTTATAAGGTGTGGGGTTTTTTTTATTTTTGTCGGCATGGATAAGAACATTGAAAGGCTGTATGAATTATTTCAAAAACATCCGTCGGTTTCAACAGATTCGAGAAATATAAAACACGGCTCCATTTTTTTTGCACTAAAGGGTGAAAACTTTAACGGGAATGATTTTGCTGAAATTGCACTTAAAAAGGGTGCTGTTGCATCAGTCGTCGATGAAATCAATACCCAGCCTTCCGATCGGATCATTCAAGTCCATGACAGTTTAAAAGCCTTGCAGGATTTAGCAAAGCTTCACCGGTCAAAATTAGAGTCAAGGGTTATCGGAATCACGGGTTCAAACGGAAAAACTACGACAAAAGAACTGATATTCCGTGTATTGAATCAAAAATATAGTGTAATAGCAACACAAGGTAATCTGAATAACCACATTGGCGTTCCCCTGACTATTTTGTCCATTCCGGAGGATACTGATTTTGCCGTCATTGAAATGGGCGCAAATAAAATCGGTGAAATAGCTGGATTAAGTGAGATAGCAAGGCCGGGTTTTGGCATCATCACAAATGTTGGTAGAGCGCACCTTGAAGGATTTGGCAGTTTTAAGGGAGTTATTCAGGGAAAAACAGAACTGTATGATTTTATTAGAAAAACTGCTGGTACACTTTTTATCAATGCCGACAATGATATATTGAAAAAGGCAGCCGTCGGTATTACAACCGTTTGTTATGGAAAGGACAAGGAAGTTAATTGCCGTGGAAAAATAAAGAACGTGTATCCATTTCTCTCCGTTGATTGCCGCCTGGGGAAAGAAAATACCTTTATTCAGACAAATCTGATTGGAAAATATAATTTTGAGAATATACTGGCTGCTGTATGCATTGGAATGTATTTCGATGTACCTGTACCGGAAATAAAAAAAGCCATTGAATTGTACAAGCCTACGAACAACCGTTCACAGATCGTTCAAACACAGCATAATTTATTGATCCTCGATGCCTATAATGCAAATCCATCGAGTATGAAAGAGGCGCTTGTAAATTTCGATGAATCACCCGATGAAAATAAAATAGTCATTCTCGGCGACATGTTTGAATTGGGTAACGATTCTGTGGCTGAACACAAAGAAATAGTTCGTTTGGTCAGTGCATTCAAGTTTGATCAGGTCATACTCGTTGGCCCGAATTTTATATCAGCAGATAGTAAAAAGCAGTATTTAAATTTTGGTTCGACCAATGATCTGATTACTTATTTGAAAAAAAATCCAATTGAAGGCCAAACGATTCTAATCAAAGGTTCCCGAAAAATGCAACTCGAAACAGTCAGCGAAATGCTTTAAGATTCAATGGAAAAGTATCAGGTCATCGGTTTAATGTCAGGAACTTCGCTGGATGGCGTAGATATCGCCTTTTGTGAGTTTACATTTTCAAACCGTTGGGAATTCAAAATCATTCACGCCGAAACGATTGAATATCAGACAGACTGGGTGGTGCGATTAAAAACACTTCACGAAAAAGAGGGCAGGGAACTTATTCAAACACATTCAGAATACGGAAAATACCTGGCTAAAATTTCAAAAGCGTTTATTCAGAAATATAAAATCAATCCTCAATTTATCGCTTCCCACGGACATACCATTTTTCACCAGCCTGCAAATGGATTTACATTCCAGCTTGGTGATGGTAATGCTCTGGCAACCGAAGCGGGCATTCCGGTAATTTTTGATTTCAGATCCCTCGATGTAGCTCGTGGAGGACAGGGAGCGCCACTCGTTCCGATTGGCGATAAACTTTTATTTGAGAACTATGACTATTGCCTTAATTTAGGAGGAATTGCGAATATTTCATATGATGAAAAAGAGCAGCGAATCGCTTATGATATTTGTCCTGTAAATTTTGTACTCAACATTCTTGCAAATAAGTCCGGATTAAAGTTCGACGATAAAGGAATGTTGGCATCGAAAGGAACCGTAAATAAAACTTTGCTTAACAAATTAAACAATAATGAATTTTATTCCTCAATATATCCTAAGTCGCTTGGCAGAGAATGGATTGAATTGAACATCTTGCCGGAATTATCTTCAGTGAACCTATCTTTAAATGATCTGCTCAGGACATTTACAGTGCATATTTCCATTCAGATCAGCAATGTTATCAATGGTTCAAAAAAAGGAAAAGTGCTTGTAACAGGAGGCGGAGCTAAAAATGATTTTCTCATAAGTTCAATACAAGATAAGTGCGATTCTGAATTGATTATCCCGGATGAAACCATTGTAGATTATAAGGAAGCGCTCATTTTTGCTTTTCTTGGGGTCTTACGCTGGAGAAATGAGATCAATTGTCTGTCATCGGTTACAGGCGCAACGCAAGACAGTTGCTGCGGGTCCATAGTCGTTCCCTGAACTGTCAGCTTAAAATCCAGACGAAATAAGATTTCGTCAACAATGATCCTCAAATTATAAATGTAAAACCTGAATTTGAAAGTAATAAACTGCGGCACCGGCTATATAACCTGCCAATGCAAGCAGACTGATTCGTTTCATATACCAGATAAAATCTATCTTTTCCATTCCCATCGCTGCAACCCCGGCTGCAGATCCAATAATCAGAATGCTCCCTCCTGTACCAGCACAGTATGCTATAAATTCCCAGAAAGCACCATCTACCATAAAAAAGGCAGGATAGCCGGTGGCACCTGTTGCGACAGTGTCGTACATCCCCATTGCTCCTGCAACCAGCGGTACATTATCCACTATAGATGAAAGCAGTCCAATTATTATATTGATTGCATAAATGCTGTGTAATTTTTGATCCAGGTAGGTTGCCAATAAACTGAGATGGCCTGCTGATTCCAGGCTTGCAACGGCGGTCAATATACCCAGAAAGAAGAAAATCGTCGGGACATCCACCCGCTCGAGAACCCCAACAATTGTGAGTTTACGTTTGTCGTGGATGGGTTTGCCCCGGTGTATAATTTCCGTTGTCACCCACAGTATTCCCAGGCCGAAAAGCATTCCCATGTAAGGAGGAAGATGTGTTAGTGTTTTAAACACCGGCACAAATAACAGGGCTCCGACACCCATAAACAGAATCAGTCTGCGTTCGAAAAAAGTAGTGAACTCTTTTTCTTCGGTTTTGTTGATTACCGGCCTCTCAACTGTTCCTTTCATCGTGAAGCTCAATATAACCAATGGAACTAGCATCGATACCAGGCTGGGAACAAATACCATGATAATGATATTCAGTGCTGTGATCTGGCCGCCAATCCAAAGCATTATGGTTGTCACATCGCCTATAGGAGACCAGGCTCCACCCGCATTGGCTGCCAATACAACCATACTTGCAAAAAACCATCGTGTTTTATTATCGGCAATGAGTTTCCGTAGTAAAGCTACAAGCACGATGGTCGTCGTCAGGTTATCGAGGGCTGCCGACATGAAAAAAGTAAGAAAGCTAATGATCCAGAGCAGTTTGATCTTACTTGTGGTTTTGATTTTATCTGTTATTAATTTGAATCCCTGGTGCTGGTCAACGGTTTCAACAATGGTCATTGCTCCTAACAGAAAGAACAGGATCGTGGATATCTGTGCCAGGTGCTCCATAACAGAAAATTCTGTAATGTAATGCATCATCCCTGTAGGGTTATTCGCTTCTTCACCATGCAGTTGTAAATAGTGCTGCCATCCCCTGCTGACATGCTCACCAGCTGCATTAACCATCGAAAATATTTGCGATCTGCCGATAAAAAGCAGTACCCATAAAACAACACCTAACAGCAGAGCTGAAGCTGCTTTATCTACTTTCATCGGATGCTCCAGGGCTATGGCGGTATATCCCAGAACAAAAACAACAACCATCAAAATAAACATATCACTTGTGCGTTTTAGGGATTGAAAATAAGCTGCGAAAGTAAAATATTTTGAGAATACGAAGTACAATCAATGTTTGAAATCGACGTACATTTTAAAAACCCAACGATAACTTTACTATAAAAAGCTGATATTCAAATTGTACAAATTTTTTATCTACTTAAATATTTTTTTATTTCTTTTGGTCGGTCATAGTCTAATATTAACAAAAATCTGTTAAAAATTCCGTTTAAAGAACTATACTCTTGATTTTTATTGAAATAACTTTACCCAATAAATTAAATATAGGTTTATGTTAAATTTCATTCTACTGCAGATTTCCCGCTCAGGTGAAGCAATCGCTGATACAGCCAATGCTATTTCGGCACAAATGAATGGTCAGGATAAAATCACAATGAGTTTTTGGGATCTGGCTATGAAAGGAGGCTGGATTTTGGCCATATTGGCGCTGTTTTCTGTCATTGCCATTTATATTTTTATCGAACGTTTTTTGGCGATTAATAGGGGTTCAAAGGAAGAGAAAAACTTCATGAATAATATCCGTGATTTTATCCATAATGGGCGGATCGATTCTGCTATGACGCTTTGCAGAAATGATGAAACCCCCATCGCGCGTATGATCGAAAAGGGATTGTCGCGGATAGGCAAACCACTGGGAGATATTAATACGGCCATTGAAAATGTAGGGAAACTGGAAGTGTCGAAACTCGAAAAAAACATTGCCGGGTTGGCTACAATCTCCGGTGCGGCTCCCATGCTTGGTTTTCTGGGAACAGTTATCGGAATGGTCAGGGCTTTTTATGATATGTCTATGGCGGGAAACAACATCGATATTCAATTACTTTCAACCGGTATTTATCAGGCAATGGTAACAACTGTGGCAGGACTTATCGTGGGGATCATTGCATATATCTGTTACAACATTCTTGTGGCACGCATCGAAAAAGTGGTCTTTATCCTTGAAGCACGGGCAACGGAATTTATGGATGTTTTACATGAACCTGCTAAGAAATAGCAATTCTCAAGTGAAATTCCAAAAGCAATTAAAAAGAAATTAAAATGGCCATACAAACGAGAAATAAGCTCAAAATAGATTTTAGCATGGCTTCCATGTCGGATCTTGTTTTTCTTCTGCTGATTTTCTTTATGCTGACATCAACTCTTGTGGCACCTAATGCGATTAAATTATTATTGCCTTCGAGCAACAGCCGTACCATTGAACCGCCACCGAAAATCATCGTTTCCATCAACCAGAATCATGAATACTTTTTACAGGGTATTCAGATCAGCGAAACTGCATTGGAAGCCAGCTTAATGAAACAACTTGCCGGATTCGAAAGTGTTTCGATCCGTTTGGAAGCAGATAAAAATATACCTGTTCAGTTTGTGGTGAATGTAATCGATATTGTGAATGACGTAAACAAAAAATATCATTCCAAGCATAAAGTAATATTGGCGACAAGCCCGAAAAAATAAAATATATAGCGGGAAATCGTCACTTGACAATAAAATAATGGCAAAGAAAAAGGATAAATACAGAGGAATAATCGGAACCCTTATCTTTCATGGGGTTCTAATTCTCTTGCTGATAATTTTCGGTTTTTCTACCTCGTTGCCATTACCCGGAGAAGAAGGGGTCGAAGTAAACCTTGGTTCTGGCACAGAAGGAAAAGGAAATATTCAGCCTGAAAACCCTGCTGTTGTGCAAAAATCAACGCCACCTCCTCCTCAAGCTGCTGAAAAAGAAGATGAGGAAGTTGTTACACAGGATGTTGAACCGGCACCTGCACTCGAAACAAAGAAAAAGGTTAAAACGGAAAAGCAGCCGGTTAAGACTGAGCCCAAAAAAGAAGAACCCAAAGTAAATCCCAATGCTCTTTACAAAGGTAAAAGCCAGGAAGCAGTCGACCGTGAAGGTCAGGAAACCAATGAAGGGATTACAGGAAAAGCAGGCGATCAGGGAAATCCCAATGGAACCCCCGATTCGAAAAATTATGAAGGCCTGGGAGGTTCGGGAAACGGAACATCCTTCAGCCTTTCCGGCAGAACGCCTAAATACCTTCCTGAACCCGGTAAAAATTTTACAGAAAACGGAACAGTTGTCGTTCAGATTACTGTTGATAAATACGGTAAAGTTGTGATTGCCATGGCCATTGACAAAGGCTCCAACACCACGAATTCAGTATTGAGGCGACTGGCAGAAGAGGCAGCAAAAAAAGCCATTTTTAATGTGAAACTTGATGCTCCCGAAATGCAGAAAGGAACGATTACCTATCATTTTGTGGTTAAAAATTAAATGAATTACCAGCAAACCCTCGATTTTCTTTTTGGCCGTTTACCCATGTTCCAGCGCATCGGTGGTCCGGCTTATAAAGCCGATCTGAGTAATACGATAAACCTTTGTAAGCAACTTGGTCATCCGGAAAAAAAATTTAAATCCGTTCATATTGCCGGTACAAACGGTAAAGGTTCGGTATCTCATTTTATCGCTTCTGTTTTGCAGGAAGCAGGTTATAAAACAGGACTTAACACTTCACCCCATTTAAAAGATTTCAGAGAACGTATAAAGATCAAAGGTAAAAAAATTCCCAAAAGCAAAGTCATTGATTTTGTTAGAAAAAATCAAAAAAGTTTTGCAGGCATCGATCCTTCTTTTTTTGAATATACTTTCGGAATGGCCGTGGATTATTTTAATGAAGAAAATGTCGATATTGCAGTCATGGAAACAGGAATGGGAGGAAGGCTGGATTCGACAAACGTGGTGAATTCCATCCTTTCAGTGATTACGAACATTGGCCTCGATCATACCCAGTTTCTTGGAGATACATTAGAGAAAATTGCGGTGGAAAAGGCCGGTATCATCAAAAATAACATTCCTGTGGTTATTGGTGAAACCCAGAAAGAAACAAACGGAATTTTTATAGAGAAAGCTGCCCGATTGAGGGCTCCCATTTCATTTGCGGATCAAAACCTGAAAATTTCCCAAATTATTTCAGGCGTCAGGAATAACTTTCAGTTGAAGCTAAATATAGATTTCCAGGGATCACCCTATATAACGAATTTGATGTGCCCGCTGACAGGTAATTATCAACATAAGAATATAATTACGGGTTTGCATGCTGTTCAAAAGCTAATCGAGCTGGGTTATGAAATTTCTGAACAAAATATTCACGAGGGATTCAGCAACGTTATAAAAAACACCGGTTTTCAGGGGAGGTGGCAGGTTCTCCGGAAACGTCCGCTTACAATTTGCGATGCCGGCCATAATGAAGATGGAATCCGTGAAGTTGTAAATCAGTTAAGCACGATTGATTGCAATAAACTTCACATAGTTTTAGGTATTGTAAAGGATAAAAAAATCAATGCCATTCTTAATTTACTTCCACTGCACGCGACTTATTATTTTTGCAAAGCTGATATTCCCAGAGGACTTGATGCGGAAGAACTTTGGCAAACTTGTCAGGCGTTTGGCTTAAAAGGGAAATATTACAATTCGGTTGAAAATGCTTACAATGCTGCTTTGGGAAATGCCACAAGTAACGACCTTGTTTTTGTTGGGGGAAGTACCTTTGTGGTTGCTGAAGTCCTATGATCATCCACCGCTGATCAGGTGAATAACGGCAACATTATCGCCGGTTTTAATTTCAAAAATATCCCGGTTTTCCTTCTTGATCAATTCTCCGTTGACTTTGGTCACGAGCATTTTAAAGGTGAAGTTTTTCAGGTCAATGAGCTGTTGCAATGTCAGGTTGTCTTTCTCAATCGTTTCTTCCCTGTTATTGAGTGTAATTGTTATCATTTTTTTTCAATCAATTTTATCGCACCAAATTTAATATCTATGGGTTTACATTTGTGTAAAAAGAAAACGAAAATCAGCCGGAACTCTGTTTCTCCAGATGCTTGTTAATTAAGATTTCGAGAACCGTGTTTGCCTGCATATGAGCAACGATACCAACCCGCGGTGCCAATGGCGGTAATTCATCCGAAATTTCTGATTTTTCATCTCCGCAAATATAGAGGTTGCCGACCTGACGGGTTTTTAGTGAATTGTTGTCTCCCCAGCCGGCTATTCCGAGACCAACGACAAGCGGAATATGCGGTAATTCGGTCTGGACCGTTTCGATGAACATTTGTTTCGTCTCGGCCAGGTCAAAGGCCTCAACGATTACATCACATTTTTTGAAGTAATTTAAAAGTAAACAATGCCACTATAAATAATATAAGAACAATTAATGCAAGTATAACTAATGCTTCTTTCAATAAATTAAGGGCAGTTAATGCAAGTATAACAGTAGCTAGTGCAGATGTTTTAAAGGTTAGAACCAACATTACAGCCAATACAGCTATGCCCGCCTCACGGCCAGGAGGTGCCTGAGCGTCCTGGGCCGGCGCCTAGGATCGACGCCATGCGTCTGCTCTTCGCCGGCACCCCAGCGGTGGCCGTTCCCGTCCTCGAGGCTCTGCTCGACTCCGAGCACGAGGTCGTCGCCGTGCTGACCCGACCAGATGCGGCGAGCGGCCGCGGGCGCACCGTCTCGCCGAGCCCGGTGAAGCGGCGGGCTCAGGACGCCGGTGTCGAGGTGCTGACGCCTCGTTCGTTGCGTGACGACGAGGTTCGTGAGCGCCTGGCGGCTCTCGAGCTGGACTGCGCCCGGTGGTCGCCTACGGCGCCCTCATCCCCGCGGACCTGCTCGACGTGCCGCGGTTGGCTGGGTCAACCTGCACTTCTCGCTCCTTCCGGCATGGCGAGGCGCGGCGCCGGTGCAGCATGCCCTCATCGCCGGCGACGAGGTCACGGGTGCGACGACCTTCCGGATCGAGCAGGGGCTCGACACCGGTCCTGTCTACGGGGTGCTGACCGAGCTGATCCGGCCTCGTGACACCTCGGGGGACCTTCTGCCACGACTGTCAGCAGCCATTCACGGGCTGATGTCCGCAACCCTCGACGCGATTGCGGACGGACACGCCCAG
>CAVXTE010000123.1:0-15354 GCA_963764475.1 uncultured Bacteroidales bacterium
TAGCGGATCTTCCCCAAAGATAAAAATGTTTCTCAATATTCCCTTTTCGAGCGATTCGTACTGGCTTTCATTCACCTGCTGCGGTAACTCCTTAACACCCCATTTTGCCTTCATCTTTTTCTGCAGATCGGGAGATTGAACGGATTGCGCACCCACACCAAGCTTCGGGCAAATTCCCATATCGAACAATCCCTGTGAATTGTTCTTTTCTTTCAGTGAAATCAATCCATTGGCCGTTTTGCCGAGTTTACCCGTAATCATTGAGAGGTTTTTCAATTCGAATGCTGCCATCGAACAAATCTCTTTTTCGGAATAAATGATCACGGCATTCATCTCTTTGTTGAATTCCTTTGCAAACTCGATGATACTGTCCATATACAGCACCCCCGATTCTTTCACAAGTTCTACAAAGTTTTCCTTCAGAAGTTGTTCTTTGTATGCTTCAAACCCATCGCAGTTATCCTTAATGAACATCCCGTTCTCAAACCCATTGGCGATCAGGTAGTAATTCACCGCTTTGATGAAATGGTAATAGGATTTGATTTTCAGAACCGAATCGGCCTTATGTTTCATCGGGCTTTCATCGAGGTTCGTAATCAGCATGAGCGGAATATTGTGTTTCTGCTTCGCATCATTCACCATAAAACCCGCTACTGCATTGTCCCTGTTTATCTCTGATCCGATGAGGTAAAATTTACTTGCTGATTTAAGTTGTTCGAAAGGAACATTAAATGCCGAATCAAAAATGTAACCATCACCACGGTTAAGGTAGTGAAAGCTGGTAACATTATTGGTTTTTGCAGCACCGCGTGCCAACTTTTGGATGAGGTACATCTCTTCATTCGTGAGCCTTGCTCCGGCAAAGAATGCATTGTCATCAGGATGTACTGTTTCGATATGTTCTTTTATAATTTTAAATGCTTCTTCAAAGCCGATCTCTTCAAAACGACCTTTCACTTTCAGCAGTGGTTTTGTGATCCTTGACTTATCGTTGAGATAATGATAGCCGAATTTCGGGAAACGGCAAAGATTGCCGTCTTTGTTCACCAATCCGTTCTTTCCGGTTGCCTTCATTACGAAACCGTTTTTATGATGAAGTTCGATGGCACAACCGATGGAACAATAATTACAAATGGTTTCAACCTGACTAAGTTTAACGGGTCCCGGTTTGAACAGATAATTTTCCGTAATGGCACCCGTCGGGCAGGTAGAAATACACAGTCCGCACGATTCGCAAAATGTGTCCTGAAGCTTTTCGCCCATACTTGGTGCAACATACGTTTCGAAACCCCTGTTTACCAGTCCCAGTGCGTTGGCACCAACTACTTCATGACAAATCCGTATGCAGCGCGAACAAAGGATGCATTTATTGCTATCAATCTCGATGAACGGATGTCTGAAATCAATGTCGTACTCTTTGAAATCGCCTCCGAACTTTCCCTGTTCGGCATCATACTCTGACGAATGTTTCTTCAGATCACAGGTATAATATTCGGTGCAGCCGCACTCGAGGCAACGCTGGACTTCATGTTTGGCCACTTCTTCACTGTCATAACCCAGTTCTACTTCTTTAAAATTATGCCGGTTTTTCGGATCGAGGGTGGGCATTTCCTCCCGTTTTTGTTCGGGATAAAATCCGATGTAGTCCTCTTTAACTTGTTTTTTGAAATTGTCCCGTTTGCTCAGAAATTCATCTTTAGCAGGTTCGATTGGGAGTCCTGACAGAAACTGATGACAACTTCTCGATGCAACCCGGGCTTGTGCAATGGCCTGAATTAGAGTTGCAGGACCAGTTACGCTGTCACCAGCCGCAAAAACTTTCGGAATGCCGGTCTGTAATGTCTTCGGATTGGCATCAATATCACCCCAGCGGTTTAGCTTCATCTCTCCGTTTCCGTTCAGATTCTTGTTGATGTCTTCAAGGAAAGTAACGGATGTTTTCTGTCCGATGGCAGCTAGCACATAATCGACTTCCAGTTCAAATTCAGAATTTTCAACCGGAATGGGTCGTCTTCTTCCCGAAGCATCCGGTTCACCCAACTGCATTTTGAGACAGGTAACCGATTTTACTTTGCCTTTGTCATCCTTATTGATCATCGTAGGATTGGTGAGCAAAAGGTACTCAACGCCTTCCAGTTTTGATTCATGGATCTCGATCGGATTGGCTGGCATTTCATTTTCAGTTCTCCTGTAAATAACGAAAACTTTTTCGGCACCACACCTGACGGATGTCCGGCAACAATCCATAGCGGTATTCCCGCCACCGATCACAGCTACTTTCTTTCCGCTGAAATCGTATTTATTTCCGGTAAGTTCCATTTGCTTGAGAAAATCGATCCCTGAAAAAACATTTTCAGCATCGTCGCCTTCGCATCCGATCCGGGTTCCCTGTTGTGATCCGACTGAAAGTATTACAGCGTCATATTTGTTTTTCAGCCCTTTAAAGCTGATGTTGTCTCCTAATTTTTTATTGTAAAAAATATTAACACCCAATTCGGTAATATTATCTATTTCCTTCTGAAGAATATCATTTGGAAGCCTGTATTCCGGAATTCCATAACGCAGCCAACCTCCTGGTTTTGGAGCTGCTTCGTAAATATCGACCTGGTGTCCTTCTTTTTGAAGGAAGAATCCGCAGGAAACACCTCCCGGTCCGGCACCGATAACAGCCACCTTTTTGCCTGTCAATTCCTTTACGGCCGGTTTCCATTTATCAGGCGACATGAGATCGATATCTGAAGCAAACCGCTTCAGGTAATCAATACCTACAGGAGCACCTTCATCGAGCAAATTCCGCCTGCAGGCAACTTCACAGGGTCTCACGCAAACGCGTCCGCACACCGCCGGCAACGGATTGGTTTCTTTAATCAGTTCAACCGCTTCATGATACATTCCCTTTTCGATGAACGAAATATAACCCTGAACATCCACTCCTGCCGGACAGGTTTGCTTGCAAGGTCCGGCACAATCGGCATAGTGATTGCTCACCAACAGGTCGAGTGCAGTCTTTCGGGCTTTCCGGACGCGATCGTTATCAGTTACGATCTTCATCCCTTCCACTATTTTTGTCGAACACGATGTTTGCAGTCCACGGAAACCTTCGATTTCTACCACACACAAGTAACATGATGAATAGGGTTCCAGCCTTGGATCATGACACAAAGTGGGAATGGATATCCCATGTCGTTCGGCAAGTTCAAGAACGCTCTCTCCTTTTACCCCCTTTACGATTTTACCGTTGAGAATGATATTTAATGTTTGGTCCATATTTTTCAAGCTGTTGGCTATTAGCTGTTGGCTTTTAGCTTTTTAATTAAATTATTAATCATTTTTTGCTCTCTGGAAATCATTTCCATTGTTTTATTGATGTTCGATTCTGGAATAAAAGATAATTCCTGAATTATAATTAATTGCGTTTCTAATTCGAATAATGATCCAATAGCAATTTCTAAGAACCGCTTATATTCAATTTCACTGTTTCGACTGGCGCCTTCTGCAATATTTGAAGGAACTGAGACTGCGGCCCTGCAAATTTGATTTTTCAATCCAAATTTTTCTTCATCCGGAAGCAAGGATGCCAACCGATATACCTCAGTTACCAGCGTTATACCATCATTCCAAATATTTAAACTTCTAAAATTTCTCATATTTCTTCTTTAAGCTAATAGCTAAAAGCCAATAGCTAAAGGCTTAATTCACCAGTATCGCATCAAATTTACACTTCGTAAAACATGCCCCACACTGGATGCAAGCATCCTGCCGGATAAAATGGATTTGTTTCCGTTCACCATCGATCGCATTCGACGGGCAATTCTTTGCACACACTGTACAACCTGTACATTTTTCAGGATCGACTGTATAAGTCAATAATGGTTTACAGACTTTGGCCGGACATTTTTTGTCCCGGATGTGAGCCTCATACTCATCCCTGAAATACTTGATGGTTGTGAGAACAGGATTCGGTGCAGTCTGTCCCAGTCCGCAAAGTGAACTTTCCTTAATCTGGTACGACAGATCCTCAAGTAATTCGATGTCACCTTCTTTACCTTCACCGTTTGTAATACGGGTAAGGATTTCGAGCATTCGTTTCGTCCCGACCCGGCAAAAGGTACATTTCCCGCAGGATTCCTTTTGTGTAAAATCGAGGAAGAATTTAGCCACATCGATCATACAGGTGGTTTCATCCATTACGACCATACCACCCGAACCCATGATAGCACCAGTGGCATTCACCGAATCGTAATCAATGGTTGTATCGGCCAGGTATTCAGGAATACATCCTCCGGAAGGTCCACCCATTTGCACGGCTTTGAATTTCTTATCATTTTGTATTCCGCCGCCTAGTTTGAAGATCACATCGTGAATGGTCATTCCCATCGGAACTTCCACCAGGCCGGATCGTTTTATCTTCCCAGCTAAGGCAAAGACCTTTGTCCCCTTGCTTTTTTCAGTCCCGTATTTGGCATATTCCTTTCCGCCATGAATGATGATCCAGGGAATATTGGCAAAAGTCTCCACATTATTAATGTTGGTCGGACGTTTCCACAGACCGGATGCAGCCGGGAAAGGAGGGCGTTTGCGTGGCATTCCGCGCTGTCCTTCGACAGAGGCGATCAACGCTGTTTCTTCGCCGCAAACAAAAGCACCGGCACCTTCTTTAATATTGATATCAAAATTAAAACCCTGAATTCCTAAAATATCTTTTCCGAGATAACCTTTTTCACGGGCTTGTTTAATAGCGATGTTCAAACGCTTGATGGCCAGCGGATATTCGGCACGGCAGTATATGACGCCAGTGGTTGCTTCGATGGCATAAGCACCGATGATCATTCCTTCGAGTACAGAGTGTGGATCACCTTCAAGAACCGAACGGTCCATAAATGCTCCCGGGTCGCCTTCATCCGCATTGCAGATGATGAATTTCTCATCGGCTTTGTTGTTGTTGGCAAACTTCCATTTTAATCCGGTAGGAAAACCACCGCCTCCGCGACCGCGAATACCCGATTCGAGGATATTCTGGATCACATCAAGCCGTGATAATCCGGAGCCAGCAATTTTCTTAATGGCCCGGTAACCGTTCCGTTCTTCATATTCCTCGATCGATTCGGGATCCATGTAACCACAGTTCCTGAGCACGATTTTTACCTGCGAATTGGTAAATTCATTGTCCAATGTATCGAACAGGTCGGTACGGACTACATATTCCCTGATTGGGTTTTGCTGATGAATATGTTTCTCAATCAGCTCTACCGCTTTATCTTCATCGATATCGCCATAGAGGTATGATCCTGATTCGTCAATGATCTCTACCAGCGGTTCGCGGTAACACATTCCGATGCAACTTGTTTTTTTCAGATCAAATAAAAGATTTTCGGCTTCCTTCAATGCCAAAATCTTATCGTACACCTTTTTTGCACCCGCTGCGATCCCGCAACTTCCGAGCCCGACGATAACCTTAGTTTCCATCAGTTATTCTCCCTAATTTTTATATTTTTTACATACTTCACCGCCTGCGTACCTGTCAGTTTTCCATACGTTTCGTCGCCTAACATCATTACCGGAGCAAGCGAACAGCAACCCAAACATGCCACGGATTCGAGGGTGAACAAACCGTCTTTCGTTGTCTCCCCATCTTTAATATCCAGTGCTTCTTTTATGGCATCCGAAATTTCATTGGCATTCTGAACATGGCAAGCCGTGCCGTGACAGACTTTAATGATGTGTTTTCCGACCGGATTCAGCCTGAATTGAGCATAAAATGTTGCCACTCCATACATTTCACTGAGACCCAATCCGGTTTCTTTAGCAATTTTTTCGAAAGCTGTTCGTGGAATGTATCCAAACAATTCCTGTGTCCCCTGCAAAATTGGGATGAGATTTCCTTTTTTCCCTTTGTATTTTTCGATCAGGGGATCGAGTACCGACAGATCAACAACGCCTTGTTCAACGGCTTCTTTTTTAGCACTTAACCTTGTAATTCGCATAGAACTTTCGTTTAAGTTGGGCAGTAAAAGTATAAAGTTTTCAAAATATGTGTGAATGCATTAACAATTTATAGTGTGTCTAAATTGATCGTTGGTTTTCTGTAAGTTTGATCAGTGAAAGGGTTAAAAAAAACCCGGACATAAAAGCCCGGGCTTCCGTTGATTAATCCTTTCACGGATCATTTATCGACTGATACTTTTTTGGTTTTCTTTTTTTTGAGTGCTGTAAGCTTTTCGTGGATGGCCCGTGCAGCAATTCTTCCTGCACCCATTGCCTGAATAACGGTTGCCGAACCGGTAATAATGTCACCTCCTGCATAAACAAATTCCTTCGACGTCTCATTTGTTTCAGGGTTTGCGTCAATATATCCCCATTTAGTTCTTTTCAGATCCGGGGTCGACTGGAAAATAATCGGATTTGGTCCTGTACCAACAGCAACGATAGCCAAATCCGTTTCGAGAATGAAATTCGAACCTTCAATCGGAACCGGCCTTCTTCTGCCGGATGCATCCGGTTCACCCAACTGCATCTTTACACATTCCATTGCCTTGATGGTATTGTAATCGGTACCAATATACCGGATCGGGTTCGTCAGCAACTTGAATTTAATACCTTCTTCTTCGGCATGATGAACTTCTTCGCCCCTGGCCGGAAGTTCATGTCTTGATCTTCTGTAAACGATGGTTACTTCGCTGGCTCCCGTTCGTTTGGCTGTCCGCGCACAATCCATAGCCACATTTCCTCCTCCGATTACCGTAACACTTGTTCCTTTCGGCATGGGTGTATCATATTCAGGGAACTTGTAAGCCTTCATCAGGTTCATGCGGGTAAGATATTCGTTGGCTGAAAAAACATTTCCCAAACTTTCACCTTCAAGTCCCATGAATGTTGGTAACCCGGCGCCAACTCCAATAAATACTGCATCAAATTCTTCAAGCAGCTCATCGATTGTATGAATATTTCCGATCACATGGTTAGTTTCGATCCGAACGCCCATTTCTTTTAAGAAATTTATTTCGAACTGAACGATCGATTTAGGTAACCTGAATTCCGGAATTCCATAAGTAAGAACTCCGCCTGTTTCGTGCAGGGCCTCGTATACCGTAACCGAATATCCAAGCTGACGCATATCTGCAGCAACGGTAAGTCCTCCAGGGCCTGAACCGATTACTGCAATTTTCTGTCCGGTATTATGTGTGATAATTGGAACTTTTACAAGATCCATCTTCCGCTCAAAATCGGCAACGAATCGTTCCAATCTGCCAATGGCTACGGGTTTGTCTTTATGTCCGAGGATACATTTTTCTTCACACTGACTTTCCTGGGGACATACACGACCGCAGATGGCCGGGAATAAATTTGTTTCTTTTATCTTTTTAGCCGCTTCATCATATTTTTCGTCCGCAATCAATGCAATGAATTGTGGTATGGGAACATTGACAGGACAACCTGTTACACAAGTTGGGTTTTTGCATTGCAGACAACGTCCGGCTTCAAGCAAAGCAAGCTCAGAAGTATATCCGTAAGGTACTTCCTGAAAGTTATGAACCCTGAGTGTCTGATCCTGTTCAGGCATATCCTGCCGAGGAATTTTCAGCTTGATTTTTCGTTCATCCCTTTTGGAAAGCCCATGCCACTCGCAACCATACTTCATACAAATATAAAAAGGAATGAGCGCCGAAAGCGCCGAAATGATCACTTCACCGATTGGTGATCCGCATTCCCCGCAGACCATGTCTTTATTCAGCAGACTTTTATTGCAATGAGGGCATAATATGTCATCCAGTATCCCATCTTTTGCGATTGGAACCGACGATTCGATTTCAAAAACATCGAGGTAGGGACTCAGTTGCAAGTCGATTACATCGCCTTTGTAAACTGCTTTAAATTCAATAAGGTTAATGTCCTTTTTCTCCACATTAAAACTGTTGTGGCAGTGAGGACAATAAGTGTTCAGGTAAGTTTTAAACTTTAGATATTTAATGTCGTGATCAAGCATAAGTTTAAATTAAATTCCAGTCGTTATATGTCAAATTCCTAACTTGTTTGATGATAAAAATAGGTTCCGGTGTTTCATTTCAAATTTTATCGAATCGAAAACAGAAGTGAATCTTTTTCTTCTTTAAGGTACAAAGAATTCCGCTTCAGAAGTTCATCAAAGTCCACCTTGTGGCCGTCGAAATCAGGGCCGTCAACGCAACAGAATTGTGTTTCATTATTCACTTTTACCCTGCAACCACCGCACATTCCCGTACCGTCGATCATGATCGGATTCAGGCTCACCATCGTTTTAACTTTATATTTTGCAGTGAGTTTTGCTACATTTTTCATCATAATAATGGGACCGATTGCATATACAAGTTTTATATCGTCACGTTCACCAAGATACTTTTCAAGCGGCTGGGTAACAAACCCGCGGTCGCCATAACTTCCATCATCTGTTGTAATGACGAGTTCATCACAAATCTGGGCCATTTCATTTTCAAGGATAAGCAGATCTTTGTCTTTGGCCCCCATGATGCCGATAACATAGTTTCCCGCTTTCTTAAAGGCTTTGGCAACATGATGGAGAATTGCGACTCCTGTTCCTCCGCCAATCATAACAACCGTTCCAAGGTTTTCAATTTCGGCCGGACGACCCAGTGGACCAACCACATCTTTTATCAGATCTCCTTCTTTGAGTGACCGCATCAAGGCGGTCGTTTTGCCTACAATCTGAAAAATAATGCTTATGATTCCTGCAAATTCGTCTTTATCAGCAACGGTCAACGGGATGCGTTCACCGGTTTCGTTTACCCGAATAATTACGAACTGGCCTGCCTTTACTTTTTTTGCTATCTTAGGGGCACTGATATCAAATCTGATAATTGTACCCTTTGCCATTTCCTGCTTTCTTATTATCGGAAACATACGTGATTTTTTAGTTTTTAGTAGTTAGAAAATATTACCATTCGTCACTTTCTTCCAGCTTTATTGAATATAAATCTTCTTCGCTCAGACCATGCCACCGGCAACCTTTTTTTGTGCAAATATAAAAATCGATCAGTTTCGAGCTTGCACTCACATTTATTCGGGCAACAGGTGAATTGCATTTACCGCACGATTTGTTCTTATCGACAAGGCTGGTATTGCAATGGAAACATTTGATATCGGTGACAGCCTTATCTTCAGGAAGAAAAATGGTTGATTTGGAAGTGAAACTATTAAGATACGGGCTCAGAAGCAAGAAACCCTCTTCTCCGTTTACGATCTTTAGTTTGAGCATTTCGTTTTCGATCAGGCTCTTTCGGCAATGGGGACAATAACTCTGGAGAAACGTTCCGCTTTCCAGAATTTCTTCCTCCTCATCTTTTATTTTATCAGGAACTTTCTCTTTTTGTTTTTTAGTCCGCTCATCTTTAGGGTATTTTCTGCCCCTGAAACCGTATTCCTGATACAGCTTCCGCAAAGCCAGCGAAAGATCTTCAAATTCTACATGATGATTTTTGCAGCCGCTTCTCGAACAGATACTTACTTTGCCGCCCATATCGAGGTAAAACGGAATCATAGCAGCGCCGCATGTAAGGCATTCCGATTCCGTATTCAGCATGGTATTGCAATGTGTACAAAAAAACTTTGCAACTTGTCCGGCTGGAATTTCTAACGTACTGGTATAGTTATAACTCCCGTAGATGGAACTTAGATTGATAACTCCTTTACGATTATCAAATTCGACATTTAAACGGATGCTCGGTTCGTTGTCGACTTTATGGTCTTTATCCATGAGCGATTCTCCGCAAACGGGACATTTCAGACTTAGAGCAACAAATTCATACATAGCGATCTGTAGTTTTTAAACTCCAACACAAAATTCACAATTAAACGCGCAATAATAAAGAATATTCCATTAATAAAGGAATACATAATTTATACGTCTCGACCTTTATTTTAGTTTTATTGAGTATAAATGTTTGAATATCAGAATCATTTTAGAGTTGCATAGGAGTTCGGTAAAAATAATTTATATGAAGTATAAATAGTGAGGAGTTAAAATGTTGTTTTACAAATTTTGGGGGTAAAAAACATCTTCCAATGTGCTCAAAACGTAATAACCGAAATCCTCTTTTTCCCGTCCATCCTGATTTTTACCGGCTCTTTAAACCTTGCATGCCTGAAAAAGGTGGCTTGACCAACCTGTTCCTGATTTTCGAGGATATCATAATTGATGAAGCTTTGGGACCGTTCTGGCTGAACCGTCAGGTAACCAACATTGGCGGAGGTGACATTATGGAAAAAGTGTGAACCCGAGGACGCATCGAGCGGGTATCCTTCCATACTGGTTTCGACAATAACTTTTGCATTTGAAATCTGGGGCCAGTCCACCGGAATACCGATCCACCGGTCACGGGTCCCCCACCGTCCGGGACCGATGAGAATATATGTCCTGTTTTCTTTAACCATTTCCTTGTTTATCATTTCTATTTCATCGGCCATTGCAAGGGTTTTGGACTTATCGAAAACGTTATTGTTGATATAAATTACATCGGTTATGTTATCGATTAAACCATTGCCCATCCCTTTTTCAGAAAAAAGAATAATATCTTCTTTCGGTATATTTTTCATTTCTACCTTATAATCTTCCACATTACCGATCATCGGTTTGATCTGTAGCAGGTAGAAAGAAGTATTGTTATTGCTGTCTTTATTCAAATCAATAGCAAACTCAAGTTCAACCGGCGTACCCAATGCTTCTTTGACGATATCGAGTAAAACTTCAATGGTCGTAGCCATCGGAATATAATTGTATTGCAGGATATCTGCAAAATTTATCACCCTTGGCCCGGCTTTATCCAAACCTGGTGAAATAGTGTTATTATTGGGATTGTAAACAGAGGAGCAATGTTTCAGCGTTCCGTGTTTTTCCGCATCGTAAATATCCAATTTAGCTAATCCGGCAATGTCTCCTTCAAGCAGGTTAAGCTCCCGTTTCCGAAGGTCGACTGCATAAAACTCGACTTGTGAACTCTGGATTTGATCTCGTGGAGATAAAATTTCCGTAGTAGGATATTTGGGTGAAAAGCGGTAGGCTTTTTCTCCTTCAACCACATATTTACCGAGACCAAAAGCCGTCACAGCAAAACCTTCTTCCGGCTTCATGTGCGAAAACGGGTAATAATTGTATGATTGGGCAACTCCACTAATATGCGGGTAAAAGAAATTTTCATATTGATGCCCCACAACTTCCTGAATAATTACCGCCATTTTTTCCTCTTCGATCCGGTAATTAACAGCTTTGATATATCCAACGGCTACATCTGAATAAATAGAGGCATAAACCAGCTTTATGGCATCCGTCACCTGTTGCAGACGGATGTTCAAATCCGGGTTGCTATTTGGCAGAAGATACGTTTCAAAAATTCCGGCAAATGGCTGCATCAGGCTGTCTTCAAATAACCCGGAAGAACGAATAGCGAGCGGTTTTTTCAACAGCTTCAACATTGCTTTCAACCGTTTTGTAAGTGTTGGGGTTAACCTGGCTTTCAGAAACAGTTGTTTCACTTCACTGTAATTCCTTTCATCTGTAATTACAAAATGAAGATTATTGTTGTCCATGAAAGCCTCAAACTCATCCGTTCCGATGATGGCAGTGCGTGGTGTTTTGACATTGATTTGTGGAACATATTGCGAAAAATCGAGGTTGTATATGAGTGAATTAATAAATGCAAGACCACGGCCCTTGCCACCCATGGCTCCCTCTGAAAGTGTCACAATGTTTGTCTCATCCAGTATGGCTGCATCGTTATACGGGATTACTTTGCCCCTGTTTTGTTCATCCCTGAATTTTTGAATAACACTAATCAGGTAATGTCGTATCGAATCGGCATCTTTGAATTCATAGACTTTCTTAGGGTGCAGTATCTTGGCGGCCTGGATTTCACCCCGAGCCATCAGCCAAGTCGAGAAGTGATCTTTTTGGGCATGGTATAAAATCGATTCTTCCGGAATTGTCCTTAATTGTTTTTCAAATTCTTTCAGTGTTTTGACTTCTACGAGTTTTTTGCCATTCTGATCGCGGTAAATAAAATTTCCGAAACCCAGGTAATGCATGATGAAACTTTTTATTTCCTGGGCCAGCGAATCCGAATTCTTGTTGATAAAAGTCGATTTAAGTCTTTCAGCTTCTTCGGCAAAATCCTGGCTGGATGACTGAATGATGACGGGTATATCTGTTTTTTCACTGCGAAGATATTTCACAAGCTCAAACCCGGCAAATTCATTCATTTGTCCTTCCTTGCTAAACTTTACATCGGTTATCAGGCAAAAAATATATTCCTTGTATTTACTATAGATTGTAATGGCTTCTTCGTAATTTGTCGCAAGAAGGATTTTAGGCCGAACACGCAATTTGAGGACTTTGTATAGATCGTCGGTGCTTACATCGTCAATGACTCTTTTTGTTTGTTCCAACACGATTTTATAAAGCAAGGGAAGATAAAGTGAATAGTAAATCGGGGAATCTTCAACCAGCAGGATGTATCTAACAAGTGCAATCCGGGTATCGTTGTCGAGGTTGATAAAATCTTCTACCAGTTTTACCATGGCGAAAAATATACGTGATTCTCCGTTCCAAACAAAGACACGGTCATACGATATAGGTTTCCTTTTTTCTTCAAAATAAGAAACGCTGCTGTTGTTATTAAGCAATAAGAAAACCGGAATGTATGGGAAAGACTTTTTAATCCGCTCCGAAATTCTAATCGGGTAAATCCTGTCGAGGCCAACCATCAGTATAACCATGTCATAATGTTTCGATCGTAGCTGTTCCATTGCTTCTTCACCACTCGAAACACCGGTAATTCGCGGTAATGAAGTCAGGTTCAGTTGTGCATATTCACCCATCATGTGTTCCGAAAACCGGCCTTCTTTCTCAATACTATAAGCGTCGTAAAGGTTTGCAATAATGAGAATTTCCCGCACCTTAAACGGCATTAGGTCGTGATACATATCACGGTCGTAATTGTTTTTGTTTAGGAATTTGTGAAGCAGTTGCTTGCTTGTAATGTCACTCGGTTCAGTTTTATCGCTCTGTTTCTCTTCCTCGGCTGGATATCCGTATTTTTTCAACTCATCTTTTCTGGTTGTACTGTTCAAAAAACCCGAAATAATATAGGCAACATTCACAATAAGTTCCCGTTCTTCCTGAAGAAAAGGACCTTCATCAGCCTTTGGAAATTCCCTTGAATAATATATTTCAATGCTGCCGGTTTTGGCATCGATCGTTTCAAAGGATTGCTTCAGTACCCATTCGCTTATTGAAAAATCAGTAGAACGAAATTCCATACCGTCGTAAATTATCCTTGCTTTTGTGAACTCAGGATACTGCCATCCTGAAGGCAAGATAAAGGCTATTTTTTGCAAAGTCTCTTTTTCCGATTTTCCTTCCTTAAGAATCTCCGTCGTCTGGTTTATAATTGACAATTCTTTCAGGCGTTCTATCGTTTCGATTCGAAGCTGTTCAATACTTGATTGCTTGTTTTCGTCGTTCATCGCTCTATTGCTGTTGCTTTCTGTTTAATTATGATCGGTATCCAAAAGTATTTTAAATAATCAACCAACTAAACTCCTGTTTAAAATAATTCGATACGTACAGTGAGTCTCTGCTTTACAAAACGAAATTAAGATTTTATTGTTTAGAACCTGCATTTGTTTGATCCTTTTGGATTCGCTGAGAAATTTATACTGTTAATAAATTAACATTATTTTTTATTCTGAACTTATTGATACTGGTTCGATATAGAATATATATAAACATCTCCATATAAAAAAAATCAAAAATATTGTTTGTTTGGTGTAGAAATTTTTCTTTAATATTGCCCCGTTTTTAAAATGGCTTATCAATTAAACATTTTACTAAAAGATAGTTACATTATGGCAAACGAAAAATTAGTAAAGGATTTCATGGCGAATATCATTGCCAAAAATCCTGGTGAAGTTGAGTTTCATCAAGCTGTTGAGGAAGTAGCAATTTCATTGCTTCCTTTTATTGAGGAAAATCCCAAGTACAAAACAGCCAAGATACTCGAACGCATTGCAGAACCCGAAAGAGTGATCCTTTTCAGGGTACCCTGGGTTGATGATAAAGGAGAAATCCAGATCAACAAAGGTTACAGGATCGAAATGAACAGTGCCATCGGACCTTATAAAGGCGGCCTTCGTTTCCACCCCACGGTGAATCTTGGTGTTCTTAAATTCCTTGCTTTTGAGCAGGTTCTGAAAAACAGTTTAACAACCCTTCCAATGGGTGGTGGTAAAGGTGGTTCGAACTTCGATCCGAAAGGAAAATCAGACGCAGAAGTGATGCGCTTCTGCCAGAGTTTCATGACAGAACTTTCCCGTCACATTGGTCCCGATACGGATGTTCCGGCAGGGGATATCGGCGTTGGCGGACGTGAAATCGGCTTCCTGTTTGGCCAGTACAAAAGGCTGAGGAATGAATTTACGGGAGTTCTGACCGGAAAAGGTATTGAATGGGGTGGATCCTTAATCCGTCCGGAAGCTACCGGTTATGGCCAGGTTTATTTTGCTGAAGAAATGCTGAAAACCCGCAATGATAGCATGAAAGGAAAGATCTGCACTGTTTCCGGATCAGGAAATGTTGCACAGTATGCAACTGAAAAAGCAACTCAGTTGGGAGCCAAGGTTGTTACCATGTCCGATTCAGGGGGATTCATCTATGATCCGGCCGGTATCGATAAGGAAAAACTGGCATATGTAATGTGGCTGAAAAACGTGAAACGTGGAAGAATGAGCGAGTATACCCAGAAATACAAGGCAGAATATCATGAAGGCAAACGTCCCTGGGGTATCAAATGCGACGTTGCATTGCCATCAGCTACACAAAATGAAGTGAACGGTGATGATGCTAATACACTAATGTCAAATGGCTGCTTCGTTGTTTCAGAAGGTGCCAATATGCCTTCAACACCGGAAGCTATCAATGTATATCTCGAAAAGAAGATCCTGTATGGACCGGGTAAGGCTGCCAATGCTGGCGGTGTTGCCACTTCAGGACTTGAAATGTCGCAGAACTCATTGCGCTTAAGCTGGACCCGTGAAGAAGTTGATACCAGACTGCATAACATCATGATCGCTATTCATGCCAACTGTGTAAAATGGGGCAAGGACGGAGATTATATTGATTATATGAAGGGTGCAAATATCGGTGGTTTCGTAAAAGTTGCCGAAGCCATGCTTGCACAGGGAATTGTTTAAGTTCAACCCTATTTATAGTATTGAAAAGCCCCGGCCTGAAGGCCGGGGCTTTGTATTTTCAGCTAATTTTAATATTGATAATGATCTGATAACTGCTTTCAGTTCATGATCCTATTC
>CAVXTE010000124.1:0-13552 GCA_963764475.1 uncultured Bacteroidales bacterium
AGCCACCTCCCCGTTGCAGGGAGATGGCTTAATCAATTAATTCATAACCGAATCATTTTTTTTCAGTGCCTTTGCTTTTGGTACTCAACCCGAACGGATAATATAGCGGGCAGAAGTTGATAATAACTGTAAGTAAAAATACCGCTCCTACGATCAGCAATATAATTCCTATCACACCTGTAATTACATGTGTAAAGTACAATATTGCAACGACAGCGGCTATAATTACCCTGATAATCTTGTCAATGATTCCCATGTTTGATTTCATTTCTCTTTTTTTTTAATTGTTTATATCTGACAAATTTAAGTTAAATTCTGTGAACGAATTCGTTACTTTATTTTTTCAAGCGGAACATTTACTGTCACTTCGATATGATCGGCAATTTTATTGATAATGGTGTTTGGTATTTTTATGTCATAATCACCGGGAAGGAGATTGAATTTCGATTTCCCGGTAACCTTATCGCCGTTCACATCAAAGGTCCCTTGCTCCTTTACCTCATGTGTAACACCGTGTATGGTCAGTTTGCCTTCAACGATTGCGTTATACGTCCCTTTTTTGGTGAAGTTTATATCTTTTAAATTTGTTACTTTTCCGATAAAAGTAGCATTCGGAATTTTGTCTGATTCCATGAAATTTTCATTAAAATGTTCCTGCATCAGGGCTTTTTCAAATTCAAATGAGCGGATGAGCACTTTAAATACAAAATCTCCTGTTGAAGCATCAAGTACACTGTTCACCTGGTTGTTCCGGGCATCAATCGTTTCAAGCGGTGTAAGCGAATAAAGCCTGATAAACCCGTTTTTGGTCAGGTATTTTTGTCCGAAACCCTGTACAGACGAAGCAAGCAATATTGACAATAAAAATTTTGTGAAATATTTCATAAAAGAATTAATTTTTAAAATAGAACTATTTAATTAACGAACATTTTTCAAGGATCACATCGGTATCATTGTATCCTGTGCAATAACCCTTTATTTCAATCGCAGCATCGGGTGACAAATCTTCAGCTTCTGCATTGTATTTTGGAAGCATGGTACACCGGATACCTTCATCACCAAACAACCCTTCGGCAAAAGTAAATACAACAATAACAAGCGAATCGGAAACTTCCACCGATTTTAATTTACCGGAAATATCGAGCACTTTGCCGTTGAATTTTTGTTCAGCATCTTTTCGCATATTTCTGTAGGATTCGAAGAGTTCTTTGGCGGGTAAAACAAAGTCGGGTTTTGCCATTTCAAAATTACGATGCGGTTTATTGTAAATGTATTTATAAACAAGCCCCGCACCCGTTAATCCAAGAACGAACAATACAAGAAGTACGATGAGCCATTTTTTCATTTTCTTTTTATTTTGAATGCAAAAAAACAACACGTGATCCGGAAAATAAAATTAAAGGCTGCGACCGGGTATTATTGAGTGTTGAACAGGAAAAAGAAGGCATGCAATACAAACTTTTATTTGCCGCTAAGCCATTGTTTGAAATCACCGGAACGGTTCGTACTGGCAATAGTTTCCATATTACTCGGAGGATCAAGGATAATCCTGACCCTCGATTTGGAATAGGCATACATCTCCTTAATCGATTTATAGCTAATGATGAATTTCCGGTTGATGCGAAAAAATTTTTCCGGGTCAAGCAATGGTTCCAGTTTGTCAAGACTAAGATCAAGAGGGTAAAGGTGATCATCATATGATTTAAAGAAATTGTTTCCCTCTTCAGTATAGAAATAGGCAATATCATCGATATCAATGGCTTTGATCTTCTCTCCGAATCGTACAACAAAACGTTTTTGGTAGCCTGATTTATTGATTTGACCAGCAAGTGCGGTATAATCAATTTCAAGTTTTGGTACCGTGGGATACAAATGCCTGTATTTAGAAATGCTTTTCTTAAGCTCCTCCCTTTTAACCGGTTTCAGAAGATAATCAACGCTGTTGAATTTAAACGCCTGGATCGCATACTGGTCGAATGCTGTGACAAAAATAACGGCTGCATCGGTATTAATTTCTTTATAAATTTCGAAGCTTGATCCATCTGCGATGTGGATATCCTGGAAAATCAGGTCGGGATGCTCATTTTCACGAAACCATTTTACCGAAGATTCGATGCTGTCAAGAATTTCGAGTACTTCAATATCCGGTTCTACTTCCGAAAGCAATTTTTGCAATCGCAATGCTGTAGGTTGTTCGTCTTCGATAATAAGCACACGCATAATAGCAATTTCTATTTTATCCTCAGCTATGCGGGATCATGAATCAATTTAAATTGTAACAAACAGTCATGCCGTATTTGAAATAAAATTACCTAATAAACGGTAACCCAACTTTGAATGATAACGCGGTTTCCGCGATTTCAATTTTTTTGTCAGTCAACAGCCGGTACCTGTTCAGTATGTTTTTGATCCCTGTTCCGGTTGATACAACATTCTCTTTCATCGGCTGAAGGTTATTTTCGACATAAAGCATTTCCTTTTTTTCATCGCAGAAAATTTCAATGTCAAGCGGTTTGTCTTTTGAAATAATGTTGTGTTTAATCGCATTTTCAATCAGCATTTGTAAGGTCATGGGCGGAATTTTAAGTGACATGAATTCCGGTTTGATATTCAGTGTTAGGATAAGGTTTTTTCCATACCGTTTTCGTTGCAGGTTATAATAGTTTTCCACGATTTTCAGCTCTTCTTCCAGTCTAATAATATCCTGATCCTTATATTCAAGTATACTTCGGAAAAGATTGGACAATTCACCTACATATTCCACAGCCGAATCTGTATCCGTTTCAATAAGGGCGATCAGGGTACTGAAACTGTTGAATAAAAAATGCGGATTGATCTGGTTTTTCAGGTTTTCAAACTGGGATCTGATCTGCTCACGAAGCAGTTCCTGTTTTCTTTTCAACCGTTTTTCCCTGGCATAGATATACCATGCAATGACAGACCCGATCACCACGACCACAATTAAATAAAACCACCAGGTAGCCCAATAGGGTTTATTTATGCGGAATGAGTAGGTGGCTGTCGAAACATTTTCAAAGTTATCATTTAGTCCAGATCTAACCCGAAAAGTATAGTTGCCGGGAGAAAGATTGGAATAGATCACATTTTTATCTTTCGTCTTTATCCAGTCCAGATCATGGCCTTCAAGTTTGATCTCGTACCTGACCTTTTCAGGATATTGGTACCATAAACCAATGTAATTAAATGAAAAATGATTTTGATTAGCCGGGAATTCATGGATCTTTTTAAAGTCGTATTTTACAAGATAAACAGAGATATCGTTTATGCAGGTTTTGGGTTTATTCCAGAATTGTGTTCCGGGCGAAGAATAATGGATGAGGCCATTCGAAAAACCAATCCACACATTACCTTCTTTGTCCTTTGCGAGGGTGTTAAGATCGCTCTCAAATCCAATTAAACCGGCATTTTGTTCATAGTGAATGACCCTGTTCGTTTGTGTGTTCAGCACATCGAACCCCTTTGAATATTCGATGACCATCTCATCGCTATTGTTGCAGGTAATACCACTGATGGCCATTTTTTGTACATCCGCATCATACTGCACCGAGGTAAAATTATTTCCATCGTAATGGTATAAGCCCTCGGACGCCGAATTGATCCAGATGTTTCCTTTGTCATCTCCGGTGACCGAATAGATCACTTTGTTTTCAAAGAGAGAACCTTTGGCAATGTTTATAAATTTATCGTCAGTAAAAACAAAAATCCCATTCCCGTCGGTGGCAAACCAGGTTCTGCCTTGCGGATCGATAAAAAGGTCATAAATATAATTATTGGCAAGACCCTCGGCTTTGCCATAATTGTCGAAGTGAGGTATAAAATGAAGCGAAGCCAGCTTGTCATCGATCTGGCATCGTGAAGCTCCGCCCAATGTTGCAAACCAAATTTCCTTATCCGACCCTTTGATCGACAGGACATTCCCGTTCACAAGGCCGTCTTTTTCTGTGATGACGGCCTGTTCACCGGTTTTCGGATTAATCCGGATGATGCCCTGTCCGAAAGTTCCAGCCCAGATATAACCGAACGAATCTTCGTACAGGCTCATTATTTTCTGTTTGCTGAAATCGAGGTTTACAGGAAATTTTTTCATCCCTGATTTCCGATTTTTATATTTCGGAGAAAACCTGAATAACCCGTTGTCGTTCGAGAACCATATATTTCCTTTCGAATCTGCTACCAGCGAATGTATATTTGTGACCGGAACATTGTTAACCGATTTTACAAATTCTATTTTATCCCCGAATGAAAGAAAAATATCATTATGTGAAACAAGCCAGATGTTATCTTCTTTGTCCCTAAAAAAAGATTCGATACGGTTCAGGTTGTTATTGTCGAATTCGCGGTATATAGAAACATGATTTCCAGCTGGTAACAATTCAATAATGCCGCTTCCTGATGTGGCAAACCAAATCCTGCCGTCAAAAGCGATAATATCGTTTACCGCACCGAATTGCCAGTTTTTTAGTTCATCGGGAATATGGAACGACCTGCTTTGAGCATCGTAATAGCAAACACCCCGGTCGTGTGTCCCAATCCATATTTTGCCATCCTCATCTTTCGTAAGGCATTCAATAATAAAATCCGGTAGTCCATCTTCGACTGACAACGCCTTCACTTCAACAGTACCATTTGTCACAGAACAAATATTGATGCCGTTATCCGTCCCGGCCCAAATCCGGCCCTTATCATCGGTCACCATCGAATAAATATAGTCGTCAGTCAATCCGGAAGCCAGATTGATCTGGAAAAGCATGTTTTTATTCAGGTAATATAACCCGTCTCCATACGTCCCAAACCAAATGGTATTCCCCGCTCCCTGAATAATTCCTGTAATCCTGCTCTGCGGCAGGTTTCCTTCAGGTTTAAACAACTCAAACCTGCCCGATTGCCACCTGATGATCTTTCCGTTCGTAAAACCGCACCACAGGATGCTATCTGCATCTTTATAAAGTGCAGAAACTTCCATCACCGA
The DNA here is from genome assembly GCA_963764475.1 of uncultured Bacteroidales bacterium. Lineage (GTDB taxonomy): Bacteria > Bacteroidota > Bacteroidia > Bacteroidales > JAADJA01 > JAADJA01. Next base: position 4,991 of record CAVXTE010000124.1, read on the forward strand.
ATCCCCGGCCGGAATATCAATTTTCTGATAATTTGTGCCGTTATACCTGTAAGGCCCTGAATCAGTACCTATCCAGATAAATCCAGTAGGATCCTGCGCAATACAATTGATCTTTGATCCATGCAAATCATTCGAAGAGGTAACCGGTCTGAAAAACGGTTCCTGCCCAAGAATATCCTGTAAGCAAAAAAATACAATGACAGACAGGACAGCCAGTAACCGTGAGTGTTTGATAATTATTCTGATCACCATTCCGTTTACTTGTTTTCGCATGTGAGTTCAGCATGGACGTCCACCTTAATTTCTTCCGCGATTTTATGATAAACTAATCTTGGTATGGTTATGTTGTGATCAGCCAGTGGAACTGTGAAAGTTGAGGTGACCACAAAACTGTTTTTTTTGATATCCAGATTGCATGATATGATCCGTTCCTGTTCCACTCCATGGATGTTCAGGATTCCTTTTGCCCTGATCGAATGCTTCCCGGGAACCGAAAAATCAACATTCTCGATGATCTTGCCTGTAAAGTAGGCGATCGGGTATTTTTCAGCTTCGATATAATTTTCATAAAAATGTTCCTGCTGCAAAGGTGAATTGAATCCTTTCAGGGTTTGAACTTTTACCTGAAAAGCAAATGTCCGCTGAACCGGATCAACAAGGCCGTTCAGTTCGTGCGATTCGGCTGAAATTACTTCAAGCGGTGCATCGGATACAAATTTAACACGCCCTGTTTTTGTGCTGTAAAGTTTATGACGGATCTCCTGACCGGTAGATGATAAACAAATAAAAATGGTCAGTACTAACAGGTAATTTTTTCGCATGGTGATCAAAATATTCGCGTACTATGCAGCAAATATACAAAGATTTGGTCTTCTTGAAATGGCAAATATACCGGTCTGTTCATCCTCTCAAAATCTTAGAGATTGTTTAAAATTCTATAAAAAATTTGACAGATCAATTTTGCCACTAAATCACTAAGACGCAAAGAAAACACAAAGAGTTGAAAATGAATAGATCCCTTGGTGAAACTTTGTGTTTTCGTGTCTTTGTGGCATTAATAAACAATAGTTATATCATCTTTTATCGTAGTCCACCTCTTTGACCTGTTTTCCGGTTTCATCCCAGAATTTCCAAACACCGACCGGCTTGTCATCTTTTATTGTGCCCTCATAGTATTTTTGGCCGTTCTCATGCCAAACGGTTTTGATGCCGTTTTCGACTCCTTCGCTGTAATAAGCCTGGCTCCATATTTTCCCGTTTTCATACCAGTAGGACCATTTCCCGTTTCGTTTTTCGTTTTTATAGGACCCTGCCATCCGTTTATTCCCGTTTTCGTAATAAGAAATTTCCGAGAGAAGCAATTTTTTTGTTTCGTCTTTGTAATACCTTACAACTTTGGGCGATTGGTCAGGATATGTTTCTTCAACAACCTCAAACGGTTTATGCGTGCATGCTACAAAGAAAAAAAGTATACCAGCGAATAAAATGATTTTCTTCATGTTTTTATCGTTCAAATAACAACCGCATTCCTTTATCGGATTCATTAAAATTACCATTTTCATAAACAAGGTTTCCGTTCACAAATGTATGCGTTACCGACGACTGGAATGTATGTCCTTCGAACGGCGACCAACCGCATTTGTACAGGATATTGGATGTATTGACGGGATTCGTTTTGTTCAGATCAACAAGAACAATATCCGCCCAATATCCTTTCCGGATGAAACCTCGTTTTTCGACCTGAAAACAAATCGCCGGGGAATGACACATTTTTTCAACGATCTTTTCAAGTGTAAGTTTATTTTGATGATAAAAATCGAGCATCGCAGGCAACGAATGCTGAACCAGGGGGCCTCCCGAAGGGCACTTTGAAATAACTGTTTTTCTTTTCATCCAGTGTATGGGGCGCATGGTCGGTAGCAATTATATCAAGTTTGTTGCTGAGTAAAGCCATAAACAGCTTCTCCTGGTCGTTTTTTGTTTTGATCGCCGGATTCCATTTTATCCGTGTTCCGTATTTTTCGTAATCCGAACTGTTGAACCAAAGATGATGGATACAGACTTCGGATGTGATCCTTTTTTTGTTCAGCGGAACCGTGTTATCGAAAAGTTCGGTCTCCCTTGCTGTCGATATGTGAAGCACATGCAGTCGGGTATTGTACAGCTTTGCAAGTTGTACGGCAAGTTTTGTGCTTTTATAACAGGCTTCGTCGCTGCGAATAAGCGGATGCGCTTCGATAGGAATTTTTTCGCCATACTTTTCTTTGAAAATGGCGAGGTTTGTCCTGATCGTGGGCTCATCCTCACAATGAGTGGCAATTAAAAGCTTCGATTTTGAAAAGATACGGTTCAGTGTATCGATGTTATCCACCAGCATGTTGCCTGTCGAAGCACCCATAAAAATCTTTATCCCGCAAACATTCCGGGGATTGGTTTGCAGTATCTCAGCAATGTTGTCATTCGAGGCGCCCATGTAGAACGAGTAATTCGCCAGTGATTTGCCGGCTGCCAGTTCATACTTTTCTTCCAGCAATTCCTGTGTAAGTGTATTGTGGAATTGTATTCGGCATTTCCATGTAAGAGGTGACACCGCCGGCCACGGCTGCTTTACTTTCGGTATAAATATCAGCTTTGTGCGTCAGTCCCGGCTCCCTGAAATGTACCTGGTCATCGATCACTCCGGGAATTAAAAGCTTTCCGCTTGCATCAATATGAACAGCTTCTTTTGCATAGTCAGGAATTTCACCTGGCAGTTTCTTCTCGATTTTTTCAATCCTTCCGTCATGCAAATAAATGTTTCCGGTGTACTTCTCACCTTCATTTACGATGGTGGCATTGGTGATATAGTATGCCTTGTTCATTTCGACGAAACAGAAATTGTAAAAAAGAAAGACGAAAGTACTAAATAATAAGGAATATCAGGCTGCTCTCCGGTATTTTTTGAACATGCTTCTCAGCCGGAGTTCAATCACGCCGAAAATCGCTTCCCTGAAAATGCTCTTGTTCATTTTCGATGTACCCTCAGTTCGGTCGGTGAATATGATATCTACTTCTTTAATATTAAATCCCAGTTTCCAAACAGTAAATTTCATTTCGATCTGAAATGCATACCCCGTGAATTTGATCTTGTTCAGGTCGATGGCTTTGAGCACCCGGCGAGTGTAGCATTTAAATCCAGCGGTTGTATCGCGGACTTTCATTCCGGTTACCAGCCTCACATAAGCGGATGCAAAATACGACATCAGCACCCTGCCCATCGGCCAGTTGACTACATTCACTCCTTTGATGTAACGCGAACCGATGGCCAGATCGGCGCCCTGGTTTGCACATGCATCATAAAGCCGGATGAGGTCGTCGGGGTTGTGCGAGAAATCAGCATCCATTTCGAAGATGTATTCATAGTCGTGTTTCAGTGCCCATTTGAATCCGTGGATATAAGCTGTTCCGAGGCCGAGCTTGCCTTTGCGTTCTTCGATGAATAGCTTGTCCGGAAATTCCTTCATCAGGTCTTTAACGATATCAGCGGTACCATCGGGAGAATTATCCTCGATGATCAAAACATGAAACTCCTTTGACAAAGAAAAAACCTTGCGAATGATCTTTTCGATGTTCTCCTTTTCATTGAAAGTCGGAATGATGACCAGGCTATCGCTCACGTTGACGAATTTTTATGATAAAAGAAGATGCAAAAATATAGATTAATCCGATTCATGTGCAATAAGAGCGGAGAAAAATTGCTGTTGGCTATTCGCTATTGGCTTTTAGCTTTTAGTATTCGGCTCATAACAAAAAAAGAATTGAGGCGGAAACGACGAATTGGAGAGTGAAATCAGGTAAATATAGATTATTGATGGGTTAAATATATTTTATACTTTGTAAAATGAAAATGTTAATAGGTTTATAATATATACTATATGGTTTATATACATTATATTTTTGTAGAATATTATTATTAATAAGTTAAATAAAAGTATTTTATGGTTGAGATAACTTATTTATTGGTAAATAAATATTATTCATTAATTTTGCAGGCTTTTAACATGTTATTTATACAACGAGTTGTGCGGTTTAATTCTTTTACATATTGACTTTGTGCATCTTAGAACCTTTGTGCTTCCCGATAGCTATCGGGAGTGGATATATTCTTTTTTGCCACAAAGCATTAAAAACACGAAGGTTCACTAAGATTTATCGAGCAATAAATCTGTGAATTAATTTTATTTTAACCGCACAAAACATTTATACAATAAAAAACCATGAATGATCTGCAAGAGGATAAACTGAGTTATTATCGTGCAGTAACGACTTTTTTTAATGAAGATGCGGTTCGTAGTATCTGGGAAGGTGTTGATGAATTTGCGGAGCTTGTCAGTATGGCGGAAAGGCTGATCGAGGAGATTGATGAGGAAGTGGCAAATCAGGAAGAATATTCGACCGGAGTAGCTGTAGAGAAAAAGATAGCACGAGATGAAATGGTGGAGGCAGCTTTGAAAGTGGTGAACGGCGTGAGGGCTCATGCTGTTTTTAAGGATAATAAGGAATTGCAGCAATCGATCCATTTTACGAAGAAAAAGCTGGTATTAGCAAGGGATAATATGGTGGATGACATGGCGAAAGTGATCTATACTATTGCTTACCCGCTTCGTAATGAGCTTGGATATTGCAGGATCACGGAAGAGGATATAGAAAGACTAAACCAGGCAGAGCAAAAATATTCGAGCCTGATACCAACTACAAGGATTGAAATCATCAACAGAAAAAGTGCCACCGAAAATCTGAAAATGAAATTTGAAGCGATGGATGACCTGCTGAATAATAAAATAAATGCGGTTATCCAGATTTTCGGACCGGATCATCCGGAATTTGTGAGGGGATACTTTGATTCGAGACGCCTGGTGAGGACAGGGATCAGGCATCCGGGAGCAAGACTGAAGGGCAGAGTGGTGAAAGCCGACACCGACGAGGGAATTGCAGAGGCAAAGGTGGTGATAAGGAAATTGAAAAGGGAAAGGATGAGTGATGAGAACGGGGATTTTAAGTTTCTTTTTAAAAAGGACAGGGAAATTTTGCTGGAGGTTGAGATAGAGGGGAAGATTGCCGGAGAAAAAATGGTGAAGATGGAGGCGGGAAAGGATCGGGAGGAAATAATTGAATGCAGAATGACGAATGATTAATGGAAATTCCAAATTCCAATTGTACTCCGGGTGGATGAATGGATTTTTTATCTCACTTTACAACCAATTTGGCAGAATATACCATATCCCCGCAAGTTACCCACAGAAAATATAATCCCCTGTTCCAGCGGGCTGCATCCAATGAGATGCTTTCGGTATGAGCCGGTATTTCAATTTCGTCTACTTTCATTCCCTGCGCGTTAAATACCCGGATGGTCATCAGTCCTTTGGCTTCACACTTCGACAGGCTCAGTGTGACCGACCCGGAAGTGGGATTCGGCCAGACCAAAAGCTCCTGTTGATCATCTACCGGAAGGTTGAAAACCTGTGTCCCCGTGGCGCACCCCGGTGTATCGCAGCCCATGCTGTCAACTTTTATAATCCACATTTTTTGCGTTGTACCAGCCATATCCGGGTAAGCTTCGCCTACGGCTATAAAACCTTTATCCTGGCAATAATTGACATCATACAGATAATTGTCATCATATATTAAAGCGTAATGCGTATAATCTCTGTACCAAATGCTATCATAATTAACATCCAGTTTCATGATCCAGCTTGTTTCTATTGCCGTTGTGAATGTATCTGTTTGATAGGAATAACCAGTCAGAATAAAATTATCATCACTATTTCTAAAATTTCTGATAAAGCTATTCATCCGACTTGGGCCGACTTTTTTTTGACCGACAACCTGGCCTGATGAATTTATTTTATAAATGCAGGGCCTTCCGATGCGATAAGTTGTAGAAAAATTCCACTCTCCATAAATTGTTGCGAACAAATAATTTCCATCATCGTCCATCGAAACCAATGCCATATCATCATCAACATATGGATTTCCATAAGTTTTAAGCCACTGTTGATTGCCTAAACTGTCGGTTTTTATTACCAGGGCATCCAGGGTGTTGTAGTAAGGTGATGCGGGATCATATCTGAAACCACCAATTAAATAGCCGCCATCGGGAGTTTCAATGACAGTTTCACCCTGATCCGCCAGTGTATTACCATATGTGTGATGCCATTGGTAATTACCCAAACTGTCAGTTTTTAATAATACAATATCTGAAAAACTCTCACCTTCAAACCAAACCCATCCAATTAAAATATAGCCGCCATCATTGGTCTGGATACAATTAATAACGACAGTATAGTACACAGGATGATAATTCCTTTTCCAAAGTGTATCTAAATTCTGATCAAATTTTATTAATGTACTATAAGCTTCCTGGTTATATCCAATATGACATGCCATAGCAAAATTCCCGTCATTTGTCTTTATCATGGCCCCGCCAACATTTCCGAAATAGTAACTATGATTGTTTTCTCCAAATGGTTTCCAGATCAATTCATTTCCCTCTTTGTCTATTTTGAAGAACAGGAGCATCTGCCCAATATTGGAAGGATCTTCTGTTCCTCCATAACCGATATAGCCGTCTTCGGTTTCAAGAATGGTCATGCCCACTGCAAAATTGTTGGCGTGCTGGTAAATGTTGTTAAAGTAAACTTGTTCCTGTGCAAGGGCGTGGAAAATGATAAATTGAAGAACTATTGACAGGAAACGATACCTCATGGTTTTTTGAATTTTATTCCGGGAACTAATTTACAACCAATTTGGCAGAATATACCATATCCCCGCAAGTTACCCACAGAAAATATAATCCCCTGTTCCAGCGGGCTGCATCCAATGAGATGCTTTCGGTATGAGCCGGTATTTCAATTTCGTCTATTTTCATTCCCTGCGCGTTAAATACCCGGATGGTCTTCGGGCCTTTGGCTTCACACTTCGACAGGCTCAGTGTGACCGATCCGGAAGTGGGATTCGGCCAGACCAAAAGCTCTTTCCGGCTTTCAGCGGGTAACTCAAACACCTGTGTTCCCGTGGCGCACCCTGCTGTATCGCAGCCCATGCTGTCGACTTTTACGATCCACATTTTTTGGGATGTGCCAGGCATATCCGGATAAGCCTGACCAATAGCTATATAACCATTATCCTGACTGGGATAGACATCATATAACAGGTTATTATCATGCGGCTGATTATAATGATTGTAAGCCCGTAACCAAAGACTATCTCCTTCCTTAGTATATTTATATAACCATCCGCTTAAATTAAAGTCGATTGTGTCCTGGTAAGCATAGCCTGATGCTATTATATCTCCTGACATTGTTTCTGTAATATTTCCTATGTGACATAAGCGCATTTTAGGACCCATTTTCTTTTGCTCTATGACTGTTCCCTGGTTATTTATTTTATAAAGACATATCCTGCCTGTTCGTGATACTGAACTTACAAACCATTCACCATAAATGGTAGTTACTAAATAATTTCCGTCATCTGCCATTGAAACCAATGCCATATCATCATCAACATATGGGTTTCCAAAAGTTTTAAGCCACTGTTGATTGCCTAAACTGTCGGTTTTTATCACCAGGGCATCCAGGGTGTTGTAGTAAGGTGATGCGGGATCATATCTGAAACCACCAATTAAATAGCCGCCATCAGGAGTCTCAATGACAGAAATACCGTGTTCTGAAAGATTGTTACCATAAGTTTGATACCATTGCATATTGCCGCTGCTATCTGTTTTAAGTAATAAAGCATCCCAAAATTCATCCGGACCAGGTACCACACTGCCTGTTAAAATAAATCCTTTATCACTTGTTTGTCTGCAATTCATCGTCAATGTCCATAAATTCTCCGTGCTATAGTTTTTCTTCCAAATGGTATCCAGATTATCATCAATTTTTATGAAAGATGAATATCCTAATCCGCTGTATCCATTTAATGCATGGTATGCAACTGCAAAATTTCCATCAATGGTCTTTATCATTGTACCTCCGATATCTCCACAATAATAAGAATGATAATCTTCACCAAATGGTTTCCAGATAATCTCATTCCCCTCTTTGTCAATTTTGAAGAACAGGAGCATCTGCCCAATATTGGAAGGATCTTCTGTTCCTCCATAACCGATATAGCCGTCTTCGGTTTCAAGAATGGTCATGCCCACTGCAAAATTGTTGGCGTGCTGGTAAATGTTGTTGAAGTAAGCAGACTCTTGCGAAAAGGACAGAAGGATCATGAATTGAAAAAATATTGACAGGATCCAAAGTTTCATGGTTTTTTGAATTTTATTCCGGGAACTAATTTACAACTAATTTGGCAGAATATACCATATCCCCGCAAGTTACCCACAGAAAATATAATCCCCTGTTCCAGCGGGCTGCATCCAGGGAAATGCTTTCGGTATGAGCCGGTATTTCAATTTCGTCTACTTTCATTCCCTGTGCGTTATATACCCGGATGGTCATCAGTCCTTTGGCTTCACACTTCGACAGGCTCAGTGTGACCGACCCGGAAGTGGGATTCGGCCAGACCATTATCTCC
>CAVXTE010000125.1:0-12780 GCA_963764475.1 uncultured Bacteroidales bacterium
CCGGCATTGGAATGGTAGTTTTAAAACGGGAATTCAGGGATGTAACTATAAACAAGCGAAAGAAAGTAAAATTCTCATATCCGCGGGTTGGTATTTTCTTTGCGGTTGGTGGCGCTGCCGGTCAGGCAGTTGGATTGATCCTGAGCAAAATCGGCATGAAAGACTACAATGCATTCGCAGCCTCACAAATCAGAGTTCTGGCTGGATTCATAGGTTTCACTATCCTTGCATTTGTCCTGGGGCACTGGAAAAAGGTTTCGACATCGATCAGGGACAAAAAAAGGAATGACCAGCCTTGCAATGGGATCGGTTTTCGGCCCTTTTTTAGGGGTATCGTTTTCCTTACTTGCAATTCAGCATACGAATACCGGTATTGCCGCTACCATCATGGCCATCGTTCCTGTTCTGATCATTCCTCCCGCTGTGCTTTTTTTTAAGGAAAAAGTAAACACCCGCGAGATCATCGGAGCCTTTATTGCGATTGCCGGAGTAGCCCTGCTGTTTTTGTTCTGAGATAAACCTAATCCTGCCTTTATTGTTTTATTCTAAACGAAATAAAATCAACCATATGAAATTAAGTGCGCGCAATCAGTTGAAAGGAATTGTAAAACAGGTAAATACCGGAAGTGTCAATACGGAAATCATTCTGGAACTTGCTCCGGGTGTTGAAATAACGTCTATTATAACCAAAACATCAGCAGAAAATCTTGGGATCAAAGTAGGCAAACAGGCTTTTGCCATCGTTAAAGCATCGAATGTGATCATTGGAGTGGATGAATGAAAATTCCCCTTTGAAATAAATCTTCACGATTCAGGAGGATTCAGTAATTCATCAATTTTTTCATTTTTCAGGATCAGCAGGCCGAGTCGCTCATCTGAGATTCCTTTTTTTAATTCGAAACTGAAATAGGGTCTATTTTCTTTAACTTCCGAATCGAAATAGGCATACTGAATTCCATGTTCGATCGAAACTTCGTGTGCAAGTTCAAGCAAATGAGAAGAAAGAATAAAAACCGACCCCTGCCATTTCAACAGGCCCTGTATAACCAGCAACGAGCCGTCGAACGCATCTTTCACATTGGTTCCCCTGAAAAGTTCGTCAAAGATGATCAGGTTATGTTTGTGCTGCTTCAGCTTCATGGCTGCTTCTTTAACGCGAAGTACTTCACTGTAAAAGTAACTATAGCCCATCGATAAGTTATCGATTGTATTGATGCTGCTGTAAATGCAATTGAAAGCGGAAAGTTTCATCTCTTCAGCTGGTACACCAAAGCCAAGGTGGGCAAGAAATACAGCGATACCGCAGGCTTTCAGGTAAGTTGTTTTACCGGCCATGTTAGGCCCGGTTAGAAAAATAAAATTCTTTCCCTGTTCCAGGCTGAAATCATTCGGCTTGCAATTTTTCACAAAAAGATGCCGGAGGCCTTTTATTTCAATTTGAGCCTGATCAGACTCGATGAATTCAGGGAATGTCAGGTTGAATTCCTGATGAGCTTTGGCCATAGCTATCAAGACATCCAGTTCATAAATACGATCAATCAGCAACGCCATCTGATCCTTAAAATCTGTCCGGAACGCCTTATCTACAGTAAAAATATCAAGAAATCCCGGCGCCTCTTTTTCATCTCCCGCAACTATTTTTTGGATGAATTTCTCCGACAGGATTTTACCGGTTTCATCGAATATATTCTTTAGCAGAAGCGGCAATTCACCGGATTTATTTACGCTATAAAATTTTTGCAATTGCCTGAAAAGGAGAAACAGATTTTTAATCCCCTCTTTGAATGTTTTGTAATATGAACGATAAAACAGCCAGTACCGGATTCCTTCAAAATAATTAATGAAACTGAACTTGCTGATAACCGGGTCGATTTTCAAAAAATAATAATATTCAACGAGGTCCATCAGCTTTTTATTCACCGGCAATTCCCACGATTCAGCATGCCGAAGAATATACTTAACAGCATCATGCCTGTTGTTAACCGCTGCAAGATCAAATTCAGGTTCCAGAAAAAATCGTTGTAACTTATCTTTTCCACCGGAAGTCTCCGTTTTGTTGATGAGGTCGAAAATATTTAGTCGTTGATCATCCGAACTCATGAGTTCAAGTTCGCGATAAGTTGTACGGTCGATATAGAGTTTTTCTGTCAAGTCAAGTTCATTAGCGGCTCTGAACAAAAGTAAAAAGAATGACTGAGTAATCGCCAAATCAGAAAATTATTTGTTATTATAATAGTAGGACTATTTTGTATATTTGTAACAATCATAAATTTCCGCCTATGAAAGCCATAAACATTTACTTCCGCCTTTTACTGTCCTATTTCATGCTTACTACACCCTTTATTGCTGAGCGCGCAACTTCAGGTTAGCGATAGCGTTACACCTGAAGAAATGGTAGAATACTTTATCGGTCCCGGAATCAATTACAGCAATGTTACGTTTACCGGTGCCACCGTTTCAAGGGGTGTTTTTACAAACGGATCGACGACTAACCTTGGCGTCGATCATGGGATTGCACTAACTTCCGGCCTGGTATCCTATATTCCCGGACCAAATACTTCATCGAGCCTGGGGTATAGTAATGGAACACCCGGAGATCCTTTATTAACATCACTTATCCCTTCTACTACCTATGATGCAAGTGTGTTAGAATTTGATTTTGTTCCTGCTGCCGATACAGCCTGGTGTCAGTACGTTTTTGGTTCGGAAGAATACAGTGAATGGGTGACTTCTCAATTTAACGATGTATTCGGATTTTTTGTAAATGGCCCAAACCCTGAAGGGGGAGTTTATAGCAACCAGAATATCGCCCTGGTTCCCGGAACTCTGGTACCTGTATCTGTAAACAATATAAATTATGGTTATGCGCCACCGGGTGTTCCTACAACAGGTCCGGGAACAAACAGCGAATACTTTATTGATAATTTAAATGGTGAAACCATTCAGTACGATGGCTTCACGACTGTTTTAGTTGCAAAAGTTGCGGTTATTCCCGGAGAAACCTATCACTTCAAGCTGGCTATCGCTGATGCCGGTGATGGAATATATGATTCAGGCGTGTTGCTGCAGGGCGAAAGCTTCAAAAGCCAGGGTTCGGCTGATTTTCTGTCGTTCGGTTTTCCTGCCGGCCTGAATCCTGCATTATCTGAAGATATTTTCGGAACGATTGAGGACGATATGGTCACGGTGGAACTTCCATACGGTACTGATGTTACAAACCTGATTGCCGAATATGAAACACCGGCAGCAGTCATCGTTACCATCGATGGCGCCATTCAGCAAAGCGGAGTTTCAGCGAATGATTTTACCCTGCCTGTCAGCTATCATCTTTCAGGAAGGAATGAAATGGATTGGCAGGTTACGGTGGATTTGGTGGTCGGGATCCCTGAAAAAATCCTTCATGATGTCAGCATTTACCCCAATCCTGCGGATGGTAAATTTGAAATACAAAATGCCGCCACTGTCGACATTGCAATTTTTAACCTGATCGGGACCACTGTTTTGGATTCAAAAACAGGTGAGCATGGTAATGTCCTGCAGGTCCTTGACCCTGAACCGGGGATTTATTTTGCGGTCCTTCAGAAAGACGGATATAAGGAGACACGGAAAGTGGTTGTGCATTAAAAAACGATTCACATAATCGTAACTTTAGGTAATCGGGTTAAGCATATTTCTTCTCAATCTCATCGAAAAAAGCTGCAGACAATTTTACGAGATCAACATTTATCCTCCTGATTTTATTGCTCAGTTTTAGATTAAAACTGTATCAGCAGGCATTCAGTCCATCGGTTTTCCATTCTGGATTACCCTCTCCGGCATTCCCTTTACCTTCAATCCTTCGTAAATATTGGTATCGCAGTGTTGATGATGGGTCTGAACAGAAATGACAGACGCTTTATTCGGGTTCCATATGAGGAGGTCCGCATCCTTTCCCGGTTCAATAAAACCTTTGTTCTTTAATCCGAAAATAGTTGCGGGATTTTCAGCTATAAGCTGGTTGAACCGTTCGATGCTGATCCTGTCTCTTAAAACACCAAACGTATAAAGCAGGCTGAGCCGGTGTTCGACACCGCCGGCTCCGTTGGGGATCAGCGTAAAATCGTCAATCCCTTTATCTTTTTGTCCGTGAAGATTAAATGGGCAGTGATCAGTCCCGATGGTATCGATCGTTCCTTCTTCGATAGCCTGCCAGAGAGCATCATTGTCTTTCTTTTTGCGCAGCGGCGGGCTGATCACAAAAGGAGCAGATTTCTCAAAAGGTTCGTGATAGACCTTCTCATTCAGCAACAAATACTGCGGACAGGTCTCGGCATAAACCACCTGCCCCGATTTACGGGCTTTTCTGATCCACCGCAAAGCGCCTGCCGTTGAAACATGCACGATATAGATCTTACAACTGGTTTCGGCTGCCAGATGAATCGCCCTTTTTACAGCTTCCGATTCCGCTTCTGGTGGTCTTGAAAGTGCATGATACAAAGGGGAGGTCAATCGTTGTTGCAAAAATTCCTTCTGCTTTTTTTCGATGATCTCATCGATTTCGCAATGAAGTGTGACCAGTACACCCAGCCGGGCTGCTGATTTCATTACTTCCTTTAGAATTTCATCTGGAATTCCGACTGTCTTCTGATAAGCCATGTAGCATTTAAAGGACGTGATGCCATATTCTTTTACGAGCAACTCCATTTCCCTTGAACTTTCCATCCCCCACCATGTAGGACTCACGTGAAATGTGTGATCGCAAAGGCTTTTTTCGGCAAGTTTTTTTCTCTTCAGATAGGCAGCAACGAAAGATTCACCACGGGCAGGTGTAACAAAATCGATAAAGGAGGTCGTCCCGCCGGCCAATGCAGCCACTGATCCCGTATAAAAATCATCCGAAGAATTTCCGGCAGGTGTCGGTAATTCCATGTGTACGTGCGGATCGATGCCGCCGGGAAGGATCGGTTTATTTTTCGCATCGATTGCGTCGACTTCGGGTCCACACGAAGAAATATCAAAATTCACCAGTTTTATCACTCCGTTTTCGATGAGAATATCCCGGCGTGTCATTCTTCCGTCAACCAGTACTTTCCCGTTTTTTATCAATAGCGTCTGCATATCATTTGAGTTATTTCATTGCACGATCTCTGATTTCACCTGCCATCCGAATTAGTATTGTTCATATTCTCAGCCCAATCCGATGGGACTAAACATTTGTCGTTCTCCCATTTTCCCTTCAATTCATTTTGTGGAATAATATTTCCCTGAGCATCCAGAAATAGCCCTTTTTTATTTTTTTTAATGATCCGCATTTTACCTTTCAGTATAGAATGGATGATCACCGACTGCAAAACCATTTCTTCGGATTCTAAATTCCTCAATCCGGTTTTGATCCCTTCTTTGTCGTTCCATAAATCCATTTCGGATGAAGCTTTATCATGATGATTTTCTAAATCGTGCCGAAGACTTCTTTTGAAACTTTTAAAATTTCCTTTTTCGTGCGCCTTTCCAAGTTTCCAGGCTTTCTGCCACCGGATGTGCTGAACCAAAAGCGCCATCCAGTACGAATGTTTGAATGCATCCACCTGACCGCCGGAAATATCTCCATCCAGAACATCGCTTCGCTGAATACTATCAGTTGCTTTTAGGACGTCTTTTGTAAGCGTAAACGCTTTTTTGACAATGAACGGATGAAAAACAGCCCACCATTTTTCAGGGCAACTGACTTTTTCCATTCGAACAGTGCCGGCATTTTTTTGTCCAAAAGAAAAGGATGTGATGAAAATCAAGGCTATAGCCAAATGAAAATCCTTAAGTTTTGAAACATTTATTTTCATTTCAGCTATCATATCCGTGTTTGATACAAATATCCGAATAAATTGGAAAATAGCTGAAATATGTTGATGATTAAGATTTAATTTCGCTACATTTGACCCCTTTTTAAACATTAAAACATGAGTGTTCTTGCTGAAAGGATAAAGAATTTATCGGCTTCCGCAACGCTTGAAATGAGCCGAAAAAGTAAAGAGCTGGAAGCCCAGGGTAAAAATATCATCAACCTGAGTATTGGTGAACCGGATTTCAATACGCCCGAATGCATTAAAGAGGCTGCCAAAGATGCCATCGATGCCAATTGTACGCACTATACTGCAGTCTCGGGATTGATGGAACTGCGGAAGGCCATTTCTGAAAAGTTTAAAAAAGAAAACGGGATCGATTACAGTCCTCAGCAGATCGTGGTTTCGAACGGAGCCAAGCAATCCATTGCCAATGCATTGCTTTGTCTGGTCGATCCGGGAGATGAGGTGATCGTCCCGGCACCTTACTGGGTTTCGTATCCGGAGTTGATCAAACTGTCGGAAGGAACGATGGTTGAAATTCCGACTTCGGTTCAACAGGATTTCAAACCAACAGTCAAACAGGTTGAGGAAGCCATTACCCCAAAAACAAAAGTATTTTTATTCAATTCGCCCAACAACCCTTCGGGTTCTGTTTTCAGTAAAAAGGAGCTAAAGGATTTAGCCGATCTTTTTGCCAAACATGAACGCATCTATATCATTTCGGATGAAATTTACGAATACCTGAACTTTGCGGGAAAGCACGAAAGCATTGCCCAGTTCCCGAACATTAAAGACCGGGTGATCACGATCAATGGTGTTTCAAAAGGATTTGCAATGACCGGCTGGAGGATCGGTTACATGGGGGCAACACTTGAAATTGCAAAGGCCTGCGATACACTGCAGGGGCAAATCACCTCAGGCGCCTCTTCGATTTCACAGATGGCTTCAATCAGGGCGTTAAAAATCGATCCGTGTACTTCCAAAGAACTGAATGAAATGGTGAAGGCATTCCAGGAAAGACGGGACCTGCTGATCGACAAACTGAAGGAGATTCCCGGAATCAAGGCAAACAAACCGACATGGTGCTTTTTATGTTTTTATGAATGTGGCTTCCTATTATGGGCGAACCAACGGTGCGATAAAAATCCAAAACGATATGGATTTCTGCATGTACCTGCTCGAACATGCACATGTGGCTGCTGTTCCGGGAGGCGCTTTCGGAAACGGCAACTGTGTAAGAATTTCGTATGCCACTTCATCTGACAATCTGATTGAAGCGATAAAACGAATGAAAAAGGCACTTGCAGAGCTGTCCTGAACCGTTTTTAAGAAGTGATTTCTATATTTTTCCTAAACGAAATATGTGACAAATCTTTCCCTTTTTTAGCTTCATTTTCAATCTATTTCCATAAATTTGCCGGTTTCAGTTAATCAGGAATCATTATAACGTGCAAAAAGAAGAGATACTAAAACTATTCGAATCGTTCAACAAACTGAGCGTACTGATCATCGGCGATGTAATGGTCGATTCTTATCTTTTTGGAAAGGTTGACCGGATATCCCCCGAAGCACCTGTTCCGGTCGTATCAGTTAACAAACGCGAAAACCGACTGGGTGGAGCTGCCAACGTTGCGCTGAACATCAAAGCCATGGGAGCAAAACCCATTTTGTGCTCTGTGATCGGAAATGATTTGAAGGGAGATGAATTCATTGATCTTCTTAAAGATCAGGGTATGGAAACAGGAGGGATCATCCAAAGCAGCGACCGGATTACAACAACGAAATTCAGGGTGATCGGCAACAAAGTACAGATGCTCAGGGTGGATGAAGAAACCGATAAGGAGTTGAATGCTGAAGATAAAGAAACATTGCTGAGCCACTTTCTGAAAATCATTGAAAATGAAAAGATCGATGTCATCGTTTTTCAGGATTATGATAAGGGTGTAATTTCTGCAGAAATAATTTCGGCAGTTGTTGACAAAGCGCGTCAGCTTTCTATTCCTATTGCAGTTGATCCGAAAAAGAAAAATTTTAATTCGTACAAAAATGTAACGTTGTTCAAACCGAATTTGAAAGAGCTGAAAGAGGGGCTAAATGTGGAATTTGAAAATTCGGATGATGAAGCATTAAAAAACGCAGTGATAAAACTTAAAAATGAGCTCCGATCCGGAATTATCCTGCTGACCTTATCGGAATATGGCATTTTTATCGATTACGGAGCAAAGGGAGGAACAGAAACGCATGTCATTCCGTCTCATGTCCGGTCGATAGCCGATGTATCGGGAGCAGGCGATTCGGTGATTAGTGTAGCGGCGCTCTGTCTCGCCATCAAAACCGACCCGTTGGTGCTGGCCTCTGTTTCAAACCTGGCCGGAGGGCTTGTTTGCGAAAAAATTGGGGTGGTGCCTGTTGACAAAGAAAGGTTAATGTTTGAAATGATGAATCTCAAGTTGGATTAATAAAGTATAAATCATTGAGTTTTAAGATTCCATTAAATAATATTTAAATTTGCCTGAAAATAAAAAAAAGGTACAGTCGTTTATAGTAATCAAAAACTGCAAGTCCTTGAGATTATTCAAAGCACTTCTGATTGCGATCATCATCACGGGAATCTTCTTTCCGAAAACCACTTCAGCCCAAAGACGGATTTTGGAAAATTTGCCGACCTACGATTATTCGAAATACCACTTTGGATTTACGCTTGCCCTGAACCAAATGCATTTTACAATTAAGCCTGTTGCAGGGTTGCAATATAAGATATTCGATTCTACCTATACCCAGGATTTTAATGCGGACTCGGCTATGCTTTATTCAATTGAGAATACGCCGACTTTGGGATTTACTGTGGGCATCGTCTCTAATCTGCGTCTTGGTGAAAGTTTTGATCTACGGTTTATTCCTTCACTTTCTTTTGGTGAACGCTACCTCGATTATCGAATTCTGAGTTACCGGCATGGCATCGATAATTTGATCGATATCCGCAAAAATATCCCCTCAACTTTTATAGAAATGCCGCTTCACCTAAAATATAAATCAAAACGGCTAAACAATTACAGGGCTTATATTCTTGGTGGAATGAATTACCGTATCGACCTGTCATCGCAGGCGAAACGCAAGAGGGATGTCACACAGATACAGGTAAAACTAAACAAGAATGACATGTATGGTGAACTGGGTGTAGGTTTTGACTTTTATTTCGAATGGTTTAAGCTTGGTACCGAAATTAAAATGTCATACGGTTTGTTCGACATTTTAAAACGCGAACAAAATATCTACACAGATGGGATTGATAAACTGACTTCAAAAATATTCCAGCTTTCCTTTACTTTTGAATAATAAAGTCCCTTTCTATGATTGCAAAAGATAAAACCCACCAGCTTTTCGAAACATTGGTTAAAAAAGCATCCCTGAAACAGCTTGTTTACAGAAGGACACTGGAGACTTTCAATTTGTTTAAGAAAGGGATGAAAGAACTTTCGCAGAAATATGAAAAACTGGAAGATCCGGAGGCAAAAAAAATCCCGTTTACGTTTACCGACCGCAGTGAATTTGAAGCTGAACTGAAGTTTGCCGGCGATATCCTTGTCTTTATGATGCATACCAACGTTTTTGAATTTTCTCGCGATCATGAAGTGATGAAGACACAATACATCAAAGACAATAAGGAGCGCTCGTTTTGCGGTGTCATCAATATTTTTAATTTTCTCAGCGATTCGATCAAGTATAACCGGTTGAACGATGTTGGATACCTTATCGGCAGAGTATTTATAAATAAAGACATGCACTACTTTATCGAAGGCAAGCGTGAGATCGGATTTTTGTACAACAGTTTCGGTTCTGCTATTATGAATGAAAAATCTGCAGCTGATATTGTTGAATCAGCCATTTATTATACGATTAACTTCGATTTATTGACCCCTCCTTACGACCAGGTAAAAGAAGTGAGTGTGCAGGAATTTATATATGCTATCGATAGCCTTAAAATAAAAACCGGCAAACGACTTGGATTTAAATTTCAGGCTGATTTACAATGAGAGAATTGTGAGTTATCCGATAAATCCGGGGGAATTACCAGCTTCCGCTGGCGCCACCGCCACCGAAGCCTCCGCCACCAAAACCACCGAAGCCGCCACCGCCACCACCTCCGAAACCGCCAAAACCTCCGGAGCCCGATTGAAAATTGCCCCAGGAACCACGGCCACTTCCACCTAACATGCTTCCAAGCATCAGGGCTGTCCAAAAGGACATGCCACTGCCTCTTCGTCCGGAAATATGGTTTCCCTTGTTCCGGTTGATCATAATCAAAATAATGATGATGACGAAAATGGGTACAAGCGCTCCGTATGGACTTGACCTGCTATGCCGCTTGTCGTATTGATCAGCAGAAAATTTTCCGGATGCCATTGATATCATTACATCGGTTGCTGCATCCAGCCCGCCGAAATAATCATTTTTTTGGAAATGTGGAATCATTTCGTTATCAACAATATGCTTTGCTGTAATATCAGGAATGATCGGTTCGAGGCCATAACCCACATCGATATCTGCTTCCCCCTTCGATTCTGCTGTTTTTGGCTTCACGACGATAATCGCGCCGTTATCATATTTTTTTTGCCCTACACCCCACTTCTGTGCGAGTCGCTGTGCATAATCTTCGATATCATAGCCGTTCAGTGTATTAACGATTACGATCGTTATCTGTGTCGAGTTCGTATCATTAAAAGCGACCAGCTTTTTTTCAAGGTAATTATCCTGCTGTTGATCAAGCAGGCCGATAAAATCATTTACAAGCCGCGGTGGTTGCGGTTTATCCGGTAAATCCTGTCCGAATCCGTTAGAAAATACCAGGATCAAAATAAATAAAGCGGTATTAAATTTTTTCAAAATCACAGGTTTTATTCTCTCTTTATATTATTTAACATCAAATGAAATATCATCGGGAAGCTCGTTTACATCATCCTGTTGGTAAGGGAATCTCGATTTTAACTGCTTTCCGGCCATTGTAATGCCTTCAATTAAACCTTCCGCAAACCGGTTTTCCCTGAAATAATTGAGCAACGTATCCCGGATATTTTCCCAAAAATCATCTGGAACAATGGCATTTATTCCGGCATCACCTAAAATAGCAAATTTACGGTTCTTGATTGCAAGATAAAACAAAACTCCGTTCCGCAACTCGGTTTTATGCATATCCAGTTTTTCGAAAAGATAAGCAGCACGGTCGTTTACATCACCGGCACATTTGTCTTCGATGTGTACCCTGATCTCACCTGATGTATCCAGTTCTGCATTTTTAATGGCAAGTGTTATATCTTCTTTTTCCTGATCGCTGAAAAATGTTTTTGCTGACATTTGTAATATATATTGTTTGTTTGATTGCTATATGTTTCGATTCATGAAGAATTAAGAGCTTCGTGGAAATAATGTCATTTGCTTCGCTGGAAAAAGTCATTAGTAGTTGTCATTTCACCTGAAACAGTCATTGCTTTGAACCAATCGACTTAATGTAGTTATTTAATTTGACACCTAATTCTTCTAATTTTTGGATCATTTCTTCAAACATTATATCTGAAATAAGCTTTCTTTTATTTGCTTTTGTGATCCATGTTTTCACTTCATATAAAGAACCCCTTGCATAAAACAGGAAGTGTTTATTTTCGTTAAAATGATATCTTCCAAAGCCTTCAGAAATATTTGCAGCTACAGAATCCATTGATCGAACCAATTGTTTCCCAATAGTATCCTTATCAAAATATTCCCATTTACCCGCCAGTTGATAAACATCTTCGCCTATATCCATCGCAATCTGATATACCTGTAGTTCTTCCAGCTTCATGACTTTATATTATTTACATGCATCCTGACACCCTCAAATGACAACAAATGACCTTTTCCTATTTTCCATTTCCTAAAATTCAACCTTTGGTGCCTTTTCCGCCCCTTCGGTTGCTTTGAAATAGGATTTCTTTTCAAATCCAAACATCGAAGCATAAAGGTTTTTAGGGAACGACCGGATAAATGCATTGTAATTTTGAGCAGCCGTATTGAAACTTCGTCGTTCAATAGCAATCCTGTTTTCAGTTCGTTCTAACTGTGTTTGTAAATCCAGAAAATTCTGGTTGGCTTTCAAATCAGGATACCGCTCAACAACAACCATTAATCTTGATAAAGCAGAACTCAGTCCATCCTGGGCAGCCTGGAATTGCTGGATGGAGTTCGCATCCAGTTTTGACGGGTCAATGTTCACAGAAGTGGCTTTCGACCGGGCTTCGACAACGCCTTCCAGCGTTTCTTTTTCGTGCGTTGCATAACCTTTTACAGTAGCAACAAGATTAGGTATCAGATCAGCACGGCGCTGATAAACATTTTCCACCTGCGCCCACTGGGATGATACACCCTCATCCATTGTCACCATTTTATTATATGTGCCCTTTATGGATGTATAGCTAATAAGTACAACAATAACGATAATCCCTATGATTATCCAGGATTTTTTGATTGACTGCATAGTTTGTCTTTTATTTTGATTGATTATTTTCCGATCATTTCCACACTTCGTTTAATAAAGTCGGTGAGTTCCTGCCCTTTTAGCAAGTTTTGAGATAAACGTGCCAGGTCGGTAACCTGCCTGACAAGATTTTCCTGTTTTGCACCATCTTTTTCATTCAATATTTCTGAAATCAGCGGATGGTTCGAATTGATGACCAGGTTATATGAATCGGGTAGCGTACCCATGTAATCCATACCACCACCCAGTTTCGACATATCCTTCATCCTTCGCATAAACTCGGGTTGTGTAATGATGGCAGGCTGGTCTTTTTCGCTCAGGCTTTCGAAAAGGATGGTATACTGTTCTTTGGTGAGGTTTTTTTCAAACAACGGTTTCAGTACTTCCTGATCTTTTTCGGTCAGTTTCGAAGGTTGCTGATCCTCCTTATTGATGAGTTTATCGATGATGTCG
>CAVXTE010000126.1:0-13172 GCA_963764475.1 uncultured Bacteroidales bacterium
TATAAGACCACCAATTTTCCCTGTAGAAGTATCATACGATTTTAGTGTACGGCCATTCCCTTGAGCCCAAACTATTCGTTCACAGTTTGTTGGCATTAATTTCCGGTGCTTTCCAAGTATTTTACCATCGTCATCAATAAAAAGGATGGTGTTAAAAAGACTGGCATTACTGGTTTCTGAATTTCGTTCATTCATCCCAATTACTACATTTATTTTTGCCAGCTTTGCTGCTTTACAAAGTCTATCTGTAGTGCTATCAGGAATTGATACTGCATTTTCAACTAACCTGACATACAGGTCTCCTAATTGTTTCGTTTGGTTTGGAGGAATTACCCATACCCAATCGGGGTAACCCGAAATGAAGGCTTCGGGAAAGACAATTAATTTTGCTCCGTTTTTTCCAGCTTCCTCAATTGCATTGCAAGCTTTGTCAACTGTTTTTTCTTTGTTTAGAAAAACCGGAGATAGTTGAGCCGCTGCCACTTTGGTTGTACTTTTCATCCTATTTCATTTTTTATTATTTAGTTCTACTTTGACAAATTTGAAAAATCATCCTGATTTTACCTTAAATCCCTAAAGGGATCAGAATGATTTTTCTCCTTTCTTCCTTTAGGATTGAGGTAAAAAAGGAGAAAAATCTAATTTTAAACCAATCTGTCAAATTAGAATTATATCTTTTAAATTAATTGTTTGGTTTAATATTTTGATTAACACTAAATAAATTATTGGGATCATATTGGGTTTTTATTTTTACCAATCGGTTGTAGTTATGTTTATAACTGGCTTTTATTCGATCTTGTCCTTCATCCATCATAAAATTAGAATAGGCTCCTCCTGATGAATACGGATGCAACGCTGCCCAATAATCCTTACACCATTTTGTTGATTTTAGCTGCATTTTCCGGATCAGGGTCAATACCAACTATTACTCCCGCATATTTGGCATCCCTGTATGCCCAGGCTGTTTCTTCTTTTCCCAACCCGGCTTGCAGCGCCACTAATGGGGTACAAATGCATTTGAGAAAGTGGTGTTGGAATATTTGATCCAAATTTTAAATGTTGTGCCCTGATTTCCGGTCCCATTTCATTAAAAAAGTCAGCTCTCCAATACCATTGCAATCCGGGAGGAAATAGTCCATCGAAAAGTGTTTGCAATGAGGGATATGGCATATCGCCAACAAGTTTAAATAATGGATTCTTAGCAAAGATGGGTTTAAAAGCTTCTTCTGCTTTATCCATATCGCCGGCATAACACCAAACGATTCCGCAGAATTGTTTGTTATGCAAATGCTCCGGGAACGGTGCTCCCGGAATAATCATTGTTGCAATAAATCCATTCAATTCATCTGGCGCATTATGTATAAATTCATGATACCATTCCATAATTTCTTCTGTCTTTTCGATTGGCCATAATGTGGGTCCGCCAAAAACATTTTTTACAGGGTGAGCTTGAAATTTAAAGGATGTAACAATTCCGAAATTTCCTCCTCCTCCACGAATTGCCCAAAACAAATCTGTATTTTTTCCAGCATTTACGGTTACAAAAGAGCCATCTGCCAAAACCATATCAGCTTCCAGCAAATTGTCAATAGTAAGTCCGTATTTACGCGATAAATATCCGACACCACCTCCAAGTGTTAAACCTCCTACTCCTGTTGTAGAAACCATTCCTGCTGGCACAGCAAGTCCAAAAGGATGTGTTGCATGATCCACTTCTCTTAAAAGGTTACCACCTCCAACTCTTACGGTTTTGTTGGTAACATCAACACGAACGAATTTTAGTCCTGATAAATCAATTACCAGGCCATCATTACACAAACCCAGGCCACCACCGTTGTGCCCTCCACCTCTTACGGCAATCAACAGATTATTTTCTCTGCCAAAATTTACAGATGCGATAACATCGGCAACATCTGCGCACATAACAAACATACCCGGATGTTTGTCGATCATACCGTTGTATACTTTACGGGTTTCGTCAAAATCAGCATCGGAAGGCATTATAATTTTGCCTTGCAGTTGATTTTTAAATGTTTCAATAATTGTTGGTTCGAGTTCTTTTATTGTTTTCATAATATCGATTTATTTATGATTATAAATCAAAATTATGTGTTAACCATCTAATAGGCTGTCAGTTGTGTTTCAAATGCTGAAACAATTGAACCAAATAAATACTTATTTGGTGTTTTTTAAAAGATCGGTATAGGATTGACGGGCTTAATCCAA
Source organism: uncultured Bacteroidales bacterium (assembly GCA_963764475.1). Lineage (GTDB taxonomy): Bacteria > Bacteroidota > Bacteroidia > Bacteroidales > JAADJA01 > JAADJA01. Next base: position 2,227 of record CAVXTE010000126.1, read on the forward strand.
ATCTTTTACGAAATGCCCGTGCAAAATAAGTGGGGCTGTTAAAGCCGTGACCATAGCCTATTTCTGCTACTGTTTCATCACTATTCTTTAAAGCTTTCAGGGCATAACGGAGTTTTATTTCCTGAATAAGCTCATTGGTTGCAATTCCGGTTAAGGCCTTAATTTTTCTATAAGCCTGAGATTTACTCAATCCTAAAGCCGTATTTAATTTTTCACTATTAAAATTGAGCATCAGGCAAATTTTCATTCACTTTTAGAATGATTGAATTGAGGAAATTAAAATCTTCTGTTTTTAATATTTTGAAATCTTCAGCATTAAAATTATAAGTATTCCCTTCTTTGGAAGAAATCAATTTTGTTGTCTCATCGAGGTAAATGAACCCATTCAATCCTATCAGGCATAGCTGATTTACATTTTTCTTGGTTTCTTCAAAAATTTTAGTTCCTTTTTCGTCCACGGGGCTTCCGGTTACAAGTCCAATTCTAAATTCAAAATTATCACCACTGTTTTTTAATAGTTCAGCCAGCGATTGGGCACATTGTATCGCATTGGTGGCCGAAACAAAAGAAACCATTATGTCTTCATTGGGTTCCAGAATTATGGTGCCCTTGTTTTCTTCGATTAAGGCCAATTCCTCTTTGATAAGAAGGTCATATTTTCCTGTAAAATCGAAATGGTTTAATAGCAGAATAGTTCGAAAACCCTCATCAATTTCCCCTGAGAGTGTTTGTGCTAAATCAACTTCATTTTTTTCACCTATACCTAAAAAGAGATGGTATTCATCATCTGAAACCTCAATGATATTACACGCCGTTAAACCATGTGATTCCTTATGAACAGAATTGCAGGAATCTTTATCGGGTCCTTCCATTAAACAAAAAATGGTCTTATTCTTCTCATTTACCCAATACTTTAGTTGGGTGACTCCAAATTTTTTTTCCACTGCCAAATCTTGCATATGAGCCGTTCACAACATCCTCCACAGAAAAGGTATCAGAATCAACTATATGAATGTCCATGTACAAAGGCATATCTTGTAGATTGGTTTTTTATACTCTTGACATTGAGAGATTAAAGACATTCTTCGATAAAAGAACAACAGAAATATTAAAAATATGTTCACTTCACAAAGGCTATCTTTCTTCTCATTATCAGTAGTTTCTGTAAGAACGCCAATTATAACAGCATCATATAAAAACATTTGAACTCCCAGGTAAAATTAAGTTTTCCCAGGGAAGGAATGGCCGTTACATCAAAAGCGATGGGAAATTGTATTCTGAATGCAACAGCCATTATTGCCTGCTCACTTTGTGGAAGACCAATTTGGTTACTATTTTTTATCAATCAGAATTAAATTTCTGATTAGCTAGTTACTTTTGCTCAATATTCCCGTGGCATCTTTATCGATCGAAGACAAGTCGCACGGACTGATCCGCCGGAAATAGCTGCTTCATGAATTCAGGTTTGAAGAAGAAAATGCGGACAATGTTACGGCGGGTATCATCATCCCATAACTTCATCACTACTTCTCCGCCATTTTCGCAGAAGGAAAGTTCAACGATACTCCACCGGTAACCCACCTTCCCGGCTGAATCAGATTTCCTACATCCGTATATTTCGAATCCAGCAAATTCGATGCTTCCAGGAAGAAGGTAAGATCGTTGGCGAGGTATGAGATCTTTCCGTCCAGTAACCAGTAGGGTTTGAAGGCCTTGCTTGGAAATGTGTTGGTTTCCGGATCATAACCAAGGTACGTTCCGTTTCGTGACAAGTAGCTGACTTGCCAGTCGGCCTGGATTTTTCGTGTAAGGGTATGTTCCAGATGAAAGATGATCTTGTCTTTTAAATAATCTTCTGAATATTTCGGAAACGTACGATCCGGAGACTTTTGACTGGTTCATGAATGCACTGGTCAGGCCGAGGGCATTCATGCGGAAAGACCTCTTCTCCAGAATCAGGGAAATGATAGTAGATGTCGATTTCTATTCCCCTTGTCGTGACATTGGAAATATTCATGGCTTTATAGAGATCCCGTGAAGGTAACCAGACCCAGTCTATGACATCTTTCCCTTCATCCCTGAACAATGTCAGGCTTCCTTTCAGATTATCGTTACGATATTTTACTCCGGTTTCAATGGCGAATTTTTTCCGGCTTCAGATCTTTTGAACCTTCATTGGCAGGATCCCGGTAGAACATGTCTGTAAAGGTGGGGTAACGTAATGAACGATTGGCGGAGGCGAAGAATCGTAACTTTTCATTGATAAGCCGATAGCTTAGATCAAGGCCGGGGAACACATCCACGCCCTGTTTTTGCGTAGTGTTCCGGTTTAGGAGGAAGCCTCCGGAAAGATAAAAACGACGGATCCTGTATTTTTGTTCCAGGTAAAAATTCACGTAGTTTCTAGAGTAGGCGTTGGTGTAGTAGGTGCTGTCGGTCCCTTTTACTTTTATAGGAGGAGTTTGTGGATCTCCCAGCACCGTGCTTAAAATATTTTCATTCCGGTTCTCCCAGGCCCAGGGTTGTTTCTCCAAGGAGGGAAGAAAATTCCGAATTAATCCTCAGACCATAAACATTTGTCAGATGAAAATTTTCGTAAAAAGAAGGATTATCGCGCTTCAGAAGAAAGTGATCATGATGATTGCGCCAGTAAGCCACGCCGGTCGTATGAAGTTTACCGTGAGTTTTAAATCCAAGACTTCCGAAACCAGTTTGGGTTTCTTCATATTGACCGGGGAAGGAAGGCGCATAAAAATCGTTCGCTCCGAATTTTTTCCAGTTCCACCCGGTTTGCCAGAAAATATCCGTCTTTTTGATATCTACTCCACCCTGGTAAAAAAGATGATCGATCTGGTAATCCGTATTATTCGTAAATCCGTCGGAACGATTATGGGAATAACTAATTAAATGGGAGGTTTTTTTAGAAGACAGATTCACGGCAGCATTTGCGCTGAGCAGGTTGTATTGTCCATATCCTCAGAGACCACTGGCCTCGTTGGAAGATTTTTTCGTTACGATATTGATGACTCCTTTATAAGCATCCGGCCCGTAAATGCGGGCGCCGCTTCCGTTGAGGATTTCTATGCGTTCGATGGCAGAAAGGGAAACCGGGAGATCAAGATCGAAATGTCCGGTTTGCGGATCCGTAATATTCACGCCGTTTAACAGCACCATCACCTGATCGAACGAGCCCCCCCGTATCTGGAGGTCTGCCTGCACCCCGTTTGTATTGCGTTGTCTGACATCTACTCCGGCAGCGTATTCAAGAAGATCCTGCAAAGTACTTACTGGCAATGAATTTATTTCGTCATGCGTAATGACCGTTACTTTCCTGGCTTCCTGGCTGTAGATCTCCGGAGAGGCCTGTCCGACAATTTCAACTTCCTGCAGATTGACGTTTTTCTTTGATCTTACCGTATCCTGGGTTTGGGCAAAAACATGTGCAGGCAGGGTAACAATGGACATCGTAAAAAGTAATACCCCGATTTTAATGTGTTTTTTCAAACTGATCAATACTCCGGCTCCGGACCGGGTCCAATGTTTGAAATGGATCAAAGACTTAAAAATGAATATCGTTTTTTTCATCATTCAATACGTTTTCGGGTTCATTAATGAGGGCTCAAATAAGGGATAATTTTTGGAAACTCTGCAGGATTGATCTAAAATTACACCCGTACGGAACCATTTTTAAAGACAGGATGAAGAAGCAGCAGATATGAATGGCAGTTTCTTCATTCGTAAAAACGAATCTGCCAAAATGATTCATGAGAGGGGCTTCCATGTATACAAATGGCTGGTTCAATACCGAAAGGATCGCTTTTGCCTTTTATCAGTTACCGGTGGTCGTTAATGGTTGGTTGATTCATGGCATCCTACTTGTCGGCGTATTCTAAATGTGGTATAAATTGAATTTGCAGATGCCGAAAAAATCCTCAGATGATCATATTCATCTGTAAAATCCTCTGTCGATGTTTATTTTATGGATCAATTGACAATTGGTTTTACTACCCATTGTCGCTAATGATTTGCAATGATTTTTTATTCAGAATATTGATATGTTTACCCGAACAATGAATGATCCCATCTCTCTCGAATTCACCCAGGACACGGCTGACACTTTCCCGGCTGGTATCCACCAGATTTCCGAAATCCTGTTGTGTGAGCGGAATGTCGAAGCTGTCCGATAAATACACTCGATCGGCCAGTTCGAGGAGAACATCCGCGATCTTTCCCCGCATCTGTTTCTGAGTCCTGTTTGCACAACGGTTAAATACTTCCAGTTCGGTGCGGCATACTTCCATCATGATTTCATAAGAGAAATCCGAATTGTCATTCAGAAATTCGCGGAAGGTGCTAATATCAATGTAGCAAACGTCACAGTTGGCGATGGCCGTGACCGAATACTGGTTGATCTTTTCGCCAAATGTCGTGGGCAACCCGAGGTATCCGGGGGCTTTGACGATCCGAACGATTTGTTCATAATAGGGTCCGGCAATATGCACTTTTACCACACCTCTTCGCAGGTAGGCCACATTGGTCGAAAAAATGCCCTGCCTGATGATGGAATCTCCTTTTTTAAAACTGACAGATGCGCAATTAAAAGATAGTTTTTCTATCTGCTCTTCGTTCAACTTTAATGTTGCCTTTGATTTGATCCCACACCTGCTGCATATCGTTTCCATGGCCTTAGCATTTAATAAATGTGATCTATATCACAAACAAAGATAACGCAACTCACGCTCATTTATGTCCGAAACAGCGAAGTTTTTTCGTCTTTTGTTAGATGAATAACAAAAAAAACTTTTGAACATGGAACCAAAAAAAATGTGTCTCGGACTCTACACGGGTAGTGTGGATAAACTCACAGCAGCAGGTGTTATACTCAGTGGTGCAGCTGCCGATGATATGAAAGTCGACATTTATGTTCTATTGCAGGGAGCAAGAGCTTTTCGGAAAGATGTAGGCGACGATTCCAATAAGCTGGAGATGGCAGAGTATCCCGATAAGAAAAAGGAATTCCTGCAATCGTTGAAAAATTTGAATGTAAAGACCTGGGTTGAATTTTTCAAAGAAGCCAAAGAGATCACGGATGTTAAAATTCATATTTGCGGACTCGCCGGCAAGGTTTGGGGAGGTGAAAAACTGGATGACTTTATCGATCTGGCAGATGATATCTGTGGTATCGGAGCATATATCACTTCGGCCCAGGAAGCTGACGTGAATCTGTTCATTTAGTGTAGAAACAGGATTAATACGTAGAACAACAAAATTTAAAAACGATGACAGCAGAAGAATTGGAAAACATCAATGTAGCAAAGACGGTAGATGCAAGAGGCACCGCCTGTCCGGGTCCGCTCCTGGAAGCCAAAAAAGCGATCGGCACCATCAATCCGGGTGATGTGATGGAAGTTTTGTCAGCCGATGAGGGTACAAAGGTCGATGTGCCGAAATGGTGCACCAAGAAAGGGCATGAATACCTGGGGACAATCGATGAAAGCGGCTATTTCCGCATTTTCATGAAGCGTAAATAAGCAATGTCATGAATGATTTTAAAAGGGGGAATGCCAGTATCCTGGTATTTTCAACCGAGAAGATCTCAGATCCCGCCATAGATATGGCGGGATTGCTCAAGCTGCATTATCCCCCAACGGTTTATGCACTCACGGTACCTTGTTCAGGGGGCATCAAGCAGAGGTGGATCATGCACGCCTATGAACGCGGGTTTGACGGCGTTTTTATTGCGGCAGACGGAAGCGACTGTCCGTATGGTGAAAGTTGTACGGAAAAAACAGGTGCCATTGTTAAACGAACGCAGGATTTGATGAAGGCTGTAGGTATAGATCCGGCGCGTCTCAGGATGGCGGCTATTTGTTCGGTCTGTAGTGAGTCGTTTGTAAAACATGTTACGTCTTTTAACAAGTATTTGCTTGAAACTTCAAATTCTCAGAAATGAAGGGAAAAATAATTTCGGCTTCCTGTGATGTAATGATTCTCGGTGGTGGGATAGCCGGGGGTGAGGCTGCGCTGAACCTTGCCAACAACGGTTATAAAGTAGTGATCGTTGAAAAAGATCTGTCAGTTGGCGGGAAAATGATCAAGCTCAGCAAGGTTTTTCCAACACTTGATTGTGCTGCCTGTATCACAACACCGAAAGTATCTGAGATATCGCGGCACTCTGATATTAGGATATTAACCGGCAGCAGAGCTGAAAGTATCATTAAAAAAGGCCCACATGACTTTGAAGCCAAGGTGATCAAGCAGCCACGCTATGTGATCGAGGAGGATTGCACCGGATGTCAGTTATGTGAGGATGCCTGTCCGGTATTAGTTTCCGATCAGTACCAGTACGATATGGTGGGAAGGAAAGCTGCCTATATTCCATTCAGTATTGCAAGTCCCCGGGTTGCCACAATCGATATTGACAATTGTACGCTTTGCGGAGCCTGCGAAAAGGTCTGTCCGGCAGATTGTATCGATTTTGCCCAGCATGAGGAGGAATATCTCATCAAAGCAAAGTCGGTTATTTTGGCGACCGGGTTTAATTTGTTTGATCCGCTGAAGATGCCCCGTTATGGATACGGGCAATACAAAAACGTGCTGACGTCCATGCAGATGGAGCGACAGTTGGCACCAACACGACCTTTCAACACCGTTCTGAGGCCTGGTGACGGCAAGATGCCGGACAATATTGCCTATGTATTATGCACAGGTTCCAGAGATGACACCGTTGACAATCCTGTTTGCTCCCAGATCTGTTGTATGTACTCCATCAAACAAGCTCAGTTGATCATGGGGGCCCTGCCCATGGCTGATGTCACGATCTATTATCTGAATATCCGGTCGTTTGGTAAAGGCTTTGAGGAATTTTATGAACAGGCAAAAGGTATGGGAGTTGAGTTCGTAAAAGGAAAGATCGGGAGGATCACGGAGAAGGAAAACGGTAATCTCCTTCTGCGGTATGAAGATATTAACCAGGGGAAGGTTCAGGAAACAGAACACGATATGGTCATCCTTTCCGTTGGCGTATTGTCAAATCAGGATCCGGCCGGGCTTTTCCCGGATGGTTCCCTTAAAATGGATCCGTATCATTTCGTACAACAGGATGATATCCTGGGAAATCCTGCAAAAACAAGCATTGAGGGTGTTTTTGTGGCTGGGACAGCATCCGGTCCGATGGATATCCCTGATTCAATTCTTTCGGCAGGTGCCGCATCATCCGAAACAATGAGTTACTTAACCAGGAAATTATGAAAAAGAAGATTGGGGTATATATCTGTCACTGCGGAGGGAATATCTCCGACTACGTGGATGTGGAAAAGGTTCGTGAAGCCATTGAATCCGAGGAGGGAGTTGCGCTGGCAAAGACTACCATGTTTGCCTGTGCCGATTCAAACCAGAAGGAAATGGTTGACGACATTCATAGCAGCGACCTGGATGGAGTGGTAGTAGCGTCCTGTTCACCGAAATTGCACCTGCTGACTTTCCGTGGAGTGACAGAACGTGCCGGATTAAACAAATACAATTATGTTCATGCCAATATCCGGGAGCAGGGTTCCTGGGCTCATTCCGACAATAAAGAAGGTGCCACACAAAAAGCAATCGGGATAGTGAAGGCTGCCATTGCAAGGGTACGACTGGCTGAATCACTGGAGCCGATCAAAATTCCGTCAGAGAAGGCCGTTGCCGTCATCGGAGGTGGTGTAGCCGGGATGAGGGCGGCCGCAGAACTTTCTGATATGGGTTGCCAGGTATACCTGATCGAACGTGAACCTTTTACCGGCGGACGGACAGCCCAGTGGGAAACATTGTTTATTTCGGATGAACGTGGTCAAAATCTGGCGACACGATTATATCAGAACTTGCAAAAACGGGAAAATGTCATCCTTTTTACCAATTCTGAGGTAATGAATGCTTCAGGAAGTATCGGGAAATTTCGAACTGACAGTCAGGATCCGGCCCCGATATGTCCTTGAAAATTTCAATCCGGTACAATTGAGCAAAGCCATCGAAGTCTGCCCGGAAGAAGCAGACGATGACTTTAATTTTGGACTGACCAAACGAAAAGCGATCTATACTGATCACCCGGGTGAATATCCGCAACGGGCCATTATCGACATGGAACATTGCACGCGTTGCGGTGAATGCGAGCAGGTCTGCGAAGCTATTGACCTTTCGCAGAAAGAAGAATCCCTGACCATTCACGTAGGTTCGGTCGTGATGGCAACGGGCTTTGATCCATACACACCCGAAGAAGGTGAATTCGGGTACCAACATATCGATAATGTGATCACCCTTCCCGAGTTTAAGAGACTTGTGGCACTGAATGAAGAAAAGCTTGAATGGCATGGCAGAGAAGTAAAACATATCGCTTACATCTATTGTGTGGGCAGCCGGCAACCCCGGGGTGATAATAAATACTGCTCGAGGTATTGTTGTACTTCAGCCATTCACTCTGCATTGCATGCAAAGAAGAAGTACAGAAATATCAGGAATTATCATTTTACCAGGGGTGTCCGCACCTATGGTAAACAAGAGGTATTATACACTGAATCTTCACAGCAAGGGGATATCTATTTTCAATCGTATGAAGATGACCTGCCCGAAGTTACAAGACAGGACAATCATACTGTTGTCAAAGTGAATGATATTCTTACGGGAAACAAGGAAATTGAAATTATTGCCGACCTGGTTGTTTTAGTAACCGGGATGGTTCCAAGGTCCGATAACGCTGTCGGAACATTGTTCAAGCTCCCGAGAGGCAGAGATAAATTTTTTAACGAGATCCATATGAAACTCCGGCCGGTGGAAACGGTGATCGACGGGATAACCATTGCCGGTACCTGCCAGGGACCAAAAAATGTGACAGAGTCTGTCCAGTCGGCTCTTGCTGCTGCCGCAAAATCGTGGTCATACATAAGTAAGGGCCAACTTGAACTGGAACCGGTTGTTGCCGTGGTGAATAAAGAAGCTTGCACCTGGTGTAATGCATGCGCCGATGCATGCCCGTTCGATGCTATTGAAAAGGTTCAGGAGGACGGAAAAGAAATCGCACATTTAAATACATCTGTATGCAAAGGCTGTGGAATGTGTCTGCCGGTCTGTCCCGAAGATGCGATCGATTTGGTTGCCTATTCAAACCGGGAGATCGAAAGCATGATCGATATGCTGGCTGAAAGTTCGGAGAACGGATCGGACAGTTTGGAACCGGCTCGATCTAAATAATATGTTTTAAGTGAGCTGACAGCTGACAACTGTCAGTAGTCAGTTGTCAGATTCAACTGAACGGGAGAATCAAATCCTAAAAAAATGGAAGCAGAAAAAGGAAAAACGGCTAAATACTTAAAGGAAAAACGGGAAGTTTCGTCCCGGATCAAAGAGAACCTGAAGAGGTATACCCGAATCAGGAAATCCATTTTGAATGCTATGCGAGATGGGGAGATGACCGTTCCACAACTGGCAGAGAAATTAAATATGCCATCACACGAAGTGATGTTTTACCTGATGTCTTTGTTAAAGTATGGCGCAGTTGAAGTTGCCGGATTGGACGATGCCGACGAATATTTTTACTATAAAATCAAAGGATGATGGCTAAAATAAATCCTGACTTTTCGGATGAATTAAAAAAATATGGTGGGTTCGATTTTAACGCCTGTTATAATTGCGGAAATTGTACCGCAGTCTGTTCTCTGTCTACCGAAGATGATTCTTTCCCCCGTGAAATGGTGCGTTACAGTGTCCTCGGTTTGGAGAGTGAGATTAAATCGTCGTTAAAACCCTGGCTTTGCTATTATTGCGGGGAATGCAGTCAATTCTGTCCCAAAACGGCCAATCCGGGCGAATTGATGATGTCGCTCCGAAGATGGCTCACAGCCAAATACGACTGGACTGGTTTATCAGGGCTGCTTTACCGATCCCTTCCTTTCAGCATCGTAGCCTTTATCCTGACTGCACTGATGGTTATTTTTTTCGCCATCAATCAGAGCTTCAACCAGGAAAAGATCATGCATGTCGGACATATTTTTGAGTTTCTCGCTATTACTGGTGTCTTTGTGCTGATACTCCTTCCCAATCTCGTTCGGCAATGGTATCTGACCGTGGCAAAAACGAACCTCAAAATACCTTTAAAAGCTTATTTCTATGGTTTGGGCGACCTTTTTATCCATATGTTCACCCAAAAAAGGGCGAAAGATTGTGAGGATAATACCTTCCGTTGGTTTGAACATTTAATCCTTGTGATCGGCTACCTCGCCCTGCTATTAACCAGTGTGATCCTGGACTGGTTCGGCACTCCCTCTACTTTTGTGATCGTAGCCGGATATGTTGAGAGTATCATCATTTTTATCGTTACCCTGGATTATGTCATCAGCCGGTTCAGAAAAAATAAAGAGGTAAACAAACATTCACAGCCTTCCGACTGGTTTTTCGTTATATGGCTGCTGCTGATCGGATTATCCGCGTTTGCAGTGCGCCTGATGATCGATACTCACCTCCTGGAAGACCATTTTTGGGTATATCTCATTCATTTGACTGTGCTGGTGCAGTGGGCATTAATCATCGTTCCGTTCGGCAAGTGGACCCATTTTCTATACCGATCGTTTGCGATGTATTTTGATAAGGTGCTTAAAATTGCCAGACAATGATTGCCTTCCGGATCAGGAACAGGGGTATTGAAATTGTAGTAGAAGAGGCTTTTCGGATTTTAAGGACTGAACTTTTGTAAGTGGTTACTTATCCCTTATCCCCACCTGGCAGGAACTTTGGATATTACCAACCTGAATTTACCGCTTTTTGGATATTCAACCCCTTTTAGATCGAAGGTGATCTCAAGGTCATCGACCAGGCCTTTTCGTAATTCATTGGCTATGTGATCCATTTCACTCTGAAGTGGTAGCCGCTGAGGTTCCACTTTTATGGTAAGTTTACCGATCTCTTCCTGGACGATTTGA